>JBEKLO010000014.1:0-55072 GCA_050010155.1 Terriglobales bacterium
ACACTAGCTCCTAAGAGTGCGCCGAGCAGGCCGGAGTCAAGGAAATGCAGCTTGGGAGTCTTTACCAGACGCTTCAACTGGTTCCGAAACCACGGTTCTACCCGACGAACGAGAAACAACTGCTCGAGGATGGCCACGTATTTCCTTGTGGTCTTGTCGTCAAACCCAACTTGGCCGCCTATCTGCGTGAAATTGGTGAGCTGGCCAGAATGGTGGGCAAGAACCTGTAGAAGACGCGGCATTTGGTCGAGTTTTTCCACGTCGGCAACCTCGCGCACATCCCGCTGCACGATGGCTCTTACATAATCGCGTGCCCATGTCTGGCGTCGTTTCGGATCTTCACGCCGCAGCATTTCGGGATAGCCACCAATCAACACGGCTTGTACTAGGTCTTTGCCGATCATTGGCTCCGCAGGTTTGCCAAGCTTGCTATCGAACGCTGCTTTGAGGAAGCCCGGCTTCTTGCCTCGAATTTCAGCCCGTGAGAGGGGCAGAAGGCTCACGATCTCCATGCGGCCGGCTAGACTCTCTGAGACCTGTGGCAGAGTGAGAATATTGGCTGAGCCCGTCAACAGAAACCGGCCGGGCCGGCGATCATCATCCACTGACTTCTTGATAGCCCGGAGAAGGTCGGGCACTCGCTGTACTTCGTCAATCGTTGTTCGGTCAAGAGCGCGCACCACCCCAGTTGGATCGCTGCGCGCTGCAGCCAGAACTGTGTCGTCGTCCATGGTGATGAATTCGCGTTTGCCCGCGACCAAATCGCGAACCAATGTGGTCTTGCCACACTGACGCGGACCCGTAACCATGACAACCGGCGTGTCCTTGAGCGCGGTAGCCACCAGTTCGGCGGAAAAGCGAGGGAAGAGCGCGTGATCGGTATCGTCCATGCCGGGTAAAGGCTCCGTCTAGTTCGGATTAATGTCCCGTCTATTCCGGATTATAGACTCGTCTGATCCGGAGCGCTCGACATGTACTGGGACTCATTCTGTTTCGTGGCGCGTGACCTCGGTGTGAGGTACATGATGGCACCTGCGCGCCGTCGCGAGGTTCTCGTTGCGAACTAACCGGTGAAAACCGTTCAAGACCGACACATTTACTTACACACTTTCACGCCTCGTTGAATATAAACGTTTTATTATCATAGCTATACTGCGATACGCAGCGGACTCAAAATCCGCCGGACTTCGGTCCTTGGGGGTTCGACTCCCCCTCCCGGCACCAGCACCAACGATTTCATGCAAACGCTTCACGAATGTCAGCGCTGTGACGTTGGTCCGACGCGTGTACCGATGGTCGCAACAAAGGACGCCACATAGGTATTGGGTTGCGATTCCAGCTTCACTCCGGTGATGATTCGGCCCGGCTGCCGAGATGGAACGCGTCGATGTTCGGTTGCAACAGCTTTTCCGGAAAATTACGGCGGAGGGCTTCCATCCAAACGTCACCGGAAAATTCGAGGTGACGGCTCAAGGCGCCGAGCAAAGCCACATTCACACTCTTCTTATTGCGAAGATGTTCGAGGTTGAACTGCCCCGGCTCGATCAACGTTCCCGAGCTCTTGAGAATGTGGCGATTCACCGGAACCTGATCGGAAGAAACAACCACGAGATAGTCCGCCTCGCCTTCCGGAACCATGGGACTATAGACGTGTTCGCCGAAGCGCACGTCGCTGGCAACCGATCCACCGCGCTGGCTCATGCCGTGTACTTCGCTTTTCTTGACATCCAGTCCGGCGGCAAAGGCTACGTCGGCAAGGATGTCGGACGCTCTCAGCACACCTTGTCCTCCCAAGCCCGCAATCACAACGTTAGTGACTCGGCTGCAGCTCATAACACCTCTCATATTCCTTGATCAACTTGGTGGCCAGCAGGCAGGTACGCCGGTTGATGATCACCGAGAGCTCCGGCTTCGCGATGGCGTCTTCGAGCAAACGCTCTAGGCCTTTCGGATCCGTGACTCCGTCGATGACGTGGACGTTGGGAACGCCGAGCGAACGCACTAACTCTTCCAACACGATCTTTCCTGTATGGCTGTGATTCAGTGCGCGGCCAGTTGAGGGATTCTCTTGCAGGCCGGTCATCGCTGTGATGCCGTTGTCGAGAATCATTACCACGTGTCCGGTGGGCGGCGGGTTGTAAACCATCTCGACGATACCGGGAATTCCAGTATGAACAAAGGTGCTGTCGCCGATCACGCTCACGACTCGTTTTGCTTCCTCAGGCGGGAGAGTGTGACGCAGGCCGAGAGCTACTCCGATGGATGCGCCCATACAAACCGAGATGTGCAATGCCTCAAACGGCGGGAGCACTCCGAGGGTATAGCAACCGATGTCGCCAGAGACGATTGTATCGAGATCCTTTAGCGCGCTGAACGCGGTGCGATGTGGGCAGCCGGGACACAGTTCAGGCGGCTTGCCCGGAACCGGTGCCGGTTCGGGCGAGGTGTCGTTGGCGAGGATGCGGCGCACCCGAGGAACGTTGAGTTCGCCGAAGCGATACATGGACGGCTTATCTTCTACCGTGATGCCGGCCATCCGGGCATTCTCGACCAGGAAGGGATCGCCTTCTTCGACCACCAAGCAGCGTTTCACTCCTTGGGCGAACCTGCGCATCATCTCGATCGGCAGCGGGTAGGTCATGCCGAGTTTCAAAACCCTCGCCTCTGGCGCTGCCTCGCGCACGTGCTGGTAAGAAATACCGGAGGTTATGATTCCGAGATCGGCCGGGCCGTCGATGATTTGATTGGGGCCGTGCTGCTCATTCCATTCAGCCATCTCCGCGAGTCTTGCGCGCAGGCGATGGTGCGCCGGACGCGCGTACGCTGGAATCATGACTTGCGTTTTCAGATCAGGCTTCCAGTGCAGAGGTAGCGGCGGTGGCACGGAATTCTTCGCAGCACGCTGCACGAGCGTCTTCGAGTGGCAAACGCGCGTCGTGAGGCGCAGAAGCACGGGAGCGTGCCATCGCTCGGAAGCGGCAATCGCCTGCAGCGTGAAATCGTATGCTTCTTGCGAATCGGAGGGCTCGAACATCGCAACACCCGCCGCTCGCGCGTAATGGCGATTGTCCTGCTCGTTTTGACTCGAGGCCATGCCGGGATCGTCGGCTGAAACGATCACCAGCGCTCCTTTTACATCCATGTAGGCAACGGTAAAGAAGGGATCAGCGGCCACGTTGAGGCCGACATGCTTCATGGTCGCGAGGGAGCGGCCGCCGGCAATGGCAACGCCTATGGCGACCTCCAGCGCGACCTTCTCATTCGGGGCCCACTGCGCATGTCCTCCTAGTTGGTCGAAGTGTTCGAGGATTTCTGTGGAGGGCGTTCCGGGATACCCGGTTCCTAGCGTGATACCGGCATCGAGCGCAGCTGAAGCCACAGCCTCGTTTCCGCTGAGAAGGAGTTTTTCAATGCAAGGCATATGCTTCAAGTCTAGAACAGTTTCTAATTGGCCGCGCACTGAGCCGCCCATCGCCATGCCCTCAGCGCCGGTCTTCTTGCTCCAGTTCGTTTCCGAGTCGGACCTTTCCTCGCAAACGCTTCCATTCGTATTTGAGATTGCTTTGTATGGTCCCAATTTGCTGCTCGGTCAGATGGCGGAATCGTCCTTGCAGATCAAGATATTCCTTCACGTCGCTGAACGATGGTTCGCGATTAATCGTATAGCGGATTCCGTTTTCAACTTCATAGAGCGGGAAGACGCCGGTTTCAACCGCTAGGCGCGCGATCCGGACCGAGAAACGCTCCTCACTCTTGTGTCCCGTGGGGCACGAGACCCAAAGGTGCAGGAACTTGGTGCCTGGCATGGATTTCGCCTTCGCCAACTTCCGCGTAAAGTCCTCCGGAAACGCAATCGATGCAGTTGCGGCATAGGGAATCCGGTGTTCGGCCAGAATGCCGATGATGTCCTTCTTGGGCTCTTGCTTCGGAGAAGGCCACGGCGTCGTCGTGGTCCACGCACCATAGGGCGTCGCTGAGGAGCGTTGAATACCCGTATTCATGTAGGCTTCGTTGTCGTAGCAAACGTAAATGATGTTGTCATTGCGCTCGACCGTTCCCGATAACGACTGCAAGCCAATATCGAAAGTTCCGCCGTCACCTGCCCAGGCCAGCACGTTCACATCGGTTTTCCCCTGAGCGTCCAATCCGGCGCGGATACCGGCGGCGGAAATCGCTGCCGTCGCGAACGCAACATTGATCACTGGTACTTTCAAGGCGGTGAATGGATACGATCCAACACAGACAGCAAAACAGCAAGCGGGGACGACGACGATCGTCTTTTCCCCAAGCGCTTTGAGCGCTATGCGCAGGCCCAGCGCGCCGCCGCAACCGGGACACGCCGGGTGCCCGGAGTGAAGATACTCCTCATCGCTCAAGCGGAGATTTCGAGGATCGTATGCGTTCGCCTGTATCGTAGCCATGATGTTGCCTCGTAGGTGTTGCCTCGTTACACCGCTGCTAAAACAGAATCCGGTTTTTTCTCGGTCAATGTATCCCACCACGTAACCGGCCCCGTCAGCTTGTTATGCCACGCCAGCGAGATAATCTCGCTCATATCTTCCGGAGTAACGTCGCGACCGCCCAACCCGGCAATCACGCCGTGAACTTGAGGAGCCTGAACTCGAGGAGAATAGGCCGCGTCGAATAGGGCGGACTTGATCTCCTGGTGATAGATTCCGTGATGTCCAAAGGAGCAATTGCGGTCGAGCACAATCACCTGCTTCTTGCTGGCAAAAGCGCTGCGCAAGGCCGCCGCAGGGAACGGCCGAAAAACTCGCAACCGGACCAGGCCGGCGGGGATGCCGCGGGTGCGAAGGTCGTCGATAGCAACCCGCGCCGTACGCGCAATCGTGCTGCTGGCAACCAACACAATCTCAGCGTCGCTATTTCGATACTCCTCGATCAATCCATAGCCTCGTCCGGTCATGGCTTGCCAGCGCTCGTCCGCCTTCTGCCACTCGCTAAGCGCGTGTTCATGAGCGACTGCTATCTTGTGGCGATACTCCATGTAATAGTCTTCGGCTGTAACCGGACTCATCAGAGTTGGCCGTGCCAGATCCAGTTGGTTCGGGAGTGCATACGGACTCAAAAATCTGTCCACCACATCTTGTTCGGGTAGCTCAATATCTTCATAGGTGTGCGACAGAAAAAAAGCATCGAGCATCACCATGGAAGGAAGCCGCGTTCGCTGGGATACCTCGTACGCCTGCACGATCGTATCGAATACTTCCTGCGCGGATGCACAGTAGATCTGCATCCATCCCGTGTCGCGCTGGGACAAGGAATCGGTTTGGTCGGCAAAGAGATTCCAGCCGGGACCGAGCGCACGGTTGCAATTGACCATCACGACGGGCAGGCGTGCTCCCGCAGCCCAATGCAACATTTCGTGCATATAGGCCAAGCCATGAGAAGATGTCGCGGTAAAGACTCTGGCTCCGACTGAAGCAGCTGCGATGCAACCAGCCATGGCCGAGTGTTCCGATTCGACTTTGATAAACTTCGCGTCGAGCTGGCCCCTGGTCACCATATCGGCCAGCTCTTCAATGATGGATGTCTGGGGCGTAATCGGATAGGCGGAGATAACTTGCGGACGAACCATCCCAACCGCCCGCGCGACCGCACTATTCCCCTTCAGGACAGCTTTCATGGCTGCACCTCCCCCATGCTCATGGCGCTGCGCGGGCACTCCTGCACGCAAATGCCGCAGCCTTTGCAGTGCATGGAGTCCACCGTGAGACCACCATTTTGCGGCTCGCGATGAACGGCAATATCAGGGCACCAGTAATAGCAGTTCAGGCATTCGTTGCATGTACCGCAAGAGAAGCAGCGCCGTGCCTCGCTCTGCGCCTGCTCCAAGTCGAAACCTTGCACGATCTCATCGAAGGTGGTGAGCGGGAGACTGGGCTGAATTGTCGTGATGGCTGGATGCGGTTGCGTATGGAAATATGCGGGATTCAGAAGGTCGGCGGTCGCGACTTTCTCAACATTGACATTGCGTCCCCAGAGGCTCCGCAGGTTGGGTAGCTCCGCTTCGCGGTTTCCAGTTCGCAAGTAGCAGTCGACCGACGCCGCCACCTGCAGCCCGTGGCCAACCGCGGCCGCCACTGTGCCCTGGCCGGTCGCGACGTCTCCGGCGGAGAAATATCCGGCTTTGTCATTTTCCTTCCGAACAAAGCTTAAGTCGGCAACTTCTCCCGTCGCCGAAATTACTCCCGAAACCGCAATGCGAAATTTCTCGTTCGGAATTGCAACCGGTGATCGCCGCCCCGACGAGTCCGGCTCGCCGAGTTTCATCTTCTGACACTCGAGTGCGATAATGTCGCCATTTCCATTTTGCATAACCTGCGCTGGAGCTGCGAGGAACTGAAATTCGATCCTCTCCTTCTTGGCCTCTTCGACTTCGGACGCGATGGCAGGCATTTCCTTCTCAGTGCGCCGATATACGACGATCGGCTTGACTCCCAGCCGCAGAACGGAGCGAGCAACGTCGATGGCTGTATTGCCGCCGCCGATCACGGCAACGACGCGCGGGAGCTTCGGCGCCTCGCCAGCAAGAATGCGCTCCAGCAGCTCTACACCGTTGTAGACGTTAGGATGATCGGCTCCGGGCACATCGAGGGGGCGCGACTTGTGCAGGCCCACGGCCACGACGACCGCGTGAAATTCGTTCTGTAGACTTTCAATCGTGATGTCGCGGCCAACCCGCGTGTTCGCTCGAAACTTCACTCCTACACGCTCCGCCAGAGCAATCTCGCGATCAAGCGTGGATTTGGGCAGTCGATAATCGGGGATTCCAGTACGCAGGTACCCGCCGGGCTTCGGTTTGTCGTCAAAAACCTGCACTTCATGGCCCTTCATCGTCAAAGCGTAGGCGGCAGAAATACCCGCTGGGCCCGCTCCGATTACGGCCACTCGTTTCCCACTCTTTGAACTCGGCCTTAACTCAACGCCGGTAGCATCAGCGAGAGAGTAGTCTCCCAGGAAGCGTTCCAGCATGTGCACAGTAATGCTTCCACCCAAAGCATCGCGGTTACAATGCGATTCACAAAAATGCGGGCAAACTCGCCCGAGCGTCGCTGGGATGGGATTGGTGGTGCGCAACAGTTTTGCCGCACCGGCGAGGTCCGACTGCGCGAGCAACGAAAGGACCTTCGAAATATCGTTGCCTGCGGGGCACAGTTCCGAACACGGAGGAAGCTTGTCTTCATGTCGCGGTGCTATGGATTTCCAGGATCCGGTATTGATCGCGGTGGTCGGCTGGTCCGAGAACGCAACTTCTGCAAGCTCATCCAACCAGCGTGGTTCCGGCGTTGGCATGACCATCCCTCCGTGGCGCCCATGAATTTCTTTGCTGGATTTCGCGGGCGCCATCCATAGCTGCAGCCACGTTTTCTTCCTGGTTGACCGGCACGGCGTTACGAACTGCAATGGCAAGACTGTCAAGGTCAGCAAGATTCTGGAATCGGGCAACAGCTCCCGCCATGGCGGTATTGACGATTGGCGCAGTCGCTGAACCCAGCTTGTGCCGGCGGCCAATGGCAGCTGCATCCACCGTACAAACATCGAATTGTTGAAGGTCCGGAAAATCTTCGGGCGGCAAGGAAGAGTTGATTAAGATCCAACCGCCCGGCTTTAGTCCGGCGACAATGCCGCTCATGTTTAGCTTGAGCAAGCCTTGATCGAGAATCAGGAGGCCATCAGGTTGATAGACCTTGGAGCGAACCATGATGGGATTCCGGTCCAGGCGCAGGAAAGCTGTAACCGGAGCTCCACGGCGCTCCGAACCAAACGCAGGAAACGCCTGCACATGCATGCCTTCATAGAAGGCCGCTTCGGCTAGAATTTGAGAAGCAATGACACCGCCCTGACCACCGCGACCATGAATGCGAATTTCGATCATGGCACATTCCCTGGTGGCCCCTAACTCGTGCAAGGACCCAGTCGCCATCTTCTTGTGCTCCCGGTCAAAAAGAGCACTTCGGCTGCCAATTGGACGAACCCTTCTAGCTTCGTCCGCACTCAAATCGGCTCATTAACTGTCACCGCGCGGGTGCCCTTGACGATGCTTCTTGATCGGATTCGTCACTGTGACGTTATCTCGCCACTTCACGTCAAATCGACGACCGATTCATTTGGCGAAAAGTTCGCTACGAGAGATGCCCAATTTTTTCATTTTGGAATTCAGCGTCGTCCGCTTCATCCCGAGCGCTGAGGCCGCAGTGGCGACGACGCCGTTTGCTTCGCGCAAAGCGCGAAGAATGAGATCCCGTTCCGACGCCTGGAGAGTCCGCGCGGGTTCAGCCGGAGGAATCGGGGCCGACGTTCCTAACGCCGCAAGAGGAACATTCAAAACCGGTCCCGGAGACAGGATGACGGCTCTTTCGATAATGTTCTCCAATTCCCGAACATTCCCCGGCCAATGCCAATGCGCGAGGGCGCGCATCGTTTCAGCAGGAATTCTTTCAATGTGTCGACCCTTTCGTTGCGCATGTTTATCAACAAAGTAGTGCACAAGCAAAGGGATATCGCTGGCTCTTTCGCGGAGAGGCGGGACACAGACGGGAAATACGTTGAACCGGTAGAAGAGATCTTGCCGGAAAGTGCGTTCCGCAACCATCTGTTCCAGGTTCCGGTTGGTGGCCACAACCAGGCGCACGTCCACACGAATTGTGCGAGTGGCGCCCAGTCGCTCAAACTCCTGTTCCTGCACGGCGCGGAGCAGTTTGGGTTGGAGCTCCAGCGGGATGTCGCCAACCTCGTCGAGAAATAACGTTCCCTGGTTAGCCAGTTCGAAGCGGCCGATTTTCTGCGCGATCGCTCCCGTAAAAGCTCCCTTCTCATGGCCAAAGAGTTCGCTTTCCAGAAGGCCGGTGGGGATGGCCGCACAGTTCAATTTCACTAGCGTGCGGCCGCTGCGGGGGCTGAGATTGTGAATCGCTCGCGCGATCAGTTCCTTGCCCGTGCCTGTCTCTCCCAGAATCAAGACTGTCGAATCCGTGGCAGCAACGGTACGCACCTGCTCCAGGACCTGCTTGAGAGACGGGCTTTCACCCACGATCTCGTCAAAGTTGTATTCGCTGCGAATTTCGTCTTCGAGATAACTTTTCTCGTCGGCAAGCTTGTCTTTCAATTCCGCGATCTGGCGATACGCCAAGGCGTTGTCTACCGCGATCGCTACCTGATTTGCGACTTGGTTTAGCAGGTCCACGTCAGCCTCTGTGAATCTAGATTCCTGCCGACTGCAGACATTCAGCGTCCCCAACGTCCGTTCACGCCCGACTAGAGGCAGCCAACAACCCGAACGGATGCCGTCCTTGATGAGCATCTCTGTGATCTCGGAAGGAAATGCGTCCGCAGCCAAATGCGCGATGAGTAGAGGTTTGCAAGTGGAAAAGGCCCTTCCAGCGGGGGAGTCCTCCACGGGGAATTTGAGTTCTTCGTGGATCGCGCCTCCGCCGCCAGGAAAATCGATGGCATGAATGCTGAATCGGTTGGTCGCTGGATCATGCAAGCAAAGGCAGGAGTAGTCGTGCTGCATAACGCGTCGAATGCACACCGAGACTTGGGCGAGAAGATCTCGAAGATTGAGATTTCGAACTAACGCGTTGTTAATCTCGAGCAGCAAGCGGAAACTCTCGTGCTCCTGAACCTGGCGGTCCCAAGACGTTTTGACGGGCTCATAATCCACGGCGGCTCTATAGGGGGAGAACCAAACTCTCAATTCTACGCCGTGTGACGGATCTGTCGTTACCGCCTAATCCGCCCGGTAGTGGTGCAGTTTGAAATCAGCGTTGTAGGCTGGAGCATGGGAGTGCTCGGCAACGCCCGGGCGGTCGGAACCTTGGGAGTCGAACCGATACGGGTGGTATTGGTTACCTGCTCGCCCGGACACTTCACCCGGTGCTGATTCCGCGCTCTTCGGCTGTGGCCCCCCGCGGCCGGTTATCGACGAAATATCGTCACAGTGACAATTCGCGCAATCCTATTCCATCGTCAATCGTCATTGCGTCCCTGAACGTTTTGAAGCGACGCCTCGATTCACAACAGGTTACGAGAATCGCCTGCACGTCCGTTTTGGCTGCGAAACTGCTTCGTGATGCAGATAAGAAAGCGGCCCCGTATTCAGTATGGCAAGTTTTGCTCGCACCTTGACTATCTGTTCGGTTGCCGCCTGGCGCGGCGCCCCGCGTTCCGTTGGCTGCGCATCACCTGGAGGGAGGAGGAACGATGCTGCGAATCACGATCGATGAAAAACCCGATCGCATCGGTTTCCGGCTGGAAGGCAAGTTGATGGGCAATTGGGTACAGGAACTTGAGCGCTGCTGGTTCTCGATTCGGAACTACGGCTCGGCGAAGCAGCTCTTCGTAGATCTCAGCAGCGTTAGTTTTGTCGACGACAAGGGCAAGGCATTGCTGACGCGCATGGCTTCGCAGGGCGCAAAGCTAAGAGCCAAGGGCCTACTCATGACATCGTTGGCAAAGGAAATCGCGGGTCGCTCGACCGTGGCAGCAGAAGGCAGATCGACTTCCTTAAACGCGGTTAAGTCTTAATGGAGATTCCATGTCATCACCAACAATAGCCGCGGCTATCGGCATCCATCGGGTTCTTATCGCAGTCGCTTTCTCGGAGGTTTCCGAAAAAGCACTTCAGCACGCAGTTGCAATTGCACGCAGCTATGGCGCGAGGTTTTATCTAACGCACGTGTCGTCCTCACTCGGCTTCACGCTGGCTGACGATGATGCCGTAGCAATGGCAACCGAGGTGGCGGAGCGCGATTTGCGGAGTTGGGAACAACACATGGCGACGGTGCTCGTCTGACTGTGTTCCACGTCGCCGAACGCCCCAGCGACGCGATCACCGATCAACGGGAACGTGAGTTTGAGCAGAATCTCCGGAAGCATGCGCAGGGCCACCCTCCTCACGATTGGACCTTCCGAACTCAACTCGGGCCGATCGACGAGACGATTCTTGATCTTGCGCACCAGGGACGAGTCGACCTGATTATCCTCGGCCTGCGCTCTCAATCTTCCTCTCGGCATTCACACGGCTGGCCGCACGCTTACAAAATAGCCTGCGAGGCTCCCTATCTTGTTTTGAGTGTGCGCGCTGACACAGGTTTCACGCCATGCTCGATCGGGGCGGGCAGCGCTCGTTCAGGGGATCGGGAAAACCGGCGGACAATCTGCAAATAAAATGTTCGCGACTGAGCTGCTAATTTGTGATTCCCGACAAAAAGGCCTGCTGGACGCGGTTGAAACTGCGTCCGCGCAAAATGGCAGCGACGATGGTGCGCGTCGCGCGCGCATCGCTGAGGCGCACATAGCGGCAGCCAGCGTTCCTGTCTATCGCCATTTCGGGGACGAGCGAGATGCCAACGCCGGCGGCGACCATTCCAAAGAGACTGCTGAACTGACCGCTTTCGAATGCGATGCGCGGCGTGACGCGGGCGTGGGTGCAGGCGGCGATACTGAGGTCCCGAAAGCAGTGGCCGTCGCGCAGCATGACGAAGGACTCTCCGCGGAGATCCTTGAGGGCGAGCGACCGCGTCGCGGCAAGGGGATGGTTCTTGGGCAGCACGGCGAAAAGTGGTTCGGTGCGCAGGGGAAACAGCTCCAGGTTTTTGTGACGCAGAGGGAGGGCGAGGATCGCAAGATCGATCGACAGGTCTCGCAAGCTTTCGAGTAGGATCGGCGTCGTTTCTTCAACGATGCGCAGCTTCGCGTCAGGATACTTCTTCGTAAAGACTGTCGTGTAGCGCGGCATCAGATACGGCGCGATGGTCGGGATAACGCCTACAGCTACGCTGCCGCGAACGTCTGCGCTTTTATCAGCAACGCTTGATCGCGCCGTTTCCATCTGGCTTAGAATTGAGCGGGCGTGGGGCAGAAAGGCGCGACCGGCTTCGGTGAGTCGGACGCTGCGGCCCAAGCGATCGAAAAGCTTTATGCCCAGATCTTCCTCAAGTTTGAGAACCTGCTGCGAGAGCGAGGGCTGGGCAACGTGGCAGCGCTCCGCGGCGCGGCTGAAACTGCCTGTATCCGCGATCGCGCAGACGTAACGTAGCTGATGAAACTCCATAGGTTATGCCTATACTCCGGATGCGAACTATATATTGGAGCTGTTCCTATCCATGATGCTACATTTGATTGCATCAAGACAAAATTATCTGGAGCAACAGGCCTCACCAGCTGGACTCAAGCAATCAATAAATAAGGAGACAAACCATGGCAACCGAAACGAAATGCCCGCTTCATCACGCCGCGGGCGAAGGCACATCGAACCGTAACTGGTGGCCGAACCAGTTGAAGCTCAACATCCTGCACCAGCACTCATCTCTGTCCGATCCCTTGGGGAAGGACTTCAACTACGCGGAAGCATTCAAGAGCCTCGATCTGGCAGCCGTAAAAAAGGACCTCCTGGCGGTGATGACTGCCTCGCAGGACTGGTGGCCAGCGGACTTCGGCCACTACGGGCCTTTGTTCATTCGCATGGCATGGCATGCCGCCGGAACGTACCGCACCGGCGACGGTCGCGGCGGCGCCGGATCTGGCCAGCAGCGCTTCGCTCCTCTCAACAGCTGGCCCGACAACGTCAGCCTCGATAAGGCGCGCCGGCTGATCTGGCCGATCAAACAGAAGTATGGCAACAAAATTTCATGGGCCGACCTGATCATCCTCACCGGCAACGTTGCTCTGGAATCGATGGGCTTTAAGACCTTCGGTTTCGGCGGCGGGCGTGAGGACGTGTGGGAGCCAGACGAGGACGTCTATTGGGGAACCGAGAAAACGTGGCTCGGCGGCGACTATCGCTACGGCAAGGGACAGACCGGCGAGGGCGTGATCGTAGCGGACGAGGAACTGCATGGCAGCGAGAAAGATCGTACTCGAAGTGGCACGAATGAGCGCAATCTCGAGAATCCGCTCGCCGCAGTGCAGATGGGTCTGATCTACGTGAACCCGGAAGGGCCGGACGGCCACCCGGACCCTATCGCGGCGGCTCACGATATCCGCGAGACCTTCGCGCGCATGGCGATGAACGACGAAGAAACCGTCGCATTAATCGCGGGCGGCCACACCTTCGGCAAGACTCACGGCGCCGCCCCAGCATCGAATGTGGGGCCTGAGCCCGAAGCCGCTGGCATTGAGGAACAGGGTTTCGGCTGGAAGAACAGTTTTGGCACCGGCAAAGGCGGCGACGCGATCACGAGCGGCCTGGAGGTCATCTGGACCACCAAGCCGACAAAATGGAGCAACGAGTTCTTTGACCATCTGTTTCGTTACGAATGGGAGCTGACCAAGAGCCCGGCCGGCGCCAATCAGTGGAAGCCGAAGGGCGGCGCAGGAAACGGTACAGCCCCGGATCCGCACGACCCGTCAAAGCATCGGACACCGGCCATGCTGACTACGGATCTCTCCCTGCGCCTCGATCCTGCTTACGAAAAGATTTCGAGGCGGTTCTACGAGCATCCAGACGAATTCGCCGATGCCTTCGCCCGTGCGTGGTTCAAGCTGACGCACCGCGACATGGGTCCGCGCGCGCGCTATCTCGGCCCGGAAGTTCCTTCCGAAGAGCTCCTCTGGCAAGACCCCGTGCCAGCGGTCGATCACAAGCTGATTGACGAGCGGGACATCGCCACCCTTAAGGACAAGATTCTTGCTTCGGGCCTGTCGGTCTCTCAGCTGGTTTCGACGGCATGGGCGTCGGCGTCCACCTTCCGCGGCTCCGATAAGCGTGGCGGCGCGAACGGCGCCCGTATCCGCCTGACGCCGCAGAAGGACTGGAAAGTCAACCAACCGGAACAACTGGCGAAGGTGCTGAAGACGCTCGAAGGTATCCAGAGCGAATTCAACGGCAAGCAGTCCGGCGGCAAGAAGGTCTCGCTCGCCGACCTGATCGTTCTGGCCGGTTGCGCAGGTGTCGAACGGGCGGCGAAGAATGCCGGCCACCATGTGACCGTCCCCTTTACACCTGGTCGCACGGATGCCTCTCAGAAGCAAACCGATGTGGACTCCTTCGGTGTGCTCGAGCCGATTGCGGACGGCTTCCGCAACTACCTCAAAGGCAAATACAGCGTGGCGTCGGAGACGTTACTGGTCGACAGGGCGCAATTGCTGACGCTGACGGCTCCCGAACTGACGGTGCTCGTTGGCGGCCTGCGTGTACTGAATACCAACGTCGGACAGGCAAAGCATGGTGTCTTCACCAAGCGGCCGGAGGCGCTGACCAACGACTTCTTCCTCAACCTGCTCGATATGGGTACAGAGTGGAAGGCGGCGTCAGACACCCAGGACGTGTTCGAGGGGCGCGATCGTAAAACAGGTGCAGTTAAATGGACGGGCACGCGTGTCGATCTTATTTTCGGTTCAAATTCCCAGCTTCGGGCACTTGCCGAGGTTTACGGAAGTTCGGACGCGCAGGAGAAGTTTGTCCATGATTTTGTAGCCGCATGGAACAAGGTAATGAACCTTGATCGTTTCGACATCGCGTAGTCTCGGCAAATTGGCATTAGAGGCTTACGCCGCTCAGCCTCGACCTAACTCCGGGTTATCCCTCCCGGATTAGGCCGAGGTCAGAGCAGTTCCTAAGGACCAAACCCCTGGCCGGATTCGCGTGCGGCGATCCCAAACTCGTCGCACGTGCAATTACCCGGTTAGTGTAACGATCCCCGAGTTACAATCTCGCATTCAATTCCGTCCCGGCGCCTTCGAAATAAGCGGCGACGCGAAAACCAAATCCACAACAAAGCGGTTCGGACGTCTATCCTCACCATCGTCATGCAGCGGAACCGCCGAGCTTAGGCATCGTGTAACTCACGACGGCAGTATTGCGGAGTCTGATTCGCGCAATAAGAAATATGAATTGGACTCGTTTCAGATCTGCCATTACTGTCGGTTATCGTTTTGCCGAATTGCTAGTCACCCACATTGGCTAATTTTCTCTTAGTGCAATACGACTGAGAGTTTGGGGCCGGAGTGCGTGCAGCACCAAAAGTCAGTCGGCGTCCGGGCCTTTATGTGCTCTTTATGAAATTTTTACGCCAGCCTTATGGATTTTCGGATGTGATAGCGGTTTGACAACCATAAACGCGGCTTGTCCACGTCAGAGTGGATGCCTCCATTTGAGCCAAATAGCACCGGACCTCGGACCGGAGAGGATGCGAACTTGAAAATTACAAAAGCTCTTGTGTATAAGGCGGTAGCGCTTTCAACTCTTCCTTCGACGCTTATTTTGAGTTTCGCGATCGGTCAGACTTCGCAGTGTTACGCGCAGACTCAGGAGCAATCCGAGGCTCCGGCGAAAATAGCCGCCCTCCACGACCCCTCAGCTACAGGAGATGTATCACCGGTTCGACCCGCAGTCGCTCCAGACCCGGTAGGTTCGGCGGATATCGTGAAAGAGCTGGCCGCTATGAAGGCGCGGATCGAACAGCTCGAAGCGGAACTGAAGAGCCGGGCAGGAACGACCAATGCATCACTGGCGCCTGTAGTCCCAGCAACAACCGCACCCTTGTCGGTCGTAGCTCCGGCTGCGGCGATGACGACGCTGGCGTCGAGCGACACTTCGACCACTCCCGCAAAAAAAGAAAAGATCGCGCCGTTCTCCGACTGGGACTGGACCTGGCTGAACGGCAATCCGCGTAACAAAGACACGGCCTTCGATACGAAATTCTTCACGCCAGAAATCCGGGCCGATGTCACCTACACCTACGACTTCAACAAACCAGTAGACAACTCGATGGGCGGATCGAGCGAGCTGTTTCGCGCCAATGAAATCCAGTTGGAACAACTCGGCATCGGTGGCGATTTCCATTACGACAATGTGCGCGCACGGGTCATGACTCAGTTCGGCATGTACTCGACGGCGACTGTCCGCAATGATCCCAGTTATGCCAAAGGACAATGGAACATCGCCGATGCAGATCGCTACCTGGCGGAAGCCTACGGCGGCTACCACCTCAACGCGTTGAACGGGATCAACATCGATGCGGGAATCTTCATGTCCTACATCGGACTGTTCAGCTACTACAACTTCGATAACTGGGCCTACCAGCCCTCGTACGTTTCGTCCAACACACCGTGGTTTTTCGAAGGCGTCCGCATCCAAATCTTCCCCAACCCGCACTTGAAGATCGAGCCCTGGATCATCAACGGATGGCAATCCTACGCCTCATCCAATTCGAGAAAAGGTCTGGGTGGACAGATCAAGTGGACTCCAAGACCGTGGGTTAATGTCATATCGAACAATTATGGTCTGGGTCATGATGACCTCTACATCCCGAACCGCGGACGCATTCACACTGACGATAGTATCGAGATCAAGTATTTCGACCGGCCGGGACAGACCCTGGACAAGATGGCCTTCTCTTTCACTGGCGATATGGGATGCGAATTTGGTGGTGGCGTGAGCTGTTATGGCGATAAGGCGGGCGGCCCGAAGCAGAGCTTTATTGGCTTCATGCTCTACGATCGCACCTGGTTCAAAAAAGATACGCACGGATTAACCATCGGCGGCGGCATGATCAACAACCCCGGGCGTTATCTGGTCCTGCTCCCGCCCATCAATGGTGAAACCGCTTCGTCCGCGGCGATTAACGCTCCTTACTTTACCGGCAATCCAGGCAACCCGTTCAAGGCCTGGGATACGTCGATCACCTACGATTACATGCCGAAGCAGTGGCTCACCTTCCGCTGGGAATACGACTACCGCCACGCGAATGTGCCGTACTGGTCTGGCAAAGGGGGCGTAACGCCGCCGGGTTCAGGCGGAGTGCCTTATACCAACAACGGGTATCCCCAGTACTATGCGTGCCTGGA
The DNA here is from genome assembly GCA_050010155.1 of Terriglobales bacterium. Classification (GTDB taxonomy): domain Bacteria; phylum Acidobacteriota; class Terriglobia; order Terriglobales; family Acidobacteriaceae; genus Acidiflorens. The sequence continues at coordinate 16,816 of JBEKLO010000014.1, forward strand.
TGGAAACCCAGCGCAGACCTCGGGAGCGCCCTTGAGTCTGAGCGGAGCTACGACGGCCTGCGGCGCACAAGGCAGCAGCGTGTGGTTCCCGGATCTGCGCAAAGACGAGAATCTGATCGACATCGACATCATGGTCAAGTTCTAGTGTAGAAAGCGGGATTCACCGACTGGAAGCGCATGTGCACGGTGAAGTAGCGCGGAGGTGGAAACATGTTCAAATTTTGGCTGACGGTTCTCGCGAGCATTGCGACATTGCTCTTGGCGGGCGTTATGGTGGCGAATGCCGCTCCGACTCAACCCGAGAAAGCAACCGCTGCGCCTACTCCAACGGCAGCGGCAGAAAAAGCTGAACGGGAAAAGAAGCTTGCCGACGCCACCGAAGCGGCCAAAAAACTGTTGCTCCTGATGGATACCGACAAAAGTGGCAAGGTTTCCAAGCAGGAATGGATGAGGTTCATGGAAGCGGAGTTCGACAGATTGGACACGAACCATGATGGGCAGCTGGACGTGAAGGAACTAACCCAATCGCAAATGCGAGTACATGCCTTTGTCGGCAAATGACGAGAGGAAACTTGAGTCAGGGACCGCGAGGTTACAGGATGAAGAGGAATCAGCCCACGGCTCTCGGGGCTTTGTGCTCCCGGCTTCCAGGTTCCGTCGTCTCATGAGCTGCATTCTCTCCTGGGAATGAGAGCGAACCGATGGCCGAAAAATCCGACCCACGCCTGGAGGAGATACTTGCTCGCCACAAGTTCGAACTGGATCGGCTAAAGGAAGCTTTCGGATTGCTCGGCGTTAGTGCCTGTTCCTGGTGCAAGAAGTTCTTTCGCCGCACCGATCCCGGCAGCCTCTTCGATGCGGGCCAACTGGTTTGCTACGGATGCATTCCCGATTGGTGGAATCACCGCTGCACACAGCTCAGCACGAGCGATCGCGAAAACCTTGAAAGCAGGCTGGTCTACTGGCTGCGCGCCAACCACCATGCCGAATTGTTCAAGGACGCTGCCAAACTCCCGGACGCTTCACGGCAAGAACTGAATATTGTTGCCAGTTGCCTGGAATGTCGCGGAACGGGAAAGTCGATGGGTCAGGACCGGTGCCGCTATTGCGCGGGCCGCGGCACAGTTTGGGTCATCGTTTCCCGAGAGCAACCCTGAGGTTCTGAGAGATCAAGCGGGAAAGTTTCGCGAGCTCAGTGACGTGTAAAACAGCGCGCCGAATATCGAGAGGGATTTTTTAGTCTTTATGACTTCCTTACGAACCCCTTACCCCCTTTTTATGATGCGCCGCATTTAATCGAGAAGGCGCGACAGCCGCCTCCGCAGGACCGTAATCTTCATTTCTTGCTCTTGTTGTGCGCGTTCGCGGAGTGGAGGAGTTTTCGTATGCAAGACATGATCTTTGTAGTAGTCACGGTAGCATTCTTTTTGCTATCGCTCGGTTATGTGCGGTTCTGCGATCGAATTCGCTGAGGACAAATCGTTATGAGTGCTGAATCGATCATCATGCTGATCATTAGTGCGGGTTTGATGGTCTACCTGCTCTACGCCCTGCTGAGACCGGAGAAATTCTGAAATGACAACCAATGGCTGGATACAGATCTTCGTATTTCTAGCTCTGATTCTGGCGATCACCAAGCCGCTCGGTGTGTTCATGGCGAAGGTTTTTAGCCGTGAACGCACTTTTCTCGATCCCGTGTTGCGACCGATCGAGCGGTTGCTTTATCGCGTAACCGGCGTGGATGAAGAGCACGAGATGCGCTGGACAGAATACGCCTTCGCCATGCTGCTGTTCAGCGGCGCCACCATGCTGTTGCTGTATCTGATTGAGAGAGTGCAGCAGTGGCTGCCGTGGAATCCGCAGAAGTTCGGGGCGGTGGGGCAGGCGCTGGCTTTTAACACCGCCTCCTCCTTCACCACGAATACGAATTGGCAGAACTATTCGGGCGAGTCCACCATGAGCTATCTCACGCAGATGGCGGGCCTGGCGTATCACAACTTCGCTTCGGCGGCGGTGGGAATCGCGTTGGCGATTGCCTTTGTTCGCGGCATCGCGCGCAAAGAAAAAGAGACGATCGGCAATTTCTGGGTCGACATGACTCGCTCCACCCTGTGGGTGCTGCTGCCCGCGTGCATCGTTTATGCCCTGCTCCTGGTTTCGCAAGGAGCCGTGCAAAACCTCAGGCCGTATGACACCGCAAAGCTGGTCGAGCCGCAACAAGTCCAGAAGACGGGAACGGACGGCAAGCCGATGGTTGGGCCCGATGGCAAAGCGGTAATGGGCACCGTGACCGATCAGACCATTGCGCAGGGGCCAGTTGCTTCTCAAGAAGCGATCAAGATGCTTGGCACGAACGGCGGTGGGTTCTTCGGCGCCAACAGTGCCCATCCTTTTGAGAATCCCACGCCACTCAGCAACCTGCTGCAAATGCTTTCGATCTTTGCCATCCCCGCAGGCCTGACTTACACGCTGGGTCGAATGACGGGATCGCCCCGTCACGGCTGGGCAGTCTGGGCGGCGATGGCGGTTTTGTTCCTCTGCGGGGTTACGACGGCTTACTGGGCCGAGTCCCAAGGCAATCCCCTGTTCCATGGGGTTGAGCAACGCGCCACCGCGCAGCAACCCGGCGGCAACATGGAAGGCAAGGAAGTGCGTTTCGGCATCGCCAATTCCGCACTCTTCGCTACTGTGACTACCGACGCGAGTTGCGGGGCCATCAACGGTCAACACGATTCGTTTACGCCATTGGGCGGAATGGTGCCGTTGGTCAACATCATGCTTAGCGAAACCGTTTTTGGAGGAGTGGGCGCGGGCCTGTACGGCATCCTGATCTATGTCGTGTTGTCTGTCTTCATTGCCGGACTCATGGTCGGGCGCACGCCGGAGTATCTGGGCAAGAAGATTGAAGCCTACGACGTGAAGATGGCAATGCTGGTCACGCTGGTTTTTCCGCTGATCATTCTGGTGCTCACGGGCATTTCATCGGTCGAGGGATTCGGCACCTCGAGTATCAGCAATGCGGGTCCACACGGCCTGACTCAAATCCTCTACGCCTTCACATCCATGGCCGGAAATAACGGGTCGGCGTTAGGCGGTTTGAACGGGAACACGCTCTGGTACAACACTGCGGGCGCTATGACCATGCTCGTGGGTCGATTCTTCATGATTATTCCCATGCTGGCGATTGCCGGCAACCTCGCGAAGAAGAAAGCGATCCCCGCTTCGGCAGGTACGTTCCCGGTGACTACGCCGCTGTTTTCGCTTCTGCTGGTCTCGGTGATTGTGATCGTCGGAGCCCTGACATTTTTCCCGGCGCTCAGTCTGGGACCCGTACTTGAACACCTGCAGATGCTGGCAGGGAAAACTTTCTAAGACGCAACTAACGAGGATATGGCTTTCTGAGGCAGAAGATGGCAGAAAAGAAAAGCAAGAGCTTGTGGGACGCAAAAATCATCCGGCGCGCGCTGGTCGATGCCCTGGTGAAACTCGATCCACGCACCATGATGAAGAATCCGGTCATGTTTGTGGTCGAAGTGGGCAGCGTGGTGACGACCTTGCTTCTGCTCCGCAAGACCGAGAGCTTCGCCTTCAATCTGCAGATCACGCTGTGGCTTTGGTTCACGGTGCTATTCGCGAATTTCGCGGAAGCCATGGCTGAAGGCCGCGGTAAAGCGCAAGCCGACACGTTGCGCAAAGCCCGTTCTGAAACCGAGGCCAAGCGGTTGCTGCCGGACGGGAAGACAGAAACCGTGGCGAGCGCGAAGCTGCGCTCAGGAGATGTCGTGGTGGTAGTCGCCGGCGAACTCATCCCTGGCGATGGTGAAGTTATCGAAGGCGTTGCTTCGGTCGACGAGTCCGCGATTACCGGGGAATCCGCGCCCGTGATCCGCGAAGCTGGAGGCGATCGCTCGGCAGTTACTGGCGGCACGCGTGTGCTTTCCGATGTGATCAAAGTTCGTATTACTTCGAATCCTGGCGAAACCTTCCTCGACAGAATGATTGCACTGGTCGAGGGCGCCGAACGCCAGAAGACTCCCAACGAGATCGCGCTCAATATTCTGCTGGCGGGTCTGACGATCATCTTTCTACTAGCCGTTGTCACCCTGCAACCGTTCGCGATTTACTCGGGATCGCCGCAGACCGTGTTCGTCCTTGTCTCCCTGTTGGTCTGCCTGATTCCCACGACCATTGGCGGTCTGCTCTCTGCGATCGGCATCGCGGGTATGGATCGCCTGGTGCAGCACAATGTTCTCGCGATGTCCGGACGCGCCGTGGAAGCAGCTGGAGACGTGAATACGTTGCTGCTCGATAAGACTGGCACGATCACGCTCGGCAATCGCCAGGCGGCGGAATTTATCCCTGCGCCGGGCATTACGGCGGCCGAAATGGCCGATGCCGCGCAACTCTCTTCGCTCGCCGATGAAACACCGGAAGGCCGGTCGATCGTTGTGCTGGCGAAGGAAAAATACGCTCTGCGTGGACGCGAACTCGCTTCGCACGAGGCCGTGTTCGTCCCTTTCACAGCGCAAACCCGCATGTCGGGGGTGAACCTCGACGGCCGCGAGATTCGCAAGGGAGCGGTCGACGCTATCACCAAATACCTGCATCAGTTCGGCACCTCGCTGCCACGCGAGATTCAGGCGAGCGTCGAGCAGATCGCGCGCTCGGGCGGAACTCCCTTGGTGGTGGCGGAGAATCAGAGGGCGCTGGGCGTGATCTACCTGAAAGATATTGTTAAAGGTGGAATGCGCGAGCGCTTCAACCAACTCCGCGCCATGGGCATCAAGACGGTCATGATCACCGGCGACAATCCTCTGACGGCGGCGGCAATTGCGCGCGAAGCGGGCGTGGACGATTTTCTGGCGGAGGCAACTCCCAAAGACAAGATGGACCTGATTCGCCGCGAGCAGGGCGACGGCAAACTGGTTGCCATGACTGGAGACGGCACCAACGATGCGCCGGCACTGGCGCAAGCCGATGTAGGCGTGGCCATGAACACGGGCACGCAAGCGGCGAAAGAAGCCGGCAACATGGTGGACCTGGATTCGAATCCCACCAAGCTGATCGAAGTCGTCGCCATCGGCAAACAGTTGCTGATGACGCGCGGAGCCCTCACCACGTTCTCGATTGCGAACGACGTGGCCAAGTATTTTGCCATCATTCCAGCTATGTTTGCTGGAACGTTTCCCGTGCTGAATGCGCTGAACATCATGCGCCTGCAGACTCCGCAGTCGGCAATTCTTTCTGCCGTGATTTTTAACGCGCTCATCATCGTCGCCCTCATTCCGCTGGCGTTGCGAGGCGTCGCGTACAAGGCAATGAGTGCCGAAGCTCTGCTGCGGCAGAATCTCCTGGTGTATGGATTTGGCGGACTGGTGGTTCCCTTCATCGGGATCAAGCTGATTGACATGCTCATCACAGGTATCAAGCTCGTATAGACGATAAGCGCTCCGAGAATCGAAGCGAGAAGTTTGAATCGAGAAGAGTAATAAAAATGAAAAAGAATCTGATCACAGCGGTACTCATGACCATCGCCACCACAGTCCTATTAGGAATCCTGTATCCCCTGCTGGTGACCGGACTAGCGCAGTTGATCTTTCCCAAACAGGCCAACGGCGAACTAATCCAGGGAAAAGACGGAGTAGTAGTGGGTTCACGGCTGATCGGGCAACCATTTTCAGGTCCAGGGTACTTTCATTCGCGGCCATCCGCCGCGGGCGCAGGCTATGACCCCACTGCCTCGGCCGGCTCGAACCTGGGTCCGACGAACGCGCAGCTGATTACTCGCGTAAATGGAGATGTCGCCAAACTGCAGGCCGAGAATCCTGGCACTCCGATCCCGGTCGATCTAGTAACCACATCGGGTTCAGGACTGGATCCGGACATTTCGCCAGCCGCGGCGGACTTCCAGATTCGACGCGTGGCTGCGGAGCGCAAGATTCCGGAAACGGAAATCGCTCGCCTGGTCGTTGAGAACACCCAGAATCGGCAATGGGGATTTCTAGGCGAGCCACGGGTGAATGTACTCGAACTGAATCTCGCGCTCGATTCCCGCTACGGGCGAAATCACTAGCAGTGTTTTGAACTCGTGTCCAAAGAATGACCGGAATCAGATCGCAATATAACGGTCACCGATTCGACGCCGATCTTCACGCACCTATCCTATCGCTGTTAGTTGTCCTCCACGGTTTGGTCAGCCGCAAGTAAATCGACGAACCACGCAGATTCTCCCGAGCCGGTCGTTGTGATGGTGTGCGGGATGTCCATCAGCGACTCGTTCCTCGACCGTCACAAGTCGATTGAGCGGTTGGTTCGCCGTGAGGGCATTCGGGTGCTACCGTAGGCTAATGATATGTATTCCCACGCGAGGAGAATGCTATGCCCGACCGAATTGCAGGACGCAGGGCGACACCTGCTCGGAAACCGAAAAAGGAACAGAGTGCGGCTGTGCCACCAAGCCCGCACGCGGGAACACCACCAAGTACTGGTAATCCCAACGTCCGGTCACACCTGGAAAAGGGTATATCGGAGCTTCAGGGGCTCCAAACGTTATTGCTCTCCAACGAAGTAGACCCGGATGTTCTGGCGGATTTCCGGGACGCTTTAAATCGAATCAGGAATACAGCCTGGGCTGCCCAGCAATATATTGTCCGCAAGGAAACCAATCAGGAATCGACAAGTTTGCTTTCGCTGCTCGCCGGAGAACGCATTCGTGCCGCATTCCAGCTTTGCCAAGCTCTCTCTGATGACCTGAAGAGAACCGACGTTGAATTTCAACGCGGCAGCCTGGTTCAGCTTCGCCAAGTCACGAAGACTTTGACGGAACAACTAAAAGAAGCCATCGACAAACTGTGATGTTCTGCCTGTAACAACGGGCGGCTCGCAGTGTGTTTTTGCGCTTCGCCAGCGCTATTTTTACACTTAGCCAGCGTCAAAATCCGCTACAGCTGAAATGGATCTGCGGGTGGCTGCGCCGGTCTAGCCGTTCTCGTGATAGCCACGCGTGTCGAATGTGTTCGCTAATGTCCGGATTCTGTACACGTGCTCACTACTAACTCAGTGAAGCGCACGTCCACATCGCTTGATCATACAGACAAACCGCAAACACTAAAGTACTGTCGCCCACGTGTTAGAAGGATCGCGGATTGCAGTACAAGTCGCATGAGAACCTTGACAACCAAGAACCTGACACTTCGTATTGCTCTCGTCGAAAGCGATCCTCTACGCTTAGTAGGTTTCCACGCCGTTTTGGAATCGGAATCGGACTTAGAACTGATTTCTACCTCGATCCCGGAAATCGCGCATCAGGGGAAGATTGACATGGTTCTGTTGGGTGATCGCCCGGATCGTAACTTGTTCGACACGATGGTGAACCTGAAAGTGACGTGTCCTAACTTACCCGTCCTCGTGATCGGACCGAGTACAAATGAAGAGATCATCCTCAATGCGATTGTAGCCGGAGCAAAAGGCTATGTGTTTGAGGGCGCATCTCCCAGCGAATTTGCCCGCGCGATTCGCGTGGTAAATGAAGGCTCAGTGTGGGCTCCGCGTCGCGTGCTTTCGAGATTCGTCGAACTTGCCGTCACACAACGGAAAAGAATGCGGCCGGGATCTGACGGAGCTCTCACCGATCGCGAAAAACAGGTTTTAAAAATGTTGGTGACAGGACTGTCTAATAAGGAAATCGGAGCGCCGCTCGGGATTGTGGAACGCACAGTCAAAGCCCACATAGCGAAAATGATGCGCAAAGTAGGTGTGCACAATCGCATCGAGCTGTCGGTACACGCGGTGGCGAATTCGCTAGTCCGTTTGCCCTCGAATTGATTTGGTCTCAAGAGAGCCAAGTCCCATGGAACCGAAACTATGACCTACGTGATGACCAAACCTTGCCCGGTCTGCAAACAGCAACTCACGAAGCGCCACCCTACCGACACCGTGCGCTGCACCTGCGGTAAGCATGTGTGGCAGGGTTAGCACCTCCTGCTACGCCCCGAATCACTTCACGTTTTCAAAGGGTAGAAGTTAAACTTCAGCGCCCGCCTTGAATCCAAATACCAAGAGAAGATCGGGAGGAACATACTTGAAAGTCTTGTTTCGCCTGACCCAGGCTCTTAGTTCGGCAGACGCGGCGTATTGCTCTGGGATCAAGCGCAACGACTGTACGACCTGCTCGAAGGAACTCTTGGCTGGTTGGTGGGGTCCGATTCGGTTTGGATTCGTAAAATATGTACTCGGCTTTCGATTCGACACTTTATCCTCTATCGTGGTCATCCTTACGATAGCTCTACCCCCATCACCAGAAAGTATTCCTCGATACTGATCCTGGTGACGGCGATCACCTGCCTTCTTGTCGCGTTTCGTGTTGGCAAGCCGGGGTTGGAGTGCCTGATGTGCCGGGAGTTGGCCTCGGGGCGTTGATTGCGCTTGTTCAAGAGTTACTGCGGTAGGATGATCATTGGCCAAGTGAAAGAGTGAATGGTCAACGGCGACGGCTGACTGCTTGAACGAAATTGCTTAAGCAAGTAAGGCAGTCTTACGTTCCCGTCAAGAAGCGATAGTCGCCCGGTCTGGATCTAGGAGAGTCCCCGGATGAGTTTCGCTGCCGCTCCCGATCCAACGTACTCCGCACGACCTGAGTTAAGGTCTGCGGTGCGAAGGGTTTTGAAAGGAAAACGGCTCCCGCCTCCACTCTCGAATTCAAATCGGCCATCTCTTGGGTATGTCCGGTTGTGAAAATAACCGGGACGCCTGACCTGATCGCGCTCATTTTGTCATAGGCGTCAGGCCCGGTAAGGAGCGGCATGGTGACATCCAGTATGACAAGGTCGATTTGCTCAACGTTCTCTCTGAAAAGTCGGAGCGCATGTTCGCCATTATCGGCAACGATGGTCTTGTATCCGTGGGCGTTCAGTACCGTATCGATTATTTCACGCAAGTCCTCGTGATCCTCTGCTACGAGTATGATTTCCCTCCCGGCCACAGATATCTGAGGTTTACGAGCGCTCCGCTCGGCGGGGACTCCCGTCGCTGCCGGAAAATAAACCTGAAAGGTACTTCCCTCGCCTGGTTCGCTGCGCACTTCTATGAATCCGTTGTGCTGTCTCACAACCCCGTATACGATCGCTAATCCGAGTCCCGTTCCCTCCCCTGGTCCCTTGGTTGTAAAGAGGGGCTCGAAAATGTGTTCCAGGGTTGCCGCGTCCATTCCGATTCCGTTATCGCAGATCTCAAGTACAGCATATTCGCCCGGTCTTCCCCGAGAGTGGCGACGGCAGAACTCTTCGTTAAGTACAACATTCCTGGTGCGAATGGTTAGGCGGCCGCCTCGTGGCATCGCATCCCTGGCGTTAATGCTCAGATTCATGATCACTTGTCCGATCTGAGTGAGGTCAGCCTCTATCGCGTGAAGCTGAGGGTCCAGAGCGCTCTCCAACTCAATACCCGCGCCAACCCCGCTTCGCAGCAAAGCAAGAATTTCTGTGATCGAGCTATTGAGATCAATCTTTTCGGGTTGCACGACTTCGCTCCGGGCAAATGCCAGCAACTGTCCAGTCAGAATCCCCTGCCTCGAGGGAGCAGGCGAGTGAAGAACATTTAGTAGATCGTGTAGGTTGGGAAACCCGGAGGGGGAAACCGGACGTCCTAATTTTGTTCGCAGCGAGGGAGGACCCTCATCCTCTCCTCAGACCGTCACAGTTTCCTTACCCTCCGCTGGCGCGATAAAGCTGCACCGAGATCATGTACTCTGACCAGTTCGAAACGGTTCCCGAACAACATGTTTGCAGTGAAGTCCGAGCAGACGATGCCAGAGACATCCCGGCCCATCATGCGGTTCCAAGCGAAACCCCGGGCCGTGGACCCATTGATTGCGCATTTTTCAATCGCCCCGGCACGAAGGCAATCTCGAACGTGCCGGGGCGATCAGGGCTGCCCCCTCAAGCGGCTCTGTCCGCCGCGATGCGATGCGCCGTCGATACGTCTACGGCAAAGGTCTCCAGAGTCGGAGGAGACTCCAAGACCGACCTCAATGCCGCATTGATCGTGTCATAGTGTTGCCGGTGAGATTTGTCGGCGTCCTCTTGCGAGGTCCAGAAACTGATGCATACCAGCCGTTCGGTATCTATCCTGTCGGTGAGCGTTAGAAAGTCAACAAAACCCGGCTGCTTTTGCAGAATCGGCAGTACGTCGTTTTTCAGCTTGTTGCTGGCCTGTTCACTTTGGCCAGCTTTGGATTGGCATTCCACGATACGAGCAAACATAGAGACTCCTTCACAGAGTGCTTCGAGATATGCGTCATAGAGCGCTTCGAGATATGCGTCATAGAGCGCTTCGAGATAAGGCGCAACTTTGGCCGTTGCGTCGTCGAACTCCTCTTCCAACGTCCGGCAATCTGTCTCCAGGAGGGGTACAGGCAGATCACCGGACGCTCGAAGAGTTCCCAAGGAAAAGGCGTGAGGATTCGACAATCCGTCTTGAGCGTCGGGGGAGGGCGTCGCCCGGATCAACTGAGACCTGTGCGACGAGTTTGCGTTAATGCGCGTCAAGAGTCGGCCAGTCACTCCCTAGCTTGTTGTTGCCGCTTGAGCATTGCATGTACGTATCCATCTCGGGAAAGCGGTAAGCCGTAGAAAACACGCCCTGAGATTTAAGACTCAAAGTGTCAGGACTGTCGAGAGACAGACGAAAGGAGAAGGTTCGACACTTTCGGTCTTAACGAGAACAGAAATCCGACTGACTCCCGTGCCCCAACAGGACGTCTTCCGATGTGCCAACTCCCATACTCCGTGCCTCCGGCGTTACCTGGAAATGGCACACCATTGATGTTGGAGCTATAGAAGGTAGGCTTGGTATGCAGTGATCCCGCGGAGGGGCATTCGATGACTGTCGCCCCTTTCGATCAATGCAGAAGTGCTCATCCACGGATGCCGTACCATGTTCGACATAGGCAGCCGACACTTAGTCCCGACGGTCAACAGGACTAATGTTCAGCTTTTTCATTTTCGAATAAAGCGTTGGACGCTTCATGCCCAGTCTCTGCGCTGCACCCGCATCCCCGCCAATCACTCCGCCGGCTTCTTCCAGGGCTTGAAGGATCATCTCGCGCTCGGCCTCTGGCGAGATCTTACCCGAGGATCTTGTGCTCCTTTTTAGCTGGTCAAAGGGAACCTGGAGCACCGACGAGTTCGTCAAAATCACGCAGCGATGAATCTGGTTTTGCAGTTCTCTAATGTTCCCCGGCCAACTCCAATTGAGGAAGGCATCCATCGCTTCGGCAGGAACCGTCGTAATCGTCTTCTTCGCCTCTCTCGCGTACTTGGACACGAAATAACGCACGAGGGCGGGAATGTCACCTTTTCTCTCTCGCAGAGGAGGAACGTAAATGGGAAAGACATTGACTCGATAAAACAGGTCCTCGCGGAAACGGCCTTCGGCGACGCTCCGGTGCAAGTCCTGATTGGTGGCCGCAATCACACGTACGTCGACCTTGATCGTCCGGTTACTGCCGAGCCTTTCAAATTCCTGATCTTGCAGGATCCGTAATAACTTCGGCTGAACGGCGCTCGGAACATCCCCCACCTCATCCAATAGCAGAGTTCCTCGGTTGGCCAGTTCCAAGCGCCCAACGTGGCTATTGATCGCCCCGGTGAATGCCCCCTTTTCGTGCCCAAATAGCTCGCTCTCCAGGAGTTCTGTTGGAATCGCAGTACAGTTGACGGTAATAAATCTGCTACTAGCCCGCGGGCTGAGTCGATGAATTGCATGTGCCACCAGTTCCTTGCCTGTACCCGTCTCTCCCAGCAGTAGTACCGTAGCGTTGGTGGCGGCTACCGTCGTCACCTGCCTCAGCAGTTCTTGAAGAGGGATACTATTCCCCACGAACTCGGGGAACGCCTCGTCTGGGATCGCATGGTCGGCCAGATCGAAATCTTGGACTGACAGAGCATTCCCCGGCGTCTCGACTGAAACGGGTTGGACGCAATTCGATTGCCCGATTCCCTCGTCCGACGGAACAACGGTATCCATGAACTGGGCGATCATTGCACCAGCACTTCGCAACAATTCGAGGGTACCCTTGGTTCTGGGAATGACCTGCGAACTGCCAAATCCGATTGCTCCCAGTTGACGACGACTTGTGGTCAAGGGAAAAACATAATAAGTGTGAACGCCGAGTTGCCGAAGCGACTGTAAGAAGACGGGCAACATAGGTTCGGTGTCCAGGTCCTGGACCAGTACGGACCTTTGAGTCTTCCAAACCCGACCGCTCGCACAAGTCTGAACTGGAATAAATTCACACTTCTTCTGCGACTCGCCAGCCTTCCAGGTTTCCCGCCGGATGCTTTCCGTGGTCGCGTCGTAAAGATCCAATGCAACAAAGTCAAAATTCAACAAACGCTGCAGGCGAAGCGTCAAGGTGGAGAGAAGAACGTCTGTTGTCGGATGGCTGACTGCCAACTGGGCCAGATCAAGCAGGTTGCGATATTGACCAACTGTCAGATCGGAAAGATACCCGGAATCAAACGCAATTCCCTGCTCCGCCATATTTTCGCACCCTAGTCATTTGACCCCGATCTGATTCGAATCGTGTTTCTGACTGACACCTTTGCGGGACAGTCAACCTAGAGATCCCAAGGTATTGTCCCCAAGAAATCTCCTGATATCAGTCTTGAATTGACTTGACAACAATTCGCGTTAGCGTTATGACCAAGATAGTACTTCACCGTACAGTGGTCTATGGCCATTAGGTGGGGGCCACGACATGCTTGGAGATTTGCATTGGAAATACGCGCATTGTTGAGTGCGTCTCCAAGTTTCCATTGTAGTAGCAGCAGACAGTGCGTGACTGATTCCAACGTGCGGCTATTGCTTTCAGAGAGCGCGGCACAAAAGTCTACGATCGTGTCTGGCGGTTTTGAGGGGACCGCCTCTGACGATTGGTTGGGAGTCGACAGTGCAAACTCCGCAACCACAAAACGAAAGCTCCCGTCTCGATAGTCTTCGCAGCTATCGAATCCTGAACACATCCAGCGAGCAAGTGTACGACGATATTGCTCATCTAGCCTCTCTTATCTGCGACGTTCCAGTCGCCATAGTCGCCTTCGTCGACGAGCAAAGGGTGTGGTTCAAGGCGAAAGTTGGCCTTGAACTGAATGATATTCCGAGAGAGGGAGCGTGCTGTACCTATGCGATCTTGCAATCCGATGTCTTGATCGTCTCCGATCCGTCTTCTGACGAGAGATTCATGAGCAGTATGTTGGTGAACCAAGTCGGAATTCGATTCTACGCAGCCATATCGCTAATGACCGACGACGGCCTCGCCCTCGGTACGTTAGCGGTAATGGACCGAGTGCCACACCTCATGACGACAGAACAAAGCGATTCCCTCCGCATACTCGCTCGACGAGTGATGCGCGAATTGGAACTACGACGCACCGCGGAAGGTCAATCCGTCGACTCTGGTCTTCACCTGGCGCCCACGCGCCAGTCTTCCGCCACGATCCTGCTCGTCGAAGACAACGCCAGCCTTCGAAAGCTTCTGCACCGAACGCTTGAAGGGGCTGGGTTTTCTGTCTTTTCTGCCACTGATGGCACGGATGCCCTGCGCTTGTACGCACAGGAGCATCACGCAGTCGACCTTGTGGTAAGTGATATCGTCATGACTGGACTCAACGGAATTGAACTCGCGGATCGAATTCTCGCGGATCGTCCCGAGATGAAGTTTCTGTTTATAACAGGATTTGGTAATGAATTTCCATTGCATGAACGGATGAAATATGGGGCAACCACCCTGGAAAAGCCCTTCTTGCCTTCAGACCTCGTGCGCAAAGTGGAAGATACGCTCCAGATGGGGCAGGACGCCACTGGCACGCAAGGCTAATCCGTTGTAATTCGGAATCCGCGGTCGCACAATGTCACGGGTCGCACGGGTAGATCCTCAAGAGCTCATACCGCGGGTAATTCTCCCCCCAATCGAGGGTCGCACACGGCTTGAAGATCCAGGCACTTCCCTTGGCCGATCGGCATCTCTGCATTCTCCAACTTGGCCAACTCTGTTGCCAGCCAATTTTCGAGCAAACTGAGATCTTCCTCGGGAATAAAAGCAAACCGAACGCCAGCCCGTCCTGTCGCATTCCCGTTTACGACCTTGCCTGTTATGCGAACCAAGCTGTTGGTGCCGGGGAGCGAGAACATCAGCGAAACGTAGCGATCGACTTGCAACGGTTGTCCGCACTGTAGCGCTATCCCCCCAACGCTGAGATCACTGATTCGAGCCTCAAGTGTTCCAATTTCAGAGACTCTTACAATTACCGGAATATCCACTGAGATCCGAGCGGCACGGCGACGCTCTTGAAGCATGGTTCCATAGGCCGCACGTAGGCACCGGCTGGCTCCGTCGAGGTCCACAGGCTTGTAAATCATAAAATTGGCTCCGACCAGAAGAGCGTGCGTATCCGAGCCGGGGTCGACCATTGCGACGATCGTCGAGTTGCGATTAGGCGAAGACTTCCGGGCACTACGCACGATACGAGTCGGATCGTTCGCAAGGTTCCAATCTACAATCAACGAGTCAAGTCTTCTGTGAGTTACCGCTTCGACGGCTAATTCAATTTCCGTGCAAACCTCGGTATGGATGGCGAAGTTGTTCAGTATCTGATTCATAACCTCCAGAACCAGCCCATCGCTGCTGAACAGCAGACCGTCGAGTTGAACTTGCTCTTTCACGAAGTGCCCCTGATTAGCAAGGCACGTCTTAGTCCAAACCGATCGGGAGCCACCAAACTGAGAGGTATGTAGCACTTGGCGGCTATTGGTGCATTCCCGCGGACTCGAAGAGCGCGTGCGATTTCCGGACTACTGTTTACAGTGAGCACACTCCCGGCTGCCGTCCGGATTTTGTACACCTTTCCAGCAGTTGTTCAGTAACCTCCTGCCCACTCGTCCGGGTTGAGGGCGATAAGCACTTAACTTTGATAGAGATCGACAAGCCGCACCGTTAAGGCGCGGCAATTGCTCTAGTTACTGTATTCGCTTCAATTGTTCTTGTTTCAAGTGTACCCATGACAGCCATACAGATTACTAGACAGTCTGCGGACTCGTATTGAGTACATAGCCCCTGATGGCGAGGAGAAGGATGAAAACAACAGCTTCTGTTGGTGTTTCACTCTTGTTGCTTGTACTTGGTTCAATTCAGGCCCTTATCGGGCAGACCCCATCACCGGGGCAAGACACTTCCTCAAGGTTGTCCCGGCAGGTCGATGGACTGTCACGAAGCAGTAGCTTGCGATCCTCGAAGGGCACGAGGAGTTATAAGAGCAAGCGCAGCGCCCATCCTGACTTCGCGCTGCCGCCGCCGGCAGCCACCTTTCTTTCCGCTACGCAGATAGAATCGATCGGCGGAGCGATCTATCCAGTGGTCAGCGGTAACTTTAACGGCGACGCGTTGCCCGACATCGTTACGCTTTTCCAAGACGCAGCATCGCCTACAGGCACTTATCTTGCTGTTCTGCTGAATATGTCGAATGGATCGTTCGGCGGCCCGGTCTTGACTCCCGTGACATTCGCAACCGGGAATTTCATTTTGGTTGGAGACGTAAACAACGACGGGAAAGATGATGTCGTCCTCGTCTATCCGAACTCGATCGTTGTGCTGATCTCGACCGGAGGTGGGAATTTTGCGGCGCCACAGACCTACACAACGGGAATCAATGCTCCCGTCGCGGCAAGCCTTTGGAGCGTTGCCCATAACAAGACACTGGACGTCGTAGTTGTTGACAGTCAGTCAGAACAAGCTGCTTACCTGGTTGGGAATGGACAGGGTGCTTTCGGATCTCCCCAAATGACTCCGTTTCCCGGAAAAGCATCGATCGCCGTGCTGGCAGACGTAGACGCGGACGGCAACCTCGATCTGGTAACGAACAACACGCTCTATCCGGGAAACGGTGCCGGGGGATTCCTGACTGGCATTCCTTTTCAAAGCACTGATGGACAAAATGCCGGGGCAACGACTTCCAACTCCATCGCGGTGGGCGACGTCAACGGAGACGGTTTCCTCGATGTCGTTACTGCAAATGGAAACTGGAATACCGTTAGTGTCTTCCTCAACCAGGGGGGCAGAAAGTTGGTTCAAAATGGTGCTTCCCTCTGGAGCGGAAACGATCCCATCTCGCTAGCCATGGCAGATGTGAACTGGGATGGCAAACTTGATTTAGTTGTCACCAACGCAGCGGAATCGGACTTCTCTGTTTTCCTCGGTAAGGGCAACGGCACGTTCGTTGCTCCGACCGCAGAGTTTGCCGTCGGAGGGTCGCCAACCGCCAGGCCGGTGCTGGCGGACTTCATCGGCGATGGCGATATTGACGTTGTCGTTTCCGACAACGAGTCATCGGTAGTTTTGGCACAGGGCAACGGAGATGGCACCTTCCAGGCAGCGCCCGTAACGAACATCGTGATGCCTCCGGGGTCCAGCAAGTCAGGGGGCGCACTGAGCATTGCTTCGGCTGATTTTAATGGCGACGGCATTCCTGACTTTGTCGTTGGGCAAAGCTCCACTTCGCCCGGCTTCGGACTTCTCGTGTACCTGACGCAGAGTAATGGAAGTCTCGGCAAGGCGGTCGTTTACGCTCCAAACGACGCGCTCAGCTATGTCGCTGTGGGAGACTTATACCAGGACGGTAAAACCGATATCGTGGCCTCGAACTGGGCCGCTGGTGCCCTTGAAGTCTTGCGCGGCAATGGCGACGGCACGTTTCAAACACCCACGTCCATAACTCTTCCCAGTATCACCAACGGCCTCGTCGTGGCGGATCTGAACGGAGACGGATGGCCGGACGTCGCTGTACTCGGAAATTCGGTGGTTTATATCCTGCTCAACAATGGCAAGGGTACGCTGGCCCTCGCGGGAACTTACCCGATTTCAGCGACCGGTTATGAACTGGTAGCCGTTGACGTAAATAATGATGGAAATCTTGATCTCTGTATCACCATGACGAGCACCTCCCGGGTTGCCGTACTTCTGGGTAACGGGAAGGGAGCATTCACGGCGGCGCCCGATTACGACACAACCATGGTCGGAGTCTACGGGATCGCGGCTGGCGACCTTAACAGCGATGGGAACATAGATCTCGTCGTCACTTCTCCCAGCACCGGTAACATCGCGATCGCGATGGGAAATGGAGACGGCACCTTCAGTTCGCCGAGCTTCTATCCTGCGAGTTCGTTGCCGTCCCTATTGAACCCCTCCCCTGGAGAGGTAGCCCTGTCCGATGTGAACGAGGATGGCTATCTAGATATCGTTTATGTCAATTCCGGCTATAGTTCGCTCGGAGTTTTACTGGGTAGCAGCGAGGGGAATTTTTACGGACCTACTGAATACCCCGCAGGCGGCGGCGCGTTGGCATTGGCAATTGCTGACCTTAAAAACAACGGGTGGCCCGATGTGGTCACCGCCGACTCTCATTTCAGTGGGGTCTCAGTTTTGTACAACACTACGGCCTCGCAACCAGCGCCAGGTTTTACGGTGGCAGCGAACCCGGCAGCCGTACAGGTAAATCAGGGTGGAACCGTGACGGCTGCGGTCACATTGTCATCGATCAATGGCTTCATCGGTTCGGTTCAGCTCCAGTGCGAGAACCTACCGAGCGGCTTGACCTGTGCCTTTGCGCCAAGCGTTCTACACGTGGTACAGGGAACAGCGGTTTCTTCACAACTGACCATCACCGCATCCCAATCGAACGCGAAGGTGTTCGGTCATGGACGAGAGTTCATGGCTCTGGCAATGATTCCAATGCTGGGCGGAGTGTTCTTTTGGCGACGGCCCCGATCTATAAACAAAGGAGCACTACTTACTCTTTTTGCGAGTTTGATTCTATTGGCCGGGTGTCAGGGCCTTGCGCCGGCAACCACCAAGAAGTCTAGCCAGACTTATCCGATCACGGTCACGGCGACCCCGTGGAGTGGTACATCTCACTCGGTGCAGATGCAGGTTACGGTACAGCAGTAAGTAAGTTAGTCACTTAGTGACAGTATGCGATGCGGACACTCGCCTCAAGCGCCGTGTCGCGTTCGTCCGGAAACAAAATTGTATGAAGAGAATCTTCTCGCCGCGCTGGTACATCGCTGACAACGCTGCTTTCGTAACGCTTGCAATGCTTCTCCATGGGCTAGGATCGATAGAGCTTGCAGGAGATTAGTCGGGTAGCATGAGTCAGGAATCAGTCCAAAAAGTTGGTCGAAAGAGTCCCGATGCGCGTCCGATTGCGCTGAATCGCATCGAAGGTCGGGAGTGGTGGTTATGGGGGTTTGCCGTTGCCGTCACTCTCGCACTAACCTTCGGAATCGTTTCGTTTACGTTCCCCTGGTTTCATCGCGAGTCTGAAGCTTCCTATTGGTTTGATCTCAGGGAATGGGTGCGGGGGCTGGCCGCGCTCGTATTACTTTTCGACTTTTACGTGATTTATCAAAACCTGCTGCTTCATCGCATTCGACGCCAATTGGCGGAACGCGATCAGCTGTTTCAACTTATTAGCGAAAATGCCGCCGACATGATTGCGCTGGTCGATGGCGACGGCCGCCGGCTCTACAACAGCCCCTCCTATCAGAAGATCCTCGGATATTCTCCAGAGGAACTCAGTGCCACCTCGTCGATGGAGCAAATTCATCCCGACGATCGTCCGCGAGTATTGCAAGCAGCAGAGAAGGCCCGCCTTAGCGGCCAAGGAGAACGGGTGGAGTACCGGATCCACCACAAAGACGGATCCTGGCGGACACTGGAGTCGACCGCTTGCGCCATTCGAAATGGCAAAGGAGAGACCGACAAACTGGTGATCGTGAACCGCGACATCACCGAGCGGAAGCGGGCCGAGGAGATGCTGGTACACAATGCGTTTCACGACGGGCTCACGAACCTGCCGAACCGCGCCTTATTTCTGGACCGGTTGCAACATGCGCTGACTCTATCCAAAAAACACTCGAACTATAAATTCGCGGTATTGCTCATTGACGTAGACGAATTCAAAATCGTCAACGACAGCCTGGGGCACACGGCGGGCGATGAGCTGTTAATTCAAATTGGCCAGAGATTGAAGCACTCCGTACGGCGACTCGACACGGTTTCGCGCCCGCGCGTAGGCGAAGCGCCTGACAGGCCGACCAACGATGCTACCTTGGCCAGGCTCGGCGGCGATGAATTCATAATCCTCCTGGACGACATCCGAGACCCAATCGAAGCGGTGCGCGTTGCGGAACGTGTGCAAGCGGAACTGACGATCCCCTTTGTGGTAAACAAGCAGGAAATTGTAGTTTCGGCAAGCATCGGAATAGCATCCAGCATCAGTCACCACACCCAGGCTGAGGATCTGGTGCGCGATGCGGATATAGCCATGTACCGCGCTAAGCGGTCGGGAAAAGCCCGCTGTGAGGTCTCGGACACGGCCATGCATGCCAATGCCGTGAAGCGCCTGCGCCTGGAAACGGACCTGCGCAAGGCTCTCGAACAGGGAGAGTTCTGGGTTCACTACCAGCCGATTGTCTTGTTGCAGACCGGCCAGATCGTCGGTTTTGAAGCCCTGACAAGGTGGCGACGTCCGGAAGGCTTTCTTCCGCCGATCGAGTTCATCGGCGTTGCCGAGGAGATCGGCCTGATCATCCCCATGAATCAGCAACTGCGACGTGAAGCCTGCCAACACCTCAGAAAGTGGCAGTCCGAATTTCCTTCCAACCCGCCACTGACGATGAGTGTGAACATCACTCCCAAGGAGTTCGCCCACCCCGATTTAGCCAAGGAGATCACCAAATGCGTGACGCAGACCGGAGTGGACCCAAGTTGCCTGCAACTCGAAATCATTGAAACCATCGCCATGGGTGACGCGGAGAAATCTGGCCACGTTCTGGCACAACTGAAGGCACTCGGGGTTCGCTTGAGCATCGATGACTTTGGCACCGGCTACTCGTCACTGAGCCGCTTGCGCCGAATTCCGGTAGACACTTTGAAAATCGACCGCGCCTTTATTTCGCACATGGACAGCGATCCAGAAAGCCGCGAGATCGTACGGATCATCATCATGCTTGCCCACAATCTCGGCTTGAAGGTCGTCGCCGAGGGCGTCGAGACACAAGCACAAGTCGATTTACTCAAACAGCTCAATTGCGAGATGGCGCAGGGATACTTTTACTCCCGGCCTGCTGACGAGCAAGCTATGATGAAACTATTGGCAGGCAACTCCCGCGCCCGTGTCGCATCCATGGGCGGTTAGAGAGAAGTGGCCATCTTATCCAAGTACAGCAATTCACGCATTCCTACTAAATTGCCGCGCTAATACCTGCGCCTTGCTGTTCAATTTCTGCACAACCGTCCAATGACCAGACATCCCTGCGTCGGTATTATGGTCCAACTGTGTGAAGTGTCAGTAACTTACACTGCGAACAACATGGACCATAAAGTGCCGCAGAATAGGGAGGACTTTGGCAAAGGACGCTCCCTCGGTCGCACGAACATAAAACAAGCATGTCGGGGTTGGATGCTCCCTGCGCAAAGGCTATGGACATGAGCGAAACCGAAGTGATTTGCCGTCGCCAGTACCCTCGCGTAAAAGTGAGCGTGCCAGTCGAAATCGAGACTGATATGGGCGGCAGCCCGATTCGTGGCGCTACTACCGATATAAGCTTGAGCGGCTGCTACATCGAGACAATCTTCCCATTTCCAATCGGCACTAATTTGGGGCTGCAGCTCTCCCTCGAAACCACCGTTTTGGCCGCTGCCACCGTAATCACCTGTGATCCCCAAGTCGGAAACGGAATCAGGTTCGTCAAGATGCTCCCCGAGGACCGGAAAACACTTGAAGCCTTCCTGGACGCCGCTCAGCAAGCCCAAGACTCAGTCCCTCAGGGAGTCGGAGCGAACGTTAGCGCGAGTTAGGTCTGCGCCGCATACATTGTTCATCCCTGTTCGTCCTATTTTCTATCGGACAAGTTCGTCGTGGAAGAGATCTCTTCTTTCTGAAACTGTCGTGCAACCAACTCCGGCAACATCTCTTCCAGCCTTCGTGATAGCCAGCTCTGGAGCTCGGATTTGTGTTCTTGCGAAAGGGAGGCGAAGCGAATTCCGAGATTGCCTGTTCTCCACCAGCAGATCGTCGATTCTGCCAAATACGGAGCGTCGTGACCCGGCAAGGTGAACTGAACATTAACCTTTTCTCCGGGGCTGAGTGGAACCGAGGTACTCACGGCCATGCCTCCTTCGCTGATATTTACGCTGTGGCAGCGAACCTCGGGCTGGTCGCGCCTTGAGATGACAATGGGGATAGAAACGGGACATCGGAAATACCGCCGTCGTTCTCTCAGAATCAGCCCATAAGCAGGCTTAAGAGTGTTGCGGATTGATAGGTCTGAAAGTGGCCTCTCGAAGACAAACTCGGACCTTTTGCGAAAGGCTGTGCCTTCCACGCCACTGCCGCTAATAGCGAAGGTCACGGCCGTGCGGTTGGATGGGGAGAGATGCACCTCGTCCAGAATCATTCCGGACTGTTCTCCCAGTAAAAGATCGACGATCACGGCATCGAACTTCCTGCGATTCAACAGACCCACTGCGGTCGGCACTTCCTGACAGATATCGGACGAAATAGACAATTCCTCCAAAGCGTGACTGAACTGTTGAATGGTGACAGGATCAGCGGATACTAAAAGCGCCACGGTGGTTTCCATAATGCACTACACTCCTTGTAAAATTTCGATCATGATTGTTCCCCGCTTGCATATGCTCGGGCGTATTCCAAACTGTGGCCTCGCAGCTTCTCGGCGACCTGGTCAACGGCCAATGGCTTACTGAAATAGTAGCCTTGGATCTCGTCACAATGATGGGCCCGCAAGAATGACATTTGTGCTTCGTCTTCGACGCCTTCTGCGATCACCTTAAGACTCAAGCTTTTGGCCATGCTGATGATTGCGGTAGTGATCGCCGCGTCATCAGGATTCACGGCGACATCGCGTATAAACGAGCGGTCGATCTTCAGTTTGCTAACGGGAAAATGTTTTAGGTAGCTGAGGCTGGAATACCCGGTTCCAAAGTCGTCAATCGCCAGCTTCAACCCCATGGCTCTTAAGTCTCGAAGAACCGAGAACGTCACGTGTGCATTCGAGAGCAGAAGGCTCTCGGTGAGTTCCAGTTCCAGATATTGCGCAGCGAGACCGGTTTCAGTGAGCACACGACCGATGAGTTCGCAGAAACCTTCCTGGCGAAACTGCACTGCGGACACATTGACAGCCACCGGCACCGCGACCAGACCTTCGGCTTGCCATTTGCGGGCCTGAGAGCAGGCTGTCCTGAGCACCCACTCCCCAATCGGCATGATCAGGCCGCTGTTCTCCGCAATTCTGATGAACCTATCGGGCGGCACCAGACCTAATTCCGGGTGTTGCCAACGCAGCAGTGCTTCCAACCCGGTGATCCTCCCCGAATCAATATCCATCTGCGGTTGATACGCAAGAAAGAATTCTTTCTTCTCGAGCGCCAGTCGCAAGCTGCTTTCCAAGGTCAACCGCTCTACCGCCTGAGCGTTCATATCGGCTGTAAAAAACTGAAAGTTGTTACGACCAATGTCCTTGGCGCTATACATGGCGGCATCGGCATTCTTGATCAGGGTTTCACCGTCGGCACCGTGTTCCGGGAAAATGCTGATGCCGAGGCTGCAACTAACGCTAAGGGAGCGACCTTGAACGACGAATTCGGCGGTCATAGCATCCATGAGCCGCTCAGCGGCGACGGCCGCGTCGCCGACCTCTTTGATCGCGTTCAATACGATAAGAAATTCATCTCCGCCTACGCGGGCCACGGTGTCCTGGTCCCGCGCCCATGTCTTTAGCCGCACTGCAACTTCTTGTAAGAGAAGATCGCCGACCGAGTGCCCCAGTGAGTCGTTGATGTTTTTGAACCTGTCGAGGTCGAGGAACAGAATCGCAACTTTGTCCTTCCGTCGCCGAGCGCTGGCCAGTGCCTTCGCCAATCGGTCCTGCAGAAGAGTGCGATTGGGTAAGCCCGTCAGGGCGTCATAGTAGGCTAGGTACAGGACCTGTTCCTCAGCAACTTTACGACTTGTAATGTCCTCGTTTGTTCCCTCATATCTCACCAGTACGCCATCTTCGAACACGGCTCGCATATTCGCGGAAAACCACATCGTGCTTCCGTCTTTACGGTAGACCGCGCACTCAAAGTTCTTGACCATTCCCTGCTCTCCCAGCAGCCGTTTGAGTTCAACTCGCCTGTGGGGATCGACATACACTTGCCGGGAGATGTCTGTGATGCTCGTTACCAGTTCGTCGGGAGAGTGATATCCCAGCATGCGGGCCATCGACGGATTCACATCGATGTACCGTCCGTCGGGCGTGCTCCGAAAAATGCCGACGACAGCATCTTCGAAGATGGCCCGGTACTTTTCTTCCGCTTGCCGAAGGGCTTCCTCAATCTGCTTCCGCTCCGTGATGTCCTGCTTGATGGCAATGTAGTACCCATTCGCTGGATCACCAGCGTTTCGTACCGGCGTGATCGTCATCTCCTCGGTGTAAGTCGTTCCGTCCTTCCGCCGGTTGACGATCTCGCCGTTCCAGACCTTGCCAGATGTGATCGTCGACCAAAGATCCTCATAATGGCTTGCGGGTTGCTCGCCGGATTTCAGCAGGCGCGGGTTCTTGCCCAGGACGTCTTCTTGGCCATAGCCGGTCATCGTCGTGAACGCATGATTCACCCACAGGATTGTGCCGCGGGAATCTGTGATCACAATGGCATTGGCAGCAGCTTCCAAAGCTGCAGACTGCAGATGCAGATGTTCCTCTGCACGTCTACGCACATCGATGTCCATGGCGATCCCGGTCATGCGAGTCGTGCGCCCGGTTTCATCGTAGAAGGCCTGTCCTTTGGCGGATTGCCAATGCACGCTGGCATCCGGCCAAACCACGCGGAATTCCGAGCTGTAATCTCTCTTTTCCCGAATGGCCTCGTTAATTTGTTCCTCCATCATTTTTCGGTCATCAGGATGTATGCTGTTCATCAACACCTGAAAATTCGCGACGCTCTCTGGCCCCAGCCCCAACAATGATTTGCAGGTGTCGGACCATACCTGTTCGTCCCTGAGAATATCCCAGTCCCAGCAACCGATCTTCGCCCCTTCCATTGCCCTTCGCATGCGTTCTTCGCTTCGCTGCAGTTCAAGTTCAACGCCCTCCCGTGCAACAATCTGCTGCCGGTAGCTGGTTTGCGCCTGATTGGTTGTGACGACTGCGATCCCGAGAGCAAGAAGCACTGCGAGCAAGATCAGTAAGTAGGCAAGACGACGGGTCCTGACGTAATCAAGTTGGGCTTGCTTGGCCGCCATATCCACCTGGTTTCTCTGAAACTCTACAAACTCGTACCAGGCAGCGTGATATTTGACGATCAACGGCAGTGTCTCCTTCACCATGATCGCCGAAGCCGCATCATTGTTTTTTTTATCGATAAGCAAATGCAACGCACGCACATAGCTGTCGACGTATGGTTTCCTCGTCTCCTTTACCGCGGCTAGACGCTGCTTCTCCTGCATTGATTCGCAGCGGCCTTCGATCTCCGCCACTGCTTCCGCAACTTTCCTGCTATTCTCGGTCCTCGCGGCCAAAAGATTTTCGGTAAGCGGCCCAGCCTTGTTCACGAGGAATATTTCCATCGTGATTCGGCTGTTGCGATTCGATAAGTCCAATGCTCTTTCCGCCAGTTGCAGCTTGACTGTCTGCCTGCCCGTGATGTCGCCGAGGGTTTGGTTGATTTCGTGCATCCGGCGAAGACCGAACTGCCCGATACCCACCAAAATAACAATCAAGGCGGCAAATGCCGTGCCTAATCTCAACCCTATGTATTTGTTCTTCATCGTGAATGCGTCAGGGCTCCGTCTGACCGATTCGAAAGGAAAGAAAACCCGTCAAGTGTCTCAACGCCTGCGGTGGGAGGCACCGCAACGGATAGGCAGCGAATTGCTTGTATGAAGCTGCATTGCATGGACATACTCACAAACAGGCTTGTGCATTTCCGATAAGCGCGTTTCTTGACGTTTTCGGTGTTCAAACTATGAATCCGTGTCCAAATTCCGGACAAAGGCCACGGTGTCGCAAGCGAACCAGTCTGACCTCCATTAAGCCTATGAACCGCGGCTAAATCACTGGTGTTCAATGATGTGGACAGACATTCTTCAACTTGCTAAGTCTCCGTCTTGGACGACCTCAATAAGATAGGTGCAAGAAGATGGCCAACACGAGAAGGCTCGACTCGCATCGAACCACGAGGTCTTAGCCCGATCGGGGCGATAGAAATCGAGGCAGCGCGCGGAGCCTGTGTTCTAAGTGTTGGTGCGGTAGAGGGCCACGCGACCGCATAACTTACGAATCGTTGTCTATGCGATACTTCTTCGGCAGTTTCGACCTCCATACGATCGTGATGAAAATACCTCTGGACAACTGCTTTATTTCCTTTACAGCGCTATCATATGTCGATGGAATTTCGGGCGCCTTGAGTTAGGATAGGGCCACCGCACTATGGGGAATGGCAAACCTTTGTGACTGTCGGGTTATCGGCAAGGGCCAGATCGTCCAAGAACCACCCGACAGTCAACGTTCTTCCGCGAGAGGTTTCCCGCGAGGGAACACAGACGGCTCCATACCGCGGCGTCCGAGTCAATTCCTGCTGGTTGTCAGACTAACTGCGCATAGACGACTTGACCTGCGGAGGAAGCATAGTAGCCCGCGCAAAGTATCGCTCACCCGAGACGTCTCTGCGCATCAGATACCGGGGTCTTGATAAGCGTCCAATGAGATCCTGTCAATTGCCGAAGGGAAGGTCCAATGAAGACCGATACCGAATCCGGCCTCAAGTTGCTCGTAATCGACGATGAGTCGCAGAATCTGGAACTGATCGAGGCAGCTTTGGCGCAACAGGGCCTCGAGATCCTCACAACTACTGATCCCGAGGCAGGTCTCGCCCTCTTTCAAGAAGAGCATCCGGAGATCATTCTCTTGGATTTGGTAATGCCGAAGCTAAATGGAATGAACCTCCTGGAGCAAATTATCGCCAGCGATCCGGGAGCAGAGGTGATCCTGATGACGGGGCACTACTCAGCCGAATCTGCGGTGGAAGCAATTCGCAAGGGAGCGGCCGACTACCTGACCAAACCTCTTGACATCGTAGCCCTGCGTGCCCGAGTCATGGCGCTGGTCAACGTACGCCAGTCCCGAAGCTTTGCCAAACAGCTAGATCAGCAAATGGTCGACACCTTCCAGCTCGAGGGCATCGTCGGTCGCAGCCCGCTCATCATGGATGTGTTTTCCTCGATACGGCGCATCGCTCCTCATTTTCGAACCGCTCTCATCACGGGTGACACGGGAACCGGAAAGGAACTCGTGGCCCATGCGCTGCATCGGCTGAGTCCCGTCGCGGATAAGACATTCGCCATGTGTAACTGTTCGGCATTAGTCGAAACGCTGTTTGAGAGTGAACTATTCGGTCATGTTCGTGGTGCATTTACGGGCGCCACTCAGGATAAGATCGGCCTGTTTGAGTATGCCCATCAAGGAACGGTGTTCTTGGATGAAATCGGCGATATGCCGCTCGCCGGCCAGGCCAAACTCCTGCGCGTGCTGCAGAATCAGGAGGTGCAAAGAGTGGGCTCGCCCGCGCTCCGTAAGGTGGATGTGCGCTTCATCGCCGCCACCAACAAGGACTTGTTCACGATGATGCGCGAGCACAAGTTCCGCGACGATCTTTATTATCGTCTTTCGATGGTCGAGATCACGCTGCCTGAACTGGTCGACCGCAAAGAAGACCTTCCTTTACTCGAGCGGTACTTCATCCAAAAGTTTGCCACGCAGTACAACAAGCCGATCCGTGGCATGACGCGGCGGGCGCAGGCTCTTCTCGGTCGCCATGCTTGGCCTGGGAATGTGCGCGAACTGGAAAACGTCATTGGAAAGGCGTGCATGATGGCGGAAGGGAACGTCATCGATATAAAAGACCTCCCACTGCATCTCCGGAAGGCAACTCCGTTACGTCGTGGCGATGATGACAAACTGCTTTCGATGGAAGAAATTCAGGAACGCCACCTGGTTCAGGTATTGCAGCGTGTAGGCGGAGATAAGAGTCGTGCCGCGGAAGTGCTGGGGATTTCCAGGGGAACGCTTTACAACATGCTGGCCCGGATCGAAACACCTCGAAAGGCCAACTGACCGTACTTTCGAAGCCAATCCTGCGAGGAGCAGCCGTCCGCCGCATACGCGGACTCAGCCGGGCGCTCCACCCCACCAACCTAATCTTGCGACTACCCGGCGCAACTCGTCATCTAAGTAAAACTTGAGTGGCAAAGCCGCGATCGGCTTGCCTGCATCGGGGTCATTCGTTCAAATGCACGACCAGAGCGCGAACGCCGAATCCGGCTTTGCGCATCAAAAACGGAGGAATCGATGTCACAAGAATGCACGCACCTTGATCAGATCAAAATCCGGACTACGAACAAGCATGAGTGTGAGGAGTGCATTAAGATGGGCGACATGTGGGTTCACCTCCGCATGTGTCTTGTTTGTGGCCAAGTCGGCTGTTGCGACTCGTCGAAGAATAAGCATGCGACCAAGCACTTTCACAAAACGAAACATCCTGTCATGCGCTCGATTGAGCGCGGAGAGTCCTGGATCTGGTGTTATGTCGACGAGATCGAGGCCGGTGAGCTTGCAGCTTAAGCGCACCGGTGGTATTCAGGTTGAACAACTGGCAAACTGGTGCGATTGCGATTCGTGGCCGGGATGCTTTTTCGGATGCCATTAGCCCTCGTATGAATGCGACTTGAGATGTTGCACTCAACCGCGGGGCTGGCAGGCTGAGATCGAAATCATGCCGAAACCGATTCTACTGAGTGTCGATGATGACTCCGATGTTTTACGGGCGATCGAACGCGACTTGCGCTCGCAGTACGGCGCGGAGTACCGCGTCATTGGCAGCGATTCTCCCGAGGCGGCATTGGATTTGTTGAAACAGCTAAAGGTCCGCAATGACAGCGTGGCCTTGATGCTTGCGGATCAGCGCATGCCTAAGATGGATGGGGTCGCTTTTCTGCAAGAAGCGAAGCACGTCTTTCCCGATGCGAAGCGGGCCTTGCTCACTGCTTATGCCGACACGAACGCTGCAATCAGCGCCATCAATCAAGCCAGCATCAACTACTTCTTCTTGAAACCATGGGATCCGCCGGCAGAGCATCTGTATCCGCAACTGAATGACCTGCTCGATGATTGGCAAGCTTCCTACCGGCCCGTGTTTCAGGGGATCAGGGTTCTCGGCACGAGGTGGTCGCCCCGGTCGTATGAGCTGCGCGACTTTCTGGCGCGCAATCACGTTCCCTACCAGTGGATCGACGTGGAAACTTCGGCCAACGACCCCGAGACCAAGCGCATTCTGG
The DNA here is from genome assembly GCA_050010155.1 of Terriglobales bacterium. Classification (GTDB taxonomy): domain Bacteria; phylum Acidobacteriota; class Terriglobia; order Terriglobales; family Acidobacteriaceae; genus Acidiflorens. The sequence goes on from JBEKLO010000014.1 coordinate 45,264, forward strand.
AGGCTCTGGGCGAGGAGGCCGCGAGTCTGCCCGTCGTTTTATTTCCCGACGGAACCAAGCTACTGGAAAGCCTCCCGGCGGATGTTGCGCAAAAAGTGGGTTTGCGCACGCGTGCACAAACCGACTTCTACGATTTAGCGATTGTGGGCGGAGGACCCGCGGGTCTGGCCGCCGCCGTTTACGGCGCATCGGAGGGACTGCACACGGTGATGATAGAGCGCGAAGCACCGGGCGGGCAGGCCGGCATGAGTTCGCGAATTGAAAACTATCTTGGCTTTCCAGCGGGGCTCAGCGGTAACGATCTTGCCCGCCGCGCCGTCGTGCAGGCACAGCGCTTCGGTGTGGAAATTCTGTCCCCCCAGGAAGCGGTCGGCGTGCGCACCGAGGGATCATATCGCATCCTCAAGTTGGCCGACGGTAATGAAATTTCCTGCCACGCGCTGATGATCGCCAGCGGAGTGCAGTGGCGGCGGCTCGACGCTCCGGGCATCAGTAAGCTGCAGGGCGCCGGTGTCTACTATGGCGGTGGCGCCACGGAGGCACTGTCATGCAAAGGCGAAATCATCTTTGTGGTCGGCGGAGCAAATTCGGCGGGACAGGCTGCCATGAACTTCGCCCGCTATGCGGAACGCGTCATCATGCTTGTGCGTGGCAGTTCCCTCGCCAGCACCATGTCGCAGTATCTGATAGATCAGATTAAGGAGACGCCCAATATCCAAGTCTGGCCGCAAGCCAGCGTGGCAGAGGCGCACGGCGAAACGCGGTTAGAAGAGATTTCTATCCTTTGTTCGGATACGAATAAGGTGGAACGGGTGTCCGCCAGTTCGATGTTCATCTTTATAGGAGCGCTGCCGCGAACCGACTGGATAGGAGATCTGGTCGAGCGAGACGAGCGCGGGTTCCTTTTGACTGGTCCCGATCTCATTCGAGACGGCCAACGCCCCAAGGGCTGGACACTCGAACGAGACCCGTTTCTGCTCGAGACAAATATTCCAGGCATCTTTGCCGTGGGTGATGTGCGGCATGGTTCGGTGAAGCGGGTCGCATCCGGTGTCGGCGAAGGTTCAGTCGCTGTGCAGTTCATCCACCAATATTTGAGCAAGGTATAAATGGTCGAACATTCAGAACTACTTCGCGTGCCGGCGTTCGCGGATTTGCCGGATGATCAGCTCTCATGGTTCCTCAGCCACGCGGAAGAACTCCGCTACAAAGCGGGCGATACATATCTGCGTCAAGGTACCCCCGCGGATTCGATGTTTGTGATTCTCGAAGGCCAACTTGAGATCCACGGGGAGTTGAGTGGCGAAATCGTCTCATTTTCTATGGATGCAGGCGACGTCACCGGCGTGCTTCCGTTTTCCCGGATGACCCAGTTTAAGGTGAACGGGCGGGCGGTTACCGACAGCCGCGTCTTACGATTTCCTGCGGCATTGTTTCCGGAGCTGGTGCAGAAAATGCCGGAATTGGCCAAACGTCTCGTCGGACTCATGTCCGACCGCATCCGCGAAACCACTCGGATCGAACAACAGCGCGACCGGTTAGCCGGTTTAGGCAAGCTTTCCGCCGGTCTCGCTCATGAACTCAATAACCCTGCATCCGCCGCGAAACGCGCCACCAGCCAATTGCGGGACGTCCTGAAAAAAATCAAGAACGCCAGTCTCGAACTGGGCCGGCGCGATCTCACTTCCGCGCAAAGAGCAGAAATCGAAAAGCTGGAAACGTCGTTCACCCAGAGCGACGAACCTCCGGCCGATCCCCTCACCATCAGCGACCTGGAAGACGAGGTGGATTCCTTGTTGCGGAGTCATGGGCAAAGCGATCTGTGGCAACTGGCAGCCGATCTGGCTAAGCGGAACATCAGGCCGGAAGCGCTGGAATCACTATTTGCGGCGCTCGATGCCGGCACTGCCCGAGCCGCTCTGGTCCGGATTGCAGCCTCGGTCGAGATTGCTGGTCTGCTCAACGAAATCGAGAGCAGTGTAGCGCGAATCTCCGATCTGGTCGGCGCGATCAAGGAATACACCTACATGGACCAGGCGCCGGTGCAAAACGTCGACATTGTGAAGAGCCTGGAAACCACGCTTACCATCCTGAACCATAAGCTCAAACGGGGAGTGGCGGTGCTGCGCGACTACGAGCGGATTCCGCTGCTCGTGAATTCATTCGGAAGCGAACTCAATCAGGTCTGGACCAATATCATTGATAATGCCATTGATGCCATGGGCGGAAAAGGCGAGCTCCGAGTCCGGGCCTACCGCGAGGAAGATTGTGTCGTGGTTGAGATCGGTGACAGCGGTCCCGGAATTTCTCCTGAGGTCAAGCCTCACATCTTCGAACCGTTCTTCACCACCAAGGGAGTGGGGGAGGGAACGGGTTTGGGTCTCGATACGGTTCAGCGAATTGTGAAGAAACATCGGGGCAGTATTCAGGTGACATCGAAGCCCGGTGACACCCGCTTTCAAGTATGGCTTCCGCTGGCGGAAAGCGGGACGATTACAGGAAAACAGTCAAACTGAAATACTCCTCCCGGCGGCTGCTCGGCCAAGACAAAACCCACTCGCCAAGGAAGACACTGTAGACCGCACGCTTCGACGATTCCTTTCACAAATCAACGCGGCAGCAGGTATGCTCTTCTGGTGATTATGGCCTCTACCCGAGCACCCATCGCTTCCCCATCGAGCGTTGCGCAGAACCCCAAAGCAGCCAGCACTATTGAGCTGCACGGCGTTTGCAAAAGCTACGATAAATTTGTCGCGGTCGATAACCTCTCTCTTGCCATCAGTCCCGGAAAAATTTATGGCCTACTTGGCCCGAACGGTGCTGGGAAGACGAGCACGCTGCGCATGATGATCGGTATCATCGTGCCTGACTCTGGTCGGATATCCATTTTTGGACAGCCCCTCGAGCGCGCGCACATGGATCGCGTAGGCTACCTGCCCGAAGAACGCGGCCTGTACAAGAAAATGCAGGTTCTCGATCACCTGGTGTTTCTTGCCCAATTAAAAGGCTTGACCAGCCATGAAGCCTCAACGCGTGCCCAATCCTGGTGCGAGCGTTTCGAATTGAGTTCCTGGACGGCGAAGAAGGTCGAAGAGCTTTCCAAGGGCATGCAGCAGAAGGTGCAGTTTATCGGCGCAATCCTTCATGATCCGGAATTGATCATCATGGACGAACCGTTTTCCGGCCTCGATCCGGCAAACGCAGTGGCCCTAAAAGACGCGCTGCTGGAACTGGCCAAGAACGGCAAGACGATTCTGTTATCGACGCACCGTATGGATCAGGCGGAGCGGTTGTGCCAGTCAATCTGCCTTATCAATCACGGGCGCGCCGTCCTCAAGGGCGACTTGAGCCAGATCAAGGCAAGCTATGGCTGTTGCAACGTCCAGATCAAGTACGACGGGGATGCCCGGTTTCTGCAAGAGCCGCGGCTAGTGCAGTCGTTCAACGACTACGGGAACTATGTTGAGGCGCGCTTGGCGTCTGGCGCCGATGCGCAGGAACTTCTCAGGCTGGCATCCTCGGGAGCCCGCATCACCAAGTTCGAATTGATGGAGCCATCGCTCGAAGAAATTTTCATGGAGGCGGTGCGTAAAACCAATGCGTAACACCTGGCTGATTATCAGGCGCGAATACCTGGAGCGTGTGCGCACGCGTTCGTTCGTGGTGCTTACTTTGCTCCTGCCCGCCATCATGACCGGGGTGATGATATTACCCGCAAAGCTCGCCAACATTGGAGAAAAGAGCCAACGCATCGTCGTGGTAACGTCAACTCCGCAATTCGGTGAGACGGTCCGACAGGGATTGTTGTCCGCGAGCCGAGATACGGGCGACAGCGATGATGACGAGGCGAACTCCGAAACGAAAGCTGCCAAGACGCCCGACCAGCAGTACATCATCGATGTGGATACCAATGCCACCGAGGCGGAACGCGCAATCTTGCGCGACAAAATCGTCTCGCAGGCAATCGACGGCTACCTTTGGATGAGCGACGATGCGATTGCCACCGGAAAAATCACATGGGCCAGCCGCAACCTATCCGCCTCCGGAGAAAAATCACGCCTCGGCGAGAGACTAAACCGAATCATTCAGCAGGTACGGCTTTCCAAGAGCGGTTTAACCGGCGACCAAGTAGACTCGCTGCTTAAACCCATCAAAGTCGAAGCGATCCGGATTGAAGGCGGGAAGGAAGCTAAGGATAGCAGCGGGAAAAAATTCCTGGAAGTCGTGGTCATGGTCATGCTGATTTACGGGGCAGTCCTTTTGTACGGTATTTCTGTGATGCGCTCCGTGCTCGAAGAAAAGAATTCGCGCATTCTCGAAGTGTTACTTTCTTCCGCAAGTTCGACGGAATTAATGACCGGCAAACTTCTCGGCGTGGGCGCGGTAGGTTTGACGCAAATCCTGGTCTGGGTGGTGATGGCCGGGGCCTTCGCTATACCTTCGATGGCGATGCAGATGGACCTCAGCGAACTCAAGGTTTCCCCTGGAGTCCTCGCCGCATTTGCAGTCTTCTTTTTTCTGGGATACCTGCTCTACAGCACGATCTATGCGGCGATCGGAGCGATCAGCACGACGGAGCAGGAAGGCCAGCAACTCCAGTTCTTTGTTGTGATCCCGCTTGTTCTGTCGGTGTTCATGCTTTCGGCAGTCGTGCGTACACCCGATGCGCCCGCGGTCGTCTGGATGTCGATGATTCCGTTTTTTGCGCCGCTGTTGATGTATGCGCGAATCGTGATACAAACACCACCCCTGTGGCAGATCGCTCTGTCGCTGCTCCTTCTGATCGCGACCATTATCGGGATCCTGATACTCTGCGCAAGAATTTACCGCATCGGCATCCTGATTTATGGGAAGCGCCCAACGCTGCCTGAAATCTTGAAGTGGCTGAAATACTCGAAAGCATAATGGCGCTGCTTTTCCGCAATCTGTATCTCCACTTGTCAGGAGGCGCCTTTCGCGAAAGCAAGTGTGGTCGTGGGCATGGAGACGGTCACATCGCCCGTGATCACCCGCCGTGCGTGCAAGTTTTTGAGCTTGGATAGAAGCGTCGAAGTGACCTCCTGACCTTTGGAGACAAGCAATGCCCCCTCGCTGGTGCGGATCTCCTGTTGGAGAATCATGCCGCTCACAAGCGCTTCAATCCGGCACTGTTTTATTTCGCCTTCTTCGGAGTTCGGATCCAATTCCACCAGGGCACGGAAGAACTCCGGGCTGAAATGCTTGTTTTGTCGAGACAGTGAGTGGACCGCCTCGCTACGCGACGTCCCTTGGTGAATGAGTTTTTCGTAGGCCAAGGTCAGCCGGAGTATTTCCGTTCCCAGTCGCATGTCCGCCATTTCCGGATCGACGGCGCTCGAGTCGGGCAGTGGCCGGTGCTGGTGCTCGATCATTCGTGCGATTGGCTCCAGCCGGGGAATTCTGGAAAGCAAATCGTAGGCAACACTGGGATGTGCATCATATTGTGCCTGCTCCGTCGAGGAGAGCTTCTCCCCGCGGTATACGGCCTCGATAGTCTCCGAAGAAAGAGTGACGCAACCCAGTTGCGACATCATGGCGGCAACCTCGTACTGCCAGACGTTTGGTAGGTTCATCGAGGTTACGATGTGGTGGATGTAGCGGCGAGCGCGCTCGGCCCGGCTGAACGCAGCGGGATTGACCAGGCTGAGCACTTCCGTCAGCACTTGAATGCTGCCGCTCAGCGTTTGTTCGAGGAGTTGCTTTTCGGCCGTAACCAAACGATACTGCACCAGCGCCGCAGTCAGGGTTCTTCCCATCGTTTCCTTGCTGCAGGGCTTGTTGAGAAAGCGGAAGATGCTGCCCTCGTTGATGGCGTTGATGGCCGTATCCATGTCAGCGTTACCAGTGAGCATGACGCGGACAGTGTCCGGCGATTGCGCCTTGATTTTGCTCAAAAGCTGAATGCCATCCATGCCGGGCATTCGCATGTCGGAAACTACGACCGCATAGGGACCATGCTGAGCCGCGAGTTCGAGGGCTTGCTGGCCACCCAGGGCAGTCTCCATCAGAAACTCGCGGCTCAGGCTCCGCCGATACCCGTCAAGAATGTTGTGATCGTCGTCCACTAGTAGGATTTTTTCAATCATGGTGTTCCTCTTTCGGCGCCTTTCTGGTAATTAGCCATCGGCATCGAGCTGTTGGCGCCACGCCTTTTCGCCTTCCGCGCAGCCGATTACGGCCAGGAACTCCGCGTCGATCGGAGTTCGGTCGCGCAGCCGCGAGGTGCTTTTTTCGTCATGACAGGCGCTGGCCACGTGCACCGCAGCCAGCGGTGAAAACTTCATGCTCAGGCTACCGGCGGGGTCGTGATGCCACGCAACGGCTTCGACAATCGTGCTCGGCAGTCCCCATAGACCAAACAAATAGGCTGCCACCTGCGCGTGGCTGCAACCCAGTAGCTCGCGTTCCGCAGCATACAAGCCGATGTCTGCCTTATCCCTGTGCGCCAGAACCTTCGCGTACTGTTCTCCCAAGGTAGAGGCCAGGATCAGCTTGCCGGCATCGTGCAACAAGCCCGCAGTGAAAGACTCATTCTGCAGGTGCGGATCGGCGTGCTCGAAGAGCGCAATCTTTTTGGCACCATTGCTGACTGCAAGGGAGTGGTCTGAAATCTGCCGCACGTCGTCGGCAGTCAGCAGCGGGCTTTGAAATTGTTCGAATACATGTGCTGTGAGTACCAGCGTCCGCAGGGTGTCCAGACCGAGGAGTTGGACCGCGTGTGAGGCACTTGAAACTTCGCAAGGCAAGCAAAAGAAGGCCGAGTTCACCAGCTTCAGAACCTTCGCGGTCATGGCCATGTCCGCTCCAATCAGCTCATCGATTCTGGCTAGCGACGGCTCGGGACGACGCAACTCTTCATTTAGCTGCACGTAAACGGGAGGCAGACTCGGCAGGTAATCGAGTTTAGTGACTAGCTCGCGCAGACCCGGATTCTGCAGGAGATCCTTGAGAGCAAAAGCCCGGGTCAGGCGCGACTTCAACTCTCCCGCTTCGCAAGGCTTGGAAATAAACTGATGTGCGGGATTGACCGAACGCAAAATGGTTTCCCGGTCCGATTGCCCCGACAGCACCATACGCAAGGTTTGCGGCGAGCGTTTCTGCACTTCTTCCAGCAACTGGGCACCGTCGATTCCCGGCATTCGCATGTCCGTAACAATGATGTCGAAGACATGCCGGTCGATCGCTGCCAGAGCCTCGTCTCCGCCCTCCGCAAAAACCATTTCCCATTCCGAACGCATGGGGCGGAGACTGCGCTTCAGCCCGGTCAGCACCATGGGTTCGTCGTCGACAAACAAAATTCGCTTGGACATGATTACGCTTCCGTCGCTTCTGCAAACGGGATCCGAATGTAGAACGTGGTTCCCTTTCCCAGTTCAGAGTCGAACCATATCTTGCCCCCGTGGCGCCTCACGATCGCAGTATGGGCCAAGGCCAATCCTTGCCCCGTCCCTTTTCCTACTGGTTTGGTAGTGAAGAAGGGCTCAAATACCCGCGAGCGCACGGCCTCCGGTATGCCCACTCCCGTGTCGGAAACGGAAATCTCGACCGCGTCCCTGTCGCGTACAGTGGAAATGACAATCTTTCCCTTGTCCTGGGAACCGTCTCCCAAAGCTTGCGCGATCGCGTGGGCGGCATTGATCAGGAGATTGAGAATCACCTGATTAAACTCGCCGGCATGGCAGAGCACTAGAGGCAGGCTGGGATCAAAATGCGTCTCTACATCAGATACATACTTCCACTCATTGCGGGCGACGATGATGGTGGTATCGATTGCTTGGTTGATGTCAATCGCCTTTTTTTCCTGCGATCCCGGGTGCGAAAATTCCTTCATGGCACGCACAATCTTGCTCACCCGCTGAATGCCTTCCAGCGACTGCTCGATCGCATGGGGAATTTCAGTCTCCAGGTATTCGAAGTCCGCTTCCTGATCTAGGGCATCCAGCCTCTGCAGCGTCTGTGGCGAAATCGGCCCCTGTGTAGTTTCCCGCTGCATCTCTCGGGCAATGGCGAGCAAGGCGTGGAACGGCGGCCAGGATTCCTGCAAGAACCGGGTGTTATCACCCACATACTGAATGGGAGTATTGATTTCGTGCGCGATTCCGGCGGCCAACTGCCCAATCGCCTCCAGTTTCTGTGCCTGCCGCAGCTGTTGTCCCAAAATCTCGCGCTCCGTCACGTCGGAGCCAATCATCAGCAACTCGACGACTCCTTCCTCCGGTGCACTGATCCAATTCAAGGTAAGCCCTAAGAATCGAGCCTCGCCATCGATTCGAAAGGGAAGCGCCTCAATGCGCCGCGGCGCTCGGTCGGCACACCAGGAATCAATCTCAGCCTGCATATCCAAACGCGCCCACTGAATGCCGCAGTTCGCCAGGTGCTTTCCAGCCACCTCGGCTGCCCTGAGACCAAACACCTTCGCCGCTGCCAGGTTCCACCGTTTGATGTGCGCATCTCGGGTGACTCCGATAAGAATCGACGGCACTGAGTTGATGAATAGCTCCGCTTCTTCATGCGCCCGGCACAGTGCCTCTTGGGCCGCTTTCCTCTCCGTGATATCCACAAAGGTCACCATGCAGCCCACCGTCTTCCCCTCATGTTTCACGGGGTGTGACCAGTATTCGACGGGGAGGCGGGTGCGGTCGGCGCGCCACACGACTTCGTCGTCGACATGCATCACGGTATTCAACCGGAAAGCCTTAAAAATGCAGCATTCTTCTACCGGATAGACGGAACCGTCGGCACGGCTGTGATGAATGACCTCGTGCATGTTCTTTCCCAGCAGGCAGTTCGCGTCCCCGTAGCCCAGCATCCGTAAGAGAGCTCGGTTGCAGAAGGTGCAGTTGCCGCTCAGATCCACGCCATAAATGGCCTCGGCAGTGGAATCGAGCAGCAGTTGCAGTCTCTCTTCCCGCTCTTCCAGCTTCTGCCGGGCCAGGATTCGATCGTCAATCATGCGCGAGATCACGACGATGCGTTCCAGAGCACCACTGGAATTCCGCACGGCACAGGCATGAGCTTCCACGTGATGCGAATTGCCGTTCCTGTGAATGAGGCGCATTTCTACAATGACGGCGCTTTTCCCTTGTACGATTTCCTCGACTGCCTGCTGAGCGATTGGCAGGTCGTCAGGGTGCACCACCCCCAGGAACTTGCGATCTTGAATTTCGTCGGCTGAATATCCCAGAAACTTCTGGTATGCCGGGCTGACGTAGAGCTTGTTCATCCCGGGATAATCGACGATCAGAATCAGGTCACCCGCGTTTTCGGCGATGGCCCGAAACAGGGCTTCGCTCTGTTGCAGAGCTTCCTCTCCTTCCTTACGTTTGCCGATGTCCTGGACCATCCCGATCGACAAGTCGGGCGGGAGGTTATCCGATCGCGGGATTAGGGTGGTAGTCAGCAGCACCCACACCAGCCGCCCGTTCTTATGGAGATATCGCTTCTCCATTTGGTTGAACTTCGTTTCCCCGTCAGCCAACCGTCGCATCATCTGTAGGCTTGCAGCCCGGTCATCTGGATGAGTAATCTCTGCCACAGTGCGAGCCGCGACTTCTTCTGCGGTAAATCCGGTCAGATCGCAGAAGGCTTGGTTCGCGAAAACACATTGGCCGTTAAGGTTCACAACCAGCATGCCGGTGCCAGAGGACTCGAAAATGGACTTGAAGAGTTGCGCATATCCGGGCAACCCGTCCGCCGGGCCCACGCTGGTCGGCGAAACGTCCACTATTGCGCTGGTTGTGGAATTCAATCTCCGTCTCCCAGTTCGGGATAGAAACGCGAAACCGACCGTT
>JBEKLO010000015.1:0-147288 GCA_050010155.1 Terriglobales bacterium
CAGTTGTTTCTCGTTCGTCGGGTAGAACCGTGGTTTCGGAACCAGTTGAAGCGTCTGGTAAAGACTCCCAAGCTGCATTTCCTTGACTCCGGCCTGCTCGGCGCACTCTTAGGAGCTAGTGTTGAGCGGGTCGCGAAAGACCGGACAATCTTTGGACCATTGCTGGAAACTTTTGTTTTCTCTGAGGTGCTGAAACAGGCGTCTTGGTTTGATGAGAGCTGCGCTTTATACCACTACCGGGACAAAGATCAGGACGAGGTTGACCTTGTGATTGAAACGGGAAGTGGCGCATTGGTCGGCATCGAAGTCAAGGCGAGCGCTACCGTGAACGCGGGCGATTTCAAGGGACTCCGAAAGTTGGCCGAGGCCTGCGGCGATAACTTCAAGCTGGGAGTGGTTCTCTACGATGGCGGAAGGCCGGTCCCTTTCGGCGACCGCCTTGTTGCTGCGCCAATGTCTTGCTTGTGGGCGTGACTTGAATTTTCGCGGTCTTCGGGGCACAGTGGATTGAGGTGTTGCAATACGTCATTCCACACCAGGGAGTGATGACACTATCGATGTCGGTGACGACGACTCAACGCCAAAGCAAAACATGCTGCGCCCGGATAGAATCGAACTCTCACACGCCTTTTGAGGCTTGCGGATTTTGCCGCCGCTGATGCCGTGCGAACCTTCAGTGTCCGGGTTGCGGTCTGGAACTTCCCAGCTCAAGTCCTGGTTTTTCTCCCGCCTGGGATGCGCAGACGCGCCATATAGACGCGCTATAGAAGATAGCGGCATCGAGATCGACAACAACGCTGCCGAACGCTCTCTGCGAGGTGTGGCCTAAGGTGTAAGCACTAACTGTTCGCCGGATCAGATGCTGGCGGAGAACGCGCAGCGGCGATGTACAGCCTGATCGGCTCGGCTAAACTCACGGCCTCGATCCCTAAGCCTATCTGCGACAATTGCTGGTCCGCATTCACGGACTATCCCGTCACCTGGATCGAGGAGTCGATGCCCCGGAGCTTGAAAGCAGAAGCTGCCGCCCCGATACTTCCTAAGCTCATCCGTATCCAAGAAAGCATGCAGCGAGTTCCCGTAGACTCCAGCAGCATCGCCAGTATCGGCTATGCTCCTGAACAACAGGTGCTGGAACTGGAATTTAGACAAAGTGGAGAGGTCTATCAATACTTCAATGTGCCCGCCGAGGAGCACACCGCCTTCCTCGCCGCCGATTCCAAGGGCACTTATCTCAACCGCCACTTCAAGCCCCGACAGTACCGTTATCATCGGGTTCGACCCCAACAGGAATAGCTCCGCCACTCCAACAATTAAGTGCTCACTTATCCCTACGTGGACATCTATCGAACACCTCTCTCATCATTCGCCGTCACTACGGCGCCCCCTACCGAACGGTTACCTTTCTCAGAAGTGGTGGCGAACCTGAAATGTGTAACAGATGTGGAAGCCATGCTCACTCCTGCATTTTTAATTAAACTAAACGTTTTCAGTGGGATAGATTCTACGCTCGTGGCTAGATGAGGATGCTAGATCCGCTGCGTCTGAGGTGGAGTGCGTCTCATGCGGTTAGCTAGCGCCAGCCAGCCGTTTACTTTGTGGGGATTCTTGCTGGTGCCGGGAGGGGGAGTCGAACCCCCAAGGACCGAAGTCCGGCGGATTTTGAGTCCGCTGCGTCTGCCAGTTCCGCCATCCCGGCGAAGGATGGTGAGTTGCGATTGCCGTTCTTCCGCGATTCGAATTTTTAGTATCGCATAGTCGTTCGGCCGTCGCCAATGACGTTGCGGAGCAACATGGACTGACCGCGGAAATCTGAATCGCTTCGTGTATTATCACCTGTTCCCCGTCCCGACGCTTGCGCTCCGTACTCGCCCCGGTTAGGAGGCCCCGTACATTTATGGCCGAAGTCGAAACCAAGTCTCTTCCTGAAAATGCATATCAGCCGTTGAAGAACGGCGAACTCTACATACCGCTGGTGCCCGCTAGCATGGCGCCACCGGAGGTGACTTGGCGCGCGGTGTTGTGGGGCACGCTGCTGTGTATCCTCTTCAGCGTTGCGTCGGCCTATTCCGCGCTCAAGGTCGGGCAGGGAATGGAGGCGGCAATTCCCATTTCCATCCTGGCCATCGGCTTGGCGCGCGTCTACCGGCGTCGCTCGACCGTGCTCGAGAACATGATCATCACTGGAATGGGAGGCGCTTCTGCCGCCGTGGTGTCCGGTGCCGTCTTCACCGTGCCGGCCCTTTACGCTCTCCACCTCGACCCCCATCCGATGCAGACCATCTTCATCTGCCTGTCCGGCGGCTGCTTGGGAGTACTTTTCCTCATTCCGTTGCGGCGCTACTTTGTCCGCGAAATGCACGGCAAGCTGCCCTTTCCGGAAGCCACAGCCATCACCGAAGTTCTCGTCACCGGCGAAAAGGGTGGATCGCAGGCGAGGCTGCTACTGCAAGCCACCGTCATCGCCGCGATTTATGATTTCTTCGTTACCACATTCCACGTCTGGAAGGAGTACCTGAACTTCCAGTTTGTGCCCGCGGTGCGGACGCTGGCCGAGCGCGGGAAGATGGTCTTCAATTTCGACGCGGTCGCCTTCATCCTCGGCCTGGGCTACGTGATGGGTCTGCGCATTGCCCTGATTTTCTGCGCCGGCGGCATTCTGGTGAATTTTGTGCTGGTTCCCCTGATCTGGTTTGTGGGCAGCCACATGGGTGACGTTACCGTTTATCCCGCCACCATTCCCATCTCGCACATGACGGCCGCCGAGATCTACCGCAATTACGTGCGCCTCATCGCGGTGGGCGCGATCGCGACCGCAGGACTCGCCGGCCTCCTCAAGTCACTGCGCGTGATTGCTGGATCGTTCGGGATCGCACTCCACGCGTTCCGCCACGGCGAAGCGCCCCAAACGGAACGCACCGACCGTGATATTCCCATCATCGTCATCCTCGTCGGAGTGGTGCTGGGGGCAATCGCAGTGGCCGCCTTCTTTGGACTCCTCCATGTCTCCTGGACTGTGGTTGCCGTCGGCCTCGCGCTGACGCTGCTATTTTCGTTCTTCTTCACCACCGTCGCGGCCAATGCCATCGCCACCACGGCCAACAATCCGGCCAGCGGCATGACGTTGCTCACCGTCATTGTCTCCGCCGTGGTGTTGCTGAAGTTCGGACTCTCTGGAACCACTGGCATGTTCTTCGTGATGGCTCTGGCCGGCATGGTGTGTGTAGCCCTATGCGCCTCGGGACAGTTCATTACCGACCTGAAAGCCGGCTACTGGCTTGGCTCTACCCCATCGTCGCAAGAGAAGGTGAAGTTCATCGGAGTGATCGCGGCCGCAATCACCGCAGGTCTAACCATCGTCCTGCTCGCCAAAGCCTACCAGTTCGGAGAGGCCGCGCCCGGAGATGTTCGGCAAGTGTTGGTGGCGCCGCAGGCCTCCGCGCTAAAAGCGGTAGTCTCGGGATTCATGAGCGGCCAACCGGTGGCGTATATGCTGTTCGGCATCGGCGCCATGGTTACCGTGGTGCTCGAGATGCTCGGTCTGTCTTCCATGGTCTTTGCTCTAGGAATCTATCTGCCGCTGCAGTTGACCACGCCGATCCTGGCGGGCGGTTTCCTCTCGCACCTGGTAAACAAGCGCAGTGCGAAAATTGGCGGAGAGCACGGCAATTCCATCCGCGAGCGCGGCATCATCATTGCCTCGGGGCTGATGGCTGGCGGCGCGCTTGGCGGCGTTCTCGGCGCGGCTCTGCACCTGTCCCACTGGTATCGCGAAGATCTGATCCAAACGCCGTTCTACTTGAACGATCCGGTCTCGCAATCCGTTTCTGCGCTGTTCTTCATTGGCATTTGTGTTTATGTCTGGTTAGGTTCGCTGAAGAAAGTATCCGGCGAAACGCAAGATCAGTGAACAACTGCGTCAGCGGGATTCGTTATGGCCGGGAGCGTAACATTTACTGAAGATGACGGCGAGTTATTTGGTCCAAGTTCTCTAGTTGAGGAACCACCTTCGAAAAGGTGGACAGTAGGATTAGATAGTGGAGGAGTCTTCATGGATACGTTAGGACGATTTGTTGCAGATGCAGTTCTTGGAATCGACACACTCTGGGGCGGCGACGTGATGTGCGCCTCGGGCACGGGACGCTTTATTGCCGATTCCTGGTTTTCGGATGAGCCGCTCCCCGCGGCCTACACGGTGCCGGCGGCGGCGCGGGTGCGGGAGACGGGCGGCGTTTCCGGTAAGAGCGTTGATCGTCAGGCGGTAGAGGAGTATCTGCGTCTGATCGACCTGCCGCGCGCCATTGGCGGAATTCGCGATGAGGCCGCAAAGATCAAAGGAACGCGTGGTAAGTATCTTCAAGGCTTGTCGGTTTCGCTGGAAACCATGTGGGACCTCGCGATGGAAGTGTTCGGGAAGGGCAAGACGGTTCCCTATGAGCGGTGCGTCGAGTCCTCGACAGGACGTCCGCCAGAGCCTTCGAATCCCAGCGCGAAACATGATCGTGTGGCTGAACTGCTGAGCCGGGCCGGTTACTCAACCTCAGGTTCTGCGGGCCTTCTCGGGGCGGTCGATGGATGGCGGCGGGATCGCGTGGTTCCGATGGCCTCGGTGCGTGCTTTGGGAGCGGCGGTGATCGCTCACTTTGACAACCTCAGCGCAACCAATCTACTGCCGTATCTTCCGAAAGAGCTTTCGCCGGTGCCGCGGGCGAACATTGAGTTCCTGCCTATAAAGGATGCCTGGTTTTCGGGTTCGATGAATTATCTGGGACGAGCGCGGAAGAAAGATGGCAGCCCGCAGTACGAAGCCACTTACGAGATCAATGCTTCACTATCAATCTCCGTGCCGGAGTTCGAACAACTGGTGAGCCACGAAGTTGTGCCCGGGCATGTTACTACGTTTGCGTATTTACAGAATCTGTATGTCCGCGGGAAGGCCGGCTTTGAAACCTCGGTATTGACCATGAACACTCGCGCGGCTACTTTGTTCGAGGGCATCGCCAACAACGCCATTCTCATCGCCCACGGCGTCACCGAGATCAACCAACTGCCCGACGAAGATTTGCAGATCGGCGTGCTGCTGGCTTTACTGCAGGATGACGCGAAGAATCAGTCGTCGTATCTAACCTGGGGCGAAAAAGTGCCGCGCGAGAAAGTGGCGGCTACACTCCGCCAGGATTTCCTGGTCACCGAAGAGCGCGCGGACAAACTCTCAGGCGCATGGGGGCAGCATCCGTTACTCGGCCGCATGTATCTCCCGGCGTATCGGGCCGGAACCGAGCGCGTCGCACAATTGCGACGCACGCATCCTGCAAATCGCATTCTGCCGGTACTCTACGGCTGTTCTGGATTAATTGATATCGTGACTATCGACGAGATGTTGGAGCGAGAGACTAACGCCGAGGGTGGCACGGCCGTCGCCGCGTCCCACCTCAAACCAACTGCGAGATAGCTTTAGAAACTGGCGATGACCACATTGGGCGCGGATGGCAGCATGAATTTAACGCCACGCTTCTGGTTGACTTGCATGGTGGCGAGCGAGTCGAGCGCCGAGAGCGGGATGTGTTTTGTCCAGTAGCCGTTTTGCCAGTCGTTGCCGCGGAGATAGATGATGCCGTCGGCAATGGTATAGTCGGCGACCTCCTCACGACGGCCGTCGCGATAGACCAGCACCACGGGCGGGAGTTCCGCGGCTCGCGCTTCAGTTGAGTGCTTTTGTGCGGCGGACGCGGGTGGATTGGCCGGTTCCGCATAATCGGGCCGGGCCGAGGTCCCACGTTCTGCGGATGCGTCAGCGCCGCCGAATCGCACATAGCGATCGCCCTGCCATTCGATCAGCAATGGTGTCGCCTTGGTTTGTCGCGGGGAATCGTGAACCGAGGCCGGCCGCACTACCACAACTTTGGGCTGAAGGCCCGAAACGTCGCTCTCAACGGTGCCAACAGCGTACGGATCACCCGTGTCGTAATCTGAATAGTCGTAATCCGAATCGAAAAAAGGCGAACTGACAAGAATTCCCCGGTTGAATGGACGCGCTCCATAACGTCGGCCAATCCCACCCCTGACGCTGCGTGCAAAGCCAGTATGCGCCCCGGAAGCCGCCCTCCCCATTGCGCCACCCATCTGCGCGCTCGAGAGAGGGGTAGACAGTACTACTGCAAACAGCGCGATGCTCAGTCGCTGGAACATTCAGTAGGGAACTCCCCAGGGTTCGACAACAGAATTATTGTACTGCCATTTCGTTACCTCTCCGTCGCCAACGACTGGCTCAACACGGCAATCATTTGCAGGGGTTCCATCACCTTTCGAGCGCATCGCGGTCCCAATTGCCAACGCTTGCCCCGGCTGCGTATGTACTTTGACAAAATTCAAGCAATGAAGCGGTGGGTGACTCAGCATTGCGCACGTCGTCGTACATTAGGAGGAACTCGCCGAGCTTTGTCTCATAATGCGCGGCATTTGGCTGAACGGACGCGTCTTTGAATCCCTTGGGCTCGGGTGCCATGTAGGAATAAAAAGCTGCGTCTTTGACATCGCCACCGCCAGGCCAGAAGCCCACACTGCTCACTTCATGGGAATAAGCTTCTCGCGTCACCGCGTCCGCGCCGGGTCGCTCCGGAGCTCGCCGGCCAGAAAACCGGGTAACCGCAAGGTCAAAACTTCCCCAGAAAAAGTGCACCGGGCTGCATTTGCCAATAAATCCCGACCGGAATTGGCCGAAGACGGCATCCACCGACAAGAGGATCCGCCAGAATTTCTCTACCGCCGCACGATCGTAGGAGCTATGGATACGATCTTGGTCGAAGGCAACCGGATTGGGGACTTCGACCGGCATTCGCCAGATTTTGACTTCTATCCCCGCGGACCGAAGCATTTCCATAAATTCCGTGTAGAACTCGGCCACGGTGCGAGGCGCCAGCGGGATCGTCTTCAAGATTCCATCCGTTGTCTCAAGCACAAGTTGATGTCGTATAAAGTCAAACCAGATTTCGAATGCTCTCGGTCCATACGGGATTCGAGACGTAGTCAGGCCCCGAGCACTTACGTACAACGGGACATTCCACCAATGGTTGATGAGCGGCGTAAGTTGCAACCGAACCTTACCTACCATCTGCGTCCACATGTGCAGCGTGGCGTACGTGTCTTTCCAGGATTCGAGCGACAGCGCAGGCCAACATTCCGGTTGATCGGCAACGGTCTGCAGCATAGATAAGCTCCTATGTGATCCGGGTGGTGTCGTTCGCTCACCACAAGTGCAATGGAAGTGAAACCAGAAGCGCGCTGGCGCCGTTCCACAGGATCTGCACCCCGATGCACACAAGCAGGAACGACGTAAGTTGCATGATCACCGTCATTCCCGTGGCGCCGAGGACCCTTCCGAGTCGGTCCGCAAATCCGTAGCAGAGATAGATGCTGGCCGAGAGTAGTACCGACCCAACAACCGCAGTCAAAATGCTCAAAAGATGGAATCCTTCATGGTGCGGGGCATTCGCACCCAGCGTGATCGCCACGGAAATCGATCCCGGCCCCACGGTTAAGGGTAACGTCAATGGATAAAATGCATTACGGAATGGGTCCTCGGGCTGGATCTTCCTCTTCATGCCTTTCTGGTCGTCGTCATTGCCCTGCTTCAACAGCGCCCAGCCAGTTGAGATGACAATCAATCCTCCGCCCACCTGTACCACGGGCAGCGAAATCCCAAAGAAAGAGAGAATATGTGTCCCGATGAAGTACGAACCAACCAGCAAGAAAAAGCTGTTCATCGCGATCCGCAAAGACAGTGCTCTCCGCGTACTCGGCGAGTATTCTCTCGTCATAGTCAGGAAGATCGGGCTTCCTCCCAGGGGATCAACGATCGGGAACAAGGCACTGAGAATCAGGAATAGACTTTTTGCCGCTTCGACCAAGATATTTCTCCAGCCAGCGCCCGAATCTCTGGGCCACGATCCGGCTGTCCCCCACGATAATTGATCCGGAGATCGTAGCATTCTGGGAGAAAAATTGCCGGTAGAGGACAATCGATCGCGATCATCAACCAGGCCCCAAGCGTGAGAATCCTCGAGCGACGCTCGACCTCGGTCTTGCTGGACAATCCAGACGATTGAAGCGCAAACCCTCTCTTGCTGACCGTGGTAAAATGTGGTTTCGCGCGCCGGAGAGGTGGCCGAGAGGCTGAAGGCGGCGGTTTGCTAAACCGTTATACGGGCTAACACCTGTATCGAGGGTTCGAATCCCTCCCTCTCCGCCAGTTCTTGCAATCCCAATCCTTTAGGCCTCTATTGCGAGCGTCCTGCTGTGGGCGGCCCCGAGACCGAAGCGGAAACTGGTGTCCCAGTGGTGTCCGCTTGGGCCGTGCCGGACTCAGCGATATGGTTTTCCAACTTGGTCATCGGGTGCGAATGTCTCCGACTGCCATCTCGATGTAGTAGGCCGCGGTAGTGCTCACATTGGCGTGCCGAAGTATGTGCTGGATCACTTTTCGGGTGCGCTCAACGTGTATAGATTGCTCCCTCCTCTAAGCTACAGGCGTAGGTCTCCATCGGTTCGGCGGCGGTTGGGTTTGTCGCCGCTCCTTTCGCGGAGGTTGATCCCATCGAAGTAGTGTTGCTGCTTGGCGAGGGTAAAAATGCCACTAATGACGGACTTGATATGCTTTAGAGTATGGCGGCTTAATATCTGCTGTCCGATCTGATCCAGCCACTGTTGCACGTGGAAGGTCCGCGTATCCGGCAAGACGCCTTGGCTAACCCTCACCGTACCCCCGTGGAAGACGAAAGGCCGGAAGTTGAACGCGGCTTCTAGCTGCATCGCTCTTCTGGCTAATGGCGGGACACTCCTGGGGAAGGGGACCTTGGAGCGATCTGGCTTAAGGATTGGCGAAGAAGAAATGGTGCATTGGGAAGCTTGGCATTCCAATGGTTCCAGAGGTCGGTTCGCTGCGCTTCAAGGCGGACCGCTTCTTCCTTGTGCCCGGTTCCGCGCAGTAGGATCGCCAAGGCCGTCCAGGTGCGCGACATGCAGACTGCATCCCGCAGATCATTCTGCAGGTCGGGGTTCCAGGCCATCAGTTTGTCGATCAGTTCTTTGTAGGCTGCAATGGCTTGCGGGGTTTGGCGGGTTTCGGCATAGTCGTCAGCCGCGGCCCTCATAACATGATCGGCCCTGCCCATCGGTTCGACCTTGTCGGCAGGATACTGGTGAGCCTTGCGCAGAAGCTGGAACGCTTCATCGATGCGCTGTCTGGCTTCTTTGCCGCGGCCGAGCCAGCGCAGTGAGTAAGAAGAGCCAGCCAGTAAATCCGCCGCACTCAGCTGAGTGCTGACATTGGTTTTCGCTTCTCGTATGCGCGCGAGCGCGTGATCATACACAGCCAGAGCTCTTTGCGGGTCGCTGTGGCGAAGAATGTTGCCGATTTCCAATCCGATGGTTGCTGCCGAATGGCGGCTCAGATAGTCGATGGGGTCCACTTTTGCGAGGTCTTCACCGATATCCAATCCTTTTTGCAAAACCGCAAGCGCATCCCGGCTGCGCCCGAGACTCGGTTCCGCATCCTGCTTTCCCAGAATCATTCCCTCGAAGCACAGCGCGTTGGCGAGATTGATGCGCAGGGACGCATGGCCGCTGGCGGCTTCCGTCTCCTGGAGTTGAACGGACTCTTGAGCAGTCTGCAACGCTCCTTCCAGGTTTCCCGTCTGCCAGCGCGCCATAACTAACGCGCCAAGGATGCTACCCCGCAGTCGATGGGCGGATGAAACCGGTTCGATGATATCCAATGCGCGCTGACTGGCGCGTAGCGCATCCGCGAACTGTCTGGCATCTCCTGAGCTGTAGGCGATGTTCTGCTCAAAATATCCCATGCTGTAAACATCTTTCGGATCAACGTTGCCGAGATTCATGAAGCGATCGACTCGCTCAGAGGCTTTCGTGGCCCAGGAGACCGTCTCCTCCCTGCTATTCTGCTCGTCGGCCAAGACCATGCGATCGTGGGCAATGGTCGCTGCGATGAACAACCCCCGTCTGTTGTTGGGATCGGCCGCTAATACCGAATCGACAAAAGCTTCCGCCTTGCCGAGGGTCGCTTCCGCTTCGGTGAACTGGCCGAGGTTTGGCGATGTGGGATCACCCTGAACGTGCGCCACACGTACGTAGGCATATGCAATCTCGAGTGCCAGATCTTTGCTGTGAACGTCGCTGCTCAGCGAAGTGAGATATTCCAGCGAATCAGTGACAATCTGCATTCTGGCCTTCGTTGCACCGGGCACGCCTCTGATTTCATTGTCAAGTACGATGAACTTATTAGCCAGTTGACGCACCTGGGCAGCCCGCTCGGAAGCCTCTCGCTCGCGACTAGCAATCAACAATCCGGCGGATAGGCCCCCAATTACGACTGCGATCCCGATGGTGGTGAACGCCACCGCTGTACGATTACGCCGGAGAAATTTAGCCGTACGGTAGGCGAGCGTATCCGGCCTCGCGCTGATTGCTTCCTGCTTGAGATAACGCCGAAGATCGTCAGCGAACGCCGTCACGGAGGCGTACCGCTCCCGCGGATCCTTCTTAAGCGCTTTGCCGATGATGGTGTCGAGATCTCCGCGGAGCAGGCGATTGAGCTTGTCCGGCGTGGTGCCGCGTTTGGCGGCGTTGGTGGTAGTAGTTTCGGCGTCGATTGAAGACGGCTGCACCATCGTCGAAGGCCGGGAAGGCTCGGTGTCGACAATAGCCTTGACGAGATCCGCGGGTGAGCGCAGAGCTCTTCCCACCGGATGATGCCCGCTCAACAATTGATAGAGCACGATGCCCAGCGCATAGACGTCGGTGGCAGTCGTGATCGGCGCCCCGGTGACCTGTTCGGGAGCAGCGTACTCGGGCGTTAGGGGAGAATCGCCTTCGAGAGTCAGCAGAGTCGGAGAGTCATGCTGACCCTCGGTTTCGAGCAGTTTGGCAATGCCGAAATCAAGCAACTTGACGTGCCCGTCTTTGTCGACCAGAACGTTCGTAGGCTTGAGGTCACGGTGGACGATCAAGTTGGCGTGGGCATAAGCCACGGCACCGAGGACATCGAGGAAGAGGGATATGCGCTCTTTCACTGGGAGCTTATGCTCGTCGCAATAACTATCGATTGGCTTGCCCTCGACGTATTCCAGGATGATGTAGGGCTGTCCCCAGGAAGTGACGCCAGCGTCGAGCAGTTCCGCAATATTGGCATGCCAGAAGCGGCCAAGAATGGCGCCTTCGCGTTTGAAACGCTCCTCGCCGTCGCGGCCGATTAGAGCCGCATTCAGAAGTTTGACGGCAGCCTTGCGCTCGAATCGGCCGTCGCTGCGTTGAGCTAACCAGACGCTGCCCATTCCGCCGTGTCCAAGCGGCGATGTCAGCGTGTACGCACCAATCTTTTGCCCCACCAGAACGCTTTGAACCGGCGGACGTTCAAGAAATTGCACTTGGTTTAAGGACCGGTGCTCCTGCAGAAGTTCTTGCACCAGATTGATCAGATCGGGCCGGTCCGTTCGAAACGACTCCAGCCAAGCGGCTCGCTCGCTTTCCGGGATGGAGAGCGCTTGGTCGAGGTATGGGCTTACTTCTAGCCAGCGTTTTCGACTAAGCGTGGACACCGCAGTTAGGCCTCTAGGTCCGTGGAAATCTTCCGGTGGAGATAGATTCGGGCTTTCTCCCACTGCCGCTGTACTGTCCTCTCGGAGAGCGCTTTCATGGCGGCAATCTCGGCAAATGTGAAGCCGCAAAAAAACTTCAGATCCACGACCTCTGTCAGCGAGGCATCGATTTTAGCAAGCTCGTCGAGCGCTTCGCCGATCCGAGTGAGCTCGCGATCGTCGGCGGCGTGTTCGAAGGCAGCGCTCGTCGAAGTGATGTGGAATTGCCCACCCCGTTTTTGGGCACTGCGGCTCCTGGCATGGTCGATAATCAGCCCACGCATCACTCGCGAGGCATAAGCCATAAACCGGCCGCGGTCAGGGAATGAAGCGCCCTCATTGCCAGCCATCTCGATATAAGCCTGGTGCAGGAGGGTGGTCGCTCCGAGGCCCACTGCTCCTCCCTGTCGAGCTAACTCGCGCTTGGAAACGCGGTGCAGTTCGGAATACAGCGCGCTGAACAAAGCATCGGCAGCCGATTGGTCCCCGCGCTCGGCAGCCTCTGTGAGTGCAAGAAGTGTCGACTGCAAAAACGAGCCCCCTTCAAGTCACCCGTATTCTACATATACTCGCAAATATATTGGGAAATGACTCTGGGATGGTTGCCAGTTATCGGTGCCGCGATGGTTGACGCAACATCTCATTGGCACTAATTGATTTTGGGACGTGATCTTAAGTGCAAACGCCAGATAACGTCAGTCATGGTGGAACCGTCATGGGTTGATGTCAGAGAAAAAACACCACAGATGGGCGGCCATGTTAGTGAAGTGCGATTTGTCGAATGCCTCTGCGACTACGTTCCGGTTTTCAGACGGGTTTGTGGATCTGGAGGCCGGCGTGGAACGAACATCGTTCGAGGAGTGGATTTCCGAGGAGCTTGAACAGATCGCACGATGCGTCGATTCGCTCCTGAGTTCTTCCGGTGTCCCTTCCAAAGACGTGGACATGGTCTTTCTGACAGGCGGCTCTTCGTTTGCTCCAGCCATCAGGAAAATCTTCGAAACGCGGTTCGGAGAAAAGCGGATTCGGCGCGGAAACGAGTTTACATCGGTGGCCCGTGGCTTGGCGCTGAAAGCGATGGATTCGCGCAGATTCCCGCACTCCTCTTTTTCACTTCGACATTAGCGCCGTCCCAAAAAGGTCCTTGGTACCACGCCAACTGCTTACTTCGCACTGAGCCTGAAGAGAATTGTCGCGCGTAAGGAGGCGGATCGGAGCATGGAATAATCCGCGGTCCCGGACAAGGAACCGGAACACCGAACTCTGGCGTGATGAACACACTGGAAGTTACGCTTTGTACTATCCTTGATGTTCCGCAACGAACGAACAGGCTGACACAGGCGCCACCTGAAGGCGAATGGGCTCCTGCGGCCAACGAGCTGCCAGGAGAAACGCCTACTCGTATCGCAGAGCTTCCATTGGTTCAATGGATGCGGTGCGCCGCGCAGGCAGAAAAGCTGCGCCCATCATGGCAATCGCCAGCGTGCTGAATGCCACGGCAATCGACAGTGGATCCAGCGCGCTAACTCCAAAAAGAGCAGCCCTTTCGAGGCGCGCTGCGACGAAAGCGAGCGCCAGTCCAATCCCCAGGCCGATCGCGGCCAGGCGTGCCGTATCCCCAAGAACGAGCAGCATTGTGGCTTGTCGCGTGGCTCCGAGAGCCATGCGGATCCCGATTTCGCGGCGGCGCTGGGTGACGCGAAAGGCCAGGAATCCGTAAAGACCAACGACAGTGAGCGCCAGACCGATGAAGCCCAGAGCAGTGACCAGCTCGGCCATCATCTGGTAGTTGCCGGCGGAGAAGCGGAGCAGCTCTGGTTGCGATGTGACGAACATGGGGTCAAGTAGCGGATTGACATTGATAAGCACTTGGCGCACGGACTGTGCGAGAGACATGGCGTTGGGCGCGGTGGCGATGACGAGGGTCATCTCGCCCATGTTGGAGAGCTTGGTCGCGTACTGGTGAAACGGCACATAAATATAGGGCTCAGGCATCTCGCCGATATGGTCGATGGGCGCGTCCTCGGTTACGCCCAGAATGCGTGCGTCGATGAAGCCGGTGGCGGTGCCGGAGTCGATACGGACAAGCTGTCCGACGGGGTCGCGGTCGGAGAAGTATTTGTCGGCCATGGTGCGGTTGACAAGCACGGTCATGGGGCCTGATTGGTCTTCGGCATTAGTTATGGCGCGGCCGCGCAGGACGCGTGTTCCGGTGACGTCGAGGAAACCGGGACTGACGGCATTGAATTTGATTGAAACGGGCTCACGGATTTCTGGGTGGCTGGGCAGCAGAGCGTGGACGGCGATGCCGCTCTCCGATGGCATGAGCGGCGACCGAATCCCGTAGGCCACGGCGCGGACGCCGGGCAAGGCCCGAAGATTTGTGAGCACGGTGTCCCGGGTAGCGTCGTCGGGGTCCTGAGTAAAAGCGACGAGAACCTGGTCGCGGCTGAGGCCGATGGGGCGCGTCCGTGTGTTGAGGAAGCTGCGCACAAGTGCGCCGGTGGAGACGAGCAGTGCGAAAGAGACGGCAATCTGGAACCATACGGCGACGCGACGCGCAACGGAAGCGTGTGCTGTCACGCGTCCGGCCTGACCTGCTTGGAGCGCGGGCATTAGCTGCGGGCGCGCCACCTGTTCAAGCGGTACAACCGCCAGCAGGAGCATGGTTACGAAGGCTAGCAGTCCGGCGAAAAAGAAGAAGCGCCAGTCGAGCGGGAAAGCTACGCCGGAGCCGTAGGAATTGAGCATGGCGGGCTCGGCGACCAGCAGGCGCGGCAAGAGCGCGACAATGCCAGCGGCGAGCGCGAGACTAGCGGCCCAACCGAGCAGACCGAGCAGCAGGTTCTCAACGAGAAGCTGTCGGGCAACCACTGCCCGCGTAGCTCCGAGGGAAAGGCGTAGTGCTATGCCTGGAATCCGTGTAAGGGCGCGGGCAAGCAGCAGGTGGGCGACATTAACAGTGGAAAGCAGAACCACACCCGCGACGATGGCAAACAGGACGATGCCGCTGGTTCCAGCCTGGCTCGTTCGATAAGCAAAGTCTGATACTGCGCGTGCGCCGCGGTTGTGGTTGTTGGCGGAGTCCACCTGCTGGAGCGCCGAAGCAACGGCGGCAGCTTGGATATTGGCCTGCCCGGCGGTGGCTCCGGGAGCAAGGCGGCCAATGAGGTGGAACCAGCGGAAGGTGCGCGACGTGAACTCGGAAGCATCCACGTTCGCAGACCACACCTCGGCGGGCATCCACAGGTCGCGATCGGAGTTGGGGTCGATCTCGCGGAAACTGGGCGGAAGAACGCCCATGACTTCGGCCTGGTAGATGTGATCCTTACCGTGGCGCAGCGGCAGGAATCTGCCGACGATCGACGGATCGGCATTGAACTCGCGCTGCCAGCAGCGATAGCCAAGAACGATCGCGGGATGGACGCGGAGGTTGTCGGCATCGGCAGCGGTAAAAAGGTGGCCAAGCTGCGGGCGTACGCCCAGCACGTCAAAGAAATTCGACGAAACGACGTTCGTCAGGAGCATCTGCGAGGTGCCGTCGGGCCGGGGCATGAGGCTGCCGCGGCCGCCCAAAGCGGCAAGACCCGAGAAAGCTGGCATGCGCTGCGCGAGAGTCTGATACTCGAAGTAGCTGAAGCTGCCCTCCTGGTCCTGTGGCGTCGTGGAAAAGACGCGCACCAGTCGTCCCGCATCTCGCACGTGCATCGGGTGCAGCCAGAGCGTGTCCATCAGGCAGAAAATGGCGGAAGCGGATCCGAGACCAATGGCAAGGGTGAGCGCGGCTGTGAGGACGAAGCCCGGGGATTTGTGCAACTGCCGCAACCCATAACGAATGTCTTGTCCCAGTCCGCTCATCTCACGGTTCCTCCTCCTACTCGGTATCTGTGCAGCGGTGCGTCGGTTTAATATGAAAGCAAAACGACTAGCCAGATTAGTCCCTTCCTGGTCGCAAGACTCTGACCAATCTGGCGGAGAATGTAACCGCTTGATGCCAAAGGAAAAGAGTATGCCGCTCTCAAACCATGTTGCTTAGAGGTGTCCACCGCCGGTCTTAGGCGTCCGGAAGCGAACAGGCAATCAGCGGTCTGCCGAGCTTATAAGATCGGTTGCAGCACAGACTCCGCTGCCTGGCGACGTAGTCTACAAAAGAAGTTTTGAGCACTGTTGCCGTCTGTTTACGTCTATGGGGCGTTCTCAGAAGCCAGATGAGCTTTGTCGCGGGGACAGGGTTCGTTCTCGCTCTTCGAGAGCTGCAAAGATCTCTTCCAACATGATTCCGAGCTTTTCGGAGTCGGTTTCCACGGAGGCTGCTGCGACAAGTTCGTCCCAAGTTTTCTCGGGTTGCTGGTTCGGACCTTCGCTGACCATAGTGATCTCCTTTTACCGGCAGAAACGGACCTGGTTTGTTCCTTGAACGTTACGCGGTCTTGGGGTCCGCAAGCACAGAAGAATAGAAAATCGCACAGCAGATTCAGTATTTGGAGAGGCATGCAGTTCCGGACGATTCCGGGGTGTTACCCGCTTGCACAAGCTCATATCTCCGAGGGGTCGGGCGGCTTGGGAGCGTTCGCCATCACCTTCAACTCTAATCTCTTGAGTGTACCCAGCGAGTATGCCGCAGATTCGCGTTCTTGAACGGCGGTATTGAAATCCAGCATGTCAAAAAGGCGTCTCGTGACGAGACGTTTGACGTCTCTGATTCTTTCTGCGAATTGGTCGAGTCGTATTTCTACCAGACCAGCTTCGGAGAGCACTCTCCACGCTTCCATCTCGTCGGGTTCATCCTCGGATCGACTCACAGTTCACGACCTCGTTCTATTGACTCGACCGCAGACTCAAGCTTCCGGTCAGTCGTCATTGCTCTGTGTCTGGCACTTTGGATTCTGCCGGCTTAAACCTGAGGTAGGTGTATGCCAGGTACTGGTTCAGTTCCGCCCAGAAAGACTGGTCCCGTTCGCGAGGGTCCATTCCGGCGCTGGCCATCGAAAGGAGCCGCTCCTCACATTCCTCACGCTCCTGTTCAGTAACCTCGCTGATTTTGCGCCACTCCTGGGGCTGGGGACAGCCCGAGATCCTGTGTTCGGGGATCACTCGTCCGTCCTCTAGAATGAAGTCTCGCCAGACCAAACCCCAACGCACTTGTTTGACAATAGCCGTTTCGGATGCGGTGGAAGATTTAAACGAAATGATCTGGCCTTTCTCCGGAGGCCAGTCCGCTGCCGTCCGTTGTTGCTTCGCCATGAACATCATCATGCGCACACCGCGTGGGAATCAGGTTCAGTTTTTCTCTTCCGGATGGGGTTTGCGGCGGACAATGCGAGATCCCTGTGCAACCGGTCTCGGCCACTCGCTGCGAGACAAGACCCGGTCAACGGCCTGCTCTACCCTCCACATTAAGCCCGCGTCAGGGTCCGACACTGCGGGTGTCGTCGACAATGCCATACCCAGGGTATTCGCGTTCGCAACCGCCTCGATCCTTGGAACCAGGTGCGGATGCTGTTGCAGATAGCCGATCCAGACAAGAGTAACGGCGTTGTACGCCGTGCTCTTCAGCAGACTGATCATCGCAGCTTGACCGTTGCCATACCACATCACAACACTCACCAGCACGAGCTCAACGCTGGCAAAGATACCGAATCCCAGTGCTATGCCGAAGATCTGTTGGCGCCAGCAATTTCTGAAAATACGGCAAAGAAGCATCAAGCACACAAAGAGCCCAACCTGCATCAGGCGTACGCTGCGATCAAAGGCCAAAACCGCCGTTAAGATCCTGTCTCCACCCGCTTCGCTACTCGACCATGCGCCTAAGATTGCCAGCAGAATGAGCAATCCGCAGGACCATCGGAATATGGTGGTTCCCAAAATCTGAACGCCTCCATATTCCCTGAAGAGACTGCGCAATATTTCATCCATCACCGCAACCGTAAAGATCACGCTGAGGGCGTTCCCGGTCCAATAGGCGTCGAAGTAGTTCTCGGGGAAATACCGGTACACCACAAACAAACCTGCCGACTTGAGGGTCTGAAACAGAATGTAGGAAAAGAAGCGAGGAAACACTCCGTGGACCCTGCGCCGGACCATGAAGATCAGAAGGGTGATCTGCAAAAGCGGACCGACGATCCAGTTCAAATCTATCAACCACTTCATCGCGTTCCGGATTCCTAATTCTCGGAAGCATACCTATCCTTAGACCGCTCCGCAACATTTTATTTTGGGCAGCCCTATGTCGATTTTATGGACTCAGCTTCCTAGTACCTATTTCCGGCAGTGCGGGGAGCGACACAAGGGCATCGGGTCGCTACCATCAGCAATTACCACAGCCTGTTCTGCTCGAACGGCAGAATTGTTTGGCTGCGGAGCGCTCGTCAAGACTGCGCTGTACAACCCAGCTAGTGCCACAACGGTTAGCAGGACTTCAATTGACTTGTTCATGGGGGAGGTCTCCTTTGCGCGTACTTCTGCGCGTGCCGAAGTATATGCCCAGTCGTGGCTTTGTGAGCACCAATACCTGTGGATAATTTTCGTTTTTTTACGTGCCTGCACTTTCCGTGAAGATCAAGCGGTTGTGGTTCTTGAGGACCTCAAACCAATTCGCAATATAGGCGGCACTGTCTTGGTGCGATTCCTGGTTGGAATCCGGGATCGGAATGTAGAAAAGCAGGACTGGCTCGGCAACGATCTTTTTTAACCAGTTTCATGAGGTGTTGCCTCAATTGCCGGTCGGTTCCGTATCCTTGCGCTTTGCTCTTACTGCAGACTTCCACAGTAATCGCCAGCGGACCCAGCATTCTCAGACAGCTTCGCATCGCCACCCACATTATGGGTGTAGCCGCCAATACCAGAAGCCAGCCTTTAAGCTAGAATTACAGGCGATGGTTTCTTCTAGGGTCGCGAAGACCAGCGGCAAGTTCAATCCTAGCGCCTTCCTCGACACCATTGGCGAGGGGAGGAAGAACCTCACTTTCGCCAATAAGCAGGCGGTCTTCGCCCAAGGGGATGCGGCGGACTCGGTCTTCTATATCCAAAAGGGCAAAATAAAACTCACCGTCGTCTCCGCCACTGGTAGAGAAGCAACCTTGGGCATGCTCGGTGCCGGATATTTCTTTGGCGAAGGCGCGCTGGCTGGTCAGGCCCTGCGCATGGGATCTGCCGCGGCCATGACGGATTGTGAGATTCAGCGCATCGACAAGAAGGCGATGATGGATGCCCTGCGCCGTGATCCGGCATTCTCCGAGCTGTTCGTGGCATATTTACTGGCGCGGAATGTCCGCTACGAGGAGGACCTCGTCGATCAATTGTTTAACTCCAGCGAAAAGCGCCTGGCACGAGTCCTTCTTTTGCTGGCTCACTTTGGCAAAGAAGGTATACCCGAAACAGTGGTCCCGAAAATCAGCCAGGAAAGCCTGGCCGAGATGGTGGGGACTACCCGCTCACGGGTCAGTTTTTTTATGAACCGGTTCCGGAAATTGGGCTTTGTGAATTACTCCGGCGGCCCGGAGGGCGGTTTGCAAGTCCACAGTTCACTGCTAAGTGTCGTTCTGCACGACTAGTTTGGCAGCGCTGTTTTCGCGCAACCCTTCGATCTCCAACAATATGATCGCTGGACAACTCAGAAGATAACAGACGGTTGGCAGACTTTGACGTTCTCCCGAAGTGTTGTTGCCTAGCCGCAAAGCCGCTCTGAGCCTGCCCAAAGTTGAGCCAGATCTCTGAGGTTGTGTTTGTATGTGCGGGTTACCAAGTATTTCTTCCCACCTTTTACACGCAGCCTGTACTCCCCTGTCGGTAAAGGTTGGATCTCCTCCACAGCCGAAATATTCACGACGACCGAGCGGTGGATGCGAATAAAACCGTAAGGTTTGAGTTTCTCCGCCATTGAAGAGAGAGACTCGTGCACCAGATGAGGGTTAGGCCGGTGTTGCAATGACACGTAATTCCCTTCAGCTTGCACCGCCACGATGTCGGCCAAATTCAAGAGTAGGATGCTACCCTTTGCCTTCAACGCGATTCGTGGCGCATGTCGTTTCACTAGAACCTCCAACTGCCGCAAGACTCGCATGAGGTTTGCAGCATCGACTGGGATTGCCGGGAGCGATGACGGTTCTGCAGCTTCGCAGAACTCGTCCGCTGTCGATTCCAGAGTATGGTCACGTCTACTCAGGTTGGAGCCGACTGTAGCTCCCCGCCGTGGGCCGCCCGAAACGTCCGCATTAGCGTACGCATGTTGCTGAACAAACATCTCACGTGACATGGCGTTTTGATCCTGAATTTCGCCGAGGCTCATGATGGCCCCTCTGCTTTTTGGTTTCGACTCCCCGTTACCGAGTGACAATAACATCGGGCGCCACTTCTAGATGAGCTGTCTGCAGCGGCGGATCCGCACCTCATGTCTTACCTGTGCGCTCGGCAGGTTACTTCTGCCCAGTGCTCACTGCGGACGGAAAGCTCGATTGCGCGCCGAAATAACACTCAATGGATTGCAACTTTCCGTTCTCGATTCGGAGATACTCCACGTTCCGGAATGATTTGCCGTTCGTGGTGTGGCAAAGATACTTTACAAAAGCATCGTCCGCGCCCGTGGAGACCCGCTCCAGGTCAAAATGTTTAATGAAATCGATCTGCGTTTTCCAGCATTGTTCTTTGAAAGCGCTCTTGCTGATGTGGTCGTCACCGGCAGCGCTTGAAAAGGTGAAGTTATCGGCTAGGAGGCTATCCACCGGGCCCCAGTCCTTTTGCCCCCAGGCTGCATACCACTTCGAGACTACCTCTTCGTTCGTCGAGTTCTGCCCTCCCAATGCGCTGGCGCTTGCCGATCCCGGCAGGCTCACGGCACCAACCAGGGCACAGGCTCCCGTTGCGAGCAAAGTCCTGCGCGACACTGCGATCGTTGTTGTTGTCATCGTTCGTTCTCCTTACATTGATGTTGTGTTAATACTCTGCTCGATCGCAATGGATGACTGCTCTCGAGAATACGAACCGGTTGGTATGCAACAGTTCCACAAATTGCTCCTTGAGACACCGATGCAATCAAGCTCGCTTGCGGTTGCCCGGAGGGCGCAAGGACCGCAGCCAGGCCACGATATTTTTGATCCCGGCTTTCATCACTTTCGGATCTTGAGCATTCTTTGCCAACGACGCATAGCCTTCGACCATCGCGATCAGTAAGCCAGCAGCGTCAGCGGATTCCACGTCGCGGCGAACGCTGCCGTGTTTCTGGCCCTCTCGCAAAATGGAGGCCACCGCCTCCCGCCACGCATCGAAGATGATCGCGAGTCGCTTCCGGAATCCCGCGTCAAGAGGAGACATTTCCTGTGCCAGATTGTTCAGTTGGCAGCCGCCACATACGTCCACAGGCCGAACGGGTATCTGCCGAACAGTGCCGATCAAAGCGTCGATAGGGTCCTTGACGCTATGGAAAGGGCGCACCCATTTGCCGTGGACGTCGGGGGCGATAATCTCTTCGACGACGGCGTGTCCCAAAGCTTCCTTACTGTCGAAGTGGTGGTAGAGTGCGCCTTTGGTGACCCCGGCTATGGTCAGAATGGTGTCGAGGCTGGCACTCTGGAACCCCGATCTGTAGATCTCCCGGGATGCCGCCTGCAGCAATCGCTCCCGAGTGCGCCCAGAATCGCGCAGCCTGGTCGCTCTACGTCTCGGACTCTGTTTTGGACCTTTGCGAACAGCTAACATACCGACCAGTATGTATGTTAGGTATCTAAAAAGTCAATCACACCGGAGCCGCCTGATTTGTGGATGCTGAGGTTCTGGAATTTCGTAACTTCTTGCCAGTGTGTGTATGGAAAGTTGGAGAACACTCCGCTAGCCGTTTTGGGATCGCCCAAGGAGGTTGTTAGACCGTCATTCGTTTTCGAGCTCTGAACTGTTGGGCCTGTTGCGTCACGTAATCGTTGTCAACGTGGAACACAGCGTGCTCCCCCAGTTCTCACTCAACAGGAGTTTGTGAAATTGCGAGCCAAGCCAGCTCTCGATTGCAAGCTGACTGTCCGAGCGCCGAGTGGTACCTGACGTAAATCGCCAGTCATCCCGGCACGACTTTACCGGAGGAATAGAGGACATATGATCACGCTTAGACAGTTGCGGAATATCTGGATACTCGGGGTTGCGACGATGGTTCTCGGTTGCTTCAGCAATGCGGTCGCGCAAACCAGCTACAAAGTTCAGGATTTGGGCGTTCAGCACCCTGACAACCTCGGCATGGCCATGGGCCTCAATAATTACGGCTGGACGTTGAACATGGAGCAACTCCTGGATCCTTTCAGCATTTCCCTCTCCGCCCACCTCGTGCAAGGCACCGATAGCATCAGCATCGGCGAACTCAAGATCCCGCTCGGCACGCTTGGCGGACCGAACAGTTCGATCAATTGGAACGGAATCAACGACCCCGGGGAAGCCGTCGGTATGTCCGAGACATCTGTTCCGGATCCGAATGGCGAAGACATTTGCGGTTTCGGCACACACCTTACGTGTCTTCCGTTTCTTTGGCAAAACGGCGTCATGAGCGCTCTGCCAACGGTGGGCGGGAATAACGGGCAGGCCAGCGCCATCAATAACCGCGGACAAGTCGCAGGATATGCGGAAAATGGTGCCGTGGACTCCACGTGCCCGCCCGGCACCACGAATAATCGGGTTGACCTGCCGGTGGTGTGGAACAACAAAGGCCAAGCCCAACCTCTTCCTACGATCGGCAGCGATCCAGACGGAGTCGCATTCGGCATCAACAATCAAGGTCTAGCCGTAGGCTACTCCGGTACCTGCACCACAGCGAATGAAGCCGTAGTGTGGGAAAACGGCATTGCCACCGCGCTTCCGAACCTCGGATATCCCAGTGCCATAGCCTACGAAATTAACAGCCACGGCCAAATTGTTGGGCAAGCCGTTAACTCCGACGGCACAGCCTTGGCCGCTATTTGGCAGAACAATACCGTCACAAGCCTCGGCCCCCTTCTGCCGGGAGATGTTGCCTCCTTTGCCACCAGCATCAACAACAAAGGCCAGGTGGTGGGAAGCTCATTTAACTCCAACAACGGCGCCAGTTGGTCCCACGGCCTCATCTGGCAGAACGGCGTGACGATCGACCTTAACACTCTATTTCCGGCAGGTTCCCACCTCTATGTAATCTCGGCTAGCAATATCAATGACAGCGGGCAAATCGCTGGTATGGCGATTGATATGGCCGGGCCGCACGCGGGAAATATCGTCCACGCTTTTCTGGCAACCCCGGTAGATGAAGACCAGGGCAAGTCGGTTGCAGACGTCTTTCTAACGCATCCGAATATCAATTTGCCCGTGGCGAATGTTGGCAAGCAGCTTTCGCCAAGGTCCGCACACTGCGCAATCCACGATAAAGGCTCTTTCTGAGCTTCCGGACCATGGATTCCAGCCCTTCGCTGCGCGAAGGCGCAAGGCGGGTATTGTGCGACACAACCTGGGTCACGCGGATATCGCGTGACCCAGAATATTTGGGTACTGTCGTAAGCTATCGCAAATATCGAGACTGTTTCGTCCTGATTGTTTGCACATAGGGCAAACCGGCCAGAGCAATGGTGTGGCTGCAAATTGCCCGAAAGCGCAGAAACAATGAAAGCGATATCCGAATTCATTTCGGAGGAACGCAATGTCTTGCCAAAAGAGAAGTAGCAGACGTAATGACGTCTCAAATCCCGCGCCCAAAGAACTCAGGGATCTCGCCGGCCTGGCACTCAGGAGGCGTGAACTGCCGGCGGAGTTGGGAATCGTTGAACTCCCTGCCGGCAACTCAAACGCGAAATCAAGCTAAAGGCCATCGATGTGCCATGGTTGGGGAACTCAGTTGGACTAAAACATAAGGAAGGAAGAACATGAAAATCCCCACCGATGCAACTCTGGGATTTTGAAGAAGAGCAGAATGATCTACTTGTATTGACCCCAGTTTCTTGAGGGATTAAGATTCGGGCCTAATGCCGCCGGAGACTCCAACTGTCGGGCAGGTTCTCGGCCATTACCGAGTCTTGGAGCAAATCGGAGCCGGAGGAATGGGACTGGTGTTCCGCGCCTCCGACCAGCAACTCGAACGCGACGTAGCCATAAAGGTGCTCCCATCAGGCATGCTCGCCGACGAAGCCGCCCGAAAGCGCTTCCGCCGCGAGGCGCTGGCTCTCGCCAAGTTGAATCATCCCAATATCGGAACGGTTTTCGAATTCGGCAGCCAGGAGGGGTTCGACTTTCTAGTGATGGAATATGTCGGCGGTGTCGCCGTCGACGCCAGGCTGGGATCAGGCCCCCTCCCGCAAAAAGAGGTCCTGCGTCTGGGATTTCAACTCGCGGATGGTCTGGCAAGCGCTCATGATCACGGGGTCATTCACCGCGATCTGAAGCCGGCCAATATGCGCCTGACTCAGGACAACCGGCTCAAGATCCTTGATTTCGGCTTGGCGCAGTTTGCCCGCCAGGAAAACGACTTGGGGGTTACGGCGAGCATTTCGGACACCGGACCCGTGGCCGGCACGCTTCCTTATATGGCCCCGGAGCAATTGCGCGGTGAGTTGACCGATCAGCGCTCCGATATCTGGTCGGCGGGAGCAGTGCTTTACGAGTTGGCGACGGGACGTCGTCCGTTTGTATTCTCGCAAGTTCCTCTTTTGATCGACGCCATACTGAACAAACCCCCCGAGATGCCCAGCACCCTGAATCCCAAAATCTCACCCGGGCTGGAAATGGCAATTCTCAAATGTCTGGACAAAGATCCAGAGCGGCGCTACCAATCGGCGCGAGAGTTGCGCGTCGATCTCGACCGCCTGACGATGCCGATTTCCCAGGTGCCATCCCCCCCCGCACCTTCTGCCCCGATACCAACAGTAACTCCGACTGCTCCGGCTAGAACCAAGATACTACCAATCGTGCTTGCGGGCGTGATCGTACTCCTGATCCTAGGTGCGCTTTCGTATGTATATTTTCACGGCAAGCCTGCGCGAGAAATTGCAACCGCGCCGCTGAACCGGCGCCGTACGGTAGCCGTGCTGAACTTCAAAAATTCCACCGCCCGGCCCGAGGCGGCATGGCTCTCCACAGCTCTCCCCGAGATGTTGACCACTGAACTTGCGGCGGGCGAGAAGGTGCGCACCATTACGGGCGAAGAAGTTGCACAGATGAAGATGAATTTCTCGCTGCCAGACACAGACACGCTGACAGCTCAGACCTTGTCACAGATAGGAAAGACGCTGGGGGCGGACTTGGTTGTGCTTGGCTCCTATGTGGTCTTACCGGACGGCAAACTGCGCGTCGACCTTCATCTCCAGGATGTGACTGCGGGTGAAACTGTGCTGGCGGTGAACCAAACCGGCGACGAAAGCAATCTGTTTGATTTGGTCAGCCGTGCCGGCGTTCAGTTGCGAGAAAAGATCGGCGCCGGGCAGGTGAGCCCGCAAGAACAGGCTGGTGTCCGCGCCGCCTTCCCCTCCACTCCTGAAGCTTCAAAACTCTACGCGGAAGGCCTAGCCAAGCTGCGCGTCTTCGACGCCATCGCAGCTCGCGACCTTCTTCAAAAAGCTGTGGCGATAGACCCAAACCACGCTTTGGCGCACTCTGCTCTGGCAGCGGCCTGGACTCTTCTTGGATACGACGAGAAGGCGCGTCTTTCTGCCAAGAGCGCCTATGAGCTTTCGGCGTCACTCTCTCGCGAGGACCGTTTGCTGATCGAAGCCCGATATCGAGAAGCTTCGAAGGAGTGGGATAACGCCGCCGATAGCTACCGCACGCTTTTTGGATTTTTCTCCGACAACCTCGAATACGGACTGCTGCTCGCCCGGGCGCAAACGCGAGGAGGAAAAGGGAAAGAAGCGTTGGCGACAGTGGAATCGCTACGTCGCCTGCCGCCGCCCGCGGGCAGCGATGCGCGCATCGACCTGGCCGCCTCCGAGGCGTGGCGGTCGCTGGGGGATTTCAAACAGGGCCAGGCTCTTGCCGCTCAAGCGGTGCAGAAAGCAAGAGCGGAGAACACAAAACTGGTTCTCGCCCACGCGCTCTATCGCCAGGGATTCGCACTCGAAAATCTGAGCGATACAAAAGGCGCCATCGGGGCCGTCGAGGAAGCCGGCCGCATCTACCAGTCAGTTGGCGATCGCTATAACTTTGCCAGCACGCTCGAGGTGACCGGCCAGGTGTTTGCCGATCGCGGCGACTATCCCAATGCGCTCACCAATTTCAATAATGAACTTGCCATTGCCCGCGAAGTCGGAAATCGCAAGACGGAAGCATCCGCCCTTAACAACATCGCTCTGGTTCTTACTCAGCAGGGAGATGCCGAGCAAGCTCGTAAAATGTACGAAACGGCCCTCCCAATCTCCCGCGAGGTCGCCGACAAGCCCAACTATGCCATGACGCTGGTCAACATCGCTGGCATTGTTAAAGACGAGGGAGACCTCGCTGGCGCGAAGAAAACTTACGATCAGGCGCTTGCTGTTTGCCGTGAGATCAATGACCAGAGTTGTATCGCGTTGTTACTTGCGTCCATTGGTACGGTCATGGACGGGCAAGGCGATTCCGCCGGTGCTAAGAAAACGCTCGAGCAGGCAGTTGCGCTCGATCTCGCGAGCGGACAATCCAGCCCCTCCAGCGACAAACTGATCGGCCTCGGCGATGCCCTGCAACACATGGGTGATCTCCCAGGAGCGCGCAAGAGCTATGCCGATGCCCTTGCACTCGCACGCGCCGCCAGTGATAAGAGCGTGGCAGCTTACGCCTTGGTCGGCCTGGGGAGCGTGGAAGTGAAGGCGGCCGATTTCACGGCAGCCCGTAAGGATTACGAGGAGGCTCTAGCCCTCCGCAACGAGTTAGGGGAAAAATATACTGTCTCCACCACCCAGGTGGCGATCGCGGAATTGGCGACCGAAGAAGGTCATCCAGGCGCGGCGGAAAGACCCGCTAGGGAAGCCCGCGACGAGTTTCAGCGAACGCACAAAGGCGACGATCAAATTACTGCCACCGCCGTATTGGCAGGCGCGCTTCTAGCCGGAGGAAAAAACGACGACGCTTTCCAGGAAGTGACGAAAGCGGCTCCGATGGCCGCCAAGAGCCAGAATCTAAGTGTGCAGTTGAGCTTCGCGGTGGCCCGTGCGCGATCCGAGGCGGCTTCGGGAAAAATCGGCCCGGCCAAAACAACCCTCAAGGAAGCGTTGGCCAAAGCTACTAAGTCGGCCTATGTCGGCGACCAACTCGAATGTAGGCTAGCACTTGAAGAAATAGAGCTGAAGTCGGGGAAATCCCCAGCCTCCCGTGATCGCGTGGCACAGTTGCAAAAGGATGCAAAAGAAAAAGGTTTTGATCTCATCGCACATAAAGCGGCTGCTCTTTAGGAGTAATCCCGTTCACACTGGATGTTAAAGTTTGCGCCAATTGTGACACTTGTCCTTGACATCTCACTTGACCATAACTCATAATTCGCACCGCTGAACCGCAGGCTCCCCCGGCCGCCAGCAACAGCTCGACCCGGAAAGAGGCATAGTTGCCAGGCTTAAGAGTTGCTTGGCGCTTCTCCAGCTTCTGTCACGATGGTTGGCGAAGAAATCGCGTTAGTTAATCAAGATCGATGAACGTAGTGCCCCCGCAATAGGTGTCTGGAGGTGGTGCAATGATAAGACGACTCGCGACTGTCTTACTGCTGGTGATTGCTACGAGCATGTTACTCGCGGCTGAGAACGCCAAAAAGCTAAAGAGTCAATTCGCCACTCTAGCGGATTTCACAGGCAGCGCCAATGGCGCTGCACCCTTATACGGGTATCCGATTGTAATCAGCGGCGGGAACAGTTACGGGATGACCAATGCAGGAGGAACCTACGACCAAGGTGTAGTGTTCCAGGTTACCACCGAAGGGACAGTGACGACCCTCTATACGTTTTGCTCTCAAGTTAACTGCACGGACGGGGCTGAGCCATTCTCAGGGCCGCTGGTTGTCGGAGGGAATATCTACGGTACAACCTACTGGGGTGGCCTCTACGGCAGGGGCACGGTCTTCGAACTCACGCCGGCGGGACAGCTTACCACGCTGTACAGTTTCTGCTCGCAACCGGGCTGTACCGACGGTGCCAGCCCCATCGCGGGACTGGTGCAAGCCGGAGGAAACTTCTATGGAACGACGCAGTTGGGCGGGGCCAACAACGCGGGCACGGTTTTCGAAATCACGCCAGCGGGCCAGCTGACCACGCTGTACAGTTTTTGCTCGCAATCGGGCTGTACGGACGGTGCTATCCCCTATGCCGGGCTGGTGCAAGCCACCAACGGGAATCTTTACGGAACGACCAGCGAAGGCGGGACTACCGGGACTACCGGCGCGGGCACAATCTTCGAAATCACGCCAGCGGGCCAGTTGACCACCCTGTATAACTTTTGCTCTCAGACAGGCTGTGCGGACGGCGCCCAGCCCTTTGCCGGACTGGTGCAAGCCAGCAACGGGAACCTCTACGGAACAACCGTCGATGGCGGGGTCAACGGCGATTTCGGCACAGTTTTTGAAATCACGCTGGCCGGCCAACTGACCACGCTGCACGGTTTCGCCTCCAGTGACGGCGCTTTCCCCTATGCGGGGTTAATTCAGGCCAGCGACGGGAACTTCTACGGAGCGACGGAGGATGGAGGGACCATCGGCTATGGAACCGTCTTTGGAATTACGCCAGGCGGCCAGCTGTCTACGCTGCACAGCTTCGCCTACACTGACGGCGCTTTCCCCGGCGGGGGGCTAGCCGAGGACGCCAACGGCAATTTATACGGCGCGACCTACACAGGGGGTACTCAGTATAACGGCACGATTTTCAGTGTGCCGGTGGGGCTGGACCGATTACCGGAAAGGCGGACCAGCTCTCGCAAAACGGGATCGAACATCAATACCCACCTGCCCGGTCTGACGGGCGCGAACAACCTCGGACTTGCCGGCAAGGGAGCAGCGGACTTCTTCAGTCGCCGGCCCGATTTCCCGGGTGCAGCCGGGGTGAGATTTGGCGGTGATAAAGCGGTGGTTCCCGGCCTTCACGGGCCCAAAGCCAGGATCCCTGAACTCGCTGGGGCGACTGGCCAGAACGCGGTGAAGTTGCCAGCTGTTAAGACGAAGTTCGTTGGAGAGAGCCTGAGCACGCTGCTGAATTTTGACGGAGCCAACGGTGCTTTTCCTTACTTCGCTTCTCTGGTTCAAGGCACAGACGGGAACTTCTACGGAACGACTGTGGGTGGCGGGACTTTCGACCAAGGCACCGTGTTCAAAGTCACCCCTGGGGGGACGCTGACGCCGCTTTATACATTCTGTTCCCAAACCAACTGCACGGATGGCGCTGAGCCCTATGCCGGACTGGTGCAAGCCACCAATGGGAACTTCTACGGGACAGCAGCAGCAGGAGGAGCTAACGGTGGTGCGGGCACGGTCTTTGAAATCACGCCAGCGGGCCAGATGACCAGGCTGTACAGCTTTTGCGAGCAACCGGGCTGCACGGACGGTTTCGAGCCCATCGCCGGGCTGTTCCAGGGCACCGATGGGAACTTCTACGGGACAACTTTTGTCGGCGGGGCCAACGGCGAGGGCACGGTCTTCAAAATCACGCCCGGCGGCACGCTGACGACGCTTTACAGCTTCTGCGCGCAAGACGGCTGCACGGACGGCCTAGAACCTTACGCGGGGCTGGTGCAGGGCAGCGATGGAAACTTCTACGGGACAACGCTTCTCGGCGGGGCCATCGGCGCGGGAACGGTCTTCAAAATCACCCCCGGCGGCACGCTGACGACGCTTTACAGCTTCTGCTCGCAAAGCGGTTGCGCGGACGGAATCCAGCCGGAGGCAGGGCTGGTGCAGGGCACCGACGGGAACTTCTACGGGACAACGGCTTTCGGCGGGGCGATCGCCGAAGGGACGGTCTTCAAAATCACGCCCGGCGGCACGCTGACCACCCTTTACAGCTTCTGCTCGCAAAGCGGGTGCGCAGACGGAATCGAGCCGGAGGCCGGACTGGTTCAAGCCGGAGGGAACTTCTACGGCACAACGTACTTTGACGGCCCCAACGGGTACGGAACGGTCTTCGAAATCACGCCAGCAGGCCAACTGACCACCCTGTATGGCTTCGGACTCACTGACGGCGGTTTTGTTGAGGGCGGACTGGTACAAGGCAGCAATGGAAATTTATACGGGATGACGGACTTTGGCGGCACCAGCCTGGATGGCACCATCTTCAGCCTGCCGCAGGGGCAACAGGGGCAGGGGCTCACGCTGAGCTGTCCAACCTTCGCGGCGCAACTAGGAGTCGCCTACAACTCGGGACTGACGGCCACGGGCGGAGTCGCTCCCTACACGTTCTCGATCCTCAGCGGCTCGCTGCCTCCGGGCCTGACGCTCAACGCCTCAACCGGCGCGATCACGGGTACGCCGACCACGGCCGGCACATACAGCTTCCTGGCCCAGGTCGTGGACTCGCAAAACAATACTGTCACAACCAATTGCGGCATCGTGGTCGTGCCGGTCCCGCTCACGCTGAGCTGTCCCACCCCCACGGGGGCCGTGGGAGTTTTGTAC
Source organism: Terriglobales bacterium (assembly GCA_050010155.1). Classification (GTDB taxonomy): domain Bacteria; phylum Acidobacteriota; class Terriglobia; order Terriglobales; family Acidobacteriaceae; genus Acidiflorens. Next base: position 30,199 of record JBEKLO010000015.1, read on the forward strand.
AGCTCCGCACTAACGGCAGGCGGCGGGGTCATTCCCTACACGTTCTCGATCGCAAGCGGTTCGCTGCCGCCGGGTTTGACGCTCAACACCTCTACGGGCGCAATTACGGGTGTACCGACTACTGCGGGCACGTACAACTTTACATCTCAGGTGGTGGACTCGAAAGGCAACACGGCTACCGCCAGTTGCAGCATCACGATCAATGCGACGCTGTCCTGCACGAACAATTCGAACCTTAACGGCAATTACGCGTTCCTGTTCCAGGGGTGGTCCAACTTCAGCGGCAGCGGTTATGTTCTCACGGCTACCGCAGGCAGCGTCGTCTTCGATGGCAACGGCAACATCACCAGCGGACAGTACGACCAGAACGATCCCGTGGATGGGCCGACTCAAGGCACTTTGACCGGCACGTACTGTGTTCCCGCGAACAACCTGGGGACGATGACGGTCAATAACAGCAACGGGGGAACCACGACGTATGCCTTCGTTCTGCAGCCGAATGGCAACGGAAACATCATCCCCTACGACACCACTTCTCCGTGGGATGCGTCCGGCATTTTCCTGAAGCAGAACACGAGCGATTTCTCGACCGGCGACTTCACAGGCCAGTACTCGCTTGGATTCGTTGGTGTCGACAACGCGTCCAGCAGGTTCGGATTGGCCGGCTCATTCACCGCCAACGGCACAGCGAACCTGACGAACGGAGAGTTGGACGGCGATGACGGTGGACACTACTTCAATGGGACGTTCAACTCCAACAACTTCAGCGTGACGCCAAGCGGCCGCGGCACGGTGAGCCTGAACGTCGGCGGCTTGGGCACGGGGAACTTCGCCTTCTATGTGGTCAATGCATCACAACTGCTCATCCTTCAGATTGATCCGATCTCGCAGGGGCTGCAAACACTGTTCAGCGGGCAGATCGTGCAGCAGCAGGGTCTAGCCTACAGCGATTCGGACCTCAATGGCGTGAGCGTGTTGGGACTGCAGGGGCTGGACACGAGCTGCACCCCAGCGTGTGCGGACGCGTTATTGGGTCTTGTCACATGGAACGGCGCCGGCTCCCTCTCGTTCACGGGCGACGAGAACGACGGAGGCACTGTAAGTTCCAATAGCGGCTTGGCAGGAACATACAGCGTGGGCTCCAATGGGCGCGTGCTCATCAGCGGAGGTGGAAATCATAATCCCATCTTCTACCTGACGGGCAAGAATGCCGGGTTCGCCGTCAGCAGCGGGGGAAGTAAGGTGCAGTTCGGCTCGATGGTGGCGCAAGCGGGAAGCAACTTCAACAATAACTCGATTTCGGGAAACTACTATGGTGGAACTTGGGAGCTCGTGTACACGAGCACTTGCGGTCAAGTGGGTGTGGTGGACGTCAACTCGGGCAATGGGAACTTCACTAGTGAGACCAATTGCGGCGAAAGCCCCAGGAGCAACACCAGTTCGTTCACCTATACGGCGTCGCCGGATGGGCGGACGGTCGTCACTTCAAGCGGTCTCGTGACTGCGATTACCTATATAGTTTCGCCCTCGAGCGGCGGCGGTGGCAGCTTTATCAGCCTGCCCTGGGAGGGGAATTCGAATCCCAAGCTGTCGTCATACGGAGTCCTGCCGACTACGCTCACGTTGGCCTGTCCGACGAACACGGCGCAGGTGGGGGATGCTTACAGCTCGGCACTGGTAGTCAGCGGCGGAGTCGCTCCCTTCACATTCTCGATCACCAGCGGTTCGCTGCCGCCGGGCTTGACACTCAATACCTCGACCGGAGCGATCACCGGAACGCCGACAACGGCGGGGACCTACAACTTCACCGCCCAAGTCGTGGATTCTCAAAGCAGCACCGCCACTTCCAATTGCAGCATCGCAGTCTCGCCGGCCACGCTCACGCTGAGCTGTCCAACCGCCACGGCGCAAGTGGGAGTTGCGTACAGCTCGGCACTAACGGCCAGCGGAGGAGTCGCTCCTTACACCTTCTCGATCGCCAGCGGTTCGCTGCCTTCGGGCTTGACGCTCAACACCTCGACGGGCGCGATCACGGGCACGCCGACCACAGCGGGGACGTATAACTTCACGGCTCAAGTCGTGGACTCGAAGGGCAACACCGCTACCTCCAATTGCAGTATCGTCGTCTCGTTGCAGGCGCTTACGCTGAGCTGTCCAACCGGGTCGGCGCAATTGGGCGCTGCGTATAGCTCGGCGCTAAACGCCAGCGGCGGAGTCGCGCCCTACACGTTCTCCATCATCAGCGGTTCGCTGCCTCCGGGCTTGACGCTCAACACCTCGACCGGCGCAATCACGGGCACGCCGACCACAGCGGGGACGTACAATTTCACGGCCCAAGTCATGGACTCGAAGGGCAATACCGCCACCGCCAGTTGCAGCATCATCGTCTCGTCGCTCGCGCTAACTTGTCCAAACGGGACAGCGCAGGTGGGCGTTTCGTACAGCTCTGCACTGGGGGCCAGCGGCGGAGTCGCGCCCTATACGTTCTCTATTGCTATCGGCGCATTGCCTCCGGGCTTGTCGCTTAACACCTCGACTGGCGCGATCACAGGTACGCCGACCACGACGGGCACGTACAATTTCACCGCCCAGGTCGAGGATTCGCAGGGCAACACAGCCACTTCCAATTGCAGCATCGTGGTCTCGTCGCCAGCGCTAACGCTGAGCTGTCCAACCGGCACGGCGCAAGTGTCAGTGGCCTACAGTTCGGTGCTCACTGCCGCAGGCGGAATCGCTCCGTACACGTTCTCGATCACCAGCGGCGCGCTGCCTCCGGGGCTCTCGCTGAACTCATCGACCGGGGCAATCACCGGCACGCCGACGACGCAAGGTACGTACAACTTCACGGCTCAGGTCGTAGATTCGAAGGACAACACGGCCAGCGCCAGTTGCAACATCCTGGTCACTAGTCCTGGGACCAACCCCACCACTACTAGCCTGGTTCTGACGCCTTCGAGCATTCCCGTGGGCTCGATCGGGCCGATTGTGATGACGGCAACGGTCACCCCGGTCTCGGGAGGCGGCACTCCCACCGGATCTGTCACCTACTTCAACGGTTCAACCCAGATTGGGACTGCTACGCTGAACGGCGGCGGAGTCGGGACGTTTAATTACAACCCCAGCAGTCTTGCGGTGGGGATCTACTCGATCACTGCCGTGTACAGCGGCGACAGCAATTTCTCCGCTTCAACCTCTTCGCCGCAGACACTTGCCATTACCCAGAATGGACCGTTTGCCTATGTTGCCAACGACACCAGCGATACCGTCTCGGTGATCAACATCCCTACCGGACAAGTGACAGACGGCATACTTGTGGGATCTGGGCCGTGGGGAACTGCGATCTCTCCCGACCAAACGCAGGTCTACGTAACCAACAGTCAGGGAAACAGTGTGTCTGTGATTAACGCTGCCAGCGGCAGCGTAGTGACCACCATTCCAGTCCAATCATCCCCCATGGGCGTGTCTTTCACTCCCGACGGAAAAGAAGTCTTCGTGGTGAACGGATCTTCGAATAGTGTGTCGGTGATCAACCCGGCCACGCAGACGGTAATCACCACGGTCCAGGTGCAGAATAGCCCTGTCGGCGTGGCGATGGCGTCCACGTCGAATGGAACGTTCGCCTACGTTACTAACTCCGCATCCAACACCGTTTCGGTGATTGCGGAGGCAAGCAACACAGTGGTTCAAACCATCCCGGTAGGTACCACTCCTCGTTGGGTAACTGTGAGTCCGAACAGCGCATCGGCATATGTCGAGAACGCGGGAAGCAACAACGTCTCGGTCATCTCGGTCGCCACCAATAAAGTAACTGCGACCATTCAGGTTGGAACCAGCCCCTTCGGCGCCGCCTTCACTCCCGACAACAGCACGGTTTATGTGGCAAACAGCGGTTCGAATAACGTCTCGGTGATCGACACTCAATCGGGCACGGTGATCGATACAGTGGCGGGTTTCAACAACCCGGTCCAGGTGGCTCTCACTCTGGACGGTTCTTCTGCTTACGTTACCAACCAGAGCGCAAACACAGTTTCCGTGATTGCGACGGCCAGCAATACGATTTCGGGAACAGTACCGGTCGCCAATGCCCCGATCGGTGTTGCGATTGCCGCCGCTCCTCAACAGACGCTCCAAATCACCCAGCCATTGAGCCCGACCCAGGCGAACAATTTCAATTTCGGGTCAAACACCTATACGGTGCAGTATCCACCCAACACACAGTTCTCCAACGTGAACATGACGATCACGGCGGTCGAGATTACACAGGCCCAGTTTCAGCAGCGGGTCGCAGGCACTAAGTTTGCCAACGCCAGCTGCATCGTCTATGCGGGCGGGGCAGGCAACTGCATCGACGATCAGGTGACGTGTTCGGACAACAACGGAAACCCGATAAGCTGCCCGAGTGAGCCTCAAGCGACAATTGCAGTGCAGACGAACTTCACCACCGAGCAAGCCATCACCAATCCCGGTTATCTCACGACCCCGATCGGTGAGAATTTGTGGCAAAACATTTTCACCGGATTTTCTGACATCACCATGAAGGGGAAGACACAAGGTTTCTCGGAATTTATAGCCGTCGATCTGGGCGCCGGCCCGCAAGGCGCGGCTCGCTTCGAGCTTCTAAGGCCGAAGCTTCCGAGGAATTATGAGTATGGAGTGCTGATTCCGGTTGAATTTAAATTGACTTCGGTAGCCACTGGAAAACCGTTCAATCACGCCAAGGCCGGCCTTTCTGTGGAGATGATTGCCGACGCGAAAGGGAATCCGACCCAGAAGGTGATTTATGAAAATAACAGAGCATTCAAGGAGATAGCGCCGGGTGAGTATCAACATGATATCGCCGCCGGGTTGGCTGCCGGCACCTACGCCGTGAGCATTTATGGAGATTCGTTCCCGGCGTATCAGGGGCAGTTCAAGATTCTGAAGTGATGACTGTTCAGAGACGGTAAATTGTGCGCTCTGAGAGCAGCCGACGGCTGCCAACCCGGTACGCAGTAGCTCGGCTATCAAGTTGGCACTCAATAGTGGTTCCGGTCCTCCGGAACTACTCCTCTTTTAACGAGAGTTGGCATTCATCCATGCTGAAGCTTCTCGCATTCCTTGTTGCCTGCGCTGCTTTCATCGCGGACGTTTCCGCGCAACAGCTATTCCTGATTCTTGATCGCGGCACCTCCGCCGAGTCTATCCCCATCGGCTTGGCCAAACAAACCGATGCCTTTGTAGCAGACGATTTCGTAGTCGGCGCCCCGAAAGAAGACTGGATCATCGATCGCCTTCGTCTCTGGGCCGTCGCCGATCCCAAGGCACCATCTCACCGCGCCCTCGGCGATCTCGTCAAGAAAATCAGCCTCCTCGGGGGGATCGCGCCCAATCTCCCAGAACCCAACGAACCGCCAGGCGCCGATTGCGATTGCCACAATCTGCCAGTCCTGAAAACCACAAGCATCGAGCCCCGCTCCAATGCTGCCGGTAATCGAGACGTTGAGATAGTCACCGGCCCGCAAATCCTAGGCTTGCCGACCTGGCAAATCGACTTCAACGACCTCAAGTGGTCTGTCCCTAGCGGAGTCCGTATTCAATTTGGCGTCTTCGCCGAGTCCAACTCCGATTGCACCTGGTACAACGTAGCGACCCGCTCTCCCGCCGATCAACTTCGCGTGTTTTCCAGTAGCGGAAAATTCGAGAAGGCCTTCACGTCGCCGTCTCGCGCCCGAATCAACGTGCAGCTCTGGGGACACCTCCTCACGCGAATCTCCATCCGTCCAATCGGACAAAAGCTGCAGGTAATTCTATGGAATGCGCCTTTTCTAGGTGCTGAGCAGGTCGATCGCACTAGCCTTCACTTCGGACCGGGCAAAGCAGTGCCGGAAATCACGGACATAGAAGACGTCCAACCGAGTGGTCAGCCATCTCTGGTCATGTTCTTCCAACCGGCCGCAAGCGGAATTACACAGAGCAGCGTCAACGCTTGCTTGACGGGGAAACGCCAGGACGGAGTTCCCTTCGAGGCTTGCGATTTGCTGTCCCATTGATAACCACGAAGGTCTAGCTGCTACGAATGTACCCGAGCTTAAGGAGCCATCCAAATCTGATTGGGTCACAGGCCGCCAGGGCACTTCCGTCCCAAATGCGAATCTTTCACATCAATGCTGATGTTCTTGTCGCAGAAGTGGCATCGACTCCCTCGACTTGGCGATCATCCCGTAGAGAGTCACACTCAGGGGAGACGATCAAGGCAGGAACCACGTGTGGGGAATGTTCTTGAAATGCTTTTTCATACAAATCGATGGCGTGCTTGTTATCAGAGTTGGTCAGTTTGTGGTCACAAAATGGGAGCCATTTTGTGCGACCATGAGTCGTGTGATTCGGGCTAACTAATTGAAAATGTGGTGGCCAGGGACGGAGTTGAACCGCCGACGCCAGCCTTTTCAGGGCTGCGCTCTACCACCTGAGCTACCTGGCCACTTCGTGTCCGCACATCGTAAGCGCAGCGTTGTTCACAAAACAACTACCGGCCAATCTGACCGTGCATCGTTTGTTCTCACTGGGCAGGATCCGCCAACCAAACGGCCAATGCGCGGGGAACATGCGGAACTCTCGAATTATAACAACCCAGCGCCACTCGCTCAAAATTGTTGCCCATTATCTTTACCGCGCCTTCTTTGTGCCCGTTCTCACGGCACCTGAGAATGCGCCCGCTCACGACCGGAGATCTCCATTCGGCACACCGTTCATGATCGTCAGCGTGCAATGATTTGCGCCAAACCAGTATGGAACTTCACGATAGTCATTCACCTCGAACACGGCCAGGTCCGCGTCCTTGCCCGCTTCCACGCTGCCCTTGCGCGCTGCCAACCGAAGCGCCCACGCTCCGTTGACCGTAGCCGCTGCAATCGCTTCCGCCGGCGACATCTTCATGTGCGTGCAAGCAAGCGACAACGCCATCGGCATGCTCAGCGTTGGTGACGAGCCGGGGTTGTAGTCGGTGGCCAGCGCCACGGCCACGCCCGCCTCAATCAACCGCCTCGCGTCCGGATATCTCGCTAAGCCAAGAAAATAATTTGCTCCCGGGACCAAAGTTGCGACCGTGTCACTCCGCGCCAGGGCGGTCAAGTCGGCGTCGTTCACATAATCCATGTGGTCGAACGATGCAGGATGATATCGCAACAGCGGCCCCAGCCGCGTTTCGCTGAGTTGGCCCACATGGGCGCGGACGGCTAGACCACAGCGCTCCGCAGCCGCAAAAATCTGCGCAGTTTCTTCACCGCTGAAAGCTCCACGATCGCAGAAGACGTCGACGAACTCCGCCAGTTTGCGCTTCGCCACTGCGGGCATCATTTCGTTACAGATAAGATCAACGTACTCCTGCGATCGTCCGCGATACTCCGGCGGAGCGACGTGCGCGCCCAGAAAAGTGGAAACCACAGTTCCCGGCCATTCCCGTGCGGCCCGGCGGATGGCGTCGAGCGACTTCAATTCCGATGCCAGGTCGAGGCCGTATCCGGATTTAGCTTCGACCGTCGTCGTTCCATTACGCGCAAAATCAGCTAGAGCGGTAACTATCTTTCCTGTCAGCGCAGATTGACTCGCCTTCCGCACGCCGTCGATGCTCGATCGAATCCCTCCGCCCGCTGCGGCAATCTCCTCGTAATTGGCCCCAGAAATCCGCTTCTCAAAATCCACCAGCCGCGGATGCACAAACACTGGATGGGTATGCGAATCGACAAATCCCGGCAAGACCACGCGTCCGCCACAGTCGATCTCTGTGATGTTCTTGCGATTCTTCTTCAGCCACCGATCGCGAAGCGCGTCTTTTGTAGTGCCGACAGAAACAATCTTGCCGCCCATGCAGAGCACAGCAGCGTCTGAAATGATTCCAAGCTCGGAAAGGGAAGCGCCGCGTCGCGGACCGTCTGCGGCTGACCGCAGCGTCAGAAGTTGACCGATGTTGAGAAGCAGTAGCGGCTTCGGTTTCACGCTAATACCATAGCAGGATTGTCATCACGAGTTATGAGCGAAGACGACCGAAGACGAAGGAGAGGAATTTGCAGTTCCTGATGGCTGATGGCTGACGGCTGACAGCTATTTCCCCATCGGAATCCGCACGCCCGTCCTCGCCGCAAACTCCTTCGCCTCGTCATATCCCGCGTCCACGTGGCGAATCACGCCCATTCCCGGATCGGTCGTCAACACGCGCTCGATGCGCTTCGCCATCATCTCAGTGCCATCGGCCACTGTTACTTGTCCGGCGTGGAGCGAGTAGCCAATGCCGACTCCTCCGCCGTTGTGGATGGAAACCCAACTTGCTCCTGCGGCCGTGTTTAACAGCGCATTCAGCAAGGGCCAATCGGCTACCGCGTCCGAGCCATCTTTCATGCTCTCGGTTTCGCGAAATGGAGAAGCCACCGATCCGCAGTCCAGATGATCGCGTCCAATCACGATGGGAGCCTTGATCGTCCCTTTTTTCACCAGATCGTTAATCGCCAAGCCAAACCTTGCCCGCTCGCCATATCCCAGCCAGCAGATGCGAGCCGGCAATCCCTGAAACTTGATGCGCTTGCGGGCCAGTTCAATCCAGCGCCGCAGGCTGCGATTCTCCGGGAAAAGTTCAAGCACCAGATCGTCAGTGACCGCGATATCGGAAGCCTCGCCCGAAAGCGCAGCCCAGCGGAACGGTCCTCGACCTTCGCAGAAGAGCGGTCGAATATAGGCGGGAACAAACCCGGGAAAGTCGTAGGCATTCTTCACGCCGCGCTGAAACGCGAACGTACGGATGTTGTTGCCATAGTCAAATGTGACCGAGCCCATCTTCTGCAATCGCAGCATGCCCTCGACATGGCGAGCCATGGCGTCGAGCGAGCGCTCCTGATAAGCCTTTGGGTCGTTCTTCCTCAAATCGAGCGCAGCCTCGAACGTCATGCCATTGGGCACATATCCATTCAGCGGATCGTGCGCCGAAGTCTGGTCGGTAAGAATGTCCGGAACAACTCCGCGTTCGGCCAGTTCCGGAATGATGTCCGCGCAATTGCCGACGAGCCCGACGGAAACGTTCTCCTTCTTGCGGACGGCATTCTTCAGGATGCGCAGCGCCTCATCGAGCGTGGTCACCAGAAAGTCGCAATAGCCAGTCTTCAAGCGCTTCTTGATGCGTTCGGGATCGACATCGATCCCAAGAAACGCAGCGCCTGTCATCGTCGCCGCGAGTGGCTGCGCTCCTCCCATTCCTCCCATTCCGCCGGAGACGATCAACTTCCCACTCAAATCTCCGCCAAAATGCTTGTCGCCCGCCGCGTTGAAGGTTTCGTACGTGCCTTGCACGATCCCTTGCGAGCCGATATAAATCCACGATCCAGCGGTCATCTGTCCATACATCATCAGCCCAGCGCGTTCCAGTTCGTTGAACTTCTCCCAGTTAGAAAAATGTCCAACCAGATTCGAGTTCGCAATCAGCACGCGCGGAGCATACTCATGCGTCTTGAAAACCCCCACCGGCTTGCCTGACTGCACCAGCAAAGTCTCATCGTTTTCCAGGGCTTTTAACGACCGGACGATCGCGTGATAGCAATCCCAATTGCGAGCCGCCTTACCGGTCCCGCCATAAACCACCAGATCCTGAGGCCGCTCAGCAACATCTTCGTCGAGATTGTTCATCAACATGCGCATCGCGGCTTCCTGTTGCCACCCTTTGCAGGAAAGCGAGTTGCCGCGGGGAGCGCGAATGCGAGTGTAAGAAGAGGTAGGAGTTTCGATATCAACAGGCATGGAGATATGGTAGTGCGGATGAGGCAGAATCATCAATCCGAAGAACGCCGCTGCCCGTCGTCCAAAATCGTCATCCTGAGCGAAGCAAGAAGTTCACGAAGTGAAGTTCTTGCGGAGTCGAAGGACCCCTACAGCGACGTGATCGGCTGCGGAGCGGCAGGGGATTCTCACGATGACGTACGTTTTAACGCAGGTCAAAGAATCCGCCGGTGTATCTTAAGGAATCGCGTTTCGGATCAGGCCCATGCGAACAACTATCGACATCGACGACGCCCTGATGCGCAAGGCAATGCGCCTAAGCGGACTCACCACAAAGAAAGCGGTAGTAGAAGCCGCCCTCCGCGTACTCGTCCAAATCCGCTCTCAGGCGTCGCCGCTGGATGTGAAGGCCGTCAAGTCCGGGACGTCCACTGCCGATCTGGTTGCGATTGTGCGCGAGGGACGAAAGCGGGGCTAGCCGTGGAATCCCACTCATCGCAAAATGCGCGATGAGCAGGACACCATCCCTCTTTTTCATCACATCCGCACTGTGTTCACCATCACAGACAACACCTGCGTGCCCTGCGAGAATAATGCGCAGATCGCGAAAGCGAAGCGTGTGCCCGCCTCCAGAGGTGGCCAAACGCTTCCGGACAGTCCTTCCAGAATCTGTGCCAGAAACAAACGCTCTTTGACATTTCGATTCCCCGAGTAGGGCTTGACAAACTGATCGGGGCGAAACGGGGTCAATACAACGGGAAACCGATCGAAAGCCAGTAAGCCCTTATTCCGGAATATTTTCCATGTAAGTCGTTATCCCAGAATATTTTGCGGATAAGTCGATGATTCTAAGGGATCAAAACGATGGGGGGCCGGCCCAACCAGTAAACATCGAGGCGTTTCGGGAGCGGCGTTCACCAAGCCAGGAAAACTTATTTTCGAGAGGGATCCCGAGGAGGAGCGAAGAACCTGTTCTTAAATTACAAATTAACAAATTACAAATTCCTTCCTCACTCCCACTCAATCGTTCCCGGAGGCTTCGAAGTAATGTCGTAAACGACGCGATTCACGCCGCGCACTTCGTTGACGATCCGATTCGAAATCGTCTTCAGCACTTCATAAGGCAGCGGAACCCAATCCGCGGTCATGCCGTCTTCGGAGTGCACAGCGCGCACAGCGCAGGTGTAAGCGTAAGTCCGTTGATCGCCCATCACTCCGACCGACATCACGGGCAAGAGCACGGCAAACGACTGCCAGATTTTCTGATAGAGGCCAGCTTTCTTGATTTCGCCGACTACGATGTCATCGCATTCGCGCAGTAAATCGGCACGTTCTTTGGTGACTTCGCCCAGGATGCGCACCGCGAGCCCAGGACCGGGAAAAGGCTGCCGCTGCAGAATGTCTTCGGGCATTCCGAGATCGCGGCCGATTCTTCGCACCTCATCTTTGAATAAGTCTTTGAGAGGCTCGATCAGTTTGAGCTTCATCTTCTCCGGCAATCCGCCGACGTTGTGATGCGACTTGATGACCTGCGATGGGCCGCGCACGGAACGCGATTCAATTACGTCTGGATAGAGCGTCCCCTGCACCAGCCACTCAACGTGACCCTCGCTCTGCAGAATGCGATGCGCTTCGTCGTCGAAGACCTCGATGAACTCGTTGCCGATGATCTTTCTTTTCGTCTCGGGATCGATCACGCCTGCTAGCTTCTTCATGAAGCGATCGGTGGCATCGACGGCGACCAGGTGAAGGCCAAGGTTGTCACGCAGATTTTGCTGAACTTTTTCGAACTCGTTCTTGCGCAGCACGCCATTGTTGACGAACACGCAAGTGAGCCGCGATTTTCCGGAGGCATCCCGCATGGCGCGATCGACCAGCACGGCGGCGACCGAAGAATCCACTCCGCCGGAAAGCGCACAGATGGCGCGTCCGTTGCCGACTTGCTGTCTCACTTGCGCCACGGTTGCATCGATGAAATGTTGCGGCGTCCAGGAAGGCTTCGCTCCACAAATGTTGAGCGCGAAATTGCGCAGGATATCCGTGCCGAGCGGCGTGTGATGCACCTCAGGATGAAACTGCACTGCCCACATTTTGCGCTCAGCGTTTTCGATGGCCGCAACCGCGTCCGGAGTTTTCGCCGTCAATCGGAATCCCGCAGGCAGTTCTTCGGCCGAGTCGCCATGCGACATCCAAACGGCAAGCAATTTCGGCAGGCCCTGAAAAAGCTGCGAATCGGCGTGCTGGATCTCGACTTTCGCATGTCCATACTCGCGCTTGGCGGCAGGACGCACTTTGCCGCCTAGCGCATAGACCATGAACTGCAATCCGTAGCAGATGCCGAGCACGGGGATGCCGAGATCGAAGACACGCTTGTCGGCCAGAGGCGCATCTTTGTCGTAAACAGACGACGGGCCGCCCGAAAGAATGATTCCCACCGGAGAGTAGCTGCGAATCTCTTCCAGGCTGGCGTTGAAGGGCAGGACCACCGAAAAGATCTTCTGTTCGCGGATGCGGCGCGCGATCAACTGCGAATATTGCGCTCCGAAGTCGAGGACTACGATTGCCTGATTAAGCGGGGATTGGGTTTCCACGGATGAGTTTCTCAGATTGACGGTTCAGTTGCAAATAAAACAGCTGCGAGCTTCGAGCTACGGGCTGCGAGCAACCCAAACCCTGTGATTCGAGTCTTTGCTAGAAGCTCGAAGCTCGCAGCTCGCAGCGTTCTTATCGCACTACGATATTCACCAGCTTCTTTGGTACGACAATAACCTTCACAACCTGCTTGCCCGCGATCGCGGCGCGCACTTTTTCGTCGGCTAGCGCGGCTTGCTTGATCTCGTCTTCGGTCGCAGCCGCTGGGACGACAACCAATCCGCGCAGCTTGCCGTTGACCTGCACGGGAATTTCGATCTCGTCCTCCGCCGCCAACACCGCGTCGTATTTCGGCCACGGAGCTTTCAGCAGGTTGCTGGTCTCGCCGGTCATTTCCCACAATTCGTGCGCCAGATATGGAGCCATGGGTGCGAGCAGCAAGGCGATGTTGCGCTGCACATCCAAGATCAGAGAAGAGGGAACTCGCCCGCCCGCAATCGCCTCTTCTGCGCCATAAATTTCGTTCACCAGTTCCATGATCGCTGCGATACAGGTGTTGAAATGCCAGCGACCCTGGAAATCGTTGCTGACGCGCTTGATGGTCTGGTGCAGTTTGCGCTGAATCGCGCGAGCCTGCGGCGACAACGACTCTGCGTCAGCAGCGCCGGATCGTCCGGCGGGATTGCGGAGGTAAAACCGATACACGCGACCCAAAAACCGCTGGATGCCTTCGATCCCCGATTCCTGCCAGTCCAAATCGCGATCTGGAGGCGCGGCGAACAAGCTGTAGAGTCGAGTCGCGTCCGCGCCGTATCGTTGCACCATCTCGTCGGGAGATACTGTGTTTCCCAAACTCTTCGACATCTTGGCGCCGTTCTTGATCACCATTCCCTGCGTGAACAGGCGCTGAATCGGTTCGTCGTTTTTTACCAGACCCATGTCGCGCATGAACTTCGTCCAGAAGCGCGAATAAATCAGGTGGAGAATGGCGTGCTCCACGCCGCCAATATATTGATCAATGGGAAACCAGTAGGCAATCTTCGCGCTGTCGAACGGAGCTTTATCATTCTGCGCGTCGGCGTAGCGATAGAAGTACCACGACGAGTCGACGAACGTGTCCATGGTGTCGGTTTCGCGCCGCGCAGGCCCGCCACATTTTGGACACGTCGTGTTCAAAAACGACGGCACACTCGCCAGCGGAGATCCTCCGGCCAGCGTGATCGGGACATTGTCCGGCAGAATGATGGGCAGATCTTTTTCCGCCACCGGTACTACGCCATCCTGGTCGCAATACACCATCGGAATCGGCGTGCCCCAGTAACGCTGGCGCGAGATGCCCCAATCTTTGATCCGGAAGGTGACCGTTGCTTTGCCAAATTTCTTTTCTTCGGCGCGAGCCGACATTTTTTTGATCGCATCGTTGCAGCTCAGGCCGTTGAACTCGCCCGAGTTCACCAGGATCCCGTCCATGGTCGTAAACGGCAGCGGTGGCGCGGTCATGGTTTCTTCCGGGTCGGTATTCGCCGGCAAAATCACTAGCCGGATCTCCAACTTGTACTTCTTGGCGAATTCGTAGTCGCGCTCATCGTGCGCGGGCACGCTCATGATTGCGCCCGTGCCGTAATCCGTCACAATGTAGTTTGCTACCCACACTGGCACCGCTTCGCCGTTATATGGATTCTTCGCGTAGCGTCCCGTGAACACGCCATGCTTCTCGATGTTGCCAATGTCGCCGGCTTCCTTCGCGCGGCGCTGTTCGGCGATCAAGCCTTCCACCTGGGCGCGCAACTCGGCATTGCGGGCAATGAGGTCAGCCACTATCGGATGCTCGGGGGCCAACTGGACCGAAGTCGCGCCGTAGATCGTGTCGACGCGAGTGGTGAAGACCGTGATCGTCGAACCTGCCGGCCCGACGGTGCCACCCAAGTCGAAATCCACTAGCGTGCCTTCGCTGCGTCCGATCCAGTTCTGCTGCATGATGCGGACTTTTTCGGGCCAGCCCTGCAACTTGTCGAGATCGCGCAGCAACTCGTCCGCGTACTTCGTGATGCGCAGGAACCACTGTTCCAGTTCGCGCTGTTCCACCGGAGTGTTTTCATGCCGCCAGCACATCCCACCGACAACCTGCTCGTTGGCCAGCACGGTGCAGCATTCTGGACACCAGTTCACCTTGCTCTTTTTGCGATATGCCAAGCCCGACTCGTAGAGCTTGAGAAAAAACCACTGATTCCAGCGGTAGTATTCGGGGAGGCAAGTCGTAACTTCGCGCGACCAATCGTAGGTGAAGCCGAGGCGCTTCATCTGCACCTTCATGGCCGCGATGTTCGCCAGCGTCCATTGCTTCGGCGGAGTGTTGTTCTTGATGGCCGCGTTCTCTGCCGGTAGACCAAACGAATCCCAGCCCATGGGATGAAGCACGTTGTAGCCGTTCATCCACATGTAGCGAGCCAGGGCATCGCCGATCGAATAGTTGCGCACGTGGCCCATGTGCAGCGCGCCGGAAGGGTAGGGAAGCATCTCCAAGACGTAATACTTTGGCTTCGTAGGATGGACCTCGGCGGCGTAGAGCGACGGATCGCTTTGCCAGCGCTGTGTCCACTTCTGCTCAATGCGCTGGGCGTCGTAACGGTCGTCGCTACGTTCTGCGTTACGTTCTGCGCGCGCGGGCGGGATAGCGTTGTCTTCCTTTGCCATAGAAGGGGATCGGTCAGTCATGAGTAATCTTTGATTTTACAACGGGCGAGCTATCTGAACGCGGCGCGAAACTAGTCTTTGTCTTTGCTCAGCTGTACCACAATTCCGGCGCCAAGCCGCAGATTGTCCTGGCGGTCGTTGAGACCGTTGGGGATTTTGGTCATGAAGTATTCGGCCTGTATGGGGCGAACGGAAACGCGCTTCGACACTTTGAAATCAATGCCACCGCCTGCCGTCATGGCAAAGTTATTTTCGGACGCCGAAGAGCCAATCCCGTTGGTTGTATAAATGCCTCCGAACAGCGCCTGGACGAACGGCGTAACCCTGCCGCGCCGGAAATTCACTCGGGGCCCAAAAAGATAGGTAAAGGCGCCTCCAACCAACGCGCCGTTTGTCGTCGCCGTCGCGCCATATCCCGCCAGATCGCCCACCACACCAAGCCAGTTGTTGGCGTTGTACTCAAGCTGGCCGCCGCCGCCGTTTCCGTTGAAAGTTTCCGCGGGGCCTCCGCCGGCGGCACTGGCATTTACGTTAAAGCGCACGTAGTAGTAGCCGCCATAGGCTTCAAGTTTCGCGGCTTGCTCCTGGGCGGTGACAGCCTTCGAAGCCCAAGAAAGAGCAAGCGTTAACACGAGTGCCAAAGACCTGTTCACACCCATTATTCCTCCCAAGTTTCCCCGAGCCACGAGATGACATCCGTTGCACTCTACTGACGTCGAGTCTCTCCGCGTCCTGCTAGTCTTCGCGCATTTTTTTCGGCTAAATCCGCCTAGAGTTGGGGCTTGCAGCCGTGGACCCTCCAGAGTAGCCTATTACGCGTGAAGGGTGCCATTCTGATTCTCGCGCCTCTCCTCCTCGTCTCAGTTCCACGGGCGCAGGAGAGCACATTTCGCCTTACCGTGCTTGGATACCAATGGACAACAACGCACAAGACGTTAACCTTCTCCTGGCCGGGCCATTCCAGCACGTCCTGCAACGGGGCAGTAAATGTGAACGGAAATGTTTCCGGTGGGAACATTTATGCGAGCGGAACAACTTCTGATACATGTTCGACTACCTACACGCCGCCCACCAACCAAAATATTGAGATTCAAAAACCGGTTGTCTTCATCCTTGCGGAGACGGAAAAAAACCGGATGGTAATGACATGTACCCGGAACGTGCGCTGGAGCCAATGCCACGCATTGACCCCGGGCTCCTTTTTAGGCCGCATTAGCAACGGACACCTTGAAGTGCAGGGGACGTCCGGGAAGGGCAAGGAGGAGTGGGTAAAATTCGACGTCGTCCAGCAGACGGCGGTCCGCGCTGGAGCGGGTCCGGTCGAAGCGTCTGCTCCGCAGCCGGTGCCGGAGGCACTGGCGTCCATCGAGGCACCAAAATCGGAGACGAAGTCAGCCGACTTCCCTGACCGCTGGAAATCCATGACGAGCGGGACAGTTCGCACGCTTCGTTTCGAAGGTGACTACATCTATGGCGAGACGGTTTTGACTGAAGCCGCAGCAAAGGCTGGGGTGTTCTTCCTGATGGACGTCAAGAAGGATGGCGACAAGTACGTGGGTAAAACCAACGCACGTGTTCTGAAGGCGGCGGACGGCCCAGCCTGTTCGGTAGCTGAGCCCATTGAGCTCACGCTAGTAACGCCTGAGCGCATCGAGGGGCGGGCATTCGCCCCGCCGGTCAACGCGAAAATTGACTGGAATTCATGTACCTACTCTCCTCCTTCGGATTGGCAAGCTTTTACTTGGATCCCTGTGAAGTAGAGAGTCCGGCTTTCAGCGTCTTCCACGAGTTAGCTAGTCTTTGCTGGGTTTTTTCGGCGTAAGATCACACGCTTGCCTGACTCGGTCCAAATTCAGCCTGCTGGGGGAGAATTCCGCAATCTGCTTACCCCTTCCGGTGGGCAGCTCCACGTTAAATACCTGCGCCCCCAAGAGGCCGCGTACAGTTTCTTTGTCCATGGAGAGGGAGCGGTCGGGCAGCCAGTTCCAGCCTTTGTGGTAGTGAACATCGTCAACTCGGACCATAACCTCCCATTGGAGCTGCCCGTACCAACCTGGCGGGCGATTCGGGAAACCTAGCTTGACTCCAGGCCTAAATTCAGCGCGCTTGAGCTTGCCGGCGATGCAAACCAGATTTACCCTGGGCTTGTATTCCGAGTCTTCCTTAAAATAGTTATCCGACCGGAGTTCAAAGCGCACTCTGCTTTCACCCGTCATCTTGTCGGTGGAGGCGAACTCCAGCCAGTTTCCGCCAGCCCCGACCCCGTCTGATTCCCCCTGATTGGGACTCATGGCGCCCGTCTGGGCGCAAGCCAAGGCCGCCGCACCCAGCACAAAAAGCAAAACAACGGCTCTAGCCGTCCATCCCGCACCCACTGGTTTACGTAATAAGCGCGATTTCAAGGTTTCCTCCAAACGATGACACCCCTCTGATGACGCCCCTCTATAGTATTGAACCCGAAACGTTTCAAAAAGTTGTATCGGATGTTCCCAGGATAGGGTGGAAGATAAGCGCCCTCCCAGCAATTAAATGGAGGCAAATTTGGCTATTTCGAGCTCTCCTTAGCACTGGCCTCGCCCTGAATCCCCATCTCGGTTCCCAGAGCAGTTTGCTCGGCCTGGAAATCGCCGAGTGCCTTATCGAGCTTTTCCGCGATGCCGGCAATCTGTTTGTTGTCGATTTTGGAGCGTTGCAGCGCCTGGGTAAGAGCCTTGCTTTGTTTGGTGATCTCAGTGTTTGCCTTTCCCAGCTTCTTGGTGACCGCTTTGAGCCCCGATTTTTGCGCCTCGGAAAAGCTCTGTACGAATTTTCCGGAGTCCGTCTGCGCTTCATCGACCGTGCTGGTGAAGGGCTGCGTGAAGTGGAGCAAGTCAGGTTTACTCGCGTTTTCGGCCAAGTGCTGCAAGTCTTGCGCGCCCTTTCGTGCCGATTGTGCGCTCTTGGTCAACACTTGAAACTGAGTTTTCTGGTCGGCTGTGGCTTGGAGCGCCAGCGCGCGATTGAAATCTTTCAGGTCGTCGCTGGGCGTGGGATTCGTACTCGAAGGATTCCTTGTACCGCGCCCTCCGGGTCGCTGGGCCAAAGCGAGCGCGCCCATCAGGATGACCATCCCACAAACCGCGAATATCCATCGACTCACGTCTGATCCTCCAAATTCAGGCTCTCCTTATGAGATGCCGCATTCCCACAATCAGGCGTGCGTCTTCTCGGCCATCGGGATTTCGGCCCGCTCGGTTTTCCTGCCCCGCAAACGCAGCACGGGTTGTTCGACGAGGTAGTAGGAAAGACAGGCCAAGCCCACTCCCAGCAGCATTTTGTGCGCGGGCGGCCGGGTCTGAGAGAAGAAAAACGGCTCCTGCCACAGGTAGAGGCTGTAGCTGACTCTCCCTAGCCACATGACCGGCGCAATGTTCAAGATGCGATACGGCGACTGTATGACGTGCAGCACCAATCCGGCGATGGAGAAATGCAAAATCGGATTGAGCACAAAGAGATCGGCCAGAGTCCGCGTCCGCGTGTTAGGAAGAAAGCTAGGAATGAGAACGACCGCGACCAGCATAATGAAGGCCGCCCAACCCGGTATTTTCGGGATCCGCGAACTCAAAATCGCGAGCAGACACCCAATCGCCAAATTGTCCGCCACTGCGGGAAACGTGCCATAACCGCCATTCGGAACTTGGAAATAAAAGCAAACCGTGCTGTAGATGGGGGCAACCACCATGACCCCTACCAGAATGGCAACCCTGTGCCGATACCATTTCCGCAGAACGCTCGGCCAAAGAAAATAGAATTGCTCTTCGACGCCCAGCGACCATAAATGCGAAACCATCCAGGGTCGATCGGGGTCGAAGTTCATGAGATACAGGAGCATGGCTGCTATGTCATACCAGCGCAGATCATGCCAGTACGTGACCAACGCAAAGAGCATGAACACTGCGGCGGCGGGCAGGATGCGATACGCACGGCGTATATAGAACTGGCGCAGATTGATGGTGGAAGTTTCGGAGTACTCGTGCAGCAGAATGCTGGTAATCAGATAGCCGGAGATCACGAAGAAGACCCGTACTCCAGTGAGCGCGTAGGGGCTCAGAAACTTCGGCACCGGCCCCGCGTGGGTAAGATGACCAACGCAGACGAGCGAGATGGAGATCGCACGGAGACCATCGAGCGAAGGAATGCGTTTCACTCATGCAGCCTAGCATTTTCCGCCGCCATCGGCGAGAGTCTCAAGAGAGTTGCTGGTGTTGATGACGTCGCGCCCACGGGCGCAAGGTATCATAAACAGGCAAACAATCGGTTTCGAAACCGCTTAGAAACTATGTGTGGAATTTTTGGTGTCGTGTCCCGCGGAGCGCCTCTGCCTGCCGACTTTCTTCCGAAAGCGGCGCAGAGCCTCGCCCATCGCGGTCCGGATGACGCGGGCACCATGCTGCTGAATGCGGCTGACCAGGAGATCGGATTCGCTCACACTCGCCTCTCCATCATCGACCTCTCAGCGCTTGGGCATCAGCCCATGCAGGACCCGGTTACCGGCAACTGGATCGTATTCAATGGGGAGATCTACAACTTTCGCGAACTTCGGCGGGAACTCGAAACCGCTGGCGTCGAATTCAAAAGTCATTCCGATACGGAAGTGATTCTGGCGGCGTACCGCGTGTGGGGCGAGGAGTGCCTGACTCGTCTGGGCGGCATGTTTGCGTTTGCCCTGTGGGACGCTCCACGAAAGAGGTTGCTGTTGGCACGCGACCCCATGGGAATCAAGCCGCTTTACTACTACCAGTCAGAGCGGATGTTTATTTTTTCCTCGGAAGTAAGAACCCTTTTGCAGACGGGGATGGTGCCGCGAAAGACCGATCCCACAGGCGTTTTGAGCTACCTCACGTTCGGTTCGGTGTACGAGCCCTGGACGATCGTGGAAGGAATCAAGGCGGTTCCCGCTGGACACGTGCTCACGATCGAAAACGGATCGGTACGCAGCCGCGAGTATTGGAATGCTTTGCGGCCGTCGGTGCGCGAGGGATCGGAAGCAGAGTGTTTGGAGCGAAGATCGTCGGAGTCGGGATCAGGGAACGGGACCGTAGATCAACTGCCCGCGATCTTGCGCGACGCGGTCTTGTCGCATCTCGTCAGTGACGTGCCCGTCGGAGTATTTCTTTCCGGTGGAATTGATTCCAGCGCCTTGGTCGCGGTCCTCAGCCAAAATGGTGTGCGCGCGAACACATTCTCGCTGGTCTTCGAGGAAGAGGAGTTCGACGAAGGGCGTTATTCGCGGGAAATCGCCCGTCGCTTCGACACCGAACATCATGAGATACCAATCTCGCCGCAAGACACGCTGGCGTCGTTGCCCGAAGCGCTGCGCGCGATGGACCAACCGACCATCGACGGCATCAACACGTACCTCGTATCCGCCAAGACAAGGGCTGCGGGAGTGAAGGTTGCTTTGACCGGTCTGGGCGCCGACGAGATGTTCGCAGGCTATTCGAATTTTCGCCACGTGCCGAGAATGGAAGCCTTTTCCAAACGATTGGGACGGCTGCCGCGGGTAGCACGTCGCCTGCTTTCGGCATCGGTGGCGCTGTTCGCCGGCAAAGGCGATCGCGGCCGCAAACTGGAGGAGTTGACTGCTGGAGCGGGCTCCGCGCTTCATCCGGCATTTGTTCATCCGTACTTCCTCGTACGTACGCTGTTCGGGGTCGCGGAGCGTGAGCGGTTATTTCAGTCCCTGGACTACGGAGCTTTGCAGCAATCTCTTGATCGAGGGTTACAAGAGTCGGTCACAGAGAGCCAGTGTTTAGATCCGATTAATCGCGTGTCCTATCTGGAATCGCGCTGGTACATGCGCAACACGCTGCTGCGCGATTCCGATTTCATGAGCATGGCTCATGGACTGGAACTGCGGGTGCCTTTTCTGGACAGGGCGCTGGTCGAAGCCTGCTTCCGCATTCCGGGAGAGAGGAAATTAAAAGGCGATTCGCAAAAAAGCCTGCTGCTGGCGAGTCTGGGGGTCGAGTTGCCGAGGGAAATCGTGAATCGCCCCAAGCGAGGATTTACGCTGCCCTTTGAGCAATGGCTGCGGGGCGAGATGAGAGCGGTCGTGGAAGACGCGCTGCTGAAGAGTAATTGGGACCAGATTTCGATTGGCGCGAGCGCCGTGCGGGAAGTGTGGAACCGTTTTCTCGCGGGCGAAACCTCCTGGTCGCGTCCGTGGTCGCTGTTTGTGCTGCAGGGCTGGTGCGAGCACAACCTTTGAGGCAGAAGATTTTCGGGTGGCGAGGACTTCGCCCTCGCAGCACGCGACGGAACCCCGTAACCACAGCAGCAATCGCTTTTCCCCACCCGGCACCATATCCCGGGCAACTCCGCTAACATAATTCAGATACCATGGTTCACAAAACCTGTTCAGAAAATGCGGGGCAGACGGTCTGCCAGCCGGGCAGAATAGACTGATCGAGCAATCATGATCGAGTAATTAATGATCGAAACCAAAACAGAATCTAGCGTGGTGCGGTCGGGCATAGCAACGCATGTGCTCCCGGTAAGCGTGATCATTCCGGTCCGCAACGAGGCGCGCAACCTGCCGCGCTGCCTGGAATCCCTGGCCGCGGCCGGTGAGGTCTACGTCATCGATTCTCAGAGCACGGACGACACGGTGGCGATTGCGCAGTCGCACGGCGCGAAGGTGGTTCAGTTTCGTTATGCGGGCGGCTGGCCGAAGAAGCGCCAATGGGCGATGGACACGCTGTCTTTCGCCTACGACTGGATTTTGCTGCTCGATGCGGATGAGGTCTTGACCCCGGAGCTCTTGGAAGAAATCCGGCGCGCACTTTCGAACCCCGAGGTGAATGGTTATTCCATCCGCCTGCAGATGTATTTTCTCGGACGCATCTTGCGACATTGCGACGCAAGTTTCTGGAAACTGTCGCTGTTCCGCAAAGGTCGAGGCCGCTTCGAATGTCGCTTGAAGGATCAGGATCCGTCCATGGCGGACATCGAAATTCACGAACACGTAGTGGTGGATGGCCCCACCGCGGAGTTGCGCCATGCGTTGGTCCACCACAACGTCGATTCCTTGTCACGTTACATCCTGAAGCACAATGAGTACTCGAACTGGGAAGCGCGAGTGCTTTTGCGGACGGAAAGCGACTCCAGTCGCTCTTCAGCCGAGGTCAAGGCGGATCTGTTCGGCACCCAGGCGCAACGCCGAAGATGGCTGAAACGGAATCTCTTCCGCTTGCCCGGTTCTCCCGTTCTCCTCTTCTTGTACCGATACGTTTTTCGCTTGGGGTTTCTCGATGGTGTGCCTGGCCTGATCTATTGCGCCTTTCAAGCTGTGCAGATGTTTCATACCAAGGCCAAAATCTACGAGCTGCAAAACGGGAGGAACTGACGCCATGTGTGGCATCAGCGGGCTCGTGAACTGCGGCAGCCCGGAGACGCTCGCCCGGATGACGAACGTGCAGACGCACCGCGGTCCGGACGACTCCGGGCTCTGGCAGCGCCGTTTCCCCGATGGCGGATCCATCGGCTTGGGCAGTCGCCGCCTCGCCATTCTCGATCTCTCCGCCGATGGCCACATGCCCATGAGCAACGAAGATGGCACGGTGTGGATTACTTATAACGGCGAGATCTACAATTTCGCCGCTCTGCGCCGCGAACTCGAAGCGAAATCGAACGCTCCTCGTTTTCGTTCGCACACTGATACGGAAGTGGTCCTTCGTCTCTACGAAGAGTATGGTCCCGATCGTCTCCAAGACTGTTTGAACCGCTTGCAGGGTATGTTTGCCCTGGCGATCTGCGATCTGCGCGGAACTTCGCCGAAGTTGTTTCTGGCTCGCGATCATTTCGGAATCAAGCCACTCTATTACTGGGAGAGCGGCGGAAAGCTAGCTTTCGCTTCTGAGATCAAAGCGCTGCTTGAAGTGCCGGGAATCGAAGCGCGTATGAACATGGAGGCGCTCGATCAATATCTGACTTTCCTTTGGGTTCCTGATCCGCTGACGATGTTTGAAGGAATTCGGAAGCTTCCGGCGGGCCATTATGCGGTCTGGGAGCAAGGCAAATTTCGCATCGAGCAATATTGGGATTTAACATTTCCACCAGCCCACCATTGCTTCGAGCGAAACGAAGCGGATCTTGCGAACGAAATTCGCGAACGCTTCTGTGCATCGGTCGAACAACAGATGGTGAGCGATGTTCCGATCGGCGCGTTTCTGAGCGCGGGGCTGGACTCGTCGAGTATTGTGGCCGCCATGGCGCGAAAGCAGCCGGTACGGACATATACGATTACCTTTCCCGAAAAATATCGTGTGGGCGAGACGACGATGGACGATCCGGCCGTTCCGCAGCGTCTCGCGCGCAAGCTAGGCTGCGAGCACCATGAAATTGTGGTCGAACCCGATGTGGTCAGCCTGTTGCCGAATTTGACCTGGCACATGGATGAACCTACCGCCGATCCGGCGATCATCACAGCGTATCTGGTGTGCCGCGAGGCGCGAAAACAGGCGACGGTGCTCTTGTCGGGAGTGGGCGGTGACGAAATTTTCGCAGGATACCGCAAGCATGTTGCGCACGCATGGGCCGAAGAATATCGGCGCGCCCCAGGCTTTGCCCGGTCGGCCGCGGAGCGAACTTTGCTGGGGTTACCGTCGTTGCGGGGGACGCGCATGAAAGGGTCTGTGCGTCTTGCGAAAAAGATGGCGCGGAGCGCGGCGCTCAGCCCGGCGGAAGCCTTTATCAGAAACTGCACCTATCTCGATCCGCAGCAGAAGGCAGATTTGTATGCGAAAGAATTGCCACTGCTGGCAAGAGTAGATCAGAATTCTAATGCCCGGCACCTGGCGGCATTCGAGAAAGTAAAGCACGCGAATTTTCTCAACCAGATGCTCTATCTGGATACCAAGATTTTCATGACCACGCTCAATCTGACTTACAACGACAAGATGAGCATGGCATCGTCGGTGGAAGTCCGCGTGCCGTTTCTCGACCGTGAACTGGCCGAATTTGTTGCCTGGAATGTCAGGCCGGAGTCGAAGTTGAAAGGCAAATGGCGTCCGGTGACGAAGCATATTTTTCGCGAAGCCATGCGTAGTATGCTGCCGGAGGAGGTGTTGCGGCAGCCGAAAGCGGGCTTCGCGGCACCGGTAGACTACTGGCTGGCGCACGATTTGCGTCCGCTGGTGGATGATCTTCTTTCAGAATCTCAAGTGCGGCGCCGTGGACTATTTCGTCCGGAAGTGGTGCGCAACTACATTGACGAGCACCGGCGCGGCGCGGACGACTGGTCGATGCAAATCTGGCAACTGCTCACGCTGGAGATCTGGATGCAGCTTTTTCTCGATGGTGGCGCAAAGGCGTTCGCGCAGCGGCAGATCGATGCCTCTCAACCATCTCAACCGCTAACGACCGCATGAAGCAACTCTTACAAGACGCGCGCACCGGTGAGTTACAGATCGCAGAAGTCCCGGCTCCGCAATTGCTGCCAGGCTGTGTGCTGGCGCGAGTGGCAGCGTCGCTAGTATCGGCCGGCACGGAGCGCGCATCCGTTGAGTTTGCCAGCAAGAATCTGCTCGCGAAAGCAAAGGCTCGTCCCGACCTGGTGCGCGATGTGATGGCCAAGATGCAGAGGGATGGCTTGGCGTCCACGATGCAAACGGTGCGGTCTCGCCTGAATCAGCCGCAATCGGTGGGCTACAGCAGCGCCGGAGTGGTGGTTGCGGTGGGCGATGGCATCGCCGACATCAACGTGGGCGATCGCGTGGCATGCGCGGGCGCCGGATATGCGGTGCATGCCGAGCTCGCCTGCGTGCCGCGCATGCTTGTGGCCAAGATTCCCGAGCGCAGCGAGACGACGCCGCAAGTTTCTTACGAAGAGGCAGCCTTCGGAACCGTGGGCGCGATTTGCCTGCACGGCATTCGAACGGCGGAAGTCGCGCTCGGCGACACGGTCGCTGTGATCGGACTCGGATTGCTGGGACAGATCACGGTGCAGTTGCTGAAGGCCGCAGGTTGCCGCGTCTTTGGAATGGATCTGTTGAAGCATCGCGCTGACCTTGCAGTTGCAAGCGGAGCCGAGGCCGCATGTACCGGCGCGCGTGAGTTCCGCGATCTGTGCTTTCAGAAAACGGGCGGCGTGGGTGTGGACTCGGTATTGATCACCGCGGAGACTCCGAGCAGCGAACCGGTGAACCTGGCAGCAGAACTGGCACGCGATCGCGCCATTGTGGTTGCCGTCGGAACCGTCGGCATGGAACTGCAGCGCAAGCTGTATTACGAAAAGGAACTCGACTTTCGAATCTCGCGCTCTTACGGCCCAGGCCGTTATGACGCTGCGTATGAGCAGAAAGGGCGCGATTATCCGATTGGGCATGTACGCTGGACTGAGACGCGCAATCTGGCAGCCTTTTTGCAATTCATAGCCGATGGCAAATTGAATCTGCCGTCGCTGATTACGCACCGCTTTCCGATGGAGCAGGCCACGCGAGCCTATGACCTGATCACGGGAAACACGGGGGAACCGTTTCTAGCTGCGCTGATCACGTATGCGGGCGCCGAATCCGAAACTGCTCCGAATTGGTCGGACAAAATTTCGGTTGCCGCCATTGCGCCTTCAGGTTCTATTGGTCTAGGCGTGCTGGGCGCGGGCAGTTTCGCGCAGAACACGCTCTTGCCTGCCCTGAAGGCGATCGCCGGTGTTTCCTTCATCGGTGTCTGCAATTCGACTGGGCCCCGCAGCCGGCACGCCGCCGACAAATTCGGATTCTCCTACTGTTCCAACTCCGAAGCTGAACTTTTGCAAGACTCAAAAATTCAAGCCGTGCTGATCGCGACCCGCCATCATCTTCATGCTCGACAGGCGCTCGCAGCGCTGCGCGCCGGGAAAGCCGTGTTCTGCGAAAAGCCGATTTGCCTGAACGAAGACGAACTGGCGGCGCTGGTTTCTGAGGCGACGAGTGACCATGCCCCCTTGCTGACGGTTGGTTTCAATCGTCGCTTCGCGCCGCTGGCGGTGCAGATAAAAAAGTTCCTGGACGAGATTCACGAGCCACTCGCCATTCACTACCGCGTGAATGCGGGCTACATTCCCACCGATCATTGGGTGAATGATCCCGAGCAGGGAGGCGGGCGCATCCTCGGCGAGGTCTGCCATTTCGTGGACTTCCTCTGCTTCCTCGCCGGCGCGTGTCCCATCGAGGTGCAGGCGCAGACCGTGGGCAATCCGGGCCAGTACAGCATGGATAACGTCGTTGCGTCGTTCAAGTTCGCTAGCGGCACATTGGGGACGATCAGCTATCTCGCCAACGGCGACAAGTCGGCGTCGAAGGAGCGCGTGGAAGTTTTCGGCGGCGGTTCGGTTGCGATCCTCGAAGATTTTCGGCGGCTCGAACTGGTTCGCAATGGCCGCAAACAAATCGCACGCTCTCGATGGGGACAGGACAAGGGACACAAAGCAGAAATGCAGGCATTTGTGGATGCACTTCAGGGCAAGATGCCACCCATTCCGTGGGAACAAATCGTGGGTTCGACTCTCGCGACGCTGCGGCTGCAGAACTCGTGCCAGACCGGGCAACCTCTGGCAATCGATCTGAGCGCGTTCGTCGCGTCGGCAATGCGGAAAAAACTACCGCAGTGAGAAAACCGAAGCGATCATTGGATCGAAGAGAGAAGATCGAGAAGAGAAAGGGACAAGCCGTACATGTTGATTTTGGGCCTAAATATGTTTCACGCCGACTCTTCGGCGGCGATCCTCCAAGATGGAGAAATTCTTTTTGCGGTGGCCGAGGAGCGGCTGAACCGGCAGAAACATTACGGCGGGTTTCCAGCGCTGGCGGTGAAAGCATGTCTGGACGCCGCGGGTGCGAAGATCACCGATATTCAGCACGTTGCCGTGGGGCAGGATAGTGATGCCAATCTCGCCAAGAAAGTGCAGTATGCGTTGGCGAATCCGGCCAAGGTTTTGAATTTTATCAAGATGCGGCAGCGCAAAGAGGCGATGCGCGACGTGCGTTCGCTGCTGGCGCAAGCGCTTGACGTGGACGTCTCGACCCTGAAATTCCAGGAGCATCACCTGGAGCACCACATCGCCCACATCGCGAGTTCGTACTACTGCTCGCCATGGGAAAAAGCAGCAGCCTTCAGCTACGACGGTTCGGGAGATTTCGTCTCGACTATGATGGCGCGCTGCGAAGGCCATGAGATTCAAGTGCTCGACCGCGTTTTCCTGCCGCATTCACTCGGCAGCTTCTACACCATGATTTGCGATTTCATCGGCTACAGAAAATATGGCGATGAAGGCAAAGTCATGGGGCTCGCGCCGTATGGGAAAGACACTTATGTTGACCAGATCCGAAAGATCGTCGCGCTCAAGAATGGCAGCTTTCAGCTCAACATGAGTTACTTCAAGCCGCTCGGCAGCAGCCAGGGAATGCAGGTGTTGCCCGACGGAACCGTGCGCTTGGCGCGCCATTTCTCCGACAAGATGGAAAAGCTATTCGGCGCACCTCGCGAACCGCACGCCGAGATTACTCAGCGCGATATGGATCTGGCGTATGCCATGCAGCATGTTTTCGAAGAGGTATTTTTCCATCTTGCGAACGAACTGCATAAGCGCGTCCCCGATGAGAATCTTGCGATGGCGGGAGGCTGCGCACTCAATAGTGTCGCGAACGGCAAACTGTTTTCACGGACTCCATTCCGCCGTACCTGGATTCAGCCCGCCGCAGGCGACGAAGGTTTGGCGATTGGCGCGGCGCTGCATACCTATCATTCGATATTGAAGCATCCGCGTAAGCACCATTCGCAGATGAATCACGCTTACCTTGGGCCGGAGTTTTCTGAAGCGCAGATCGAATCGGCACTGCAAAGCGCCGGCGTAAAATATCACCGGCTTGATCGTGCGCCATTGCTGGATGCGGTTACCGATGAGATGGTGCAGGGCAATGTTGTCGGTTGGTTTCAGGGACGCATGGAGTGGGGACCACGTGCGCTCGGCAATCGCTCGATCGTCACGCACCCCGGCCTGCCCGACATGAAGGATGTGTTGAACGCTCGCATCAAGCACCGGGAGTGGTTTAGACCCTTTGCTCCCTCCATCCTGGCCGACGCGCAGCACGAGTACTTCGAGCACGATCATCCCTCGCCCTATATGCTCCACGTCTACAAGATTCGTCCGGAGAAAAGGAAAAGCCTGTGCGCCGTGAACCACGTCGACAATACGGGACGATTGCAGACTGTGGCACGCGAGGAGAATCCGCTCTACTACGATCTGATCCAGACGTTTGGCAGGAAAACTGGAATTCCGGTAATTCTCAACACGAGCTTCAACGAGAATGAGCCGATCGTGTGCACGCCGCAGGAAGCCATCGACTGCTTCCAGCGAACCAAGATGGATGTGTTGGCCATAGGGCCCTTTCTGGCTTGCAAGCCTGTAGGCAAAACAGAAGAATCAAAGCCAAGAGCTGAAGCTACCCGGCATGCCTGAAACCCCAGTTGCGGTGGCCGCATCCTCGGCCTTAATGCTGCGCAAAGTCGCTGCCTGGCGCGGCATTCGCGTGCTGGCGTGGGACGGCGACATTCTCTGCGGGTGTCGAGGGTATCAGATCGTCCGTCTGCAAGTTCTGCCGCAAGGTGCCCGTCCGCAAATCGGCAACAGCGAACCATGGGAAGTTGTCGCGAGCTTTCGTCCAGTCTGGTGGAGGAATCTTACGTCGCGTTCGACATTGAGCTATCGTCTCGTGCGCGATGGCTTTCATGCTTTGGCCATCGCGGGTCGTCAGGCGAACGGCCAGACAAACGACCGAACGACCGACCGAACTATGGTGGGCGCAGTACCGGGCGCGCTGGTGACGCGGGTTTCGAACAGCGAGGAATTTCATGTTACTCATCGAGTGCGGCGCGGCATACGGCCACTGCACGTCACTGCGGCGCCATCGGGAAGAATTTACTGGGGAGAGTATTTCGACAATCGCGAGCGCGCCGAAGTTCACATCTATGTTTCGACCGACCGCGGAAGCACGTGGCAAGTTGCTTACACATTTCCCGCGGGAAGCATTCGTCATGTCCACAACATCGTCTACGACCGTTGGGGCGATTGCCTCTGGATACTGACGGGAGATGAAGGCGCGGAGTGCAAGGTGCTGCGTGCTGCGTCGGATCTTAGCTCGGTAGAGGTGGTGCTGGCGGGAAACCAGCAAGCCCGGGCCGTGGCTGCGATTCCAATGGAAAATGGGTTGTATCTTTCGACCGACACTCCCTTCGAAAAGAACCACGTGTACCGGCTCAATCGGGAAGGAAATGTGGAGAGAGTCGGCGACCTCGCCAGCTCTTCAATCTTTGGTTGCAAGGTTAGTGTTAGGGCCGGCGAGGCCATGTTTTTTTCGACGATGGTCGAGCCGAGTGCCGTGAATACAGGTCGTGAAGTCCAGCTCGCCGGATCGAGAGACGGAACGAATTGGCAAGTGCTGGCTCGCTGGAAGAAGGACAACTTGCCGATGCGTTATTTCCAGTATGGCAACGTCTTTCTGCCCGACGGCGAGAACGCCACGAATTATCTTGCTGCCACG
The DNA here is from genome assembly GCA_050010155.1 of Terriglobales bacterium. Taxonomy (GTDB): domain Bacteria; phylum Acidobacteriota; class Terriglobia; order Terriglobales; family Acidobacteriaceae; genus Acidiflorens. The sequence goes on from JBEKLO010000015.1 coordinate 59,781, forward strand.
ACCTTAGCCGTCGACACAGACGATCTGGTTACCACGCTCTGGGAAGTCGACCGGGCATGAGCGTGGCCGCGCGTTGGCAGTACTACCGCCGTATTTTCCGCGCTTACCTTGGTCCCGGACGAAGCCAGTTGACGTTCTGGCACGACGTGCCAGCGATCAATCCGTGCGCAACCGCCAATCGGCTCGGCGAGTACTACATGCTGTTTCGCGAAAAGGCAGACTACGCCGGGCACTACGATGCCGCCGGCATTCCCATGCTCGACTATCGCGGTGCGATTGGCCTGCAGTACAACCCGATCGCGATTGCGCAGTGGGGGCTTGCAAACTACAACCGTTTCTGCGAGACGAATGACGAAGCACGCTGGCAGAAAGCTCTTAAGGCTGCCGATTGGCTCGCCGCAAATCTCGAGCAGAATGCTCACGGCCTCTGGGTATGGAACCATCATTTTGATTGGGAGTATCGTGACACGCTCAAGGCGCCATGGTATTCGGGTCTCGCGCAGGGACAGGGTATTTCGCTTCTTCTGCGAGTGCATGCTCATGCGCGTTCCCATTCCCATCCCGATTCCGCCGAGGAGAAGTATCGCAGCGCGGTCGAGAAGGCGTTTGTCTCCCTAACACGCCCCATTGCCGAGGGTGGCGTGCTCTTTGAGGATCTATCGGAGCACAACGAAAAAAACCTGTGGATCGAAGAATATCTCGTGGACCCCCCAACGCATATTTTGAATGGATTCATGTGGGCGCTGTGGGGCGTGTTTGATTTCTGGCTCGCGCGCAGTGACGCTTCAGCGAAGGAGATTTTCGATCGCGGCGCGGAGACTCTGGTTCGAAACTTGCCGCGGTTTGATACCGGATACTGGTCGCTGTACGAGCAATCGGGAACCCGGCTTAAAATGCTGGCGAGCCCTTTCTATCACCGTTTGCATATCGTACAGTTGCGGGTAATGTCTATGCTGACGGGCGATGCACGCTACGAGGTGGTTGCCAACCGGTGGGAAGGTTACGCGCACCGCCGCAGAAATCGGACCCGCGCCTTGGTTGAGAAAAGTATTTTCAAACTGCTCCACTACTGATTGCTCGAACGACTCTTTGTGAAAATTCTCTACGTTTCGCAATATTTTCCGCCTGAAATGGGAGCCCCGGCGGCGCGTGCCGACGAATTATCCCGGCATTGGGCGCGGTTGGGACATGAAACGACAGTTCTCACCGGGTTTCCGAACCATCCGACCGGAGTTGTGCCGGAAAGTTGGCGGGCGCGGCTCCGCCGGCTTCGTTACACCGAAACCGTCGATGGGGTTCGCGTAGTTCGCACCTGGTTGTGGCCGTTACCGAATCGAAAAGCGCACGAAAGAATTCGTAATTACGCATCGTTCTGCGTCTCGGCGGCGCTGAGCGGGCTCGGTCTGCCGAAGCCGGACGTGGTCGTCGCCACGTCTCCGCAATTGCTGGTCGCACTTTCCGGATGGTGGCTGGCGTGGTGGAAGCGTGTTCCCTTCGTCTTTGAAGTGCGCGATCTTTGGCCGGAATCACTCGGCGCCGTTGGTGCGGGCAGTGAAGAAACTTTGCTCCATCGCACGCTGGGAGCCATCGCCGGTTTCCTTTATCGTCATGCCGATCGCATCGTCGTTGTATCGCCCGCGTTCCAAGAGCACCTCACCCGGTGCTGGGATGTGCCCGGGAAAAAAATTTCCATCATTCAAAACGGAGTCGAGACGGATCTCTTCTGCTTTGACCCCGGGGCGATCGAAGTTCGAAAACGACTGAAGCTCGAAGGTCGTTTTCTGATTTGTTACATCGGCACCATGGGTAACGCACATGGACTCGAGACTGTGATTGCCGCGGCTGAAGAACTGCGTGACGCCTTCCCGACCGCGATGTTCTTAATGATTGGAGAAGGGGCGGAAAAAGATAAGATCGTGGAACTCGCCGCGGCGCGCGGACTTTCCAACATTCAGTTTCTGGACCAGCAACCGCGGGAACAGATTCCCACCTATGTTTCGGCGGCCGATCTCTGCCTGGTGATGTTGAAGAAAACCGAACTATTCAAGACGGTGATTCCCACCAAGCTTCTCGAATACATGGCGTGCGAGCGACCGGTAATCGTTGCGGTCGACGGGCAGGCTCGTCAGATTGTCGAAGAGGCCGAGGCCGGCGTTTTTGTGGAGCCCGAAAACAGCGGAGCGCTAGTGAAAGCGATTCTGACGCTCGCTGCCGACCCCGCCCGCGGACGACAACTGGGTGCCAACGGTCGGCGGTACATTGTCAAGAACCTTTCCCGCGAAAAAACGGCGCAGGACTACATTGCCGTACTGGAGTCGCTCTTGGAATAGCTTGGGATCACGACGAGGGGCGCCGATGTGAAGTCTGCGACCGCGCCACGCGCCTTACTGAACCGCGAGGATCGCCAGAGTGGTTGATAGCGCTACGGCTGCATCGGCAGTCTTATACATGGCGGTCTTAAACGCACTTCCGGGCACAAATAAAATATCGCCTTTCTCCATTGTCATGTCCGGGGCCTTCGCGTAGAGCACCTTTTTGAGATCGACGGGAATTTCCTGGACCCCGTTCGCCGTCTGCCGCAGGATCCGCGATTTACCGAGGGCGGAAGTATGAGTGCTGCCGCCAGCCAGCGCCAGGGCTTTCAGAACGGAGAGACTGTTGTCCTCTATCCGAAACCCGCTCGCATGGCCGACATCGCCTACCACATAAACGATCCCGGCGCGAGAAACAATGATTGTGTCTCCCGGATAAATATCAACATTGTTCTTGGTATCATCCGCCAGATTGGACGATAGCTGAAGCTCGACTCTTTGATCGGAGTCTCGATGTTCGATGGTCACGTTGCGCCCCGCCTTGTCGTTCAATCCTCCCGCTGCCGAAAGGATGTCGTAAAGGCGGCGTTCACCAATTGCTGGATAGGGCCCGGGGCGATTGACCTCTCCGATTACCGTTATGGATTGCGACGCCGAGTCGTTCACGAAGATGGAAACGTGCGGGTTGCGGACAAAACCTCCATCTTCCAACCGCTTCTGGATCAATAGCTGGGCTTCATCAGTCGTCAGGTCTGCGACATGAACATAGTCGATCAAGGGAAGGTAGATGTCTCCGGACCCACTGATTCGCGTTCTGGTGGAGAGATCGGGTACTCCGAATACGCTGACCTCGATGAGATCGCCGACGCCCAGCTTCACATTGGAATTCGCTAGTAGACGAGAAGGCGAAGAGGCAGTTTCATTCGCGCCGGCGGGCTGGGCGGGCGCGGCCTCGCCAGGGGCTGTCGCTTGAGCCAGTACGTGAAGGCTGCACGAGCCAATCAGAAACACGCCCAAACTTCTCAAAAAGAAATGGCGATTCCACCCCGACATACAAAGACTCCTGAATATTCGCGTTCGTTGAGTTTAACATAGGCAGTCCAGCAAAATCCGCGCAGAACGCCCGGTTTCACGGTGCGCGAACACTACTTAGTCAACAGCAAAAAATTGCCAAAACTGTTGCCCGGCGACCGCTCCGAGTTGTATAGTTCCACCAAACAACCAATTGATTTCGCAGCGCAACTTAACCAGGGAATTCTTCAGAAACAGACCTCGATTGAACCATCGCGCGGCCAGTGTGCTATGAGATTCCCGGATATTTCAGCCGGAAGGGAACTGACTTGACGCTCCTTTTCTTCGCATTGTTCGCGTTCTCGCTGGCTGTGTCGTTCGTCGCGACACGCCAGGTGCGAGACCTCGCGACCCGTAGAGGCTGGGTGTCTACGCCGCCTGGCGGGCGCCATATACATCAGACTCCTCTCCCCCGTTTGGGGGGCGTTGCAATTTTCCTGGCGTTTTCCGTCAGCTTGATCATCTGGCTCGGGTGCTCCCTCATTTTCCCGCGCCTGGTCGAAGGGCTCGCTCCTGCCACGCTCCTCCGCATCTATGTTCCCGCGTGTCTGATTTTTTGTCTTGGTATCTACGACGATCTCCACGGCGCCGGCACCTACTTGAAGTTTGCCGTGCAGGCGATTGCCGGAGCCATGCTCTTCGCCGGCGGAATGCGGGTTCTCGATCTGCCCCTGATCTTCCCGCACGCCCTGCCCTGGTTCCTCGGCTTGCCCCTCACCGTATTGTGGGTGGTTGCGGTCACCAATGCCTTCAACCTCATTGATGGCCTGGATGGTTTAGCGGCTGGGTCGGCCCTGTTTTCGACCATGGTCTTTTTTGTAGTCGCGCTGGTCAATCATTCCTGGCTCGGCTCGCTGATGAGCGTTACCTTGGCCGGAGCCATCCTGGGATTCCTGCGCTTCAACTTCAATCCCGCGACCATTTTTCTCGGTGATTCGGGCAGCCTTTTCATCGGCTTCATGCTCAGCGCGCTAGCTCTAGCGGGATCCCAGAAAGCGCCGACGTTCGTGGCTGTGGCCATCCCCGTCGTCTCGTTCGGACTGCCGATTTTGGAAACGTTGCTCTCCATCCTGCGGCGGCTCATCAGCGGGCGCCCGATTTTCACGGCCGATCGCGAACACATCCACCACAAGCTCCTGCAGATGGGTTTTTCGCATCGCCAGGTGGTCATCGTTCTCTACGCCGTCTCTGCCATCTTTGCTATGCTCAGCCTCTTCCTGCTTTGGCCGACGGGAAGCACCGTGGGACTCGTGTTGGCGGTCGTGGGTACAGGCATCTGGCTGGGCGTCCAGCATCTGAACTACCTGGAATTTGGCGAAATACGGCGGGTTGCCCAACGCACCATTGACCAGCGGCAAATCGTCATCAACAACCTTGCGGTGCGACGCGCGGTCGAGGAACTCAAAGTAGCCGCCGATTTCAATCAGGTCCGCAGCATCCTCGTCGCTGCCTTCGAAGGCAACGATTTCGATGGTTTCGAGCTGCAGCTCAAATCGCTTCCTGCGGAGCAAGCGCTCTCCGGCGATGGCAACCGCCATTTTCACTGGAGCAAGGCTCCTCACATGGCGGCAATTTCCAGCCAGCCTTCGTGGAAGCTGACACTGGACTTGGTGACAACTTCGAACCGGCATCGCGGCTCACTCGTTGTTTATCGTGTTTATAGCCCCCGCGATCTTCAACTCGATGTCAATCTTCTCACTTCTGAATTTCCTTCCATACTAGCCAACGCGCTCGATCGAATCCTGACGATTCCCGTTTTATTGCCGGTCGTGCAAGGCGACAGCCCGCTACGAGCTGTCCGCCTCTAACCAGGTTCCGATAACCCCACCGAAACCAACCTAGGATCTTCCTCCCTTCCTCTCCATGCCTGAGTTAATATGGAGACGATTATGGATCAGAGCACTCAAAGACTGCCGGATCCAGATGCGGGGGCTTCTCATACAGAGCGGCGCCGTAGTATTCGTCACAAACTCCACACCCCGGTTTACGCCAGTTTCAATGGCCCGCAAACGGGTATGGTTGTGGATCTGAGCGAATTGCTCGATCTGCATGAAGAAGGCTTCGCCGTCCAGACCAGTGAACCGCTGGAAGTGAACCGGCCCGTGGCCATTTGCCTCGATTTGCCGGAAACAAGAAGCTTCATTCATGGTCGTGGCCAAGTGATCTGGAGCGACCACACTGGACGCGGAGGTATCCAGCTCTCCGGGCTTCCCGAGAGTTCTCGCCACATCCTGCAAGAATGGCTCTTTGCGAATTTGCTCATCGCCTGTTCCAATCACGCGGCTCGAGCCGAGCAACTCGCACGGCGCGAGAAAGAGAAATCGCCGGAGCTGGTGAGGGTCCCATCGCCCGCGACATTGCAGATCGATGAATCCGACGAATCCAACAGAGTAATCCCGATCCAGCGAGTGGAGACGGGGATGCCGTCGTCCCAGACGCGGCAAGACGGGTCTCTACGGCTGGAGGCAGTTCGTCTGGAGGTCAGCAAGATCGGTGATGATGAGGTTTTGCAACTGGTCACCGAGTGCGCCGTGACTCTTACGGGAGCCACAGGCGCGGCGCTGGCGTTTCTTACCGGCGACAAAATGATCTGCCGCGCGCAAGCCGGCAACCCGGCTCCGCCGCTCGGAGCCCCGGTCGACGCAAAACAAGGTCTCTCCGGAGAATGCATTCGCACTGGACTGCTGGTCTCCTGCGAGGATATGGAAAACGATCCGCGGGTCGATCCTGAGATCGGCCGCGCACTGGGCATCGGCTCGCTGATGGCTGCTCCCATCATCGCTGACTCTCGAGTGATCGGCCTCCTGGAGGTTTTCTCGCCGCACCCATGGGCTTTCACGGAGGCCCATGCCACGGTTTTAGGCCGGTTAGTCGAAATGATTCCCGCCGCCGATCGCGAAAAGGCGCAGCCCGCAGTCGCCCAGCCTGAAGAGACTCGACCGGAAACGCAACCGATCGAACCGCCGGCCTTTTCCGGCGTGTTCCAGACTTCCGCTTCGGAGTTGGCTCCGATCGAGTCGTTGTCGATCGATCCGACCTCGCTCGATCTGACCTCGATCGATCCAGTTTCGGTTAATCCACCTTCGATGCATGCGATTCGCGATGCCTTGTGGGAAACGAGCGCTGCAGTCCCAGAGCCAGTTCCGCAGCAGGTCTCTGAACCACTCGCCGCAGAGAAAGTTCCGGAGCCAGTCCCGGAGCAAGTTCCCGAAACTTCCTCCCTAGTCCCTCGTTTGCTTCATCGCGCACTGCTCGGGCTGGTCATTGTAGTAGTGGCAATCGCGGTAGGCTACTTAGTCGGGCCCTCAATTGAGAAGCGTTGGGCTCCCTCACAGAAGGCTTCGGAGACGGCCTTGGGACAAAGCGCGACCGGTCACAGCGCTCAGCCAAAGTCTCTGGCAGAGTTGCGCAGGCTCGCCGAAGAAGGGGACGGGGACGCGCAATGGCAGTTGGGCCTCCGCTACCATAACGGTGAGGACTTGCCGCATGATGACGCGCAAGCCATGCAGTGGTTCCTGCGCGCCGCCGAACACGGTGTGGTCAGCGCGCAGTCTACGGTTGGAGCCTACTATTGGGCGGGGCGCGGAGTTCCTGAAGACCTGTCCAACGCCTACTTCTGGTCTACGATTGCGAACGCCCAAGGTGACGAGGCTAGCAAGATTCGGCTCGAAGTGTTGGCTTCGCGGATGACTCGGTCGCAGATTTCCACTGCCCGCCAACAGGCCGATGCCTGGATCCACAACTACTACCAACGGGCCAAATCCGAAGCCAACTGACCCACCCCTCGCCCCACCTCAGCGACGACGAACAGACGACAGACAGACCCAATCCCACAGCCGTAGAATAGGCTTGTGGCCACGCTGCAAGACATTTTGACGGCAGACATCCGAATCCGCGAAGCTGATCCCGCGCTTTGGGAAAAGCTGGATCGCGACCGAGTGCGCTGCTATGCCTGCGGCCACTGCTGCCCGATTCCCGAGGGACAACCCGGCGTCTGCAAAGTTCGCTTCAACCATGGTGGCAAGCTCTACGCGCCCTGGGGTTATGTCGCGGGAGTGCAGTGCGACCCGATCGAGAAGAAGCCGTTTTTCCACGCCCATCCCGGCGCCCTCGCCTACAGTTTCGGAATGCTGGGGTGCGATCTGCACTGCTCCTATTGTCAGAACTGGGTTACCTCGCAGGCGCTGCGCGACCCGAACGCCGTCTCGCCGCCGCTCGAAGCCGAACCGGAGATGCTGATCAAAGACGCGCTGGCGCAAGGTGCAAAAGTTGTGGTCAGCACCTACAACGAGCCGCTGATCACGAGCGAGTGGGCGGTTGCGGTTTTCCGCCAGGCTCGCAAAGCGGGCTTGCTGACAGCGTTTGTCTCCAATGGTAACGGTACGCCACAGGTGCTCGATTATCTCCACCCCTGGATCGATCTCTACAAAGTGGATCTCAAGAGCTTCGATGACCATCACTATCGCCAGCTAGGTGGTCGCCTGCAACCGATTCTCGATACAATCCGCAGTTTGTACCGGATGGGCGTCTGGTTGGAGGTCGTCACCCTGCTGATTCCCGGCTTCAACGACAGCGATGACGAACTACGAAAGCTCACTGCATTTCTGGCCGATGTGTCGCCAGACATCCCCTGGCACGTCACCGCCTTTCACCAGGATTACAAAATGACGTCGCCCGCCGATACGCGTCCGGAAGATTTGCAACGCGCTGCCGCTATCGGCCGCGAAGCCGGATTGCGCTACATTTACGCCGGAAATCTTCCGGGGCGGGTCAAGGGGTTGGAAGATACTCATTGTCACAATTGTGGCGAACTGCTGATCCAGCGCTACGGATATTTGATCGAAAAGTACAGGTTGACTCCAGAAGGCGATTGCCCCGCTTGCCATGTGCCGATTCCGGGCCGCTGGTCGAAGAAATTTGATGGCCAGATCGCGTCTGCGCCGTTTCTGCCCCGCAGGCTTGCCTGATTTTGGGTAGCCCGATGTTTTACCGCCGCGGTCGCAGACTGGAATATCGCCATAGGCTGTTAAAATCCTCTCGCGACAAAACATCGATATTCATGCACCCGGCAAAAACATTGCTTTTGGCGCTCTTCTTGTGTCTGGGCCTCGGCTGTTCTCCGCGCGACTTCCTGACGCGCCGTCTCGCCTCCGATTTGATCTCCGCCTCCGACACTTTCAAGACGCCGCAATTGTTCTGGCTCCGCACCGGTATCATTTCGAATAAGGATTTCAGCTCTCCCGACTCCATGGTCTTACAGCGCCGCGGATGGATCATCGGCACCGAGGAGAAAAAGTGTCCGACCGGTGTCGATCCTCCGCCCTGCTGGGACGTGCAACTCACACCGCTGGGAGTGGATGTCGTCCGCCCACTGATTACCAGCGCGCTGCCCGGCAACGGAACCGACCCCGGCCCTATCGGAATCCAGGTCGCTCATCGCGAACTGGTCAGCATTTCCGGGATCAGCAAGGCCGGCAACTTCGCCGACGTCGAGTTCACCTGGCGCTGGGTTGCCATCAATCCGGTAGGGTCGGCGCTTTACGACAGCGGAGTGCGCTACCGCTCGACCGTCGGGTTCCGCGGCTATGACGACGGCTGGCGCGTGGTGGACCAAAATGCACCCAGCAACCAGACCCTGGACGAAGCGCTGCGCAACGCACAACCGACCGCGCCATGACCCAACGCAACATGACCGAGACTCTCTTGCGAGTTGTCATCCTGACCGAAGCGAAGGACCTGCTGTTCGCCGCGAAGCTATTGATCCTTCGCTGGGATCGAGATGACAAAATCTTAGAAACGTTATGTTCCGAACCCTTATGCGACGACTAATCCTGCGTTCCCCACTCTTGTTCGTGATTTCCATTTCGCTCTTCACCCAAGCCCAAACCCCAAAACCGAAGCTCGCGCTCGACGAGTTCTTCAACTCGGTCAGCTTCGACGCGATAAAGATTTCACCGGACGGCAACAACGTCCTCATCGCAACCGAGAGATCCGATTGGGACCAACAGATCTTCCGCAAGGACCTTTGGCTCTATCGCGCAACACCCGGGAGTCTGACTCAATTGACGCAATCCGGCCACGACAGCTCGCCGCAATGGTCGCCAGACGGCCAGTGGATCGCGTTTCTCTCGGAACGAAAATCCGGCGATGCCAAAGGCGCGGACGATGACGACGGCAAGAGAAAAGACGGCAATAGCAAAAACAAAGACAAAGAGAAAGATAACGACGTAGCTCAGCTCTTTCTAATCTCGCCCAACGGTGGTGAGGCCTTTGCCATTACCTCTGGCGAGGATGAAGTCCACTCCTTTGCCTGGTCCAGCGACTCGAAGGCGATCTATTTTGCGACCCGCCAACCCTGGACCAAGCAGCAAAACGACGATCACAAGAAAGATTGGAAAGATGTGAAACGTTACCGCGGTGACGAGCGCGGCGACGTAATCTTCCGAATCATGCTGGAGGACGCACAGGCGCGCCACGCCGCGCTGGGCGCCAATGCCAAAGAGACTCCCGAGGCGGAAAAAGATTCCGGCGTCACGCCCGGAGCCGTCGCCATTGCCCGCACGCCCCTGAAAGTTGGTCAAATCACCATCTCGCACGACGGCCAGCGCCTGGCGTTTGTGACGTCTTCAGCGTCCGACCGTCAGGAGAAGAATGAAGACTTCGATCTCTACCTCGTCAACCTGACTAACAACGCAGCCGAAGCCACGCCCATCCGCCTCACCAGCAATGAGGCCCTGGAACTGAATCTGGAGTGGTCCCCGGATAATCGCCATCTGTTTTTTCAAGTCAACCTGGGGTCGCTGGAACGGAAGTATGAGGATCCGCAGCCGCGCCTCTATTCGATCGACGCTCAGCTTGACGCAGGCACGCCGCCGGAAAAAAGAGAAATCCAGCGCTGGTTCACCGGCTATCCAGGTGAAGTCGTGCGTTACACGCTGCTCGCCGACGGCTCCGTACTCTGTGCCTGCCGCCTTGGAACCGAGGTGCAGTTGGTGTCGCAAGCGACTCCGAAAGCCGCCATCGTGAAGCGCGAAGGCTGGCCCGGAACCTATGAGACTCCCGCCGCCGCGCCGCAATCGCCAAGCTCGCGCATTGCGTTTGCCTACTCGTCCATCGAGCGGCCAACTGAAGTTTATCTCGCTGATGGTGCGGACAAATTATCGCAGGCACATCCCATAACGTCGTTCAACAAGCTGTTTACCGAGCGAGATCTGCCATTGGCCAAGCCTTACCACTGGACCTCCAGCGATGGCACGCCCGTCGAAGGCATGCTGATGTATCCGCCGGGAAAGTTTGAGGCGAAAAATCTGCCGATGTTTGTGTTCATCCACGGCGGCCCGCAAGACGCCGATGGCGACCACTTCCAGGCCGACTGGTATGGGTGGGACCGGTTGGCGGCGACTGCGGGCTGGCTGGTGTTCGAACCGAATTATCGCGGCTCGACCGGCTATGGCGACAAATTCGCGCTCGCCATCGTTCCCGCGCTTTTTTCCAGCCCCGGTCGGGATATTCTCGCCGGCGTGGACGCGCTTGTGAAAGATGGCCTTGCCGATCCGAGCCGGTTGACCATCGGAGGCTACAGCTACGGCGGTTATATGACGAACTGGCTGATCACTCAGACCACGCGCTTCCGTGCCGCGGTTACGGGCGCCGGCGGAGTGGAGAACGTCGCCGGTTGGGGCAACGACGACTCGACCTTGGATGATACGTATTTTCTGGGTGGCCGGCCCTGGGACAAACCCGACCGCTATAACAGCGAAGCCGCGATTTTCCAGATTAACAAGGTACGAACGCCAACCCACATGGTCGCCGGAGCCGACGATATTCGCGTCCCGGTGCTGGAGAGTTATCTGCTCGATCGCGCCCTGCACGAATTGAATGTTCCGAGTAACCTGCTGATCTTTCCGGGAGAAGGGCATGATCTCGACAAGAACCCCTGGCACGGAAAGATCAAAGTGCGAGAAGAATTGAAGTGGCTGGAGAAATATGGCGGCATAACGGGTGCGAACTAGCGGGCGCGAACTAGCATGTGCGGACTAGAAGGTGTGGAAGCGTGGCTATGCCACCCTTGGATGGGGAGAAGCCCGTCCCCGCACAAGGAAGCAAGTTGCCTTCGCAAGAATGGCTTCCCCTGGCGTTCCACCTGTAGAAGCCTGATTCCGGACACTGGCCAACCAAAGCCGGCAGCCACGGCTTCCAAGGCAGAAAGAATACGCTCAACAGTTCCACGGAGGTTCAACTTGAAGCTCGCTCGCTTCGTCTGCATTTTCGCTTTCTGCGGAAGTCTCTTCGCGCAATCTCCGCAGCCATCCCTCACCATCTATAACGAGGATTTCGCCGTCGTGAGGCAGGAAATCCCACTCGATCTCAAGTCCGGCGAAAACCAGATCAACGTGAGTGACATCACCATGCACCTGGAGCCGGATTCCGTCATTCTGCGCGATCCCACCGGCAAGCACGCCCTGCAGGTGCTGGAACAGAATTATCGCGCCGATCCCATCACGGAGCCTCTGCTGCTCTCCCTCTACGAAGGCAAGACGCTAGATTTTGAAGTCAGGACAGCCCAAGGCTCGCAAATCGTAGTCAAAGGCAAAATAATCCGCAGCGGATACACGCCTCACGACAGTTTTGCGATGAACCGCTACGGTCAGACCTATTACCAGGGCCAGATGGTGGGTGCCTCGACGCAGCCCGTCGTCGAGGTCGACGGACAATTGCGTTTCAGTCTTCCCGGCACGCCCGTTTTTCCCAGTCTCACCGATGACACCATCCTGAAACCGCGTCTGGAATGGCTGCTTGCCACCGACAAAGCCGGAAAATTTCCCGCCGAGTTTTCCTACGTCACGGGCGGCATGAGCTGGGAGGCCGACTACAACCTCGTTGCGCCCGAGAAGGGCGACACGCTCGACATCGTCGGCTGGGTCACCATGGACAACCAAACCGGCAAGACCTTCGAAAACGCGCGCATCAAGCTCATGGCCGGCGACGTGAACAAGATTCGGCAGGGAACGAACCCTGTGTCCTTTGACAGGGTGATGGTGAACAGCGCCGCCGCTGTCGCGGGACCTCCCGTAACAGAAAAAGCCTTCGACGAATACCACCTCTATACTCTGGAGCGCGCCACCACGCTGCGCGACCGCGAGACGAAGCAAGTGGAATTCATCCACGCTGCCGGAGTGGCCGCGAAGCAGCTTTACGTATACGACGGCGCCAAGATCGACCTCAACCGCTACAACGGCTGGGGCTGGGACAACATCCGCAACGATCACAACTACGGCACCGAATCGAATTCCAAGATTTGGGTGATGCGAGAGTTCGTCAACTCACAGGCCAACCATCTCGGCATGCCGCTGCCCAAGGGCCGAGTCCGTTTTTACCGCCGCAACGATGACGGCCAGATCGAATTCACCGGCGAAAATGTCATTGACCACACGCCGCGCGACGAGACCGTTCGCTTCTACACCGGCAATGCTTTCGACCTGACCGGAGAGCGCACACGCACCAACTACGTCGTGGAGATGGGAAAAACCAGCGCGACCGAATCGTTCGAAATCAAAGTGCGCAACCATAAGAAAGAGCCGGTGGATGTTCGCGTAGTCGAGCATCTGTATCGAGCACTGACCTGGAATATCGCGTCCAGTTCCGCAGACTATAAAAAAACCGAGGCGCACACGATAGAGTTTCCCGTGACGATCCCACCAGACGGAGAGAGGGTCATCACCTACACGGCGCACTACACCTGGTGAGATTTGCGGAGAATGTGTGTCACGACGAGCCTGAAGGCTTAGCGTCGCGCAGCAGTAGTCTGTAGCTGCGCAACCCGCGCCCGTGGCGCGCTTTGCTGGTAGCGGGCAATGCCTTGGTAAAGAGCTTCCGCGATTTGCTGGCGGTAAGCAGCGCTCTGGAGGTTGTGCTCGTCCGCGGGACTGCTGACAAAGGAAATCTCGGTAAGAATCGCCGGCATCGTTGTGCCGGTTAGCACCGCAAAAGCTGAGTCCTTAATACCGCGGTTGCGAATGTCCGGACTGGTTGCGGACAGGGTCGCATAGAGCGCTCGTTGAACACTGGCCGCGAGCCTCCGCGACTCCTCAATCTTTTCGTGTAATCCGCCGGCCGTTAGCGAGACCGGAGTTAGCTTGGCAGATGTCCCCTCGTCGTGCCGTTCGACCTCGCGCGACCCCGGAGCCGAGAACAGATTCGTGTAATAGGTCTCAACTCCACGCGCTGTCGCTGAACTGCTGTAGTTCGCATGAACCGAGACGAACAGATCGGCCTGTGCCTGGTTGGCGATATCCGCGCGTTGCTCGAGTGGCAGGTAAGTGTCGTCGGTCCGCGTGAACATTACCTCGAACCCCAATCGCGATTGCAATAACTTGCCCAGGCGTTGCGTCACGTCGAGCACCAGATCTTTTTCCAGCAATCCCTCGCGTCCCACCGTCCCCAAGTCCCAGCCGCCGTGTCCGGCGTCAAGCACGATGCGAAATTTCCCTGTTCGAGCCGGGAAAAGTTTCGCCGGCATGGGTTGGAGTTGATCCGCTGCCTTTGCCGTCAATGCGGCTACTGGAGCCGCTTTCACCGGAACTGGTACGGCATTCGCGGACGCGGAAGCAATCGCAGCCGGATGGTTCGGAGCAAAATGATTGGCCACCGAACTTTTCTCGCTGCCGCGCAATTCGACAACCAGGCGATACGGGTTCGACTCCATGCTGACGGAGAAATTCGATCCGTCCCGTGTGTCCAGCACGATCCGTGTGACTCCAGCAACTGGCTGGGCGACGCGCACGCGGGTCAGCGAAGCATCGCCCACGTCCATTGCCTTGCCATCCAATCCCGGCGACAACCCCGTGTCATGCAGATCGAAGTAAATCCGCTCGGGCGACATTAAACGATGCACTTCATAAGGAACTTGGTCTTCCATGTCGATGACGACCGTGCTACCCATGGACGAAGACCAGTGGCGAACCCCTGTGATTTTTGGCAGCGCGGCCAGCTTGTCATCCGCCACGGCGATGAGTGGCGCTGCGTCGGAGCCGGGCTTCTCCGGATTCATCAAATTGTCGGCCACTGCCGGCGCCAGAACATCCTCCGGAGGCGCGGGTGGCGTCGTCACCGATCGTGGCGAGATCGCTCGTTCTTCGCCTTGGGTTGCTGCAACCTTGGTGGTGGCCGTCTTCCCATGACCTTGCATCCCCCACCACGCTCCAGCCGAAAACAACGCGGCCACAGCAATCAGTCCCATCACCACATTTAGTCCTGGCCTAGAACTGCCGGGAACAGAAAGACGAAGTGGGAACGGCAACCAGCGGCGTGGCTCGGAGATACTCGACGGCTCATAGATCTCCGACGGAATTTCCAGCGGCTCGTCCGCAGCGTCCTGCTCGGGCAACTCAACCAAGTCCACGGGAATAGCAACTGGTTGTGCCAGCGTTTCAAGTTCTCGACCTGCAAGCACGGCAGAGCAAGCCAGCACCGTTTCGGAATCAGGGATCGCAGTAAGCTCTGTCTCCCCTGCAGCTCTGGGCTCAATTGCAGGAATCTCGACCGCCGATGCGTCGACGACGACGGCCGCTGCCGGTTTCGCCTGCAGTACATCGCTCGCCACATCTGACAGCCAATGTATGCGCCGATCCTGATCTTCGGGTCGAAGCGCCGAAAGCACCAGCTCCGCGAATAGATCAAAACAGCGAACGTCTTGATCGGTGAAGGCACGATCTCTGGCGGAGAATGCCTGCAGCACGCCCAGTCGTTTTAACCGGCCACGCAACGGCACCATGACCGTAGATCGAACGCCCAGCGCTCGTGCCAGATCCAGTTCGACGCGGCCATCGCTCGCACAATCGTCACAACGAAGAATGCGGCCCGATTCCAGGCAGTCCTGCAAAAACTCCGATTTGCCGATAAGGCGAACGCCGCGCTCCACGGCGAGCGGTCCGGCGGAGGCGCGGCACACCATCTCTGATCTTTCTGCCGTCAGTCCTTGTGCCGTCGATCCTTCTGCCATTGCCACCACAATGCCGTCGGCCTGTGTGAGAGCCTGGGCGCGGTCGCAGATTAATTGCAATACTTCTGTGAGGATGAAGCGTTCGGTCTCGAACAAGTCGCCATCGGAACCGCTTCCAGCGCGTGCGCGCCGGTCCCGTATCTGCTCGTGGAGCTCCGAGAAGGCAAGCAGCGCGCGCAAGGCTTCCCGGCGCGCAATCGATTCGAGGACGCGGTTGCCCTCCTGCAGCGGAGAGCCCGAGTCACCGGTCGCCGGCGTCTCCCATTCAACGTGGGTAGGGCTGGCACTCATACTTGCTTTGTCAGGACCACAAAACCCCAGTATTCATCGTATCTTTCATCGTATCCCGGGTTGTTGGAAAGCTCATTGCCAGCTTTGGTTCGGCCGGGCTCAGGCCGGCCAGGATTCATGGTTGCACATTCCATAGACGCCCGTGAACGCAGCCCAAGGGCCGCATCCCCAATCTCCAGCGTAATAGTCATAAGGGGGGTCTCGCAATGTCCATTGGTACACGTCCTGTCGCGCGGCGGAAATCAGCAAAACGACCAGCCGCCGATAGCCCGGGTTTCCGATTTCCCGAGCTACGACCCTTCAGATTTTGCCCTCCGCCCCGATTCGGCCTATCTTGAAAAAGCAGGATTAAGCCCCCGGAGATGGGATGACCGACGCAAGTAAGCACGAAAAACTCGAAAACCCCAGGAAATCCAGTTGGTGGTGGCCCGCCGGAGTCGTGGCCAGCGGTTTGGCTGGTGCGGCCGCCGTGGTGGCATTTCGCGGATGCTGGCACGGCAAGATGAGTTGGCCCGTGGGCGTTCAGGGCAGTTCTTACCAGGTTTGTCTGAGGTGTGGCGCCATGCGTCTATTCGACGAGAAGACTTTCCGCGCCTATGGCCCGTTCCGCAACAACCTGAACCAACTCATCGCGTGGGAGAAGTCTGCGAACCAGAGTTCCCATTCGGTAGCGGATGTGCAGCACCCACCCATGTAAGCCTCAGGTCTCAGGAAAAACATTGAAAGCGGACGCTTGTGAGGATCTCCCTGAGACCTGAGACCTGATGCCTGACACCTGCTCTCCTCACGCCCCGACTGGCTGGCCCTGCCGTTTGTACCACTCCACCGTACGGCGCAGGCCGTCTTCAAAGTTCACCAGAACTTTGTATCCCAAATGTTTTTCCGCCAGCGTGATATCCGCCAGCGAATGCTTGATGTCCCCGCCCCGCTCCGAACCATACTCGACGCTGCCCTTGTAGCCAGTCAGTTCTTTTAAGGCATGGAAGGTTTCATTCAGCGTGACCCGCCGTCCGGTGGCGCAGTTAAAAACGCGTCCGGCGCATTCCGTCGCCGGAGCCAGGCAGGCCAGCAGATTTGCTGAAACTGCATTGTCAATGTAGGTAAAGTCGCGGCTCGTTTCGCCGTCCCCAAAAATCGTGGGCTGTTCCCCGCGCAGCATCTGCATGCTGAATTTGGCCAGCACGCCCGAGTACGGCGAGGAAGGATCCTGCCGTGGCCCGAAAATATTGAAGTAGCGCAAGCACACGGTTTCGAGCCCATAGCAGCGCCAGAACGAGATCATATAAAGCTCGCTGGCCAGTTTGGCGACCGCGTACGGCGAGATTGGGTTGGGCGTCATGGCCTCATACTTCGGAAGCGTGGGCGTATCCCCATAAGCCGAAGACGAAGCGGCGTACACCACGCGCTTCACCTTTGCGTCGCGTGCCGCGACCAGAACATTGACCGTCCCATCCACATTGGCGCGGTTGCTGCCGAGAGGGTCCAGCACTGATTTCGGCACCGATGGAATCGCCGCCTCGTGCAGAACGTAATCGATTCCTGCGCAAGCGTCGTGCATGGACGCGAGATCGAGAATGTCCACTTCCCGGAAGTCGATCCTGTCCATCACTTCGGTGAGATTTTCGCGTCGGCCCGTAGCAAAGTTATCGATGCCCCGCACCTCGGCCCCACCTTCCAGAAGAGCGCGCACCAATGACGACCCGATGAATCCGGCCGCACCGGTCACAAGATATTTAGCCATATACCCTTAATGATAACGGATGGACCCCCGGAAGCTTCAGTCACCGGAGTAACAGCAGCGGCTCATGGCCAAGAAACGACCACCACCAAGGGCCCGAACGCACACGAAGGAAAAGCCGTAGAATTTAAGACCTTCGTGTCGCTTTGTGTCCTTCGTGGTTCAGGGTTCTTGGGGTTGCAACGGAGGCAAGGATTCACGGCTGGCGAGCCCGCTTCGCCATCTGGTGAAACTCGTTGCGTGAGAGCAGTTGATTGTTCCGAAAAAACTCCGTGACCTCATTGAGAAGGGCCCTCGGGTCGACCTGTCGCGGGCTATCGCTCGCATGGTTCTCCGCAGCCGATACGCCATCGACGGAGCCGCTGTTCCCAGCCAGCATAGCGATGAGCTGCTGCAGTTGCACTTGCTGTTCAGATTCGATGTCCTCGAAGCAGATGCCCATACCCAAGGCGGGATAAGAGGCGCGAACCGTGCCCCCAGTCTCAATCCGGTGCCCGCACGACTTGAGCACGAGGCGCACGCGGGTGTCGACCGGAGACGTGCTGCTCATTTCGACATAACATCCGTGCAGGCTGATGTCGATGAGCGTTCCCCACAGTCGGACATCGCTGCCCACGACTCGAAACTCGACGCTCCCCGAACAACGTAGTCGCGGACTTTGCCGCCGTTCTTTCCAGCCGACTGAAGCCCTCGCCGCCGGAACTCTGCCGTCGCTCGTTACATTTGCCTCAGCAGGCGCAACTCCCCTGGGGCTTCCTTTGAGCCGGCGAAGGTAGTTCGCGCCCTCATCGCCCGCACTCGAGTCTGGCGAGAGGCCAGGTTGTTCCGACAGGATATTGGGATCCACCAAGCCTCCACTAAAGCCGCTCTTGGTTGGATCGGAAAATTCGACACAAACTTTAGGCCGCCGGAAAACTCGGCAAACAAGCGCGAATCTGTTGCCACAACTCATCTTTGCCAACGCCGGTTTTGGCAGAGAACGCTACAATCGGCACTCCGCCATAAGCCTGTCCCAGCGTCTGCATCGCGTGCCGCAACTGGTTGCCGGACATCCGGTCACACTTTGTGGCCACAATCGCATGCGGCCGTTCCTTGGATGCCAGAAACTCCAGCAGTTGCCCGTCGCTCTCCTGCGGAGGAATATTCGCATCGACCAGAACCAGACACAGCGCCAGGCTTGACCGTTGGTGCAGGTACGGGTCCACAAAACGCGCCCAGTCTTCCGAGATTTCGCGAGAAACCTTGGCATAGCCATATCCCGGAAGGTCGGCGAACAGCAACTCCGGCCGTGGTTGTCCCGCCCGCCGGACTTCATAAAAATTTATGCTGCGCGTACGTCCAGGAGTATTGCTGGTCCGCGCCAACTTTTTCCCCACCAGCGAATTGATCAAGCTGGATTTCCCAACGTTCGATCGTCCAAGAAATGCGATCTCCGGCACGCCGGCAGGAGGGAAGTGTAGTAAGTCGCTCGCCGACAGCATGAAGTGCGCCAGAATCCGCATAGAGACAGTTTCCAGTGTAGGGGCCGCGGATGGCAAGTGCCCCAGAAAAATAAGCCAGCGGAACTGAAATTCACTACAGCCCGAGGGGACGTTTCTGTTCCACGTCGTGCTCTTCGATCGGATGCAACTTGTGCCAGACGGTGAGCCCGCCGGCAATGATCAGCCCAATACCAACGCTAATCAGAAAGAACCAGCGATAGGCCGGCAGCGCGATCAGCAGAATAGCAACGACAGCGACCGCCACGGCAAGCCCTGCCGATCCTTTCAAACTGAATCCAGACCGCCCGCTGGATGCCGGTTCCATGGCTAGATTTTATCGCGGCTTTCAGCTCTGGCGTAAGGACCAACGGCGGCTCTCAACAGGGCTAGGGGCCCCGCCTTTCGCGTCGCGATAGGACGGGTCGCCGCGCTGTGATTCTAGTCTACTGTCGAGCCGTAGGAATCTCTGGGGAGGGTGGATTGGCAATCGGGGCCATGGTCTCGGCCTCCGGTGTCATCTGCGGCAGTGGGCCTTCGAGGGCGATGGCCAGCACCTGATCCATGTTATCCACAAAGTGGAGTTTCATAGCGGTGCGCAGGTTCTCCGGAACCTCCGCTACATCTTTTTCATTTTCCTGCGGCAGAATCACTTCGAACAATCCGGCGCGATGGGCGGCGAGCAATTTCTCTTTCAGGCCGCCGATGGGAAGCACTTTGCCGCGCAACGTAATTTCGCCAGTCATGGCAATATCGCGGCGCACCGGAATCCGGCTCAGCGCGCTAGCCAGAGCGGTCGCGATCGTAATTCCGGCGGAAGGGCCGTCCTTTGGAATTGCACCCTCCGGCACATGAACGTGAATGTCAAGGCTGCGGTAGAAATCGCGCGACAAGCCCAAGCGCAGCGCTCGCGAGCGTATGTAGGACATGGCGGCCTGCGCCGATTCCTGCATCACATCGCCCAGTTTGCCGGTTAAAGTGAGCTTGCCCTTGCCATCCACTACCATGGCTTCGGTGCTCAGGATCGACCCGCCGACCTCAGTCCAAGCCAAGCCCGTTACCAAGCCGATCTCGCTCTTCTCGTGAGCCAGGGTGTCGCGGAACTTCAACACGCCAAGGTAGTCGCTAATCTTTTCTGCCTGGATCGGAGCCGAAAAGTCCGCGCCTTCTTTCACCACCTTGCGCGCAATTTTGCGGCACACGTTGCCAATTTCGCGTTCCAGGTTCCGCACTCCGGCCTCACGGGTGTAGCCGCGAATCATCTGCCGGATCGCGTCATCGGGGAACTGCACGTTCTTTTCGGTCAATCCCGCCTGCAACATCTGCTTCTTCACCAGAAATTGCTTCGCGATCTCAACCTTCTCCGGTTCGGTGTAGCCGTGCAGGCGCAGCACTTCCATGCGATCCTGCAGCGCGGGCGGAATGGTGTGCATCACGTTCGCCGTGGCTACAAAGAAGACCTGCGAGAGGTCGTACTCGACGTCAAGGTAATGGTCGACGAACATGAAGTTCTGCTCGGGATCGAGCACTTCGAGCAGCGCCGCCGAGGGATCGCCGCGGAAGTCCATCGACATCTTGTCGACTTCGTCGAGCATGAAGACCGGGTTCTTAGTGCCGGCTTTCTTCATCATCTGGATGATCTGGCCGGGCAGGGCGCCGATGTAGGTGCGCCGATGGCCGCGGATTTCAGCTTCATCACGCACGCCGCCGAGCGACATGCGCACGAACTTGCGGCCGGTCGCTTTGGCAATCGACATTCCGAGCGAAGTTTTACCCACACCCGGAGGTCCAACGAAGCACAGAATCGAGCCCTTGGGATTTTTGACCAACTGGCGGACGGCGAGAAATTCCAGGATGCGCTCCTTGATTTTCTCCAACCCATAATGGTCTTCGTTCAGAGTTTTCTCAGCCCGCGTGATATTGCGAATTTCCTTCGACCGCTTTTTCCAAGGCACCGCCAGCAGCCAATCGAGATAGTTGCGGGAAACTGTGGACTCGGCCGACATGGGCGGCATCGCTTCCAGTTTTTTCAACTCCTGGATCGCCTTGTCGCGAACTTCCTTGGGCATGCCCGCGGCTTCGACCTTCTTCTTCAATTCGTCGAACTCGCTTTTTTCCCCGCGGCCGAGTTCCTTCTGGATGGCCTTGATCTTCTCGTTGAGGTAATACTCTTTTTGCGCCTTTTCCATCTGCCGCTTCACGCGCGACTGGATGGTGCGATCCATATTGAGCTTTTCGATTTCGACGTCGAGCACGTCGCCAATGCGGTTCAATCGTTCGGCGGGATCGAAAATCTCGAGCAGTCCCTGCTTTTCTTCAATTCAGTTTTGCCGGATCTTCCATGCGCACGGCCGCGATCATGGTCTCGTAGTTCAGCGACTGGCAGAGCTTTACATATTGCTCGAACATGCCCGTGACGCGCTGCATGCCGGCTTCAATCTGCGGCGTGGTCTCGGTCGCATACCGCGCGACCCTCACGGTGGCCTGCAAATAGCCATCGGTTTCGACGACCTGCAAAATCTTGCCGCGCTCGATGCCTTCGACCAGAACCTTGATGTTGCCGTCGGGAAGTTTCAGGCTCTGCACGATATTGACGATGGTGCCAACCTGGAAAATGTCGTTGGCCTTGGGTTCATCGATCGAGGCATCGTGCTGCGTGGCAAGAAAGATCTTCTTGTCGCTCGCCAGAGCTTCTTCGAGCGCGCGCACGCTCGACTCCCGGCCCACCACGAACGGAGTCATCATGTACGGAAAGATGACCACGTCCCGAATGGGCATCATCGGCAGCTTTTTGCTCTCGAATTTTTCCTTGGGGTTCGACAACTTGGTCTCCCGTCCTGGGCCGTTAGTCGTCAGTCGATGGTCTTTGGCACCCCAATCGTTCGCCGTTTCTCGTCGCGAACGACTAACGACCAACGACCAGCGACTGTTCTAACTTGCTGCCTTCTCGATCATTGCCAGCGAGACGTTCCGCTTCTCCACCATCTCGCGGGTCACCTCAAACTCCTTCACCTTCTTCTGGCTGGGGAGACTATACATCAACTCCAGCATCAGTTCTTCCAGAATCATGCGCAATCCGCGGGCGCCAACCTTACGCGCCATCGCCTGACGTGCAATCGCCCGGTTGGCGTCTTCGCTGAACTTCAGCCGCACATTTTCAAACTCGAACAAGCGCTGGTACTGCTTCACGATCGCGTTTTTCGGGCGCGTCAGAATTTCTACCAGTGCATTCTCGTCCAGTTGCTGTAACACCCCCATCACCGGCAGGCGCCCCACAAATTCGGGGATGAGCCCGAACTTGATCAGGTCCTCGGGTTGCGCTTCCGAAACCAACTCGAAATTACGCTTGGATGACGCAACCGTCTGTTCGGTTTCCTCTTCCGCTCCGGTGCGGAAGCCGAGGGCCTTCTTGCCCACCCTCCGCCCGATGATTTTCTCGAGGCCGACGAAGGCGCCGCCGCAAATGAACAGGATATTCGTGGTATCGACGGGCGTAAATTCCTGGTGCGGATGCTTGCGCCCGCCTTGAGGAGGCACGTTCGCGATCGTACCTTCCAGAATTTTAAGCAACGCCTGCTGCACGCCTTCACCCGAGACGTCGCGGGTAATCGAGGGGTTCTCGTCCTTACGCCCGATCTTGTCGATTTCGTCAATATAGATGATGCCGGTCTGGGTGCGGCTGACGTCGCCTTCGGCCGCCTGGAGCAGTTTGAGAATGATGTTTTCGACGTCTTCGCCGACGTAGCCGGCTTCGGTCAGCGTGGTCGCGTCTACAATCGCGAACGGCACATCGAGCATGCGGGCCAGCGTTTGCGCCAGGAGCGTTTTGCCGGTTCCGGTCGGGCCGATCAGCAGAATGTTCGACTTGGTCAGCTCAACGCCGTCGCCAGTGCGCTGGCGATTCATGTAGATGCGCTTGTAATGGTTGTAGACGGCGACCGCCAGTTTTTTCTTGGTCTGTTCCTGCCCAATGACATATTCGTCGAGGAACGTTTTCACTTCCTGAGGCTTGGGCAGTTGGTTCGGGACCGCGGCCGCTGGAGTCGCGCTGCGATCGTCTTCGAGAATCGAGTTGCAGACCGCCACGCACTCGTCACAGATGTATGCCCGGGGATAGTCGCTCGGCGACGAGATGAGTTTGGCCACCGCGTCCTGCGACTTGTGGCAGAACGAACACCGCAGCATCTCATCGGAACCCGATCTGGTTTTCACTCGGCCGTACTCCTTTTCTGCTAACCTAGCCGCAGTTGGCTGCCTCGCTCCCGGTGGAGATGCGGCAAGCCGCGTCTCCATCGCTTTCCCAATGCCGATCTGGCTTTGTAATCCTACCCTCTACCGTGTCTTGTAGATGATATCGTCGATGATTCCGTATTCCTTGGCCTGCTGCGAATTCATGATGAAGTCGCGCTCCACGTCCTTCTCCACTTTATCCAGCTTTTGGCCGCTGTGCTTGGCCAGTAACTGATTAGTAATCTCCCGCATACGCAGAATCTCGCGGGCGTGGATATCGATGTCGGTGGCTTGGCCCGAAAGCCCGCCCATGGAAGGCTGATGGATCAGGATGCGGGAATTGGGCAGCGCCAGCCGTTTTTTGGCCTGGCCCGCCGAAAGCAGCAACGCCGCCATGGAAGCGGCCTGACCGATGCAGATCGTGGTCACATCGTTCTTTACGTATTGCATGGTGTCGTAGATGGCCATGCCCGCGGTGATCGATCCTCCCGGCGAGTTGATGTAGAGCTGGATGTCTTTCTCGGCGTCTTCCTGCGCCAGAAAGAGCATCTGTGCGATCACCAGGTTGGCGATATTGTCATCAATCGGCGTGCCAATAAAGATGATGTTGTCGCGCAGCAGCCGGGAATAAATGTCGTACGCCCGTTCGCCCCGGCCTGTCGACTCGATCACCATCGGTACCAGCATCATTTGTGGGTCCTTCGTATTCACGTTCACCCTTTCCACACTCCTGCTCTGAAGTCGGTCTAGCGGCTCGGGAGAGGATCGAAATGGTTCGCGTCGTTATTATCAACTACGCGGACTGGTGGTACAGAAAATCGAGGGTCTTCTCGTTGCGGATTCTGGTTCGTATCCTATCGAGGCCCCCGTCCCGTGTCAATCGAGCGCGCAATGCTTCGGACGTCTGTTTTGACTGTTTGGCCAGCGCTTCCAGTTCCTGATTCACTTCCTCGTCGCTGACCTGGATATTCTCTTCCTCCGCCACTCTTTCGAGCAGCAACGCAGCTTTTACATCATGAATCGCCTGCTCGCGTTGTCCAACGCGCAGACGCTGTAAATCCATTTTCTTCATCTGCTCGGCGGTCAGGCCTTGGGCTGCCAGAGCCCGCAGCCCCCGCTCCAGCCGGATGTCGATCTGCTGTTCGACCAGCGAATCGGGAACTTCAAAATCATTCCGCTGAATCAGTTGTCCCACCAGCTTTTCCTTGGCGGCATGCTCGGCTTCGTGCCCACGCTCCGCTTCCATCTGCTCGCGAATTGCCTTCCGCACGTCGTCCACCGTCTGGAACTCGCCCAAGGTCTTGGCGAACGCCTCGTTCAGCTCGGGCAGACTCTTCTGTTTGATGGACTGCACCTTCACGGCATAAGTGAATGTCTTGCCCGCCAGGCGCTTGTCCTGAGTGTCTTCAGGATAATTCACGTCAAAGGTCCGCTCGTCGCCTGCGTTCGTGCCCCGCAGGTGTTCGGTGAATTCCGGCATGGTGTTCTGGCCCGCGATTTCAACCAGCACTTCATCCATGTGGACAGGTTGGCCTTCATCGGACTTTTCTGCGCCCGCCTTCGTTTCGCCCGGCTTGGGATTGCCGTCGAGCGAAACCTGGGCGAAATCGCCATCGGCAAGGGCGCGGCCCTCTACCGGATTGAAAGTGGCGTGCCGCTCCCGCACATCGGCGAGCGCTTGCTCCACATCTGCCTCGGACACCGCGATCTCCGGTTTCTCGGCGCGCAACTCTTTGTAGCCTTCCAGCTTGATTTCCGGGAGCACTTCGAAAGCGGCCTTGAAGCGCAACGGCTCGCCATCGTGCAGATGCAGGTCCGTCACCCGCGGCTGCGATACCGGATGCAGGCTCAGCCGCTCGGCCTCTTGCCGGAAGAAGCGCGGGATCAGCGCCTCGACCATATCGGTCTTGATCTCTTCGGAAAAACGCTGCCGAATGATCGATGCCGGAACATGGCCACGGCGGAAGCCGGGAATCCGCGCCACCTTCTGATATTTCTGGATCAGCGTATCGGTCTGCCGGTTGACATCCGCGACCGGAATCTCTACCACAATCTCGCGCTTGGTGGCGCTGGCGCTCTGCGCGCGCTCCGGGGTCGTACTCTCGGGCGTCGTATCTTTGTTCGTGCCTTCTTTAATCTCAGCAGGGCTCACAGTAACCTTTCCAGCGTGGCCACGGCAACGGAGTCGGGAGGGAGTTGCTCCACTGCAACGCGTAGTGCCACGCTTTGAGTGTAAAGACTCTAGAAGAGCAACGTCAAACGCGGGAAGGAGATGTCTGACCCACCAAAGTAATCAGCGTGACTTCGGGAGGACAGTTCAGTCGCACCGGTGGTGTTACTACGCCAATTCCACGATTGGTATAAACCTGCAGGTCGCGGACCCGGTTCAGACCGATGGGATACTTCCTTCCGAGATGCGGCAGAACGGGAGCTCCGTAACCGGGAATTCGGACCTGTCCGCCGTGAGAGTGCCCGGACAGCTGCAGATCGACGGGATGCTTTGCCGTCCGATCCGCGAAATCCGGTTCATGCACAACGACGATCTTGCTTTCGCGCGGCGGGACTTTCTGGAGCGCTTGATCCAGGTCATTCGCGTGCAGATAAACGTCGTCTACCCCAACGATCCAGAGCCGCTGACCGTCTCGTTCCAGTGGCACGGATTCATTGCGCAAAACTCGGAGACCACGGCTATCGAGGGCATCGGCGATGAAATCGGGGCCGTTCAAATGGTCGTGGTTGCCGAGAACGGACACCACGCGAGTTCCTGGCAGAGTTCCGGCCAAAGTTCCGGTCAATTGCTGCAGAACTTCCGCGCAGGGCTCGGCATGGCGAGCACCCTCAATCCCATTGGGCTTGAAGAACGGATGCGAGACGAAATCGCCAGTAAGAATGTGGAGATCCGGTTTGAGAGAGAGGGCAAGTCGGACCGCGCGTTCGACTTGAGCTTTCCCTGCGTACGGTCCGAAATGCATGTCGCCCATAAGGGCGATGCGAAATCCATGGAACGCTTCCGGCAGGTTCCGAAGACGAATGTTGATGTGCTCGGCGACGGGAATATGCGGCTCGACCAGGAAACCATCCATGGTGGCGACGGCGCCTAGTCCCACCGCCCCGTAGAAAGCCTGTTTCAGAAAGCGTCGACGGTCCAAGAGTTCGGCTGGCCTCAGAAGAATTTGTGATTTGGTAATTTGTAATTGGTAAATTGAACCTGACATGTTCAGATTACCAAATTACAAACCGCAAATTACAAAATGCCCGTCCCTGTCTGGCTCAAGGTTCTAAACGCCGAAGTCATCGCCTGCACGCGTTGTCCGCGTCTCGTCGTGTATCGCGAGCAGATCGCCCGCGAGAAGCGCCGCGCTTACCGCGACCATGAGTACTGGGGAAAGCCGGTTCCCGGCTTCGGCGATCCCCATGCCCGCGTCCTAGTGCTCGGACTCGCCCCCGGAGCGCACGGCTCCAATCGCACTGGGCGCCCTTTTACCGGAGACGCCTCGGGCAAGTTTATGTACCCGGTGTTATACGAAGCAGGCTTCGCGAATCAGCCCACGGCCACGGATCGGAACGACGGGTTGGTTTTGCACGATCTCTACATCACGGCCGCCGCCCGCTGTGCGCCTCCCGACAACAAACCGCTGCCCGCGGAACTGGCCAACTGCGCTCCGTTTCTGGAGCGTGAACTCGAAGGACTGAAAGATCTACGCGTAATCGTCGCCTTGGGAAGAATCGGGTTCGAGGCCTATCTCAACTACCTGAAGCGAAAAAAATTGATTGCGGGCAAAGGGAAGTATGAATTTCGCCACGGCGCCGAATACGTCCTGCCGGATAGCCGCGTCCTTTTGGCGTCCTACCATCCCTCGAATCAGAACACGCAAACGGGCAAGCTGACGAAGGAGATGTTCCAAAGGATATTCAAGCGGGCACGCGAATTAGCCGATGATGCCATGGGGCGGATTCCGCGGTAACGGACACCTCTGGGCCGGCATGGGGGCCCCGTTGCTTCGGGATGCGCCGCCCTTATTCTTCGCAGAGACCGGAAATTCGCGGCTGATTTAAAAGCCCACGAACACCGGTTCGGGCTCGAGCAGAATGCCCCACGCTGCCTGCACGCCGTGCTGAATTTCGTCTTTCAGCCCGACAATATCGCTCGCGTTCGCGCCCCCGCGGTTGATCAGCGCCAGCGCGTGTTTGTTCGAGATCCCTACCGCTCCGGCCGCATATCCTTTGGCAAAGCCCGAGTGTTCCACCAGCCACGCCGCCGAAACTTTGTGATGAGCATCGAGAGCGGGATAGCTGGGAATCTCGAGGGCTCTCGATGCGGCGCGGTCGGCCAGGTCTTGGAACTGCGCTTCGCTGAGCACTGGATTCTTGAAGAACGATCCAGCGCTGTGGCAATCGGCGTCCCCAGCGACAATCAGCATCCCTTTGCTACGCCGTATGGCGCGCACCGCCTCGCGGGTTTCGCCAAGAGTTGGCTTTTTTTTATCCGCGCTTTCGGCAAAGTGCTTTTGCAGATCGGCATACTTCAAATTCGGAGCCCCTCCTCGCTTCAACCGGTAATTCACTCGCAAAATAATGTAGCGGCCACGCTCCGTGCTGTTAAAGATGCTGGCGCGATAACGGAATCCGCAGGCCGGCTTGGGTAAAACCACGATGCGATCCGCTTGCAAATCCAGCGCGCGCACCGACTCGATCGTCTCGGCAACCTCCTGCCCGTAGGCGCCAACATTTTGCACGGGCGTGCCCCCGACGCTCCCGGGAATGCCGCTAAGGCACTCGACTCCGGCGCAGTTCTGCACGACCGCCTGCGCCACAAAATCATCCCAATTGACGCCTGCGCCCACACTGAAGAGTACGGCGTTGCTGGTAGCGTCCTTTGTTTTTGGACTCGAAATGCCGCCGATCGCGACCCGGAGCACCAGACCCGGCCATCCCGCATCCGCGACTACCAGGTTGCTTCCGCCGCCCAGCACGAACAACGGCAACGATCGCGTTTTCGCGAACTGCACCGCCTCCCGAACCTCGTCCTCGCGTTTCAGTTCCGCAAAGTGACGAGCCGCTCCTCCCACTTGCAAAGTGGTCAGTGGCGCAAGCTGAACATTTTCCTGAATCACCATCAATCCGTGTGCCCTATGAAGCTGGAATTGAGCATCTCATGACCGCCCGGTTGGTCGTTAGTCATTCGTCGTTAGTCGTTCGCAAAAACGGTTGGCATCTGTCCGATTCTGCCAACGACCAACGACGAACGACTAACGACGGGCCTTGAAAACCGAGCCCACGGCGAAATCGCGGGTCGGGGCGAGCTCTGACTTGCCATCCCATCACAAATCATTCCATCACAAATCAAGGTAAGCGGCATCACAGCGCAGACGGCCCGCATGGGCGCATCATAAGTAAGAGTCGGCCGTTACAGCGCTGCTGCAAGTGGCGTATCGTGGCTCGCTTCCCGCGCCAGGCACGACGGGCCAGTAAGGCATTCCAGCCAGTGTTGTGCCGGGACGTGGAGTACTCCAATGAGTGCAGAACAGTATCTCAGCGCAGCGTTAAGCTCTGACCGGGACGAACCGCTCACCTGTGCGCAGAAAGAAACGCTGGAGCGCGCCGTCACCAAGATCGTGGCCTTGGGCGCGCAAGTAGGAGTCAGTGCAGATCAAATGGCCGAGTTGCTGCAGGCGGGCCTGACGGTCCGCGAACTCCTGCAGTACCTGGCGGCGCGGACCGGCGAAGTTGCCTGAAGGCTGGGGTTCAAGTTGCAAGGTTTCAAAATTAACTAGCAGCGCAGCCTCCTCTACTGAACTCTGGAAGCCGGCTTTTGAGCGTTGCCGCTCGGCTCGCGATTGAGTAATCTACAGCGATGCTATCTGAGCAAAACGTCAGTAGCGCTCGAACTGGCGCCGTCCCGAATTGCAAGCACATGTTCAACCCGCAATCAACATTGTGGCAATCAACGCTGTGCGCGTGGAGTGTTTTCGCCGTGATCGCATTCAGCCTGGGAGCCCCCGTATGCGCCCAGGAAACCACGAAGCCGCCGCTGGTTACGCATCCCAGCCCTTCACCAGCTGCCCAGCCTCCTGCCGGTCAAGCGCCGGCTGCGGTTCCACCCAAGCCCATAGCCCTGTACAATCTGCTCGAGAACAAGTCGTACGTTTTCCCAGACATTGCTTACAGCACGGAACGGCTTTCGGCGGAGCAAAAATTCAAGTTGTTCGTGGACAACAGTGTTTCCGTGGACGCGTTCACCTGGTCCATGCTCGGTTCGGCCGTTGGCCAGGCGGATAATTCGCCCAGCGGCTTCCACCAGGGTTGGGATGCTTATGGCAAGCGCTTCGGCACCGATATGTCCCGCCAGGCGTCCGGCCAATTCTTTGGGACGTTTGTGATTGCAACTGCATTGCACGAAGATCCGCGTTTTTATGCGGAGGTCAATCCCGGCTTCTTCCACGCTATAAAGTACTCGTTGCAGCAGGTCTTTATCATGCGCAGCGACGACGGACGCGAGGTGGTTGCCTGGTCGAAACTGCTCGGGCCCGCGCTGGGTGAGGGACTGGCGACTGTGTATTGGCCGGACCAGAACCGCACCGTAGGCAATACATTTTCGCGTTATGGCCTGGATTTGGCCAGCCGTGCCAGTGGCAACCTGCTCCGCGAGTTTTGGCCGATACTGTTAAAGAAGATGAGCCATCCGCCCCGGCAGGCCGCCGGACCGAACTGACCGTCCTTAGGAATTGGAAAAAGGGCTGGCTTTCGTTTTCTACTTGCATCTAAGTGGGAAAATGGCGCTCACGACAGAATTACAGCTCCACAAAATTGGCTTTGCGAACTGGTTCTAGGAAAACAGGAGATGGAGATTGAGTAATCGGATACTGTTGTTATTGGTTCTTTGCGGCCTCGTTGCCTCGGCTTCGGCACAATTAAATCTCGATCATCTTACCTTTAACGGAGGCGCGGGGCCGGGTCTGGGCCGCGACGATGTCGCTGCTTTTGTCGGTAATTCTACGCAAGTTGAAGCCGGAGTCGGTTTCAACCTCAACCGCTTGTTCAGTGTCGATGCCGAATACATGTATTACAACCTCGGTTTTAAAGACACCGTGCAGACCGAACAGGGTCTGACTGGCCAAAAGGGACATCTGCAATCGGTTAGCCTCGACTGCATCGTCAACGTTCCCAAGCATGTTGGCAAGTTCGGCGCCTACGGAATTTTTGGCGTCGGTTTCTATGACCGCACCGTTTCGGTGCCGCGCCGTTACCTCGAAGCTGGCACGGTCTACCAGCCCGCGTGGCTATGGTGGGATTTGAGCTGGGTTAACAACATTCAGGGTGGCCAACTGAACGCCCAGTATATGTCTTCGAATTCCAAGATCGCCGGCGGCTTTAACTACGGCGGAGGAATTACTTACCGGCTGTTCCATCACACCGAAGGGGAATCGAAACTTCGTGCCGCGAAGCTCTACCTGGAATGGCGCTACCATCGCGCCTATCAGAGCGATGGCAAAACCATTGTGATGCCGATTACAGTTGGCTTCCGTTGGTGAACGGGATCGGCTGGCCGCACGAGCATCAGCAGGCTAGTTGATCGCGGGTAAGCTTCAGGCCAGTCAGGTTTCCGAGAATTGTAACTGCGATCTGTTCGGTACGGAAAAATTCTTCGGCCGTCTGTTGCAGATCCTCTACCGTAACTGCCTCGATACGCCCGATCAATTCGTCCAGACCGTAGAAATGGTCGTAGTACATTTCCTGGCGCGCCAGATTCGACATGCGCGCGGTCGAGGACTCGAGCGAGAGCATAAGACTGCCTTTGAGCTGATCCTTGGAGCGGCGCAATTCTTCCTCCGGCACAGGAGTCGTTTTCAGGTTGCGGAATTCCTCGACGACACACTCGACAACTTTGACGGCTGATTCGCGCGAAGTGCCCGCGTATACGCACATGCAGCCGGTATCGCGGTAGGGGTTGAGATCGCTGTAAATCGAATACGCAAGACCCCGGCGCTCGCGGATGTTCTGGAACAGGCGCGAACTCATCCCGCCTCCGAGCAGCGTATTCAGAATGTAAGAAGCGTAGCGCCGTTCGTGCGCCATTGGGTGCGAGGGAACGCCGATGCAGATTTGCACCTGCTCCAGTGACTTCTTGTTGCGCAGGTTGATGCGCGAAAAAGTCTTGGGCGCAGGAGAGTGCAATCCGTTCTTCGCCGGCTTCACGTGCTCGAAATGTTTCTCGACGAGTTCGACAAACTGCTTGTGCTCGAGGTTGCCGGCCGCACTGACAATCAAATTGCCGGGCGCGAAGTGGTGTCCATAAAAGCGCGAGACCACGGGGCGTTCGAATTTTCTCACCGTGTCGCGCGTACCCAGGATCGGCAAGCCGAGCGCGTGGTCTTTCCAGAAACTCTGGGTGAAGATTTCATGGACCAGATAGTCGGGATTGTCCTGATCCATTTTGATCTCTTCCAGAATCACGCCACGCTCTTTCGCAATGTCGCCCACATCAAAGACGGGATGGAGCACGAGATCGCTGAGGACATCCATGGCCAGCGGAAGATGCTCGTCGAGGACTTTGATGTTGAAGCAGATGCATTCCTTGGCCGTGAAGGCGTCCATATTGCCACCGATGGAATCGACCTGGCGCGCGATATCTTCAGCGGACCGTGTCTCCGTTCCCTTGAACACCATGTGTTCGATAAAGTGGGAAATGCCGTTCCATTCCGAATCTTCGTCGCGCGAACCGGATTTGAGCCAGATGCCGATCGCAACGGAGCGGATGTGGGCCATCTGTTCGGTGATCACGGTCAGGCCGTTCGGAAGAACCTGACGACGAATGCTGCGCGATTCCTTTGCCATTATTTCCTTACCACGATTTAAGATGTCGTTCGTTTACCCTGAGGTTTGGTTCCAAGTATGGATTTCCGGGTGGGTTGCTGCCACTATTCTCCCATAATTGGAGGCTAAGCGACGCCGGCTGACTCTGTGCCCTTTGTTTTGTGCAATTTACGTAGATTTCTCACCGGATCATTTCGCTGTTTTTCATTTTTCGATACGCCGGCTTTCGCTATACTCTGCATACTCTGTAAAGAGCGCGAATCCGATCTATGCGCGAGTGATTGCTAATGGCCGAACAGAAGCTCCGTGCCCACTTTGGCGACTATCTGGCCAAAGCCGAAGTGGTGATTTATTCCGTCCTTGCCGTGTTGCTTTTTATCACGGCGCTCGCCACGATTGCCAACGCGGGCAAAATGCTCTGGGATGGCCTCGGTCACTGGTCGATTGCCGCCCAGACCCTGCTGGTATTGGACCAACTGCTCGTCGTGCTGATGCTTGTGGAGATCTTGCATACGGTGCGCATCTCCATCCACTCCCATTTTCTCGTTACCGAGCCATTCCTCGTAGTGGGCCTGATTGCCTCGATTCGGCGCGTTCTTGTAATTACGCTGGAAGCGGCCACCCTCACAAAAGGTGGAACCTGGTCGGTCGAAGGTGCCAGCATTTTTCGAGCTAGCATGTTCGAGCTGGGCTTGTTGGGTCTGCTCATCCTCGTCTTGGTATTTTCGATTACGCTGTTGCGGCGATACGCTCCCGCGCCGAAGGATATGGAAGCCTAACCATCGCCCGGCGTACTCTAATTTCGGATCTCGATAGAGAAGTGTAATTTCTGATAGACGATTTGCCCGCCGCGAATGGTATAGGCAACTTTGGCAAGGTTGCGGACGTCGGCGGCAGGGTCGGCATCAAGTACAACGAGATCGGCGTCCAATCCCTTCTCCACGCGTCCTTTTTTGTCGTCCTTGAAATACCCGGCAGGATTGGTTGTGAGAGAAGCGAGAATCTCGTTTACCGACAGCGCTCGATGCATCAATTCGTATTCGAGGGAGGTGTCGTACTTGTCGGTAAAGCCCGTGTCGGTTCCAAACAGAACAGGGCCTCCATTTTCTGAAAAAGCCTTGAGTTGCTCAACGCCATGTTGCACTAACTGGGCGGCGACGGCTGGGTCGCGAACTACGGTAGTCCAAAGAGTAAGGGTCGGAATCAGCGCGGTGTGTTGGGATTTGAAAGTGGCAAGTTCCTCAGCAGTGTAGTTCGGTTGGCTCGGAACGGTATGGGCGAGGATGTCGACACCGCCGGCGACCGCGTTGTCCACACCAGCTTTATTTTGCGGGTGGGCGAACACGGGCTTGCCTTGAGCGTGGGCAACATCGACCGCGGCCTTCACGATGGCGGTATCCATGTTCACGACCGGTTTGTCACCCATGAATGCGCCGGTAAAGAGCTTCATGCCGTCCAGGCCCATTTTGAGGTCGTCCCGAGCCATTTGCGCGGCTTCTTCAGGTGTGGCCGCCTCGGGGAGCTGCAGGTCGGCCGGCAGATAAACGGGATGGCCGTTTTTCGGGAAGATGTCGCCGGCCAGAAAAATCTGCGGTCCAGGAACCTCGCCTGATTCGACGCGCCTCCGGAGAGCGAGAGAATTGCGCGGATCGGAGCCCAGATCCCAGACCGTGGTGAACCCCCAACTCGTGAGCATTTCCTGCATGTGCTTTTCAAGGCCGGCAGCTGGGGCGTTGGCCGCGTTGTTCCAGGCTGCTTCGGTGAGGTGGATGTGACTATTCCAAAAGCCGGCAACAATGGTTTTTCCGGCGCAGTCGATGACGCGCGCATCTTTCGGGATTTTAACCTCGGCGCGTTTTCCGACAGCAGTGATGACACCGCCCGACGTGAGAACGACCGCATCGCTCAACAGAGCGGCTGTGGGTGACGAGTATACCGTGGCGCCAACCAAGGCGAGGGCTTGCGGACTGGCAGCGTCGGAGGGGAAAGCTGTTAGGAGCACAACCAGAAACAGGCCGAGGGCGGCGTAGCATTGCCGGATCATGGGTCTCTCTCCGTTGAATTCAAACTATATTACGGCGTTACACTCAGAATTACACACGAAACGGGCGCGGGTACGCCCCTCGGTCCACATGAAAAGTCAGATCGCCAATTCGCTTTTAGGGCTTACCTTGCAGGAGCTCACGAATCTCGCGCTTGCTTCGGCGCAGCCCGCCTATCGCGGCCAGCAACTGTTTGACGCCGTCTATCGGCAAAGGATTGAGCGGCTGGACCAGGTCTCGACGCTGCCGCTCGAATATCGCGCCCGCCTGGCCGACGGCGGTTGGCAGGTAGGCCTTCCCAAGATTGCGCGCAAGTTCGTTTCGAACGATGGCACCGTGCGATACCTGGTAGAACTCTCCGACGGCGAAACCGTGGAAACGGTTTGGATGCCCGAAGGCGATGGTGGCGAAAGAGGCGATGGCAGCGAAGCCGGTGACGAGCTTGACTCCGGCACAGATGCGGAAAGTGTTGTGTCAGGTGTGGAGGCGGGTCTTCGCTCCGCCGGTATGGGCCGATCCTTGTCACCACCCGCCGGTTGGCGACGCGCCACGATTTGCGTATCGAGCCAGGTAGGATGCGCGGTGAATTGCAAGTTCTGCTTCACGGCATTGCTCGGAGTCAAGCGCAATCTGGAGGCCGGAGAAATTGTTGGGCAGATCGCCGCGGTGCTCCGAGATCAAGGAGTCGACCCTCCCCTGCAGCGCGTGAACTTGGTGTTCATGGGCATGGGTGAACCATTCTTGAATTACGACAATTTCATGAAGTCGGTGCGCCTGCTGGTGGAAGGCGTTGGCATTCCGGAATCGCGCATGACAGTTTCAACGGCGGGGATTGTGCCCCGGATTCGAGATTTCGGACAAGAGCCGGTGCGTCCGAAGCTGGCCATTTCGCTGAATGCTCCGAACGACACGTTGCGCAGCGAAGTGATGCCCCTGAACCGGAAGTGGAATCTCGAAGAGTTGATGAAAGCGGCACGCGAATTTCCGCTGCGGACGCGCGAGAAGGTGACGTTTGAGTACGTACTATTGGCGGGAGTAAACGACGCTCCCGAGCATGCGCGTGAGGTAGTAGAGTTAGTGCGAGGTGTGCGCGCGAGAATCAATTTAATCGCCATGAATCCAGGGACGGAACTGCCCTACCGGACACCAGAGCAGGACCGGGTGACGGCGTTCAGGGAAATATTGGTGGCGGCGGGACTTCCCGCTTTCGTGCGGCGTCCGCGAGGCCGCGACATTTTTGCCGCGTGCGGACAGTTGAAACGGACGGTGACAATGGCGCCCGCATTTGAATCCAAATCAAACTTGTCATCCTGAGATTAAAGTTGTCGTCTGAAAAAACTCGTCATCCCGAGCGAAGCGAAGGACACCTGCTTTGTCCTTAACATAGACAACCTACGAGCCACTCCTGGCCGCAGCGCGATTCGCTGGAGTGAACGGGGAGCGGAGACCAGAACTGGTCGCGGCCCGCAGTTCCATTCGGAAAGCGCCGCTGCCCGGAGTCGAGGACTGCAAGAGCCGGCCGCCATGTTCTTCGACGATGCGGCAGCAGGCACTGAGCGAGAGAGTAGCAGGCTTGTTCGCACCTTCGGACGTGAGTGGCGAGGAAAACGACACCGGCGAAGAAAGATCGTAGGACGAAAAGTCCACCAGCACTATGCCGTCCGCGTTGTGTGTGACAACGAACAGGGTGGAGTGAGTTTCGCGATTCAGGCTTGCTCTGATCTGGCCGGCAAGGTGAATGCAGACGTGCAGAATCTGGTTGGAATCGGCGAGCACCAGTGGAAGTGACGGAGAGAGTTCCAGGCGTATGGAACCGGCGTCGGCCTCCATTTGCGGAGCCAGCAGGCGGACCGTGGTCTGCATCACGGAGTTGATGTCGACGGCGGCGAGCTGGGCAGGCGCCTGGCGGGCAAAAGTAAGCAAACTCGCAACCAGCGCGGTGGTGCGTCGCACTTGTTCTCCGATTTGCGCGGCCTGAACTTGCTCCTGGGGCGGCAAGTTGGACGCGTTGAGCAGTTCGGAGTATCCCAGCATGGCCGTGAGGGGGTTGTTGATCTCGTGCGCGGCTCCGCCCACCAACTGTCCGAGCGATGCCAACTTCTCTGACTGAATGAGCTTTTCCTGCAAGCTCTTGAGGTCGTCAAATGAACTTCGGGACCTTTCGAGAAACAGCGATAGCTCGCCTCGAAGCAGCCGTTGGCGCCAGAACACCACGACGCCCATCACCACCATGGTCAAGAGACTTACCGTAATGCGAAAGCCTTTGACCGAAGCCGGAAGGTCTGGATCCAGTACGGCACTGATCGCAGCCCAGAGGATGCTGAACAAAGCAAGCATACTCAGGCGCGTAATCCAGATGCCAAGCAAAGGCCGCGACGGTTTGGAATCCGACAGGTGCAGTCGAAGAGCGAGCAATGGAACCGCGGCCATCCAGGCTATGGAGACAGTCAGCGGGATGTCATAGATGCTCCCGCTGTAGTAACGATGGCGGCCAATGGCCCAGATGGCGACATAGGAACTGGAAGCGTAAAGGGCGCTGGCGCCGAGCAGTTGTCCGTAAAGCTGCCGCCACCCGCCGTCAGCGGTGTACGCGAGGACGGCCAGCGAAATCAAAAACACCAGCTTTTCCGTCAGATACGCCAGGTTGTAATTAGCGCTGTACGTTGCTTCGTCAAACTGCACGGTTTGCCAAGGGATGACTGCGTACACGTAAACGAAGACCCACCACGTGAGCAGCAGGGTAAAGTCGAGCATGCGGATGCGTTCATCGCGCTCATCTTCCCGGAGATGCGGCAGCACCGCGAGAGCGGCAATCATGGGTACCAGATGCAGGAACAGAACGATGTCGCCGAGGAACGGGTCGGGCACGTCCACCCGGCGGAAGACTTCAAAATAATTCCACATGCCCTGGTAAATCAGCCAGAAAAGCATGCCCACGCTCATCAGGATCCAGAACATCCGAATTTGAACCGTAGCGCAGCGGGACCGCACTGTGTTGGGTAGAAAGGCGACCGTGGCAACCAGCAGGAGGCTCCCCTGGATGAGGTCGCTGGCGATGGTAAGCGCCGCTCCCCTCGGCATGAGCACAGACGCCGCAATCTGCGCGATGACTAGCGCGACCAGCAGAGAGCCCCAACGTTTCGTGCGTTTGGCCAAGGCAAACTACTCCGAACACTATTCTAGAGGTGGATGGCGAGTTGCAGAGGTTACTAGAGTAACTCATGGCAGAATCCCGAAGGGAGAAACGTTTTAGCTCGTTTTTTCGTCGCCATGCCGCAACTCCCAACCGGATGAGACGATGCAAGTGGAGACGGGACAACTTCCATGTCTACACGAAGAAGCTCATGGAGTCTTTCTACGATTGCCTGTAAAATTAGGCCCTTCAACCTTAAAATGAATCGCTTGACCGTGATTGCCTGACCACGATCGCTGGACTGCGGTCCTGAAGTGTATTGCGTAAGATCGAGAATCCGTTGCCCTGGATGATTCCTCAATATCGAGATCTGTGGCGTTTTCGGGCGCCGCTCAGTGCCGGGGAAATCCGGCGCACCGAGCGCTGGCTCGCGACGGCGCGGGTCGCGCTGGCGATTGCGGCGGAGGTCACTCTTTGGATGGAGCCAGCGCGCGGTCTGGCCCATTCCCGCTGGTTGTTCTGGCTCTTGACTGTGTACTTCGTGCACGCCGTGGTGGTGATGTTGCTGGTGCGCTTCCGTCCGCAGTCGACGAAGGCGTTTCGCCTCGTGGTGCACGCGGCGGACGTCGTATGGCCGGTGCTGATTTACCTGTTCGCCACGGCGCAGCGAGGACCTTTCGTTCTATTCTTCGTGTTCGTCCTGGCCGCCGCCGCCTATCGCTGGGGACTTTGGGAGACCGTGGTTACCGCCTTGAGCGCGGTGGTGCTGCTATGGGCGGAAGCTTTCCTGGTGCGAGCGGAACTGGAGTGGACGCACTTCCGGCAACTGGGGGTGAACGCCCATGAACTGGATTCACAGCAACTGGTCATGTTTTCGGTGTATCTGATTGTGCTCGGATTTCTGTTGGGCTACATGTCAGAGAACCAGAAAAAAGTGCGCGCGGAGCGCGCCGTGATCACGCGCGTTCTCAGTTCGACGCGGGTGGAAGCGGGACTTACCGGTACCATGCAGCAGATTATGGGCGAGGTGATGAGCATCTACGGCGCTCGCCGCGTGCTCAGCGCTTCACAAGAGGCGCACAGCTATCGTGTATTTCTTGCCGAAATCAACCGTGGCGCTGAGAGTTTCGAAACCTTGCGTTGGCGCGAGGCTCTGCCGGAACGCGAGAAAGTGTATCTCTTCGATTCGCCCGCGGATGCCGTTTATGCCTCACGTCGTGCCACCGGCTTTCACACCGTCTTGCTCGATCGTGACGGCGGACGCCTGCGCGACGCGAGCTTGGAATTTCTGGATGCGCTCGCAGGAGTGGAGAAGTTTGACGCCGTGGCTTCGGTGGGATTGATGTTTGGCGCGGAGTGGTCGGGACGGGTTTTCCTGTTCGATCCCGAGATGATGGGGGATCCGGAAGAAGAATTACGTTTTTTGCAGGAGTTTGCCCAGCAGGTGGCGCCCGCAATCTATAACGTTTACCTGATGCGGCGTTTGCGCGAGCGAGCAGGCGCGGTCGAGCGGGCGCGGTTCGCGCGCGAACTTCACGATGGCGCGATTCAATCGCTGATCGCAGTGGAAATGCAGATCGACGTACTGCGGCGCCAGTCGGGAGAGCACTCCCCGCTGGTGAGGACGGAACTGGGGCGAATCCAGAAACTGCTGCGCGAAGAAGTCCTGAAGCTGCGCGAATTGATGCAGGCCATGAAGTCATTCGAAGTGGACGCGGACCGGCTTCTGGGTTTCATCTCCGATACGGTGGAACGCTTCCGCCGGGAAACCGGGATTGCCGCCGAGTTCGTCAGCGAACTGGAGCACGTGGATTTAGCGCAAAAACAGTGCCGGGAACTGGCGCGCATTGTGCAGGAGAGCCTGGTGAACGTGCGGAAACATAGTGGAGCGCACCACGTGCTCGTACGGTTGGCGCAGCGCGCCGGTAATCTTCAGTTAACGGTCGAGGACGACGGAAAAGGCTTTTCCTTTTCCGGCAGGCTCTCGAATGCGGAGTTGGAGTCGTCAGGCAAGGGACCGGCGGTGATCCGGGAAAGAGTCCGTCTGCTGGCGGCCGAACTCGCGATAGAATCGACACCAGGGCACGGCGCACGGCTGGAAGTCCGGATACCTCCGGCG
This sequence comes from Terriglobales bacterium, assembly GCA_050010155.1. GTDB lineage: Bacteria > Acidobacteriota > Terriglobia > Terriglobales > Acidobacteriaceae > Acidiflorens. The sequence goes on from JBEKLO010000015.1 coordinate 99,010, forward strand.
AGAAAATCAAATCATGGATAGGTCAACCCCCGATCGACCCACCCCGGATAGGCCAGTCACGGCGAAGCCAATCATGGATAAACCAATGATCGATAAGCCAACGCTGGATAAGCCAACGACAGAAAAACGCGTTCATCCCATCCGCATTGTGATTGCCGATGACCACCCCATTTTTCGCGACGGACTGCGGCGCCTGCTCGAATCCGAAGGCGATATGAAAGTCGTGGGCGAGGCCTGCGACGGTCTCGAGGCCGTGAAACTGGCGACCGAGATCAAGCCCGACATTCTTCTGCTCGACTTGGCCATGCCGCACTTCACCGGTCTCGAAGCTCTGCGCGACCTGAACACTCGCGCCGGGGGAGCCGGGGCGGTGCGCATAATCCTGTTGACAGCGGCCGTGGAAAAAAAGCAGATGGTCGAGGCGCTGCAGTTGGGAGCGCGCGGCGTGGTGCTCAAAGACTCCGCCACCCAGCTCTTGCTTAAAAGCATTCATGCCGTGATGGCCGGGGAATACTGGGTCGGCCGCGACAGCGTTTCGAATCTGGTCCAGTACCTGCGCAACCTGATGCAGAGTACGAACGAGGAAACCAAACAAAAGAAATTCGGTCTGACCCCACGCGAGTTGGAGATCGTATCCGCCGTGGTGGCAGGCTACGCCAACCGGGAAATCGCCGAGTACTTCAAAATCAGCGAGGATACCGTGAAGCACCACCTCAGCAATATCTTTGACAAGCTCGGAGTTTCCACCCGCCTGGAACTGGCGTTGTTCGCGGTGAACCAGGGCCTTCCGATAAAAACGATTGTGTGAACGGAGTCAGGCGTCGGTCGTTAGTCGCAAGCCGCTTGCGTGGCCCTTCAACGGCTGATTGCCATGATCACCAACGACAAAACGACCGACATCCACCCAAAACGCTCACCAGCATGACCCGAATTTATACTTAAAACTACGTAAGCAACTCCTAATCAATAGGTTGGATAGGGATAAGGGGAATCCCTGAGGTATGGCACGATAGTGCTATTGAGAGCACTCCTGTGCTATTGGGCAGAGGCATCCGTTTACGATAGCTTAATAAACACGCGGCGAACTACTGTCCCGAGAAATGTGTGTGAAGCTAGGGCGCGCCGTCGATCGGGGGCAAACAGTGCTCAACAGAATCCGTCAACTTTGGACTGAGGAAAGCGGTCAAGACGTCGCTGAATACGCGGTGATGCTCGCGGTAATTCTCGTCATCGTGATTGGCACGGTCAAATTGATCGGTGGCAACGCCAACAACGTGTTCTCGCAGGTCGGCAGCAGTTTGGCAGGGCAATAGCTCCTTCCACAGCCCCGCTGCGATGGGCAGCGGGCATCCCCTGATTTTTTTCGCGGGTTCCTCCCGAAAGCCTGAGAGTTTGGCAACGCTGCTCCACTTTTTTCAGGAGCGTGTATCCGCGCGTTCAACCCTGCAACCTGAGTAACCTTCGAGTAGCAGCTGATCTTGCTGAAACGTCCACCACAAAGGGTACGAAGGCACGCAAGGGAAAGAGCTGCACAATTCAATTTAAGACCTTCGTGGTCCTTTGTGTCCTTCGTGGTTCAGGGCTTTTGGAGCCGCGTCGTCAAAGCCACTACCCGCCTTCATTCTCCTTACTGTCCAGACGGAGTAGCCGCTGTCTTTTCCGCACCGGGAGCCGTTTTTTCCTGAGCGGCGCTGCCCACCCGCGTCAGGAACGGGAAGAAGGGTGTGACCTCAAAGGGCATCTTCTCCGCCGCCGTGGTAATAGCGACCGGCTTGGTCTTGACCAGTTCCAGTTGGTTGTTCCACGGATCAATCTTGACCCGCCCTCCCAGAGGCAGCGCCGCGACCTGGTCTGCTTTCTTCCGGTCGAATTGCGGCGAGGCGGTCATCAAAGACGACATTTTCGTGGCGTTGCCATTGAGCAGGCTGTCGCCCAGGTGCGCACGGATCAGGTTCTTCAATTCCGGAGCGTAGGTCTGTACAGCTTTGAGGAACAACCCCGCATTGCCGAGCTTGTCCTTGTAAGGCGAGTTGTTCAGCAGTTCGACCGCCTTCTTGTCAGCCGCTTCTTCTTCGCTGCGGTCGCGCGCGAAATCCATGCGCTCGAACGTTCGCTCATCCGGAAAGAACATGCGGTCGTTGAACGCGAGCTTGGTGTCAAGGTGATGGCCAAGCACGATGTGGGCCAGTTCGTGAGTCAGAATCATGGCCAAAGCCGCTTCGTCGGGCAGCACATCGATCATGCCCCGGCTTACCACGATCGTATGTCCAATGGTGAAGGATTCGAGCGGCGTGGTCATGAGCACCCGGCAATGGATCTCCGGTTGAATGTCCAGGTTATTCGTGACCATCACATTGTTGACGACAGTCAGCAACACCTTGTCGATTTCGCCTTCCGGTGCGAGCAGTCCTATCTGCTGCAGGCGATCAAGCACATTGATTTCCGCCTGACGCTCCCAGGCGCGCTGCGCTTCGATGGGACTGGCGTCCTGTGCCTTCTGACTCTGGTCCTGCACCGCCTGCGGTGCGTCGACAGTGATCTCCGTGAATTCCGAGTTGCGGCGCAGATCCTTCAGGTTGTAGCCCCACAATCGAGTCTGCGCTTTGTAATCCAGCGTCTGCCCCAGCCGATACTTGAGATCGGATTCTTCCGAATAAATCATCGAAGGCAGCCACACGCCAGGGCGCAGGTTTGCCCGCCAGCTATCAAAGTGTAGGTAATAACTCGCTCGCGGATGAGGGTAGTAAGTGCCGTTGAAGCGGACGATATTGTAATCCTGGTCTTCAATCCAGATACGCCCGAGGAACCGGCCCTTCCCTGCGTCCTTCTTCGGCGCCACGTCCATGACCACGCAGCGTACTTCTCCGAGAAACTCGCGGCGGACGAAGGTGAAATCGTAATACTTGCGCTGAAAATCCTGATCGAGAATCACCATCTGCGCAAAGCCCAGCGGCAGAAACCGCATGGAATAAACATTCTTCAGTTTGCTCAGCATCCGCTTGCCGAGGCCCGCCGTTGTGGGCGATGTGAAGGTACGGTCATCCGTACCCTCGCTCATATCCAATCGGCCCAGGAAATACACATCGCTGGTCGGGACGGGAGCGTCGATTTCTTTGTCTTGTTTCAGATTCTGGAGATAAGTTTCCACCAGCGGATGAAGTTGCTTCATCTGCGCGATGAAAAAATGTTCGCGCTCCACTGCTCGATCAATCACCTGATCGAAGCTGCTGGCGGCTGTGGCCGCCTGTTGCGCCGCGGCGTCACGAGTCGAGAGCTGGGGTTCAGGCGTGCCCTTGCCCGGCGCGCTTTGAACTGGCGCAGCCTGCACTGGCGCAGCCTGCACTGGCGCATTCTGACCGGGCGTGGTTTGAACTGGCGCGGTCTGATCTGGCGGCGTCTGGCCGAAGGATGTCGGCGTAAACAGCAACGTGATGCCGCAGACCAGGGAAAGAGTAAGCACTGCCAAAGGGGGACGTGGCATTTTAGTTTGTTTCATCACCTGTTTATGATGCGCTTGCTAGGACGCCAGCTGAAATTCGATGTGCAAGATAGCGTCGAAGTCTGCCGGGTGGCCGTCTTTCTGCGCGGGCTTGAACTGAATTTTCTCCGCGGCCTTAACCGCGGATTCGTCGAGCCCGTGACCGAGACCGCGCACCACTTTCACGATGCGAATCTGCCCAGCCGCAGAAAAAACAACCTCCAACAGAACCTCGCCCTGAATTTTAAGCTGTCGTCCTTCTTCAGTGTAAACCGGACGGGGCTTGAATGTGATCTCAACCGGTAAAGTTTTGACCACAGGTTCCGCGGATTTGGTTTTCGGCTGCGCTACCGCTACGTCGGCATCTGTGAAGCCAGCCTGGCGAACCGTGCCGCGCGAGCTGGAAACGCCGGAACTATTGCCGGTGGCGACCCCGCTGCCAAACCCTGTGCTAGCCACGACTCCGCGTGCGCCATGCGTTCCACCAGTGCCATTGCCGGAACCACCACCATACGGCATGTCATACGAGCCAGCCTGTGCGATCGTAACCGGGCGGCCGTGAGTCTCCGATGCGGGCACGCCGTTCGGATCGCCAAAGCCTCCCGTTTGCACTTTCGCCGGAGCCGCTGCCATGGTCGGCGTCGCGGAACTGCCATTCGAAAATACATTCGTCTTGACCGGCGGCCGCGGAATTTCCGGTTTCACATCTGGCAGGAGTTCTTTCTTGGACGCCAGCGTTACCTCGGGCGCCTTTTCCTCGGGTACCGGGCGCTTTTTCTGGACCAACTCGGAAGGAACGCGCATCGCTTCGGGTCGCGGCGTTACCGGTTCGGTTATTTTTGGGACGGGAAGATTAAAATGCCTGACTGGCGCCGGCGCCTGCGGAACCGGCGGGGGAGTGCTCACCAGACTCACAAAGTGGTAGTCATGCACCGGCAACACAAGAACTTCCGGATACGCGATAGCTATAATTACGAAGAACGCCATCACCAGCGTTTGCACGCCGTAACTGAGAATGAATCTTCCCCAACGCGTGCCAGGCTCAGGTAAAAGGCCTAGCGTCATTTGTGCAGCCATATCCGGTACCTCATCCCCTGGTTTCCCTTACCATGACGTGCTGAGCTCATCGAGCGCCTTGCTCAAGAAGTAGTCCATCCCACCATCGGCACGTTTGAAAGACATCGGGAGATTGGCCGAGGGAACGACACTTCTACCCTCCAAGTGCACGCCGAATTCCATTTTCCGCGAAGGGGCTATCCGCTTAAGATGCTGTTAAGAGACAATTTGTTTCCGGAGTCGCCTATTTTAGCAGACCAAAAGACCCAATCTGCAACGTTTTTCCTATTTAGGGAAGGCAAAATTTGGTCGGAAATCGGAAGATTTTACTCTACCCTCGTCTCGAGCAAAACCACGCAGGAACGCCCATCCAGACGTCTTGATGAATGGCTTAGTCTTCCTCTTCGTCCAGTTTGATGCGTAGCGATTTGAGAAACTTCAAATCCTGATCGCTGATCTTGAGCTCAGCGTTGGTGCTGAGCGAGCGTGCGGAGACTAGGGAAGCATTTTCGGTGGCCTGTTCTCCCTGCTTGCTGACCCCAATCGTGGCTTCAAGTACGAGGAAAATATCGTAGCCGTTTTCCTTGATTCGAGACACCACTTCGGCGATCTGTTCGGAATCGGAAAGAGATTCGTTGATCGCTTCGCCGAGTTCTTTCATGAGCTGCTTCAGTTGCTGATCCACGAGTCCCCCTGATTCGGACGCCGCTGACGGGGACATCACAAGCGTCTGTGATGGCGCCCATCGTCATTGTACGCCCGCTCGCTGCTAAAATCGACAGTGGGGTAGTGGAATGATCGACGGCCAGGCAGTGGAAAAAGTCAGGCGAATTTTCCGCACCGCCGTCCGCTGGCTGGAGAGCACTCGCACGGGTGCGGCGCTGCTGGCCGGGATTCGCGCGACCGCCCGTTCTTATGGACGGGTGCTGCACCAACTCTGGCTGGAAGTGACCGGGTTCACTTTCTTGGCGATGGCCGCGGTTGGCGCCATGGCGGGCGTGCGCGAATATGGACGGTACCAGTCCGGACACGCGACTGGACCTGGCCGGTTGGTGCTCGCGGCGTGCTTTACGATTTCTTTCGCATGGTTCGGCCTAAGCTCGTTCTGGCGAGTCAGACGAAAAGCGAAAAGCTAAGCAGCGAAGAAGGGCAGGAAAAATGCCGGATCTCAAGACCCCCGAAGCTCCCGCCAAACCAGCGGCGTCCCCGAACCAGCCGTCCCCTAACCAGGAGACGTCTTCTCACATTGCCGTACGCCCCCTCTACACCCCCGCCGAACTTGCGGCCTGCGACTGGAATTATGATCGCGATCTTGGCCACCCCGGGCAGTTTCCCTATACGCGCGGCGTGCAAGCCACCATGTACCGCGGCCGACTCTGGACCATGCGCCAGTATGCCGGCATGGGCGACGCCGAGGAATCGAACAAGCGCTACAAATATCTGCTGGCGAATGGCACCACCGGACTGTCGGTCGCCTTCGATTTGCCCACCCAGATCGGTCTCGATTCCGACAATCCTCTAGCCGTCGGAGAAGTGGGGAAAGTCGGCGTAGCCATCGATTCCATCGAAGACATGCAGCGCCTCTTCGAGGGCATTGACCTGACAAAGATTTCGACATCGATGACGATCAATGCGACCGCGTCGATTCTGCTGGCGTTGTATGTGGCCGTTGCCAAGCGCAAGGGCATGGACATCCGCAAGCTCTCGGGCACCGTGCAAAACGATGTGCTCAAGGAATACATCGCGCGCGGAACCTATATCTATCCGCCCCAGCAGGCGATGCGCATCATCACCGATCTTTTTGCCTGGACCAACGAGAACGTACCGGATTGGAATACGATTTCGATCTCCGGCTATCACATGCGCGAGGCGGGATCGACGGCGGTGCAGGAAGTCGCCTTCACCCTCGGCAACGGCATCGCCTATGTGGAAGCGGCCATTCGGGCCGGTCTCGATGTCGACAAGTTCGCGCCACGGCTTTCCTTCTTCTTCAACGCCCACAGCAATTTCCTCGAGGAAGTCGCGAAATACCGCGCCGCGCGCCGCATGTGGGCGAAAATCATGCGCGACAAATTCAAGGCGAAGAATCCAAAATCGCTGATGCTGCGCTTCCATACGCAAACCGCCGGTTCCACCCTCACCGCGCAGCAACCGGAGAACAACATTGTGCGCACGGCAATCCAGGCGATGGCAGCCGTGCTCGGCGGAACCCAGTCCTTGCATACGAATTCGTTTGACGAAGCCCTGGCCTTGCCCACCGAAGCTTCCGCGCGCATCGCGCTGCGTACCCAGCAGATCATCGCGTTCGAGTCGGGAGCCCCGCAGACTGTCGATCCGCTGGCCGGTTCGTATTACATCGAATCGCTGACCAGCGAAATTGAGAAACGAGCCGTCGATTACCTCGAAAAAATCGAAGCCATGGGCGGCATGCTCAAAGCCATCGAACGCGGATACGTGCAGCAGGAAATTCAGAACGCAGCCTACGAATATCAGACGGCGGTCGATCGCCAGGAAGCTGTAGTAGTTGGTGTGAATCGCTTCCACATCGAACAAGACCACACCGTGCCGATCCAGCGCATCGATCCCGCGCTAGAGCCGAAACAGGTGGAACGACTGCGGGCAGTGCGCGCGAAGCGCAATCCCGAGACCTGGCAAGCCGCCATACGCGCCGTCGAAGACACAGCACGCTCGGGAGAAAATCTGATGCCCCGGATCCTGGCGGCCGTAGAAGCAAACGCCACCGTAGGCGAAATTTCAGACGCCATGCGGCACGTGTACGGTGAGTACAAAGAAGCGGTCGTGATTTAAACTGCACATATTAGAGAGATAAATTCCATTCTGGAGTTTTTCTTGGAACGTCGCGCCTTTCTCGCGGGATTGTCTTCGGCATGTGCCTTCGCACTCGTGAGGCCCAGCCTTGCTTCTGCTCTTCCCGCATCCGCGCTTGAACAGCGAATTCGAGCGCAGATAGACCTCGGTGTGGAAAACGGATTGACCGTCGGCGCGGTGATGATGGTAGTCCAACGAGATAGAGTGCTGGCGCTGGAATCTGCCGGATCCTCGGACCTCGATACCAAGATGCCAATGCGCACGGATGCCATTTTCGACATCCGCTCAATCAGTAAACCGATCACGGTCTTCGGAGCGCTGCTTCTGGTGGACGACGGAAAGATCGCACTCGACGATCCATTGGCTAGGTTTCTGCCGGAGTTTTCCCGGGCACACGTCAAGGGGGAAACACAACCGGCAGCTGTGTCGATTACGATTCGCCAGTTGATGACACACACCTCCGGCATAGCTGCGGAGAGGCCCCCGGAACTGCAGAACATCACCCGCACCTTCGATCACACACTGGCGCAAGTGGTGGCTCTGGTGGGCCAACAACCGCTAGATTTCGCGCCGGGCAGCAAATGGGCATACAGCAGTTCCGGGATCGCGGTCCTGGCGCGAGCCGTCGAGGTCGTATCGGGCCAGCTTTTTGAAGCCTTCATGCAACAGCGGGTCTTTGCGCCGTTGGAGATGCGGGACACATCTTTTTTCACGAATCATGCCAAACGGGATCGCATTCCAGCCATGTACAACAACGAAAACGGGCATCTCGTAAAGGACGTGATGGATGTCGCGCGCCCGAACCAGAAATATTCCGCCCCCGATTTCGGACTCTTCTCGACCGCGGAGGATTTGCGGCACTTTGGTCAGATGATGTTGGATCGGGGCGCTTGGCAGGGTCGCAAAATTCTGGCTCCCAAGCTGGTGGACGAAATGATTCGTCCTGAGATGCAGACTTCCGTGCCCAAGTATTCCACAGGATTGGGCTGGGCGATTCATACCGGGAAGGAACCAGAGATGAGTTATGCCGTAACCGATGGCAGTTATGGAGCGAATGGGGCCAGCGGATGCATAATCTGGATTGACCCCAGCCTCCAGCTCATTCGCATCTACCTAACTCATTACTTCGGCGGAGATTTCCGAGAGGCGAACCCAGTGATGAATGCTGCATTTCCCGGCTAGACCGGCGTGCACGGGGCTAGGTTCAGTTTGCCAGGTTGTAGCCGCAGGCGCTGCGGCAAGCTTCGCAGTACATCAAACCGTCAGTGCACAGGTGCACTTCCAGCTGCGACTGGCACAGCACGCAGAATTTTTCGCACCAGCAATGCGCTTCCGGCCGCTCGCACTGCGCACAGACGATAAGGCGTACGCCCGGTTTCGAGGACATAGCCGGAGTTTAGTCCCGCAACCGCCGCGAAGAAACGTAACCGAAGTCACAGAAGCAGGTTTCAGGTGTCAGGTTTTAGGTCTCAGGAAAAGCAAAAACACAATTCAGTACCCTCAGTGGGGTTGCTCTTCCTGAGACCTGACACCTGAGACCTGACACCTGCCTTCCTGAGACCTGACACCTGCCTTCCTGAGACCTGAAACCTGCCTTCCTGAGACCTGAAACCTGCCTTCCTGAGACCTGAAACCTGCCTCTGTGATAACTTAATCAGTTCCAGATTCCCGGCAGCCAGCCACTGTCTGACGATTCTGACCGAGGTTCTCCGTGTCGGTTGCTGAAACCACTCCGCCCGCCATTCCAGGCAATGTCCGCAAGACGGCCTTGAACGCCGTCCATCGCCAGATGGGCGCGAAAATGGTCGATTTTAACGGCTGGGACATGCCCGTCGAATATCCCTCGTCGATCGGTTGCGGCATCGTCGCCGAGCATCTGGCCGTTCGCACCGGAGTCGGCATCTTTGACGTCAGCCACATGGGTGACATCCGCTTGGCCGGACGCGAAGCGCTAGCCGCCGTGCAGCATATCTCCATGAATGACGCGTCGCGCCTGGCGATCGGGCAGGCGCAGTATTCCGCGTTGCTCTATCCGCAGGGAACCTTCGTCGACGATGTAATCGTTCACCGCCTAGGCGAAGACGATTATTTGCTGGTAATCAACGCGGGCACCCGCGAGAAGGATTTCAACTGGGTGCACGACAACACCCGCAAGTTCGACTGCAAAGTCGAACATCTCTCCGACGATTTCACCCAGATTGCGATCCAAGGTCCGAAGGCCGTAGAAGTCCTGCAAAAATTGACCGATGCCGACCTGAGCGCCGTGAAGTTCTATTGGGTGACGCGCGGCACCGTATGCGGCCTGAAGAATATCCTGATCGGTCGCACCGGATATACGGCCGAAGACGGCTTCGAAATCTACATCCCGCCGGACGAGAAAACCAGCGCCCGTGTGTGGCACGAAATTCTGGAAGCAGGCAAAGAGTTTGGCTGCGTGCCCTGCGGCCTCGGTGCGCGCAACACGCTCCGGCTTGAAGGTTGCCTGTCTCTCTACGGACACGAAATCTCGGACAAGATCAATGTGTGGGAAGCCGGACTCGATCGTTTCTGCAAAATGGACAAGCCGGAATTTATCGGCCGAGCCGCGCTCGAGAAGGCAAAATCGGAAGGCGTAAAGAAAACGCTGGTCGGCCTGGAAATGGTAGACCGGGGCATAGCCCGCGACGGATATAAAATTCTCGATCACGCCGGAAGCGAGATCGGTTATGTCACCAGCGGTTCTCCCGCGCCATTTCTGAAAAAAAATATAGCCTTAGCCTACGTCCCGCCCGGCAAATCCGCGATCGGAACCGAGCTGAAAGTAGAAATCCGGGGACAGGGAGTAAAAGCAAGAATAATACCGATGCCATTTTACAAACGTCCCAAGAAGGCTTAACAACCGGGGAGTGTCCCATCCTAAGCGTCGCGCCTTTGCGACGTCTACGGTGGTCCAACAAGCGAACGACGAACAGCGAACCGCTGAAACGCTAGGAGCGAAGCGACAAATGCCATACCCAACCGACCGCAAATACACAAAAGAACATGAGTGGATCACTCCCGATGGCACCATCGGCATCACCGACCACGCTCAGGAGTCGCTCGGCGACATCGTGTTCGTAGAACTCCCCAAGGTGGGCACGGAAATCACCACCGGCAAGCCCTTCGGCACGGTAGAGTCGGTGAAAGCCGTATCCGATCTATTCGCTCCGGTCTCGGGAACTGTAACCGGCGTGAATGAAGCGCTAGCCACGGCTCCCGAGCAAGTGAACAAAGACGCCCATGGTGCCTGGATGCTGAAGATCAAAGTAAAGGACGCGGCGGAGCTGAACGGATTGCTCTCCGCGCCAGACTACGACAAGTTTGTAAGCGAAGAGGCCGGTCATTAAAAGCATTGCAAAGGTCAGAAGTCAGATTGCAGAGGTGAACCCCTTGGTACCCACCGATGCGGCTGTAAGCGAATGGTTTTACCTCTGCAATCTGACCTCTGACCTGTGCAATTACGCCGGCTTCTGCAGTCGCCCTTTTAAATCGAAACGCCCGCGTCCCGCATCAAACAAAGGTTCCCATGAGATATCTACCTAAGTCCCCCGCGGATCGTGCCGCCATGCTGCAGGCGATTGGCATTCGCTCCGTGGACGAGCTTTTCTCTCCAATCCCAGCCGCGTATCGCCTGACGCGAGATCTCACGGTTCCGCGGCAGATGGCTGAGTCGGAAATCGTCGACTGGTTCAAGCAGCGTGCCAAAGAAAACGGCGAAGGCTACGCCAGTTTTCTAGGAGCCGGCGCCTACTTTCATTACCGCCCCGTGGTCATCGACGCCTTAGTCCAGCGCGGCGAATTCCTGACCTCCTATACGCCCTACCAGGCGGAGTTCGCGCAGGGCACCCTGCAAGCCATCTTCGAGTTCCAGACCATGATCTCGGAACTCACCGGCATGGACGTGGCGAACGCCTCGATGTACGACGGCTCGACCGGAGCAGCCGAAGCCGTAATGATGGCGGTCCGCATCACGGGAAAGCATTCAGCGGTGATCGCGCGCAACCTGCATCCCGAGTATCGTGAAGTGCTCAATACCTACGCCACCCACCAGGCGATTCCGCTGCAAACGGTGTCATTTACCGACGCGGGACAAATCAATCTGAAGGAACTCGAGAAGGCGGTAACCGACGATACCGCCTGCGTCCTGATTCAGTCGCCGAATTTCTTCGGAACGCTTGAAGACGTAGAAGCCATCGCCGAGATCGCCCACACACGCGGAGCCCTGCTGATTGTCTCGATCGCCGAAGCGGCCTCGCTAGGCATCGTCGAGCCTCCACGCACCGCCGACATTGTAGCCATGGAAGCGCAGTCCTTCGGAGTGCCGCTAGGATTCGGTGGTCCATACTGCGGCGTGCTCGCCACGAAAGAGAAATTCGTCCGCCAGATGCCGGGCCGCTTGGTGGGCCAGACCGTCGACAAGAATGGCAAGCGTGGTTTCGTTCTGACGCTGGCCACACGCGAACAGCACATCCGCCGCGAGAAGGCGACGTCGAACATCTGCACCAACCAGGCCCTGGTCGCTCTCATGGTGAATATCTTCATGACCGTCTACGGCAAGGTCGGCCTGCGCGAACTGGCCAAGCAAAACCTGGCGAAAACCGCGTACGCTGTCGAACAGTTCAGCAAACATGCCAAGGTGTTGTTCGCCGGTGCCCCAAGATTCAATGAGTTCGTAGTCCAGACCAGCGAAGGTCCCTACGCCATCAATTCACGCTTGCTCGGACACAAAATGGTAGGCGGCCTGCCACTGAAGAAGTTCTATCCCGAGCTAGGCAATGCCGCTCTCTGGTGCTGCACGGAACTGACCACGCGTTCCATGATCGACACCGCAGTCGGCCTGGTTGCCGAAAGTGAGCGCTCAGTTCGAACCATGAAAGACCCCGAGCCCGAAGAGGTGGCGCGGTAATGATGAGGGGGTCCAGAAATACCTGCACCTCGTGCTTCGGCAACGGAAGCTGCCCGCAATGCAACGGTTCCGGCCTCGACGCTCAGCGCAATAAAGACGACGATCAGTCCAAATGCAGGAGCTGTTCCGGGACTGGCGTGTGCACCGCGTGTAGCGGAACCGGCGCATGGACACAGCCGCCGCTAGAAATTATTGACCGCGGACTTCGTACTTGATAGTGATTGCCGGGTACTTCAAGCCGCGAAGCGGCGCAACAATACAGCCCACGGCGCAAGCCGTGGGTAGAAACGAAAACAATGACATCAGCCCCGAAGGGGCGAAAGAAACGAACTCATGAAACACATGACCCGCAAAGCCACGCGTCACATCAGCCAAAACGAAGGCCTGATTTTCGAGAAGTCATCTCCCGGCAAAGCCGCCTGGAAGTTGCCGCCGCTCGATGTCCCGGAAGTGGACACAGCAAAACTATTGGGCAAGCAAGAAAGAAAAGATCTAGGCAACATGCCCGAGGTCAGCGAGATCGAAATCATCCGCCACTTCACGCGCCTCTCCACTTGGAATTACGCCATCGATCTAGGTATGTATCCGCTAGGCTCCTGCACCATGAAATACAATCCGCGCGTGAACGAATTTGTGGCGCGCGTCGAAGGCCTGGCCAACGGACATCCCTATCAAGCCGAAAAAATTTCGCAAGGCGCGTTGCGCATCATGAAAACGCTAAGCGACTGCCTGCTGGAAATCACCGGCATGGACGCGATCACCCTGCAACCGGCCGCCGGCGCGCACGGCGAGCTCACCGGCTTACTCATGGTGCGCGCCTATCACCAATCCAAAGGCAACGCCCGCAAGAAGATTCTGATTCCAGACTCCGCGCATGGCACCAATCCCGCAACCGCAGCCACAGTTGGTTACGCGGTAGAAAATCTGAAGTCCAACGATCGCGGCATGGTAGACGTGTCGGCGCTAGCGGCGCAAATGAATGAAGATGTCGCTGCGCTGATGGTCACCAATCCCAACACGCTAGGCGTGTTCGAGCAGGAGATCGACAAGATCGCCGAACTCCTGCACGCCAAAGGCGGTCTGCTCTACATGGATGGCGCCAACATGAACGCGCTAGTAGGCAAAGCGCGCCCCGGAGATTTCGGCGTCGATCTCATGCACCTGAACCTGCACAAAACTTTTTCCACGCCGCATGGCGGAGGCGGTCCGGGGTCAGGCCCCGTAGCAGTGAAGAAAATGCTCGCCCCGTTCCTGCCGACCCCGGTGATTATCACCAAGCCAGATGGCACGCTCGGCTTCGAATACAACCGTCCGCAGTCGGTGGGACGCGTGCGCGCGTTCTACGGGAATTTCGGCATGTTCATCCGCGCCCTGGCCTACATCTTCGCCAATGGTCCCGACGGCCTGCGCCAGACCACCGAAGACGCCGTGCTCAACGCCAACTACATCCGCAAGGGACTAGAAGGCGTTTACGACTTGCCCTACAAGACGCCATCAATGCACGAAGTAGTCTTCAGCGACAAGGTCCAATCGAAGAAAGGCGTGAAGACGATGGACTTGGCGAAGCGCCTGATCGATTACGGATTCCATCCCTACACCACGGCGTTTCCGCTGATCGTAGCCGGCGCGCTGATGATCGAGCCGACCGAGAGCGAGCCCCTGGAAGAACTGGATCTCTTCATCGAAGCCATGAAGTCAATCGCCGAAGAAGTGGAAGAAGATCCGCAGTTCGTGCTAGACGCTCCGCACAACACGCGCATCTCGCGTCTGGACGAAACCGCGGCCGCGCGCAAACCCGTTCTGCGCTGGAAACCGGAAGGAAAGGCCGTTTAAAAACCGGGTGCCCCATCCTTGCGCGTTTTGTGCGCAAGGGTGGGATTCCACGGAATTCTCACTCCTGGGCTTTTGACGGCGCGGCCTGTTTGGTCCTCATGTCAGAGGCGTGGCCTGTCGCGTTGCTCTTGCTAGAATCACACCAAGTGCCAACTATGTCCCACGATCCCGCCAGCCCCGCAAGCGCGCGTGAACAGGCCGAGCACCATTACTACGCCGCGCTAGATCTGGTTCTGGAAGGCCATCACGAGCAAGCGGTCGAAGAATACCGGAAGGCGCTAGCCGTCGATCCCAAGTTCACCGACGCGCTGCATGGCCTGAGCCGGGCGCTGCAGGACCTCAACCGCTTCGACGAAGCGATCGTTGTTGCCCAACAAATCTCCGAGATCGATCCCGACGACATTCTGGCGCACACCAGCCTCTCGATCCTCTATCAGAAAAAGGGAATGGTTCCCGAAGCCGAGGCGGAAGGCAACAAAGCCCGCGTGCTGGGATGGAAGCAGCAGTTGAAGAAGGGTAGTGGGTAGTCGGAGTCTCGACTTCACCGCGTCCCTGTCATCCTGAGCGGAGTGGAAGCTTCGCGAACGCGAAGCATCCACGGAGTCGAAGGACCCCTGCACTCTTCATCGCGCACCGCATCGTCGTGTGCGCCTTGACACTCCCACCCCGCCAAGGCAGAATACCAGCCGCCCTGTGACGGATCGTCGTCCGTTTCCCTAGCGATTTTGCGTCTGGGAGCCCCCTTTCGGAGAACCTCCATGAAACTCGGAACCAGGAAACTCAAAACGCTGACCGTCTTCCTGTTTTGCCTCACCGCGATTGCCTCCGCGCAGACCTTTCACACCTTGCACAGTTTCAAAGGTACCGAGGGCGCGAATCCCTACGCGGGCCTCATACAGGGGACGGACGGAAACCTCTACGGCACCACCATCGATGGCGGAGCCAACGGCGGCGGCAATGTGTTCAAGATTACTCTGGGCGGCAAAGTCACCTCACTCTACGATTTTTGTTCGCAACCCAATTGCACAGACGGAGAATATCCGGTCACCATACTGGTTGAAGGTACAGACGGCAATTTCTATGGGACCGCCCAATCCGGTGGAACCGATAACTACGGCACGGTTTTCCAGATCACGCCCAGCGGCACGCTCACCACGTTGCATAGCTTTTCCGGATCTGACGGAGCCGCACCCTATGGTTCCCTGGTACTGGCCACGAACGGCGACTTCTATGGCACTGCCAATGTGGGGGGCGCCTATGGCGCTGGTACGCTTTTCACCATCACCTCCAACGGCGCGCTGACTACCCTGTACAACTTTTGTTCGCAAAGCGGTTGCCCCGACGGTCAATACCCAGTCGGCCCGCTCATTCAAGCTACCGACGGAGATATCTACGGCATCACGTACGCGGGAGGTGACTACGCAGCGTGCAATGTCGATGGCTGCGGCACTGTCTTCAAAATCACGCTCAGCGGCAAGCTGACCACACTGCACACCTTTGCCGCGACCGATGGCGAGTACCCATCCGCAGGAGTCGTCGAGGGCCCGGACAAGTTGTTCTACGGCGCCACAACCGCTGGCGGCACGTCCAGCGATGGAACGATCTTCACCGTTGATTCCAGCGGCGCATTCAACTCCATCTACAATTTCAGCGGCGCTGACGGCTCCGCTCCAAACTCCATTCAACTGGGCAGCGATGGCAACTTCTACGGGACCACGTTGTATGGAGGCACAGACGTCTACTATGGCTCGGTCTTCGAAATTACTCCGGATGGTACGCTGACCAACCTCCATGGCTTTAATAGGCGAGACGGCAAAAACCCTTACGGCCTCGTTCAGGATACGAACGGCACGTTTTACGGAACGGCCTACTTTGGCGGCTCCGAAAACAATGGCGTCGTCTTCAGCATGTCTACAGGCCTGCCGCCATTTGTCGAGACGCAACCCACCTCCGGCAACATCGGAGTCGCGGTCACGATCCTGGGAGAGAATTTGAAGGAAGCGACCGCAGTCAGCTTTAACGGAACGCCGGCCCCGTTTACCGCGGTATCCAGCACCGAAATCCTCACTAATGTTCCCGCCGGAGCAACCACCGGTACGGTAACGGTGGCCACAACGAAAAAAGGAACGCTAAAAAGCAATGTGGTGTTTCGGGTGACGCCGTAGACAATCTCTGCCGAACTCAACTCGGCCGGGAGGGGGCAAAAGCCGTCTCCACACGAGGCCTCGGCGGAGTAAAATTGCGTTATGCGAGAAGTCTTTATAGTTTCTTCCGTGCGCACTCCTGTAGGACGCGCGTATAAGGGTACGCTGCGGGCTACACGTCCTGATGAAATGGCTGCCGTTGCGATCAAAGGAGCACTCGATCGCGTTTCGCAACTAGATCCCAAAGAAATTGAGGACGTCATTCTGGGCTGCGCCATGCCTGAGGGCGAGCAGGGCATGAACGTAGCTCGCATCGCATCGCTGCGCGCGGGCCTTCCAGTCGAGGTCTCGGCAGTGACGATCAATCGCTTCTGTTCTTCGGGATTACAGGCGATTGCCATGGCTGCCGAGCGCATCATGAGCGGCGGAGCCGAGGTGATGGTAGCGGGCGGAACGGAATCGATGACAATGATTCCGATGGGCGGAAACAAGATTTCTCCCAACCCGTGGCTGGTGGATCATTATCCCGATGCGTATCTTTCGATGGGCCTGACGGCCGAGCGCGTGGCGCAACGATTCGGCATCACCCGCGAGCAGTGCGACCAGTTTTCCTTGCGCAGCCATCAGAAGGCGCTGGCGGCAATCTCAGCAGGCAAATTTGAAGATGAGACCGTCGCTGTGCCGGTAAGCTTTACGACTCCGAATGGATCAAAGCCGAAGAAGCAGGAAATCACCTTCAAAGTAGATGAAGGCCCGCGCGCCGATACTTCACTCGAGGCTCTGGGAGCGCTCAAGGCCGCATTTCACGTCAAAGGCGTGACCACCGCAGGCAATTCGTCGCAAATGTCGGACGGCGCAGCAGCGGCCGTAGTCATGTCAGCCGAGCGCGCAAAGGCTCTGGGCATCACTCCGCTGGCGCGCTTCGTCGCATTTGCTACCGCCGGATACAAGCCCGAAGAGATGGGTCTCGGCCCGGTGTTTGCCATTCCGAAAGCGCTGAAGCTCGCCGGCTTGAAGCTTTCGGACATCGACGTAATCGAACTGAACGAAGCCTTTGCCGCGCAGTCCTTGGCGGTCATTCAGGAAGCCGGACTCGATCCCGAGCGTGTCAATCCGAACGGCGGCGCGATCGCCCTCGGCCATCCGCTGGGATGTACTGGAGCAAAGCTGACCGCCAGCGTGATTCGCGAACTGAAGCGCCGCAAGGCGCGCTACGGAATGGTAACCATGTGTGTCGGCGGAGGCATGGGAGCAGCAGGAATTTTCGAGAATTTAGGGTAGGAAATTTCAATCGGCTGCATTCGTATCTCCGCGTTAAAATGGTGTCGTCGCATTCTCTTCACACTCAGCGGTCTTAATTTAGCAATCTAAATTGTCGAGGTCTAAAACCATGGCCACTACAGCAATCCCTAAGACCAAGATCTCCGGTGGCAGCTTCCTGCTGGAAGAGCGGCAGACTGCCGATGTCTTCACCCCCGAAGATTTTTCTGAACAACAGCAGATGATCGGGCAGACGACGGAAGAGTTTGCCGTGAACGAAATTCTGCCGCAGGCGGAAAAAATCGAACACAAGGATTACTCGATTTCCCGCGCACTCCTCAAAAAGGCTGGCGACCTTGGCCTGAGCGGAGTTGAAATTCCCGAGGCCTACGGAGGCCTCGACATGGACAAAGTCACCGCCGCCATTATCGCGGACCACATGGCTAAGTATGCCGGGTTTGCCACCACCTGGGGCGCCCACAGCGGCATTGGCCTGTTGCCCATTGTTTATTTCGGCACAGAAGAGCAGAAGAAGAAATATCTGCCAAAGCTGGCTACGGGAGAAATTGTCGGCGCATACGCCTTGTCGGAAGCGACTTCCGGCTCCGATGCGCTCAATTGCCGCGCCCGTGCCGTGCTTTCGTCCGACGGCAAGCATTACATCCTGAACGGCGAGAAGATGTGGATCACCAACGCGGGCTTCGCCGACCTGTTTACCGTGTTCGCAAAAATTGACGGCGAGAAGTTTTCTGCCTTCCTGGTGGAAAGAACTTTTCCCGGAATTTCCACCGGCGGCGAAGAACACAAAATGGGCATTCGCGGGTCTTCCACTTGCCCCGTCATCCTGAACGACTGCAAGGTGCCGGTTGAGAATCTGCTGGGCGAAATTGGCAAAGGGCACATCATTGCCTTCAACATTCTGAACGTCGGACGCTTCAAACTAGGCGCCATGTGCGTTGGGGGGGCCCGGGTTTCGCTTGAGAGCGCCGTGGCCTATGCCAAGCAGCGCAAGGCATTTGGCAAGTCGATCAGCGAGTTCGGCCTGATCCGCGAAAAAATCGCGAACATGGCCACCCTGATCTATGTCGGCGAATCGCTCGTCTATCGCACGGTTGGGATGATGGACACGCTGCTCTCGGAGATCGATTCCGCGAGCCCGGACGCCGCCAAAGAACGGCGCAAGGCGATTGAAGAATACGCGGTGGAATGTTCGATCCTGAAGGTTTGGGGATCGGAGATGATCGATTACGTCGTCGACGAGACGCTGCAGATATACGCTGGATACGGTTTTGTAGAAGAATATCCAGCCGAGCGCGCCTATCGCGATGCCCGCATTAACCGCATCTTCGAAGGCACGAACGAAATCAATCGGCTGATCATCACAGGATTCCTGCTGAAACGCGCGATGACCGGCCAGTTGCCGCTGATGCCCGCCATCAAAAAGTTGATGGACGAGGTGCTGAGTGGTCCGTCTGTCGGCGAGGAGATCGAGGGTCCGCTGGCGGAAGAACGCAAGTTGGTGGCGCAGGCGAAGAAGTTGGGCTTGTTCGTTGCCGGATCGGCTACGCAGAAATACATGCAGGCAATTCAAGACCAGCAAGAGGTGATGGGCGCGATCGCCGACATGACGATCGAGATTTACGCCATGGAATCGGCGGTGCTGCGTGCCCAGAAGATGGTCGAAGAAAAAGGAGAAGCGTCGGCTGCCTTGGCCGTTGCCATGACGCAGGTGTATCTGACGCAAGCGCTGGAAAAAGTCGAAGCGTCGGCTAAGAAAGTAATTGCCGACGTGGCCGAAGGCGACATGCTGCGGACGCAACTGGCGATCGTGCGGCGCTTGTCAAAGCACGAGCCGTTCAACACGATTGCGCTGCGCCAGCAGATTGCGCAGAAAACGACTGAAGCCGGGAAGTACCAACTGGCGTAACAGCTACATCCGTCTTGTCATCCTGAGCGGAGCCGAAGGCCCCCTACTCCTTGGGAAAGTTCGGGTCCGCCTTCACTTCTTCAATCTGCTTGGTGTGGCGCTCGGAGTGGGCAGAGATCAGCAAAATCCACTGATACGCATCCAGCGACCCGAGTACTGGGTGCGGTCCGAAGTGATCGCGCAGATCGTCGTTGGTGGTGCGGACGTAGTCCATGGTCGCTCTGCGGCTGTCTTCGAAGGCCTTGATCAGTTCCGCCTGAGTCGCCCAGCGATTGGTCGGCTTCAGAAATTCCGGCGCTTGCGCTTTATGACTGCGGTCCGGAATCTTCGTCAGGATAATCTCGTCTTTCCCCGCAACCTCGGCGCGCTTGGCCGGATCAGCCGGCGACGCCATAATCCGCTTTTGTACGAGTGCAAGTAGCGAAGACTCGGAGACGGCAATGTGCTCCGAAACTTCGGCCACCGACCAGCGGTCCGGGCCAGGCTTGAATCTCCATTGCTTCTCCGACAAGCCCGCGATGGATTTCAGAAATGCGTCGTGCGTGGCCTGCAGACTCCTGAGCGCAGCGTCACGCTCCTGGAGCGTCAAAGTCGTTGGCGCCGGCGACGCCTCGGTTTGCGCGACGCTGACCATGGCCAGCCCGACGACAAAGCACAGCACGGCATACAACTGCCACAATTGAATTTTCATTCCGTACCTCTGTGAGATTGGAAATGCGGCAAACAATTATGAATGGCAGTCCAGAAAAGTGCAATCGGTCGCGAGAGCAGAACCGTGCTATTCGAACCAGCCGCTGCGATACGCGATCCACCAGGACACGAACACGAGGGGGATGCTCGCGCCCAGGGCCCACCAGAGCGGCAGGACGTAGTCGGCGACGAGTCCGAGCACGGTGAACGAGATCCAGAAGATCTTGCGCTCCATACTCTGAATTGTAGGTCTTTTCCGGGCGCGTAGGGCGTCGGTTAGCACCTGCGGAAAAACTTCGGTTTTCGCATTCCGGCGGCGATTTTAGTGTAGGGACGAGGCTTGCCTCGTCTCACTCCGCGGCAACAGACGCGGCAAGCTACCTCTCCTCCAAATCACCGCATTACGCTTTGGGTTTGAGCCCTTCCATCACGCTCTGAATCAGTTCCTTGGCGTCGGTGAGATTCTTCATGATGAGTTGCACATCCATAACCGGCTTGCCCGGCCAGCGCTGGCTCTGGCAATAGACACCATGCTGCCCGACGAGCGCCATGGCGTCGGTGACCAGATCCATGGTGACTGCCAGGCGTCCGCGTGGCACGCCCATCCGCGTTTCGAAGTGCTCGAGCTCTTCCTGCTTCTCATTGAACACAGCCATGCCCAGATTGTAGCGGGGATGTGGGTATAATTCTTGGCGTCGGAGGGCAGCTCTCGGCTCGTGGCCTTTAGCTGTTAGCCTAAACCGGCCGTGTCCCAGGCGAATGGTCCGCGGTCGACAACCAGCGCAACCAACGAACAGTTTCGGCCAAAAGCCAATAGCGAACAGCCAATAGCCAAAAGCTGTTGGCCAATTGCCATCTCAGGAGAGAACAAATCATGAAAAAATTCGGATTCGTAGCAGTAGCACTGTTTGCAATCGCTACACTCGCCTCAGCGCAAATGGGGCAGGACAAATCGAAGCGGCCCAGTCCGCCGGCCAGCGCGGAGTGCAAGTTTTCCGATGGCAAGACGATCAAGATTGACTATTCCAGCCCGCGCGCGAAAGGGCGGAAGATTTTTGGCGAGGCGACCGACAAGGCCCTGGTTCCTTACGGCGAGATCTGGCGCACGGGCGCTAACGAAGCGACAAAGTTCGTTACCGATACGAATGTGACTTTGGGCGGTAAGACAATTCCGGCCGGCAGCTACACTCTCTTCACGATTCCCAAAGCTGACAAGTGGACGCTGATTATCAACAAGAAGACCGCCGAGTGGGGCATTCCCTACAAGTACGAAGCGGACGAACTGGCCCGAGTTGACATGCAGGTCTCGAAAACCGCCGCGCCGGTTGAGAACTTCACCATCTCGTTCGAGCCGACTGGGAATAAGTGCAGGCTGCACATGGAGTGGGAAAACACGCGAGCCAGCATAGAGATCACAAAGTAGAGACGGTGCTAGCCGCGTTTTTGGGGCGGCAAGGACCCTGAACCACCAAGGACGCGAAGCGCCACGAAGGTCTCAGATTCTATGCTTCTCCTTTGTGTACCTTCGTGCCCTTGGTGGTAAACGTTTTGGCAAGAAGATCCACCGCCGACGCTTCGCCACCGGAAATCGCCCGCGCTATACTGGAACCCGATGCGGACAATGGTGCGTTTTCTTTGGAATTCCACCCGTGGCCACCGGATTACGCCCTGGCGCAGCCCCTATCTCTTGTGGCGCCTGGAGACCTACACCGGCGTGAAAATGACCCAGATTGGATTCCTGGAATTCTGGGGCTTCTTGTGGACAGAGCGAGGCAATCTCTGGCGCTTCCTGAAGTGGACGGCGAAGATGGATGGCTACGTCCATCCGGCAGCGAAGAGCAGCCCTTAACCTTCCATTACCACATTGACTTCGCTGCCTTTGCCCGCGCCCAGCAGTTGGCCGGCTGATCCCCGATTAGTCGAGACTTCCAGAAAGCCCATGCTGCCCAGGATTCCGAAGACTTCGCCCGGAGACCCTTCTGCATAGTTGGTACAGATGCGCGTGGCCGGCGACTTGTTTCCAATTACGATCTTGAAGGCAGGCGGTGTGGCGCCGAAAAGTTGCGGCGCATCCTTAGGCGTGATGTTGGTGATGAGATTGCCGAAACGATCGACTTTGAGTACTACGCCTCGCAGTGTGCGCTCATCCACCGGCTTCGGGCGCGGCGCGCCAAAGCGGACATAGTCGGTGATTTCTTCGCCAAAGCGATCAGGCTCCACTCCCTTGGCAAGATAAGCCGCCACCGGAGAAAAAACATCGCGCGCGTGGAAGGTGTTACTGCGCGGCTGCAGAAAATAATGTTCGGCAGTGACGTGGCGAACGGAGATGCGCTCTTCCCGGTCGTAGATGAGCGAAAGCACGCCGTTGTCAGGAGCGACAAACAGATGGCGGTCGCCGGTCATGAGCACCGGCCGCCGCGCCGTTCCTACTCCCGGATCGACAATTACCATGTGCACGGTACCGGAAGGGAAGTAGGAATAGGCCTGTGAAATGGTGAGCGCGCCATCCAGAATGTCGAACGGCTGCACCGCATGGCTGATGTCGATGATCTGCGCTTCCGGGGCAATCTCGAGCATCACCCCTTTCATGGCGCCGATGAAATGATCGTTGAGTCCGAAATCAGTGGTCAGAGTGATGATTGCGTCACGTGCCAATTCGTTACCTCGTCGAGCCTGGAAGTTTTTCAGGAAGCCCAAACGAAGTATCGGATGTGGCGGGATGTCGCGTCAAGGTACGGGAGTGACTGATAGTGACTCATTTTGGTGAGCCACTACCGAGTGACCGGCATCAAGAGCCGATTTAGTCAACTTGCACGTCGCCCGAACTGGTGTGCACGGAAACCATGGGACCGCCGCCGCGCACTTTGCCAACTACACTTTTCTTCGAATCCTGAACGCGCCCCTGCAGGGTTGTACTCACCGGATGCCCCAGGGTGACAGTCCCGGAATTCGTGGAGATATCGACATCGAAGGCAGCGTCGGAAGGCACATTAAGAGTCACGTTGCCCGAGCCGGTGCGTACGCTCCACATGTTTTTCGGCGAGCCTTTGCCGCGAATGTCGCCGCTGCCCGCTTCAGCATGGAATCCACCATTGATGCCGCTAACGGTGATGTTGCCCGAGCCGGTGTGGATGTCGACGTCGCCCGCGCCCATTTCCTCGATTTCGATATCACCGCTGCCCGCTTTGATCTTCGCGGGACCCGAGAGCTCGCGGCCCTTCACGTTACCCGAGCCCGTCTGGAAACGCATTTCGCCCGTAAGCCGCGCCAGTTTCAGATCACCCGAACCACTCTCAAGATCGACATTGCCTCGGAGCCCTTCGACAGTCTGATCGCCGCTCCCCGTGTGGGCGCGAATCGCGGTGTTCTCCGGGACAGTGATTTCGTAATCGACCGACATATCCCTGAGGTTCACGTAGTCGATGCGGACGCTATTGCCGTTCTGGTGAATCGGAGGATTATTCTGCAACTCCTGCACGTCGGCCTTGTGGTCGCCGCCGAACCAGGAATTGCTCGAGTGAATCTTGGCGTGAATTGAGACCGTACCCGCAGCTCCATTGCGAACAGTAATATCGCCCGAGCGAGTGAGCACCTCGAGGTCAACGGGACCATTCACCTGAAATGATCGGTCAAAGGTTCCAACGACCCCGGCGAAGCTGGCCAGCGAGGTGGCTAAAATGAAGGCCAGCGACCGCGACGCGTGATAGCGAATCCAAGACTTAGTCATAGCCGCTCCACTCCATGCATCTATTTGTCATCTACGAATCTTGTCATCCTGAGCGAAGCGAAGGACCTATGCAACTTCGCCGGCGCCGAGAAAATACTTGGCTCCGCTCCCAACGCCTAACACCTGAGACCTGCCTCTCTACTGCAGCACGACCTGGTCGCCTTCCTTCAGTCCGGACAGCAACTCGGTCTTAGCCCCATTCGAGATGCCGATGTTGACGGCAACCTTCTTCTTGCCTTCCTTCGCTTTCAGGTCGGGTATTTCGACCGATGCCTTTTTATCTTTGTCGTAAATGATCGAGCCCTCCGGAATCTGGAGCACGCCCTTGTGCTCTTCCAGAATGATCTCGGCGTTGGCCGTCATCATGGCTTTAAGTACGCCATCGGGATTGTTGATTGAAGCGCGCACCTCGAAGGTCGTAACGTTGTCCTTTTCGACGCCCATGGGAGAGATCTTCGTCACTTTGCCGGTAAAAGTCTTGTCCTTGAACGACTCGACTTTGATGCGGGCCGGTTGTCCCAGGTAAACCTTGCCGATATCGCTCTCGTCCACTTTGCCCTTGACGTAAACTTCGCTAGTGTCGCCGAGCGTCATGACCAGCGTGGCCGACGAACCCAGCACCAGAATGGAGCTGACCGCATCGCCAATTTCCACGTCGCGCGAAAGTACGATGCCGTCCAGCGGAGATTCAATCGTCGTGTAACTCAGCTGTTCTTCCAGTTGTTTCAGGTTCGCGCGATCCTGTCCCAGTTGCCCTTCGGCCTGACCAATCTTCGCCTGCAAAACCTGCAACTGCGCTTTGGAGACATTCTGCTTGTTCAGAGCCATCTCGTAATTCTTCTCCGCGTCGTCAAGCGCGGAGGCGGAAACCACTCCGTCCTTCGCCATGCCCTGGGACCGCTCATATGCGCGCTTTAGAAGCGGCACATCGGGTCCCTCCGCGTCGACCCTGGCACGCACCAGATCGGCGCGCGTCCCATTCAAACTCGCCTCGGAAGCCGCCACCTGCGCGCGGGCCTGATCGACCCGAGCCTGAATCTCGTCTTTATCGAGTTCGGCGAGCAACTGCCCTTTCTTAACCTTATCGCCGTAATCGACGTAGAGCTTTTTCACAATGCCGCTGGCTTTGGACTTGACCTCGACTTCAGTGATGGGTTCGATCTTGCCGGTCGCCACCACGCTCTTCGCCAGGTCTCCGCGCTCCACCTTCGCGAGTTTCGAGGGGTCGATCTTGGTGCCGCCGGTCGATGCGATCACCGCGCCAGTCACCACCAGAACCACGACGACTGCCGCTATCGAAGTCCAGATAATAATTCGCTTACGCCGCTTCTTCTTGCTATTACCATTGCCTTCCACGACCGCCTCCTGCTTCAATTCAAATCTAAAAACCGCTATCCACCTTGAGAACTTCCCATCCACCAGTTGTTACGGGAGAAACATTGGAATAGTTCCGCAAAAATTACCGAGCTTCGCATCTTGAGCTTCGTATCTTGACCTTTGTATCAGGGCATCGCTTTAGCGATGCCACAATCCGCAAACCCAGATGCCCCTTTAGGGGCTGGGCACCGGCACGACGTTTTCGGAACCACTCTGCCCGCACACACTTAGACCGCCAGATCGCGAAAAAGAAAGCGATCGCTTGCGCTAGTAATTAGGGGCTCGTTCCGATTGTACCAACAGCGCGAAGGACAACAACAAAGCGCCTTAGTCTCCTTGGTGGTGAAGGTTTTGTGGATTCCACCCGGAACTCTCCTCCCCAACTGATTATCCCTTTGAAATGTTAGAATTAGAGTTCCATGGTTGCATACGTGCTGCTGCGGGTGTTCGTCATCCTGCTTCTGGTGGCGGTCAATGCCTTCTTCGCCGCAGCCGAGTTCGCGCTCGTCAGCGTGCGCGAAACCCGCATCCAGCAACTGATCGAAGCCCAACGCGTCGGCGCCCGCACCGTCCTCAAACTTCACCAGCAACTCGGCCGCGTCGTAAACGGCGTACAACTGGGAATCACTATCACCAGTTTGACCCTCGGCTGGCTGGGCGAGCCGGTACTGGCGCGCCTCTTTGAGAGCTGGATCGGAAGCATCCCGCACGCCACCCTCTACGCGCACACCGTCGCCGTACCGGTGGCATTTGCGATGATCACCAGCCTGCACGTGATTCTGGGCGAACTGGTTCCGAAGTCGCTCGCCTTACAACGCGCCGAGCGAGTCGCGTTAGCGGTCGCTGCGCCCATGGATGTCTTCCTGACCGTCACCGCGCCGCTGACGGTCGGCATGAGCCGCGCCGCTGGTTTTGTTCTGCGCGCTTTTGGAACCCGCGAGATCCGGCACGGTTCGGTGCACTCTCCCGACGAACTCAGGCTCATCGTAACCGCGGCCCGCACCTCCGGGCAGCTTTCCTCCGCGCAAGAAGAGATGTTGCTGAACGCGCTCGAACTCGACAGCATTGCCGCCCGTCAGGTGATGGTGCCGCGCACCAGGATTTTTTCGTTGCCCGCCGACCTGAACCTGGACGAAGCTCTCTCGCGCGTGGTCGATGACCAACACTCGCGCGTCCCGGTGTATGATCCGCAGCGTGGTCCCGAACATATTATCGGAGTGCTTTACGCCAAGGACTTGATGCGCTGGACGCGCCTTCGCCTCGGCAATGTCGCGGCTCCGCCCGCGGCCACGCGCATTGCCCAGATGAAAATTGGCCAGGTCATGCACGATGTGCTGGTGGTGCCCGAAACCAAATCGTTGCTGGAACTGCTAGGCGAATTCCAGCAGCGCAAGCGGCACCTCGCGGTGGTGGTAGATGAATTCGGTTCGACGGCGGGCGTGATCAGCGTGGAAGACGTGCTCGAGCAACTGGTCGGCGAACTGGAAGATGAATACGACGTCGCCTCCACGCAGTCGGCGGTGACCGACGCGAATGCCCCGCTCGTGCTCGACGGAGCGGTCAACATCCGCGACCTCGAAAGCCAATACGATCTAAAGCTTCCCCAGGACGAGGGCTTCGAAACCCTGGCTGGCTTCCTGTTATCGCGCTTGCAGAAGATGCCGGCAGGGGGAGAAGCCTTCGATTATGAAGGCCGTCGTTTCATCGTAGAGAAAATGGACGGATATCGCATCGCCACGGTCAGGATCGAGCCGATACCCTCAGCGACGCCGGTATCGGCCGCTTCCGCGCAGCGCGCCGGAGACTAGCTGCCAATCCCTCAAGTTCGCGGCGTGAATCTCAAACTGCCAATCCGAACCTAATCTCGGCATTTTGAGCGAATTGTCATCCTGAGCGAAGCGATATGTACTCGCTTGCAGCTGAAAACGCATAGCCCTTCGTTCCACCCAGGACGACGAACTAGATTTATGTCGTTAATTTACGGTGCCGGACGCTCGACGCACGTGATACAAGAGATTCGTATCAGAGCATGGCATTAGCGATGCCGACGCACGTGATACACAGAGATTCGTATCAGGGCGTCGCTTTAGCGATGCCGAAGGTCTTCAGAATCAGAACGCCCCTTTAGGGGCTGCGCACCTATGCCGCGCTACATCATCACCCGCGTCCTCTACACCCTGCCAGTAATCTGGCTGGTGGTCTCGACTGTCTTCCTGTTGATCCACTTCGTGCCCGGCGATCCCATCCAGCAAATGCTGGGAGAAGGCGCGGCCGCAAGCGATATCCAGGCGGCCAGACACGTCTATGGACTCGATATTCCACTAGGCCAGCAATACTTGAATTATTGGAAAGGCGTGCTCCACGGAGATCTAGGCAAGTCGCTGCGCTTCAACCAGGGAGTTACCAGCCTGATCGCGCAACGCTATCCATTTACCTTGCAGCTCACCTTGGCATCGTTATTCGTAGCCATCGTGCTGGCCATTCCCGCAGGAGTGCATTCTGCCCAGCGCCGCAATCTGTGGGATGACCGTGCCCTAAGCGTAGTAAGCCTTTTCGGCCTGTCGTTCCCGAACTTCGCATTAGGTCCGGTGCTGATCCTGTTCTTCGCCGTCAAACTAGGATGGCTCCCTGTCTCCGGTTCCGGTAGCCTAGCCCATCTCGTGCTCCCAGCCGTCACCATGGGCGGAGCGCTAGCCGCAATCCTAACCCGAATGGTGCGCACATCGATGCTGGAAGAGTTAGGCCAAGACTACATTCGCACAGCGCGCGCCAAAGGCTTGCCCGAGCACACCGTTGTCTATCGACACGCGTTACGCAATGCCATGATCCCAATTCTGACCGTCCTAGGCCTACAATTCGGCGCGTTGCTGGCCGGCGCCATAGTGACCGAAACCATTTTCTCCTGGCCCGGAATAGGACGCCTAACCATCCAAGCCATAGCCAACCGCGACTACTACCTGGTGCAAGGATGCATTCTCGCGATTGGGTTAACGTATGTCGCGGTGAACTTTCTAACCGACCTGCTGTACTCGGCAGTGAACCCAAGAATAAGACAGTAATCCGATAAGTGTGGAGCGGGCGCCCCCGTCCGCGGCCTTTGACTTAGATCTTGTTCGAACCAAGAACACCTGAGGGTGCCCTATCCTTGCGCGTTTTGTGCGCAAGGGTGGGATTCCACGGAAGTATGCGGCATTGGTTGTGCAGAACGTGACTTTGGGTGGCGCAGCGCTTCAGCGCTGCGGTAATTGCCATCCTGGGCATCGAAGCGCGAAAACAGAAAGAGAAGGCATTCTTCGAACTGGCCGAACGCTTTCGAAGCGCCAGCGATCTCGAAGCAGCGAAGCGTTTAGGCGACGAGATGGGCCTCATGGTTTTCAGGGACCTCATGACAAAGAATTAGAGGGAAACTCTCGTTCGCCGGATGCGATGAGTGAAGCGCTTCAAACTTCTGGCGGGTGGGCCACTTTTAGCGGGCAAGTATAACGCGGCGTTGTGTTCGTTCAGAAACCAAAAACAACTGGGGGTGCGCCACTTCTCGCGCTTTTCGAGAAGTGGCCTGCTGGGCAGCCGACGCCGGGGTCTTGTGTAGCCATGCACCAAACTGGTGTATAATGATGCCATGCCCGCCACCAAACACGTCCGACGCAGCGTATCCCTCCCCGCTCCCATTGCCAAACAAGTAGATCGCATGGCCAAGAGCCAGCGCCTGAGCGACAACCGCATTCTGGTGGATCTCATTGAGTTGGGCATCGAAGCGCGGAAACAGAAAGAGAAGGCATTCTTCGAACTGGCCGAACGCTTCCGAAGCGCGAATGATCCCGAAGAAGCGAAGCAGTTAGGCGACCAGATGGGCCGCCTGGTTTTCGGTGAATAATGCGACAGATTGAAAGCTGGCGTTAGCAGCGGCCAATACTCCGATTTCGAGTTCACACCAACTCAACCACCACCCGCTGCCCCACCAAAGCCGCGGCCCGCTGCAAACTCGACAGCGTAATGTCGCGTTTCGGATCGAGAATGCGATCGACCTGGGAACGACTCGTCTTCAGCAAGACTGCTCGATCCCATATGCTTCTTACTCATTGCTCTAACTCCTTCTGCCGTTTCCGAGCCAGGGCCAAATCGCCAGTGGGTGTGACCCTCGTTTTCTTGATGAATCCGTGCAGCGCCACCAGACAGCCCTCATAAAAGCAAATCAACACACGCGCCGTGCGGTTCCCAGGCAGATCCGTCCGCACTTCCCACAGGCCCCGTCCCATCGGGCGGCAAAGCGGCATGCCAACAGGCCAGCGCCATTGTGTCCGCAACAGATCGGTCCCGATGGCGCGCCGGTCTACCTCGTTCATTTCCTTCAGCCAATCACGGACCGCCTCCGCCCCCGCATCATTCCGAAAGAATACGAGTTCAACTTTGCGGGGCGCTCTCTGGCTGGCCATTAGCTGTCGCTCAGAGTGTACCATAAATGGTACACATGTGCTCGTCCCTGATCTTTTTTCGTCACAAACGCGCTGTGCGAGCCGTCACAGACGGCCACACCGTCCATCGTCGACAATGGCAGTGAAACGTGTGTATGGCCTGAAGTACGCCCGTACGCGCTTCCTGAAAACCGATTTTGGATCGTAAAAATGGCACTTGACACGATTTACCCCAGTTCGGAAAGCCCCGAAGAATCACAAATCGCGTAACTCCTTATTCCGGAATATTTTAGATATAAGTCCTTTCGATTCAAAGACCGAGTCAAAAAATGCCCTCTAAGTCCATGATTCCAGGACCGAGGGGCAGGGGGGAGGTGGGTAACCAGACAGTAAACATCATCGCAACTTCACCCGTTTCTTCCATATTTCATACGCAGAGCAAATAAAAAATTTTCGCAGCCCGAAGCCGACCATTCCCGGGATATGGTAGTCCTTTACCGGTAGACAACTTGTCCACCCTCGCCATCTCGCTTCCGCGCGTTGCCCGCCACAACCCGTTGGCGGCCGTGGGAGTAGTGTTGGTGGCCATCTTCGCGTTTGCCGCGATCTTTGCGCCCTGGGTCGCGCCGCAAGATCCGGCGCAGATCGATCTCCCGAACCGCTTGCAATCGCCCTCCGTGCAGCATTGGTGCGGTACCGATGAACTCGGACGCGACATTCTCTCTCGCCTGATCTGGGGCGCGCGAATCTCGCTCTTCGTCGGCAGCAGCGTGGTGGCCTGTTCGCTTCTGCTTGGACTCATCATCGGAAGCCTTGCCGGATACTATGGCGGAGGCATCGATCGCTTCGTCAACATCGTGTTGATGAATGCGTTTCTTTCATTCCCTGGCATTCTCATCGCGATCGCATTTGTAGCCTTCCGCGGTCCGGGGATTTTCAACCTCATTCTTGCATTGTCGATCGGAGGATGGGTTGGTTATGCGCGCTTGGTGCGAGCGCAGGTGCTGGCCGTCCGCGAGCGCGAATTTGTCGAAGCGGCGCGCGCTCTCGGCGCCGGAGATCTCCACATTATTACGCGGCACATCCTGCCGAACATTATTCAGCCAGTGATTGTGCAGGCGGCCATCGGAATGGCGGGCGCAGTGCTGGCCGAAGCGACGATGAGCTTTTTAGGATTAGGTGTTCCGCCGCCCACCGCAAGTTGGGGATCGATGCTCAACGACGCCCGCTCCCACCTCTTCGACTCTCCCCACCTCGTGCTGTTCCCAGCGGTGACGGTGATGCTCGCGGTACTGGCCTTCAACTTCATCGGGGACGCGCTGCGCGATCTTCTCGATCCAAGATCCCGAATCGAAGCGGGGTTGTAGCGCGTGGCAGAATGCAAGGTGACATTCGAACGAAGCGAAGGATCTCTCGATAGACGAGACAGCAGGTCCTTCGCTCCGCTCAGGATGAAAACCCGCATGAACGACTACGCGGCTTTGGTCGCCTGCGCCGCTTGGCGCATCATGGCGAGACGCTGCTGCGTCTGTTTCAATCGCTCTGGACCGCCTTCTGACGTCGCAATTACTTTTTCCACGTTGCCCAAAATCGAAGGATTCTGCATCTTTTCCCGCAGCTCTTTCAGGAATGGCTCGATTTTTCCGAAGAAGACAAACATTTCACCGCAAAAGCTTGGCTCGAGAAACAGGTCTCGATTCAGCGCGCCGTGCAATACAAAGGAGGTAACCATCTCCCAGTATCCGCCCGCTTGGCGAAGCCAATTATTTTCCTGCGTACCCAGCGCGGTTGCGATTTTCAGAATGTCCTCGGTGGATTCCGGCCAAAAGCCGAGCCACCAGTTACGCGCTTTGCGCAGTTCAGCTTCACGCCGGAGGTCGTAAAGTTTAATAATCAGTTCAGCATCAGCGGTCGTAGGTGTGCTAGACGTATTTGTTTTGGACATTGTTCTCTCCTGTCAAATGTTAAGGTTTCGTGAATCGCCTGGTGAGTTTGCTTGAACATGTCATTGATGATCTCTCGGGGTAAGAGATTCAGCGAATTTGAAAATTGGGTGTTTTCGAGCCAGTTTGGGCCGATTACGTTTCCGCTTTTCCCGCGTCCAACAAGGGAATCAGGGAACTTTTTCCCGGGCAGGTTCGTATGAATAGACATATGGAACTCCAATTTCAAGTCGAATGCTTGCAGGATGTGGCAGTGGTGAACTGCTCAGGACGCATGGTCCGAGGGGCCGCGCTCGACGAGTTCCGGCGCCGGATCGAGCAACTGGAACGGGTTCGGGTGCTGGTGTTCGATGTTTCGGAAGTCGAGCAACTCGACGCTGGTGGCTTGGGAACCCTGCTGCTGGTGCGCCGTTGGGCAATGCAGAAATCGACGAAGCTGAAGCTGGTGAACCCGCCGCTTTTCTTCCGCCGGATACTCGAAGCAACGCATCTGGCGCCGGTATTTGAAATCTCCTCTTTGAAAGAGGCACTCTGCATCTTGCGCTCGCCGGATCGTCCTCCTCGTTTCGCGGTCGCGTAAGAAAACCGCTGCACGGGCGCGATGCTTTATAATTCGCGCCTATGAAGCCTCCCGCCTGCGTCGGCACTCTACCAGCCATTAAGCTCGGATGACGCAACTCGCCCGCAAACTGCGCGTCACCGACTACTTCTCGCTTGGTTGGGGAACCATGGTCGGCGTAGGCTGGCTCGTCGTCATGGACGATTGGCTGCTGCGCGGCGGCCCACTCGGAGGCATTCTTGGCTTCGGGATTGGCGGCATCCTCTTGCTCCCCATCGGCTACGTGTACGGCAAGCTGGTGATGGCCATGCCCGACGCCGCGGGCGAGATCGCTTATACCGCGAGCGTTTTCCCGCGCCCAGTCAGCTTCTACACCGGTTGGATGATGATGCTCGCGTATTTCATTGTCTGCCCGTGGGAAGCCGTGGCCGTGGGCCGCATCGCCGGTTATATCTTTCCTGCGCTCGATTCTGTTGAGCTATATCGAGTGGCGGGCAAACCAGTTTACCTGCCGCACCTTGTCATCGGGCTCGCGCTCACGGCACTGATTACGGTCGTGAACTATCGCGGCATCCGGTTGAGCGCCACGTTTCAAAACTGGGCTACGTTTGGCACGCTGGCGCTGTTTGTGATCTTCGTCGCGATTGGCGTCACGCGCGGATCGCCTGTCAACTTCCCGCCTCTGTTCACGCACACGCCGTTTGTTTCCATTTTGCTGGTGCTGCAGATCGTTCCTTACTACATGACGGGATACGAATCGGTGACCAAGGCAGCGGAGGAAGCAAATTCCGAATTTCGCGCGCGTGGGTTTTCCCGCGCCATTTTTGCGGCGATCATCGTCGGCGCCCTGTTTTACATGATCGTGATTGCGGCGGTGGGCTTCGTCGCGCCGTGGCGAACGCTGACTGGCGCGCCATTCATGACCGCCGTCGCTTTCGAGCATGCGGTCGGCTCGCGCTGGATCGTGAGTATCATTCTGAGCGCCGCATTGCTGTCTCTCTTTAAAGTATTCAACGGAAATTTCATCGCCGCCAGCCGCTTATTGTTTGCCATGGGGCGCCGCGGGTTGGTCGATGAGCGTGTTGGCCGCGTGCATCCGCAGAATCAAACCCCATCCACGGCGGTCGTCTGGGTTGGGGTTGCGACGGCGCTGTGCATATTTCCCGGTAGCGCGATTCTGGTTCCGGTCTCCGAAGTCGGATCGGTCGCTTGTGCTACGGGATGGTTCGCGGTCTGCGCCGCCTATTTGTGTATGAAGCCCCGAATCGCAGATAACCTGATCGCGCTGCTGGGCGCGTTGGTGGGATTGGCGATGATATTAATGAAGCTCGTACCGCTTGTGCCGGGACATTTTTCTGGTTGGGAGTGGCTCGTGCTAGTGCTCTGGATTATTCTGGGCACCGGAGTTGGCCGCGCCGCGTCGAACAACGTGGTGCGGTAAGAACTGATCCGGTAAAAATCGATTCGAAAAGAGACTCATGATCAAAACCCGCTGTTTCGCGCTAGCTGTTCTGCTGACCGTCTTGGCGCTCCCTATCGCATTCGCTGCGGAAGTGTCTTTCGATCTCGTCATCAGCAACGGACACATCATCGACGGCACCGGTTCTCCGTGGTATTCGGGCGACATCGGAATCCGCGATGGGCGCATCTCCGCCATCGGCAACCTTTCGACTGCCGCGCGCAAGCGGACGATCGACGCCAAAGGTAGAGTCGTAGCTCCGGGATTCATTGATATGCTCGGCCAGTCGGAGATGACCATCCTGGTCGACCCGCGCCTGCCTTCCAAAATCTATCAGGGCATTACGACGGAGATCACGGGCGAGGGCTGATCCGCCGCGCCGTTAAACGATACGATCATCGCGGCTGATCGCGCCGGCTACGAACATTACAAGATCAATCCTGACTAGCGGACGTTCCGCCAATATTTCGCGCGCCTCGAAAAGCAGGGCATGGGCATCAACCTGGCGAGTTACGTGGGTGCGACGCAGGTGCGGCGCATGGTTCTGGGTGATGCCGACGTGCAGCCCACGCCGCAGCAACTCCAACAAATGAGAGCGTTGGTGGGCGAGGCCATGCACGACGGTGCCGTCGGAGTCTCGACCGCCTTGATGTACGCGCCCGCTCCGTATGCGAGGACCGAAGAGATTATTGCGCTGGCGGCAGAAGCCTCGAAGTTCGGAGGAATCTATGCGACGCACATGCGCAACGAGAGTGATAGCGTGCTCGAAGCCATCGACGAAGCCGTCCGCATCGGACGCGAGGCGCACGTTCCGGTCGAGATTTGGCACTTCAAGGTGGCGGGCAAGGCGAACTGGGGACATATGCCGGAGTCCATCGCGCGAGTCAACCGGGCGCGCGCCGAGGGCGTGGACGTCACGGCCGATACCTACGCCTATACGGCATGGTTCAACAGCATGTCGGCCTTCGTTCCGGCGTGGGCGCACGACGGCGGCGATGCCAAATTGATTGAGCGCTTAAAAGATCCCGCCACTCGCGCCCGCATTCGCAAGGATATGGAAGCACCCTCAAAAGACTGGGACAACGAGTGGCAAGAAATCTCCGGCCCACAGGATGTCATGATCGGGGTGATTCAGAATCCCGAGCTGAAACAATTTCAGGGCAAACGCCTTACGGATGTCGCCAAGGCGTGGAACAAAGACCCGATGGACGCGCTTTTCGATTTCTTAATTGCAGATAAGGCCTTTACCGAATGCGCGGTATTTGGCATGTCAGAGCCCGATGTGGCGCTGGCCTTGCAACAGCCGTGGGTATCCATTGACAACGATTCTTCTGGAACCTCGCCCGAGGGCATTCTGGGCGAGGAGCATCCACACCCGCGCGCCTACGGCACATTTCCGCGCATCTTGCGAAAGTATGTCCGGGAAGAAAAGATGCTGACGCTGCCGGAGGCTATTCGCAAATTCTCGGCGCTTCCCGCCCAGCGTATGCGACTCACGGATCGAGGCGTCCTGAAGCAGGGGATGTGGGCCGATGTAGTTGTATTTAATCCCGAGACGGTGCGCGACCTGGCGACTTTCGATGAGCCGAACCGGCTGTCGGCAGGCATGGACTATGTGCTAGTCAACGGAGTGCCCGTGATCGAAGACGGAAAGATGACCGGTGCGCTGCCCGGACGAGTCTTGCGAGGCGCGGGCTACAAACCGTAGTGGCGCATCCGCCAAGTTCGCAGCATAAAAATCTGTCATCGTGCGCGAAGGACGCGATTTACGGTTTGACCGTTCTCGCAGCGGCTTCCGTACGTTTGGCTTCGGGTCCGTCAGCGCCGGGGAATCCGTGCCTTCTACCTGATAAAAGCCGTCACGCGACTCCAGTTTCCCGGCAGAAAGCTCCCAAATACCTTTTTTCAGGCGCAGGTCTCCCGTAAAGCGGTGAACTGGCAGAGGGGCGGGCGAGCCCGGTATTGCAATGTGCGGCAGGCTGCCGTTTCGCATTACGAACTGTAACTTGCCATCGGAGCGCGCCAGCAACCCACGAAAGCTGTCTCCCGATCCATCCACCTCGAAATCCCCATCCGCGGTTCCGGCAATCCAGGCATCGTTCATTAGAGTTCCGACCTGCGCCAGCGCGATGTCGTGCAGCGTGCCGGCGCCATGGAACCGCACGGTCGCGGGAACGTCCTCGGCGGAAGCCGGCTGAGTTGCCACATCAGGTTTCGTCAGATCATCGCTCGACAGATCGATGGTCCAGTTGCCTTCATGCGTACCTTGCATCAGTTGTGCGCGGAGACCGGTCAGAGTGATCTTGCCCCGGTCTAGTTGCACTTGTGTCGCTACCTGGGTAATCGGGACGTTATTCAATTCGAACTGGCCCACGTGCAGGTTTCCGTGCGCCTGAATGGCGAGCAGAGGCGAAGGACCCGGCGCGTCGTTGACATTGGAACTGGAATTCAAGATGCGGTACCACGGCCGCTTTGCTGGATGCGGTGTAAACCACTCTGCGAAATCTGCTGCTGAAAGCTGGTCGGCGGTAAGGTCGAACTGGAACACGCAAACCGGAAGCGTCTCTGGCGCGGCATTCGGAGCGGCGCAATGCCGGGACGATATGACCCCGCCGTTCCAGTGTGTGTTTCCCATATGCGCGGAAATCTTCTGGATCGTCACGGTGTCCGGCGTGAGGGTCATAGCCGCCGAGCTAATCTCAATCGGTGTATTCAAGCCGTGCATCGCGGCGCGTACGTTGCGCAACTGCACGGTCCCGAGAGTGACGGGAGCGGCGAATCCTTGCCAGGGCCCGGAGACACTCACATCTAACTTGGCATCGCCTTCCGCTGCGGGACGGGTCACGGGCAAGGCCAGCACGTTCTCCAGACGGAACAGGTTTTTCAGTTCCATGTCTCCGGCGAGAAAAAAACGATAACCGGCAGCGGATACCCATCCACGGCCATTCACTGGCGGGGAGGCGTTCATCGAAATTGTGACTGGCCCAATCCGCAAGTGAGTTGCAACGGGCTCCTGGTCGTCCTGTCTTTTTTTCGAAGAGAAAGGGTTGCCTCCAGCGGTGCGAGCGGCGATCAGTTCCAGTGGAATCGTAGCGAAGGCGATCGCGTACTCTCTGTTCGCGAGGGAGGATGACAGGCGTGCGTTGGTCGCCGATCCGGTCCCAGTCCATTTTGTTGACAGACCGTCCTCAGTAACGCTGCGGGGATTGCTTTTGGTGTGAAACTCCGCATTCAGCAATCCACCGGCGGTGAGATCGCCGGGAAGTTGCTTTTTCGCCTGACGCAGCAATCGAACCACGGAGGCCAGCGGTACCTTTTCGACCGCGAGCGTCAGATCGTAATCGGGTACGTCAGACGCCAACGACAACGCCCCGCTCAAACGGAGAATGCCGCCGCCGACCGGCGATTCGCAGCGCAGTTCTGCGAGCGTGCTCGTGCGCACGCTGTATTCTCCCAGGCAACCAGTCGCCAGACGCACGTTCTCGCTGTTCACAATGTCGTAGCGATGAAAATCATCGATGGTGGTTTGGCTCTCGATCCGCAGCGCTTCCGGAGTACCCGATAAGCGGGCCGTGAAATTGACTCCGCCGCGCCATCCCCGGTCGTTTCCGCTCAGGAGTTTGCTGATCTGTCCGAGTTGTCCGTTTCGCCACTGCACGGCGATCTGCAAGGGAGTCACCCGCAGACTGGGGGCGCGCTGCCACGTGGCGTTGATCTGGACCACTCCCGTATCGGTCAGATTGAAGTCGGTGCGCACGGGCTCGGCCATGATCCGCGCTCCCCACGAATTTTCTGAGTCCTGCCACAGCGCCACGTCGGCATCCATCAGCGCGTAGGATTTCTTCGTCTGTCCAATCTTGAAATTGACCCGCGCATGACCGGCTTCGAGATAGGGAAATGCGGGGCGGCGCTCGGAAGCGGCTTTTCCGGTTGGAGCCGCAGGAATCTGCGCGTTGCGTTCGATGAGGCTGGCGAGGTTCCAGCGCCCCTGGAGGTTGCGCACCAGGTTGATGCTGGGCTCGTTGGCGCTCAGGTTGGCGATCTCGAGCCGCCCGCGGAACAGCGAACGAAGCCGGATGGCAGCGGAAACTTCCTGCGCGCGGATCATTGGCTCCGCACTGAATGCGGGATCGTCGTAGATGACGAGCCCTTCCAGATCAAAGCCTGGCCGCGGCAGAAGGCGCAAATGGACGCTATCGATTTCCACCCTGCGTCCCAAGGCGCTTCCGATGGATCGCGCGATTCGGTTTCGCAACTGGTACACACCGGGCCGAAACAGGAACAGAACCAGCAGGAGTGCCACGATGGCAGCTACTCCGCGCTTGGATCTCAGAAACTTCACCTGATGATCCTGAAAGTCCGCGACCAGCGTGTTTCATCAAAGAAGTGAAAAATGACGTGGACCATGTTGCCGAGCCGGTCCGCGGCGCCACGCATTTCGTATTCCTCTTCTGGAGTAATAAATGACCAGTAGATGAACATGGGATGGCCAATAAAGTTTTCCCTGGGCACGAAACCATAGAAGCGGCTGTCATAGCTTACGTCGCGGTTGTCGCCCATCGCGAAATAACTGTTCGGCGGCACGACGACGTCGTCTCCGTCGATATGCGAAGGCAATTCCCGCGCCCATTTCTCGTTGCGCACTCCATACATGATCGAGGGTGCAATAGCAGGAAAATTATCGGTGTAGGGGTTGTGCGCGCGTTTGTGGCGGACAAACGGTTCATCCAGTTTCTCGCCGTTGCGGTAGACGACGTCGTCGCGCAAGTGGATGCGGTCGCCGGGGACGCCAATGATCCGTTTCACCAGGAACAGGCCCGGTTGCTCGGGCGATATGAACACCACGACGTCGTCGCGTCTGATGTCGCGATACGGCAAGAGTGGCCCCATCCAGCGCGTTGGCTGCGCAAACTGTTCCCGGTTCACGAAAAGGTGGTCGCCGATGAGCAGCGTGTCCTCCATGGAACTGGAGGGAATCGCAAAATGCTGCACCACGAACGTCATCACGAACAGGACGATGACCAGCAATTCGGCGGAAGAGGCGAGGAACTCCACCGGCGTCTCATGCGGCTTGTTGTCAACGACGACTTCTTCTTTTTTTTGCACGTTTTTCGATGTCCAGAATTTCCGGTTCAGAAAAGTGTCGCTCAGCGCACCAGCTTGAGGGTACGCGACCATCGCGTTTCATCAAAGAAGTGAATAATGATGTGCGCGATGAATCCCAACCGGTCGCCTGCGCTGCGCATCTGGTACTGGTCGGGCGGAGTGATAAACGACCAATAGATGAACATGGGGCGCCCGATCACGTTTTTCCGCGGAATAAAGCCCCAGTAGCGGCTGTCATAACTCACATCCCGGTTGTCGCCCATGGCAAAGTAACTGTCCGGCGGCACGACGATGTCGCCACCTTCCAGATGCGAAGGCAGCTCCTGAATCCATTTGTCGTTTCTCACCCCGTACATTTCTGAAGGCAACACGGCAGGGAAGTTGTCGCGGTAAGGGTTGTAATCTCCCTGCTTGTGCTGGACGTACGGTTCCACAAGCTTTTCGCCATTGCGATACACGACGCCATCGCGCAGGTGGATGTGGTCGCCGGGAACGCCTATGATCCGCTTCACCACGAACAGGCCCTGCTCTTCCGGTGAGAGAAATACAACAATGTCGTTGTGGCGGATGTCGCGATAGGGCATCAGCGGGCCCATCCAGTGCGTTGGCGGCGCGAATTGCTCGCGGTTTACGAAGACGTGGTCGCCGATGAGCAGGGTGTCCTCCATCGAACTGGAGGGAATCTCAAACGCCTGCAGAATAAAGGTGATGATGAAGAGCCCGGTTACCAGCACGCCCGCCAGTGAGGCCAGGAATTCCACGGTCGTCTCGCGCGGTTTTTCGTCCACCGGCGTTTCGTTATCGTTTTTTGTTTCTTCTTTTTCTTTCTTTGCCACGTTGGCCATCCGTTTCAGTTTTTGGTCATTAGTCGTTTAGGAGCCTCGGTTGCTAACGACCAGCGACTAGCGACCATCGACCTTTTTCACCGCACCAGCCTGAAAGTACGATTCCAGCGCGTGATCTGGAATAAGTGCGTCACCGCGTAAGCCAGATGATAAAGCCTATCACCCACTGTGGGCGATCCGGGAAGATCATTGTCCGAATTGCCTGCCGACCAGTAAATCAGGAGTGGGCGTCCGATGATATTGGCGCGCGGCACAAATCCCCAATAGCGGCTGTCCTGGCTGTCATCGCGATTATCCCCCAGTACAAAATAATGTCCCTCCGGGATAATCAACTGGTGGTCTTCCACCAATTTCGGCATATCTTTCCACCATCTGGCATCGACTCCGAGGGCGGGAGAGCTAGTCTGCGGAAAATCGTCGAGATAGGCGCTGCGCACCTGGGGGATGTACTGTACATACGGCTCGGGCACGAGGGTGCCGTTGATGTAGACGCGCTTGTTGATGAGACGCAAGCGATCTCCGGGCACGGCCACGACGCGCTTCACGAAGTCCTGCGCGGGGTTTATTGGATAGTGGAAGACGATCACGTCGCCGCGTTTTATATTGCGATACGGCAGCAGACGGTTCCACCCCGCGCTGCCGCCGTAGCAAAACTTATCCACCAGCAGATAGTCGCCGATCAAGAGCGTTTGCTCCATGGATTCCGTAGGGATGGTGAAAGCCTGCACCAGGAACGTGACCACAAAAACAGCGATCACGATTGTTCCCGCGACCGACTGAATGGTCGCAGGCCAATCTCCGGCAGCAATCTGCTTACTCCACGACATAACTAGGGGCCCCCGCAACTCATCCCCGGGGGCAGCGCCTTGAGGCGTTTTCATATCGATGCAGTTGCGTCATGCCTGAAGACATGCCTTCATACGAACTGCACTTACCGGGCAGGTTTCTATGCAGCGCCGCCGTCTTTCCCGGCATTCGAACCGTCTCCGGGCAGCATTGCCAGGTGCTCCAAAGCTTGCCGTGCCGCTTCCTGTTCGGCCCGTTTTTTGGTTGCGCCCTGCGCACGTCCCACGAATTGCCCCGTCTCACCTTGCGGTAATCTCACCTCGACGGTAAAAGTCTTTTTGTGTTCCGGGCCTTCTTCCTTGACCAGTTCGTAAAGCGGTTGCGGTCCGCCTCTCGCCTGGAGCGCTTCCTGCAAGGCGGATTTGAAATCCATCACCGGAATCGCGCTCGTCTCCAGTTTCATGTGGGCCAGTTCGGGTTCCACGATTACACGCACGATGAAGTCTCGCGCCACGGTCCACCCGCCGTCGAGATAGAGCGCAGCCAGGATCGCTTCCAGAGCATCTACCAGCAAACTGGCCTTGTTGCGGCCACCACTTTTTTCTTCACCGCGGCCGAGGAGCATGTAATCACCAATTTGCAGTTCCTCGGCCACCCGCAGCAGGTGCCGTTGTCCTACAAGATGCGCCCGCAGCTTGGACAGATGCCCTTCCTGGAATTTAGGAAAACGATGGAACAGCGTCTCGCTGGTGACGAGGCCGAGCACGGCGTCTCCGAGGAACTCGAGCATTTCATTGTCACCACGGAACGAAGGGCTGGACGAGGCGCTTACCACACCCAAAGCTTCGACCTCGCGCGCCTGCGAGCTGTGGGTAAGAGCCTGCTCAAGCAATTCGTGGCGCTGGAAGTGGTGACCCAGGCTTGCTTCCAGTTCCATGATTTCGCGTGATTTCATGTGCTGGGCGATTGAGGCATTGATTCATTAGGCCATCGAATCATTAGGTCAATGCCTCAAGGCTGAATGATTCAATTCCTCAATTAGTTTTTAGGCGGCGTCTGCGGTTGTGCCGGCGCCGGAGCCGCGCCTCCCGTAAGAGCTTGCAAACGGTCGCGTTCGCTGCGCGCGGGAGTTCCAATCACAGTGTTTTCCTGGGTCATTTCCACGGCGCGATTGGCCCACTTGAGCGCCTCCGGATATTTCTGCTGTTTATCGAGAGCTAATGCGAGGCGGAGAACGTCCACCGGGGCAGGGTCAGAGGGATACGCGTCGATCGACTTTTGCAGGTTTTCTTGCGCAGCAACGTAATTGTCTTTCTTGTAGTCTATGGCGCCGATGATCGAGTAGGCCTGCGAGCGCATTTGTGCCTTGTAAGTGTCGATTTTATCTTGCGGCGTGCCGGCAGGGACGCTGAGATCGGTTTCAAGGGTTTGCAAACCCTTCTGTGCCATGGAGATCGCTTCACCGAAACTCTGATCTTTGTCGATATCCGTGTCCCGCGTTCTTTCCGAAACTACAAGCGCAACCTCGATCAAGGCCTCTGGATCGTCCGGGTCGCAGCTCAGCACCTTGCGCCCCATCGCCTCGGTCTTCTCAGCATTGTTGGAATTTATATAGGCGCGCATTGCGTTCTTAAAGAGCAGCACCCGAACTTCACTGTCGGGGAACTTGACGGCAAAATCGGAAGCCGCTTTTTCCAGCGCCGCAGCATCCGTATTTGCCATCACTGCATTGTAGGCATCCTGCTCTGGCTTGGTCTTGAGTTGCGGTGGACGTTTAACCGTGGCCGCTGGCGCTGCTTGGCCCGTTGCCGGAGGGTTCTGTTGCGCCGGTTGTCCGGCGGTCTGGGCCCCCGCTAGAACCGCAAAACTTATTATCGCTAGAATGACTACCGCTTGCTTCATGCTATTTCCCCCATCGAAAATGTGGAAACCATACTTCCTCACGTTGGGACAGCCACTCTCGGCTGTCCGCGCCGGCATGAGCCGTGAGGGACCGATTGTCAAACACCCATGATATCTCAGGCTCAAGCGGAACTTTGCCTAAGTTAGCCCCGTCCTATTCGGGCTGCTTTGCCACCGGAGGCTCATACGGCTGATCCAATCCCCGTTGCGCCGCGAGTTTCGCTTCCGGAAGGGTTGCGCCGGCTACATCGAGCGCCGCTCGATACTGGTCCACAGCCGCAATCCGATCCTCTTTCAAATCAAAAATCCGCCCTAGATAAATATGCGACCAAGCGATCACCTTGGTTTCGTGGGCAGTCTGCAGCGCTCGTTCAAAGTACTTGCGCGCCCCTTCCATATCGCGATTCACGGTGGCCACCTGCGCCAAAATGAAGAGCGCTCGGCCCGGATCTTCTTCCTGTTCGTCGAGCACTTTCTGCGCCAGTTTTTGCGCCGTTTCCACGTCGCCAGCCGCTAGGCGCCGCTCCGCGTCCAGCAGCAAGTGCTGGTTCCGGCCCCCGGCCAGGTGCAACAGTTCGGGCTCTGCCTGTGCGGCAAACTCGATCTGCGACACCCGCTTGATTTCCTTGTTGATGTCAATCGCGCCGAGCAGGTAGGGATAAGCATTGCGCATACCAGCGGGATCGCTTTCAAACCTGGCCATCGCATCATAAAAATAGTGGGTCAGGACATATCCTTCCTTGTCGTCCTGGCTGATGTCATGGACTCGGTCCGCCTCCGGAATCTTGCTCAATCGCTCTTCAATCGCGCGCACCAGGCATTCTGTCACCAGAAGCGAAATGTTGCTCTTGAACGCTTCATCCATCGGAGCGTCCTGCAACTTGACGAGCAATGGTTCCAGCCTCTTGAACGAGTCCGCGTTCTTCAAAGCCAGCGGATCAAGAAGATAATGCAGATAAGTGTGCCGAATCTGCTGCATCTTGATTGCGGTTCCAGAGGTCGGCGAAATCACCACGTAGTAATCCGAGGCATAATTGCGCGCGTTGGTCTGCCCCGGCGCGCCCATCGCATCCAGATAGACGGTGAACTGCCGTCCCAAATAGCCCGCCGACGGCATCTTCAAATAGATCTCAGTGTCGAAGGTCATCTTGGCTAGCGGGGTGTGGTAGATCTCGGTCAATTCGGTGTAGCGCGCGTGGTGGCGCTCCCAGATGGCGTGCAATGCGATCTTCTGGTAGAAGGTCTGGAGCAACGGAACGATGTCGGCCGCAACCGCGGCATCTGGCGGCAGCTCCGCCGCCTTCACTTTCAGCGTAAACGTCGGCGGATCGTCCAGATAGAGGGCCAGCGATACGTACTGCGACAGGTCGCGTGCCGGGTCCGTCG
Organism: Terriglobales bacterium; assembly: GCA_050010155.1. Lineage (GTDB taxonomy): Bacteria > Acidobacteriota > Terriglobia > Terriglobales > Acidobacteriaceae > Acidiflorens. The sequence goes on from JBEKLO010000015.1 coordinate 142,653, forward strand.
TTTGGTGTTGCCGGTAGAACAAGCACATCGGACCGATCACATCCTGGGCCCCGGCCGTATTTTCGACCGCCTTGGCAACTTCCGACCGGATTTGCCCGCGCAGCGGGTCGGAAACATTGAGTTCCTGGTCATAGCCACAGGTGTTGATGGCGGTCAGCACCGTGAACAGCGTTTCGCTGGTTTGGAGAGATACGGGCGTGCTGTTCTGTGCCCATCCCGATGCCACAACCAGCATCACCGCCAGACTCAGCGCGCACGTCAGCCGAACGACTTGTCCCAGGAAGTTCCTTCCGATGCCACGCATAGACGGATGAGCTAAGAAGTAGTGTACGAACTGGTCAATTCGCGGTCAAACCGCTGAAACGACATCCGGCTCCATGCTCGACCGGCACACTTCGGCTTGATTGCTATCGGTTTGCAGGTCCGGCGAACAGTAGCAGATTCCCGTCCGGATCCTTGACGATGAAATTCCTGGCGCCCCAAGGCTGCTTTTCCAGCGTCTGGTGAAAGACAACCCCAGCGGACTGAAACTCAAGAAACAGCAGCTTGATTTCGTCCGCTGTAGAGACGGTCATGGATGCCGACAACAGTTCCTCTCGATCGCGGACCGTCGACTCGATCACTGGTCGCTCGACACACCTTAGATTGAGACGCGCCGCGTCGCGACCCACTTGTGCATAGTAGGGAGGTTTGCCGTAACTGAACACAAGCGAAAAGCCCAACTTCTCACGGAAAAATTCGCAGGATCTCTGGACATCGGCGACGAACAGTTGCGGCTCTGCACCGACAATCGTTGCTTTCGATGGCGCTGATTTGGATGGCACTGATTTGGACGGCGACGATTTCTTGAGCGACGTGGTCGAAAGTCCAGTTTTCAGGGCTTGCCAATTATCGAAGCCTTGCTGTCTTGCGACCAATTCGTGCGCATCGCTGAGCTTAAAGTTCGTCGCAAGAATCTCGGAGTCGGGCATATTCAGGAAACGAGGCAAATGCTCGCGGATTTGGGCGGCGACGGGATAGTGCCCTTCGCGATGCCACCGCAATATGAGCTTGGCTTGCTTTTTAAGGTTCTCTAGATTGGGCATGTAGGCCTCCACGATGAGATCGTAGGTGGGCATTGCCCTTCGGCGCCGTGCCGTTGCATCCTACATGCGCAGATGGCAGTATCTGCGAGCGCGTCCGTGGTTGTCAATTGAGAACGCCGCCGCGCTACAAGGTGTTGGGCCCCACGGGATCTTGCTGAAGGAAGGCTACCCGATGTATCGTGGCCTCGTGGAAAATGTCTACGTTCAGTAGACTACGCCACTTCCTGACAACGTCTCCCTGCCCAGGAGGTTCTCTCGATGAAGCGCAATCACTATCCAGCCATCTTCGCCGCCTCCCTGGCGCTGGTCAGCGCCGCGCTGATTTTCGCGACGACCGCCGTCGCTCAGACCGAGCAGGTCCTTTACAGCTTCGGAGGTCCCGATGGAGCCGCTCCCGACTGGGGTGTGATTGCCGGCGCCAGCGGAACGTTCTACGGCACGACCACGTTTGGTGGTTCCGGAGAAGCGGGAACAGTATTCGAATTGAAACCTGAGAAATCAGGTTACGAAGAGGAAATAATTCACGGCTTTAGCGGCAGCGATGGTAATGCTCCGAACGGGCTGGTCGCCGACAAGCGAGGCGCTTTGTATGGCACCACGTTCGAGGGTGGCATATACAACGAAGACTGCCCGTTTGGGTGTGGCGTGGCGTTTATACTCACGCCGCAGAAGTCGGGATACGCTTTTAGTGTGCTCTATACATTCCAGGGCGGAACTGTTGACGCCTGGGAGCCGTTTGGCGCATTGGTGCTGGATAAAAAGGGAGCTCTCTACGGGATCTCGCAGTTCGGATGCGCCGAGAATGGAGGCTGCGCTTTCAAACTGACGCCGGGTAAGTCGGGCTACACCGAGAGCATTCTCTACAGCTTTCCTAACAGTTCACTTCCCACGGGTATCGCGATTGACAGTAAGGGGTCTCTATTTGTCACGACCTCTTACGACGGCACGGGAAGCTGCGATGGTGGTTGCGGCACGGTCTATGAGCTTACTCCGTCGGGCTCGGGCTACGACGGAACTGTCATCTACAACTTCGCGGACTACTCGGATGCGAACTATCCCTCTGCGCCTCCCACGATTGATGAGAAGACGGGCGTGATTTACGGTACGACCTGGTTCGGCGGCAGCTACAAAAGTGGCACGGTCTTCGCACTCACCCCGTCGGGCTCAGGTTATGAAGAAAGCATTATTTATAGCTTTGACGGTGGAGGCTACGGGAACCCGGATGGCTTCGCCTCGTGGGCTCCCGTGTTGCTGCAACCGGACGGCACTCTCTATGGCACTAACCCTCTAGGCGGAGGCGGTTGCAAGGGAATTGGCTGCGGGGCCATTTTTCAGCTGACTCCGTCCCAGTCCGGCTTTTCGTTTCAGTACATCTACAACTTCAGCAAGCCGATCAATGGCGCCGAGCCGGAGTGGGGCTCGGTTATCGCCGACGACAAAGGCAATCTTTACGGAACGACGCGATCCGGCGGCACAAAGACAAGTTGCGGCGATGGCGGGCCAGGAGGTGCCCACGGCTGCGGCGTGGTCTTCAAAATTGTTCCGTGACGACACGCGCCGTGGGGTTCCGGCCAAGTTATTCTGTCTAGGAAAAGTTATCTCAGACCAGAAAATCAGGCGGACCCCATGGACCCCAAAGAATTTCGCGAAGTTGGCCACCGAGTTGTAGACATGCTGGCATCTTTTTTCGATGGTCGCAAAGCATCCGGAGTTCGAAGCGGCCAGCGATCCACCAAGGTCGGCAATCTGCATTCGATATAACCGCGCAGACTTGAACGAAGTGCAATCCAAGGAACTGCACGCCGAAGTTGCCCGGCGCGTGGAACAAAGCGGAAAGTTCTGGTTCTCGACCACCGAACTGAAAGGGAAGAGTTGGTTTCGAATCAATCCAGTGAACTTCCGCACCCGCACCGAGCACATGGACCAACTCTTGGCGTGGCTCGAGCAGGAATGCCACTCCGTGCTCGAAACGAGAAAAGGAACGATCGCGCGGAAGTAGAGTTCGGGGAACCGACGGCTCTCGGTTATCAGGGATTAGTCGGCAGAGTTCTGCTGAATGTATTTTCTGCTGTCGAATTTTTTCCCCGTACTTGCGCCCGACATATATCGAATCTGCCCAAAAATGGGCCGTTCAAACCACGGCCGGTCAAATTTCCCGACGATCGACCACGCGATGCCCGCGTAGCCGTTCGGATCGCGTCCATCTAACTCGTATTTATCATTGAGGTGCACGGCAACCTGAAAAGCCTGTGCCGGCGTTGGACTCCACTCCAGAATTTTCTTCGCCCAATACATGCGGAGATAGTTGTGCATCCAGCCGGTGTTGATCATCTGGCGCTGTGCGGCATTCCACAACGCGTCGTGTGTTTCGGCCTGCTCCAATTGCGCTTCGCTGTACAACACCTTGCGTAAATCTTTCGCGTGCTTGGCTAGGGTGCGATGCGCCCATGGCTCGGCGCACTCGAAATTGTCGTAATCGGGATTGAAACGTACCAAGTTAACCGCCAATTCGCGCCAGGTAATGATCTGGTTCAGAAATGCATCTTTCGCCGCCTTCGGCGCCTCGGCTTTCTGAACCGCCAGCGCTACCGTGTGCGGACCAAGATGACCAAAATGCAGATACGGAGAAAGCCGGCTGGTGCCATCTACCTCTGGCTTGTTGCGCAGGACCGTATAATCCCGCAGTCCGTGCTTGAGGAAAGCTTTGAGCAGCCGCAGCCCTTCGTTCGTTCCGCCGCGAAAACCCGATACCGGACTGACAGAGGTGTCGAGTGGCCAACCCTCGGTGAGATCAAATCCTGGCTCAAGCGACAGCAATCTTTTCGGCATCTTCCATGCCACTTTTGCTTTGGAATTTTTCGGCGGAATCATGAAGCGCTCAAGCTGCGCCTGCAACCTCGGCCTTATGATGTGCGACGCGTATTGCGCTTTCTGGAGCAGTTGCGATGGCACGATCACGTCCGCATCCACAGTCCAGAGCGGCACTTTGAGCTTTTTCGCCGCCGAGCGCCGCCACGCCTCCGGTTCGCGCATCGGATTTTCATCGCCCACGACCAGCGACGGCCTCACTTCTTCGCAGAACTTCAACAAACTGTGTTCCGGGAATCGCCGCAGCACGAAGCCGATATTCCGCTTTCGGAGTGACGCCGCAATATCGGAAATACCTTCGGCCAGGAAATGGTAGTGGCGGAGATTGGCGTGAGGATAAAAAGGGACGGGCGCAAAGAACACCACAGCGGCCTTCCCCAGAGCATTCGCCGCATCGACCGCGACGTCGAGCGCGGGATTATCCAAACCCCGCTGCGCGCGCTGCATCCAGTACACGACGCAAGTCCCAGCAGCATCAGGCGGTCCCGCGCGCCGGACCGTGACTCTAGGCTCGCGGACCATACCCTGCAGGTCATCCATCTTTATTCTTGGCTCTTAGCGGTGGGCCGTCATCCCTTGACGCTGATCTTGGAAAACGAGAGCACGGCGGTTCCGGTGGTTGGCCGGCCCATCGAAAGTGCCGGACGGAAGGTAGTAAAAATCAGCAGATTCTTCAACTGCGG
>JBEKLO010000016.1:0-72291 GCA_050010155.1 Terriglobales bacterium
ATTTTCATCTCCTGCACGATCTGGCGAATGTGGCGGACGGCGTGAACTACGTCTCCGGTGCCGGCTTCGCCCTTGGTGCGAATCATGGCTGCGCCTTCGGCTATGCGGCGGAGAGCTTCGCCCAGGTTGCGGGCTCCGCAGACGAAGGGGACGGTGAAGGCGTGCTTGTCGACGTGATGGGCTTCGTCGGCGGGCGTCAGGACTTCGGACTCGTCTATGTAATCTACCCCCAGCTCTTGCAGTATCTGCGCTTCGGCAAAATGGCCTATGCGGCACTTCGCCATCACGGGAACGTCTACCGCGCCCATGATCTCGCGAATTATTTTTGGCGAGGCCATGCGCGCGACTCCGCCTTCGGCGCGGATTTGCGCTGGCACGCGCTCTAGCGCCATCACGGCTACGGCTCCGGAGCGCTCGGCGATCTCGGCTTGCTTGGCGGTGGTTACGTCCATGATCACTCCGCCTTTTAGCATTTCGGCTAGGCCGGTCTTCAGGCGGAGGCTGGTGGTGTTGTGTCCGTTGTTCTGCGACATAGGTTGACTCTTTTCCGGGGGCGGCTCTCAGCGATCAGCTGTCAGCCATCAGCCGTCAGCCATCAGTAAGATCCTCATCGGCTAACGGGAATTTCTTGCCCTACCGGTATTTTACAGTCCGTTTGCCATTCGCGGTACCCCCGGTCTGGCCATAGCGTGCGTACAGTTGGTCTGGCGCATGCAGCCGCCGGGCTTCGCTCGGCTTGGGCCCTTCAACTTCGCTCAGGGCAGGCTCGCGAGGGCGCCCGTCCCTACACGGGCATTAACGCTCTACAAACTTGGCGAACATTTTGTGCGGGTCGATGGCTATGAATAAACCTTGACTGCGGGCCAGCACTTCCCCTTTTTCGTTCAGGATCTCGGCCATGTTGATGTGCTTGCGGCCCTCCACCTTAACTTCGCGCGATTCGACTCGCAGGGGCTGCCGCAGTGGAACCGGCTTCAGGTAGTTGACCGTCATCTCGGACGTTACCGCTACCACATGACGCAGCTTGTTCACCTTGCCCATCGCTTCGTCGAGGATGGTGGCGATGATGCCGCCATGGGCGTGTCCGGGCGGACCGGTGTAGCGCTTGTGCAGGCGGAAGCGGCAGACGAAGCAGTCGCGCTCCTCGTCGTAGGTAAAGCGCAGCTTCATGCTGTCGGGATTATCTTTGCCACAGGCAAAGCAGTAGTTTCTCTGCAGTTGGATGTAGCGGGTATCGTGCCCGGCTTCGTTTTTCTTCGCTGGACGTTTATTAGCAGCCCGTTTCTTCGTAACCATCGAAAGATTCTATCGCGAGCGGGCATGGAAACTGTGTATTATGACGGGCGAAATCGGCAGCGCCGTTGGCACGTCATAGGAGGTTCGAATGTCTATCGCTAACTCGACCGTCGCGCCCTACTCCGTTCACCCCAGCGTGGCCATGGTACGAAAAGGGATCGAGGAATTGCCCCGGAAGACGGGGCGCTCGCTCGAGGAATGGATCGCTCTTACGAAGAAATCCGGATTGACGAGCGAGAAAGAACGGTTTGAGTGGCTGAAAAAAGAACATAAGCTGGGCAGAAATGACGCAACCTGGATCGCGGAGCGCGCCGACGGCAAAGGTACGGCGGCGTTCGACTCACCAGAGACATACCTGAAAACCGCCGCCGAGTGGGTGGATGCGCAGTACTCGGGGCCGCGCGCCGGGTTGCGTCCCCTGTACGAGCAGTTGCTGAAGCTTGGGTTTTCGCTGGGCAAGGATGTGAAGGCTTGTCCGTGCAGGACCATGGTGCCGTTTTATCGCAAGCATGTGTTCGCGCAGATCAAGGCGTCGACCAATACACGCATTGATCTCGGATTCGCGCTCGGCAACTTGAAAACACCCAAGCGGCTGATTGATACGGGCGGATATGAGAAGAAGGACCGGATCACGCGGAGGATCGAGATTAAGTCGAAGGCCGATATTGACGACGAGGTGAAGCGGTGGTTGAAGAAGGCTTATGAGATGGATGAGTAAGAGCCGTGGCTGGGCGAGGACGGGCCAGAGACCCGTCCCCACACAAGGCATTTTCTAGTCGTAGTATTCGAGCCCTAGATGCGTAATCAGCTCTTCGCCCTTCAAATATCGCAGCGTGTTTTTCAACTTTATTAGCTGGATGAACAGATCGTGCTCCGGATACAGGCCGGGCGGCGTCATCGGCGACTTGAAGTAGAAACTTAGCCATTCCTGGATTCCGAGGCGGCGAAGTGCCGGCGTGCGCTGGGCGAGATCTAAAAAGAGCACGAGATCTAGCACGATCGGCGCGGCTAGAATCGAGTCGCGGCACAGGAAGTCCACTTTGATCTGCATGGGATAACCGAGCCATCCGAAGATGTCGATGTTGTCCCATCCTTCTTTGTTGTCCCCGCGCGGCGGGTAATAGTTGATGCGAACTTTATGGAAAATATTGCCGTAGAGTTCGGGATACAGCGCGGGTTGCAGAATGTGCTCCAACGCCCCGAGCTTCGATTCTTCCTTGGTCTTGAACGAGCCGGGATCGTCTAACACTTCACCGTCGCGATTGCCCAGGATGTTGGTCGAATACCATCCGCTGAGCCCCAACAGACGCGCTTTGAACGCGGGTGCCAGGACTGTCTTCATCAGCGTCTGGCCCGTCTTGTAATCCTTGCCGCAGATGGGAACTTCGCGCTCATGGGCGAGTTCGAGCATGGCGGGTATGTCCACGGTCAGGTTCGGCGCGCCGTTGGCGAAGGGCACGCCCTCCATCAGCGAGGCGTAGGCGTAGATCATCGAGGGCGCAATGTTCTCGTCGTTCTCTTTCATCCCTTTTTCCAGGGCCTTCACGCTTTGGTGCGCGGCGCTCTGCTCAATGAAGGTTTCGGTGGAGGCGCACCAGATGGTGATCAGACGGCTCGCGCCACTCGACTTCTTGAAGTCGCGGATGTCCTGACGCAACTGCTCGGCCAGGTCCAGCTTGTTCTTGCCCTTCTTTACGTTTGGCCCGTCGATCTTCTTCACGTAGTTGTGATCGAAGACAGCCTTCATCGGAGTAATGGCGCTGAGACGGCCCTTAACTTTCGCGAGCAGGTCGCGCTCCAGCACGCCGGCGTTGCGGGCAGCCGCGTACATGTTGTCTTCGAAAATATCCCAGCCGGTGAAGACCAGGTCGTTGAGTCCGGCTAGAGGAACAAATTCCTTGATCTTCGGCGAACGGCCGTCAGTGCGCTTGCCGAGACGAACGGTTCCCATCTGGGTGAGCGAACCGATGGGTTGCGCGATTCCCTTCCGGATCGCTTCGACGCCTGCCACAAAGGTCGTGGCAACTGCTCCCATGCCGGGGATCATCACGCCGAGCTTGCCCTTGGCAGGTTCGATGGTGTGGCCTCCGGCGCCGGAGGACTTCGCTTCGATGGACTTCGCTTCGGACTTGGCGTCAGACTTAAACTCAACCGTCGCTTTATTTATTTTTTGGGGAGACTTTTTCAGCTTCGCCATATTTTGGCTGCTTCCTTATAAGAACTGTGGGATGTGTGCAAACTAGGTATCGTCTCTCACCCGGCGATCTTTTTGCAAACGCGCGAGCTTGAATGCCCTACAAAGTCAGTTCAACGGCATCTACAGCGCATTGGGTGGGGTTTGCGAAAAACGACCGGTGCGCTTCAAAACGCGATTTCACGCGCAGCTTTGACCTTGATGGAATGAGTTCCCGCGGCAAATCCGTCGAGCAGGAGGTTGTGGTGCGCAATGATTTGCGCCGCCGTCAGCACGGGAGTATCGCGGGTGAGATGAGCGTCAGCGACTAGGGTGACATCGAAGCCTAAGGTAACGGCACGGCGGCAGGTCGTATCGACGCAGTATTCGGTCATGGCGCCAGCGATGATGAGATGGTTGGTCTCGCGCGTCTGCAGTTCTTCCGCAAGCCGGGTCTCGTAGAAAGAGTCCGACGCTTTCTTTCTGATGACGGACTCTCGAGCGAGCGGAAGAATTGAAGGATGGATCGCCCAGTCCGCGGTCTCGGCTTCGAGCGGATGTCCCTTGGCGCCGTCGTGCTGGATGAAAAAGACGGGGATTCCAGAAGAGCGTGCCTGGCGCAGTAGAATCGCGATATTGGACAAAACACGTTCCTGCAGTCCGTGCGGCATAAGCCGCACCAGACCAATCTGAACGTCGATGATCAGCAACGCGGGTTTCAATTTGCGCCTCGGGACGCGCATCGGCTGAAAAGAACAATTGTACCGTGGAGACCCTTGGCGGCTGTGACCGCTCTCCGCAGATTCGATCTATCGATTTTTTTCGTTGGACGCCGCCTCCGAATTCCTTCATAGTGAGCGGAGTTTGACTCAGCACGGTTCGATCTCCGCCGAGCGGCGGTTCCCTCGAACCTGATATTTGCGTTCAGCCGTGTTCGCTGCGCAGCAAATTCGTTGACCTCGTGGATCTCCAACTTAATCTAAGCCCACGCCCTTCGGCATCCCGTTGGCCGTGGTCTTTTAGACCAAGCATAGGAGACGGTATGAGATCGATTTGCAAATTCGCATATGCCGCTGTTTTGGGCTTGAGCATGCTCACCATTCAGCCAACTTTGGCCGAGGCCGAAGCGTTCTGGCGTCAAGAGAAGCCGGCGCTGTGGAATTCCCCAAGTGCGCCCTAACCCGCACTTCGCGGATAGCCATTCAGTTGCGATCGGGCCACATCCCATTCGCAGCTGTCCTCCGGGAGTAGATTTCCTCTTTCATCTGCTCCCGGTTTCTTCTTAGGACGAGTGGCCGGAGAAACAATCGCGGGTTTCAGACAGAGATTGCGCCCCCGGTGGGTGTCAGGCGACTCCGGGACGGCGCGTGTTCTCTCTTACTTCTTCGCTCAGAATGATGGCCTCGGCGATTTCCTTCATCGCTTTGCGCTTCTGGCGGCTCTGCTGCTGCAGAGCGAGATAGGCTTTTTCTTCGCTCAATCCCAGTTCACGCTGCAGGATTCCTTTGGCGCGTTCCACAACTTTTCGTGTCTGCAGCTGATTTGCCAGGTTGGCATTGAGTTCCTCCATGCGCGCCAATTCAATCTCCGCGCCCACTAGGAATCCAATAGCCGAAATCAATCGAATCTCCTTAGGGTTATGAGTGTGGGGACGGCGGTGCTGTAGATTGATGGCCCCTACGACTCGGCCGCGGCACATCAGGGGCACGGAGAGAAACGCCTCGTAACGATCCTCCGGTAATTCATGAAAGAACTGGAATCGCGGATCCTGCGCCGCCTTTTCGGAAATCGCCACCGGTTCGTGATGTTCGGCGACCCAGCCGGCGATGCCCTGCCCCACGCGGAGTTTCAGCCGGTCAACCACGTTGGGATGCGCGCTCTTGGAAGCGCGAAGGACCAGATGTTCGCCCTCGAGCACGTAGATCAGGCACGAGTCGCATTTCACCAGCACCGAGGCAAACTCCACCACCTGGGACAGCACTTCGTGAAAGCCGTCGGCCGTCGCCAACCGGCCACCGATCTCATGGAGCAAATCAACGGGAGAGTCTTCAACCCAGATCGAGTTGTCCATGGCCTAAAATAGCGACATAGCTGACCCATGTCGAATTCCAAATTTCGATGATCGCCATGAAGGATTTTCTTATGCGATTCACTATTCTTTTACATCCTTTCGTAGACCTGGGACATCGCGTGCCCGGATACCGCTACGCGAGTGCTTAATTCCGCGCGCAAACACATCGAGCCGGCCCTGTGCGGAACCGGCTCGTATGAGCGATGCAAGGATCGGATCGGTGCCGAGCCTTCTCTTACTAAACAGCTTTTACTGCACGACGAAAACCAGATCGTCGTGATCGTCGTATCCGCTGTTGGATTGGCAAGCGGACGGACTAGACACTTTTCGACCTGGATCATAGCGGAGCTGCGCGCGCACCGCGTACGTTCCGGCAGCGGGCGGAGTAAACGTGACCGTCGTCGTGTTTTCTGAAGTTGTCGACGTGGCCTGGTTGTTGGCTGAGATCAGAACCCATGACGGGCTGGTGACGCTCGCCGTGTAGTAGAGATCGAGATAGTCTTGCGTTGTGCTGTACGCCCACCACGATGCCTTGATGGTCGTCGAGGTGCCGTGGGTTATATTGCCGCTGGCCGCAGAGACCACGATCAAATCGTCGGACTCATAGGCCCCGTGGTAGGTTCCACGTACCGTGCCGTCAGCGCAGTGGCTGGCTTTGAGCGTGTTGGGTGCGTTGGATTCGGCAGGACCGGTGAGGTTGCCTGCCGAGTTGAGCAGACTGGTCGACACCGACGAACCCGAGGCACAAGAGGAACCCGCGCTCAGGCAGGCCGGAGCGGTGTAGGTGGAGTTGTAGGTTGCGATCTGCCCTCCTCCGCCGCTCGTGTTCACCGTCAACGTGATGTTTGTACCGTGACTAAGCGAGCCGGAGGTTCCAGTCACCGTTATAGTTGTGGTTCCGGTGGCGGCCGTGGCGGAAGCGGTCAATGTGAGGGTTGAAGTCACGCTGCCATTCGCCGGCGGAGTGACCGGGTTCGGCGAGAAGCCGGCGGTTACGCCGCTGGGCAAGCCCGAAGCACTCAGCGTGGTTGCAGAACTGAAGCTGTCCTGACTGGTGATGGTGATCGTGCTGGTTCCGTTGCTGCCCTGGGTGATGGTCACGGAACTGGGCGAGGCGCTGATGGTGAAATTCGCCGTCCCACTCGAATTGACGGTGAGCGCAATCGTGGTGGTCGCTTGCAGGCTGCCGGAAGTGCCGGTGATGGTCACCGTCGCGGTTCCCGTGGTGGCTGTGGCGCTCGCCGTCAGAGTTAGCGTGCTGGTTGAGGTTGTGGGATTGGGATTGAACTGTGCGGTTACACCGCTCGGCAATCCGGAGGCGGCAAGCGTCACGCTGCCAGTAAATCCGCCCATGTCGGTCACCGTGATGGTGCTGGTGCCGTTGCTGCCCTGGGTAATCGTCAGGCTGCTCGGCGAAGCGGAAAGCGTGAAGCTCCCGCCGCCGCTGGAGGGAGCGAGCAGGTTGATGAGGCCGTTCGTGTTCGGACTGCCCCAGCCAGTGCACAGATCGTAATCGGCGATTGCCGAATACGTCCCGCAACTGCCACTGGTGATGTCGTGGAAAAGAGTGGCGTAGCTCGAGCCTAGAGCAGCGGGGTAAATGATCGGATTAATGAAGCCGATCGTCTCACTGTTGGCTGCCGCCTGCTGATTGGCCAAAGCCAGATAGCCGGCCCACATGGGCGCGGCAAAGCTCGTGCCGCCGTATTCGTTTTCTGTACAGGTGGTTTGGTCGGCGCAAACGTAAAAAGTGAAATTCGCGTTGGCCGAAACGTCGGGGCCGTTCCGTAATGTCGTGGAACCCTTATTTTCCGAAGTAATCACGCCCGCGAGTTTCTGCCACGAAGGAATGGGAATTCCATCGGGCGAGATGCCGCCGCCGCCATCAATCCATGCAGTTTCCGACGCCCAGGGACCAGCCGCGCCAGAAGTTGTCAAATCCGTGCCACCGACGGAAACGATATTCGCGTCGTCGGCCGGCCATGCCTCGTTCGATGATGACCAGGCCTGATTGTCCCCAGCGGCAGCAAAGAAGTTCTGGCCCTGAGTGGCCATCTGCTCAAAATATGGGTCGAGAGTGGTGGGATCGGCAGGTGTCCAGCCCCACGAACAGCTAATCTGCTTCGACAACGGAGCATCCGCGGTCGAAACCATCGCACTGATGCAGTCCGTATCACTAATAGTTTCGGCGTTGCCGCAGACGTACATATAGAGCATGGTGGTGCCTGGGGCCATGCCCATCGACTGCGTCATGTCGAGGGTCTGTTCCGTGTCGTCGCATCCGCCGCTCTCTGTGCAGGTCGTGCTATACCCGCCCGTGGAAATGAGAGTAGGAGTGTACGGTTCTGTTTGCCCTACGTTTTTGTAGTACGTTGACAGGTCGACTAAATCGGTGCCCAGGAATTCGAACAGGGCGAGATTCTGGCCAGTGCCGGTGAGCGCCGTTCCCTCGTAATAGGCGGCGCGCATGTCGCTACCCAAAAAGGAAGCACCAGGACCCGAACCCGTTGTTGCATTGGACACGATTTGATCGGGCTCAATCCCATGGGCCTTCGCGTAGTCGCTCTTCTTTACGTACAGCGGATGCGGTTTGGAATTGTTATCCAATCCGGTGATGTGCCAGAGCGGGAAGGGCAAGTCGACGGTCGGTTCGCGGTCAGGCGAATAAAAGGTGCGATCCTCGGTGGGGTCCTGATAGACGCCCAGAACCAGATGGAAGGCTTTCTCGATGTTAGCTACCGTGCCAATGAGCTGCAGGTCGCGGCCATCGCGGTTTCCGCCGATAATTTCAAAGCCGCTGGCTTTGGCGAATGCCACCAAGGCATCCCAATCTTGCTGGCTGGGGCCAAACCGTTCGGTAACCTCCTGGGGCGTGATGAACTGCTGGTATAGGGGGCTGGCAGGATCGTATTGCTGGTGCAGGAGACTCTGCAGCCCGGCGCGATCACGCAGCGGCAAAACGATGTCGAAATGCATGGACTGGGTAGCTGGAAGTTGCCCGACAAGCTTCGCCTGCCCATCGGCTACTCCTTCGCGGACATGACGAGTCAATACCGACTCCGCCTGCGCGTGTCCGAGAATGGTGAACAACAACATGGCCGTGCAAATTATTGTGGCCAATCCGGGGAGAGAGTTTTTGTCTTTCGTCATTTTCTTATCCTCTCGCTATTCCTGATTTCACAACTTGAACTCTTGGACGCATCTTTCGATCTCCAACCTGCGGCCAAAAGCGTTGCGGAATATTACTCCATTTCAGTTGGCATGCTTTGAATATTTTGGGTTGTTTGATTTTCGTAAATGGCGGGTTGAAGCCGTCAGTCGCCAGCCATCAGCCGTCAGGTAGAGCAGCTTAACCTGATCCTGAGGGCTGAGGGCTTTTAGGGTCGCATGATGTCCGCATCTTCGAGCCAATCTACTTCGCGTCCAGATCTACATTCTTAATCGGCAAGTCCCAATGCCCGTCGAGAATTTCAAACCGGCGCTGTTCTTCTTTGGCATAGGTCGCCTGGTCGGGCCAGAGCTGTTTTTTGATTGCGTCCTCGTCAAACGGTTCGTTCGCGGCCGCCGAATTTTTGAACACGATGGTCACGCGGTAATCCCAGCGCCCGTCTTCGGTGGTGTGGTATCGGGGTTGGTCCATCCACACCTTGAGCATGCGGCCCATTTCAACTTGTTTCTTCAGAAGCGGATAGTGATTCTTCTTGAAGAGCTGCAGAAACTCGTCGGCGTGTCCCCACTTGGCTTTGTAGTAGTACTCGATCACGAAAGGCTTGCCGGTTTCGGGCGCGGACTGGGCTGGGAGAGTTACGGGCAGCAGTATCAGCAATAGCCACAAGAATCTCAACTTCATCGATAGCCTCCATGGGGAATGATGTTTTGGGAAATGATTGTCGCACAGACGGGGAAAATGTGTGAAGCAGGGAGTGGGGGCTCGTGAATTCGAGAAATATTACTGCGGCAGACCGACTTTGCGTACCAGTTCGGCAAATCGCGGATCGGAACGCAGCGAGTCGACCCTGAAGTTGGTGTTCAAAGAAATCAGCAACCAATCGTGTTCCTGATACGCGATGTTGAGCCACTGGAAGGCTTGGTCTTTATCTCCCAGGTCGATGTAGAAGGTGGCAATGGTGAAGGCGGAGTAATAGCTGGTCTTACGTTCCTCTTTCCGATATTCGATGGCGTTAGCGAGAGCGCCTTTCCAGCCCGCGGATTGAAATCCTTGTTCCATGGCCGCAGCGTATTCGGAGTCGACGCGATAGCCAGACAACTGGCCAGAACGCTTCCATTCTTCGACGACCTGCGCATACATCCGTTTTCCCCAATAGGCCTGGGCGAGGCAATCGTGCGCAATCGCAAACGTCGGGTCGTCATTTGCCAGCTTGGTGCAAACGGCAATCGCGTCGTCGAAGTGACGCGTCCATACGAGAACACTTCCGACCACCCTATTGATGACGGGAGACTGTGGATCAAGCTCATGCGCACGATTGACTTCCGCAATGGCTTCTTGTTCCCTGCCCCCAATCATGGCAATATCGTCGGCGTACCACTGGCGTGCCGTGGCATCGTTGGGATCAAGCTCGAAGGACTTTTTGAATTCCGCTTCTCCACCAGCAAAGTCCCAGTCGTACTGCATCTGGTTGCTGCCGAGAACGGCATGAGGATGCGCCAGGGTTGGGTCGAGTTCAAGCGCCTTGCGAGCGGCGCCGTTCGATTTCGGAAAATCTTCGTTCTGATTGCCGCCATAGTTCGGCAACACGGAATAGACGTCGGAGAGGCCCGAATAGGCCAGAGCGTAGCCTGGATCTTTTGCGATGGCTTCATTGAAATAGGAGATTGCTTTCTCCAGTTCATCGTAGGTCCGGTTATTCCACGCGTATCGCCCCTTCAGATACAGTTCATAGGCTTCCGGATTTTGCGTGCCTTGCCGCGTGACCTGCTGTTTTTCCGAACTGCTGAGTTTGGAGCGCAACTTTCCGGCAATGTCACCCGCGATCTGCGTCTGCAACGAGATGATGTCGGCGCTCTTGCCACTGTAGTGGTGCTCCCATATCTCGGTGTTGTCACGGACATCGATCAACTCGGCGCTCACCTCGATGCTATCCCCACGCGACGTCACGCGTCCGCTCACCAGTTTCGACACGCCCAGTTCATTGCCGGCCTTTTGTGCGTCTACGTCCTTGCCTTTATAGCGAAAGACGGAACTGCGGGACTTCACCTTAAGTTGCGGTACATGGACGAGGTTGCCGATCAACGATTCGGTCATGCCGTCGCTGAGATAGTCGGTGTCGGCACCTCCGCCGCCGTTGCTGAAAGGGAGGACAGCGATGGAGTCGGTGCCGGAGTGGCGATAATGCAGTACCAGACCCAGACTCAAAACTCCCAAACCAAAAGCGGCGGCCGCCACCAGTCCTGTGATCTTCCAATTCCAATCCCAAACACGATTCCTGGCGGAAGTGGCGGCAGCAACAGGCGTGGTAGGGGCAAGGTCCTCGGCTTCAGGCTCGGGAGCGACCTCGACCTCCGCCGGCGGTTCTCTATGCGTCGGAGCGATCCAGCGGTAGCCGCGGCGGTCGACGGTCTGAATGAAGATCGGATTCTCGGCCGAATCGCCGAGTGCGTCGCGCAGGCGCTTAATCGCGCTACGGATCCCGAGGTCGAAATCGACGAACACGTCGTCTGGCCACAGAGCCTGGCGAAATTCCTCGCGGGTTATGACTTCGTTCGGACGGCTCAGCAGAAGCTTCAGGGCGCGAAAGGGCAGGTCCTGGATCCTGACCTTGACTCCGTTTTTGCGCAATTCGTCCGAGCGCAAGTCGGCCTCGAACACGCCGAAGAGTACGACCGCGGGCAGGCGATTCAGGGAGTCAATGGACATGAAACGGGTCGCTTCAGGGGAGGTTGCAATTCTATCATCGAAACAAGTTGGAAACGGACTTTATCCTGCGCCGCCCGCCCTCGAGGAGTCGCTTGGCAGGTGATTCCGCAGACAACAACTTCGCGCATTTCACTGCAACCAAATCCCTTAGCGCGTCACACTTACTGCACGAACGCATCACGCCTGGAACATTGACCCCGGCCCACGTTTCAGGGCACAGTGGCCGCCGGGTTCAGAGTCGTGGGCAAACCTAGGGTCGGCGAAGCGCGTCGGCGCAAGTCCCCGCTTACCGGCCGTAGCGACGGACACCTGTCGTTGCTCAACCCCGAATTTTCGTACAGGAAAGAAAACATGAAGACTGCAGTTCGATTGATGTTGGCAATGTTCTTGTTCCTCGGCGCGGCATCCCTACTGAAGGCCCAGACCGCCGAAGTCACACACAACACGTGGACCACTGGCACCGCGATGCCCACTGCCCGCATGGGTGCTGCCGCCGGAGTAATCGGGGCGTACATCTACGTCATCGACGGTTATACGCCCAGCGCCATGCTTGGTGTCAACGAAATCTACAACATCAAGAAGAACACATGGACGACGGGGGCACCCGACCCAAATCCACGCGGATTCGTCGCGTCTGCCGTGGTCAACAAGATCATTTACATTTTCGGAGGCAGCGCCGGCGGGATTCTAAATCTTACCGAATCGTACAATCCGAAGACCAACACCTGGACGACATTGGCTCCCATGCCCTATGTCGCCCAGTCCGCATCCGCCGTCGCTGACAAGGACGTCATTTATGTCATTGGGGGCAATGATAACGACTTCCTTACCAACGTCGCCAGCTACAACACGACCACGAACACCTGGACGGAAGAAGCGCCATTGCTGCAGATGAAAGGATGGGCGGCGGGGGCCCTGGTGGGAACGACGATTGTGGCTGCGGATGGAAGCGATGCCTGCTGCTACCTTGGCGACAATGAAGCCTACGACCTGAAGAAGAATACTTGGACTGAACTGACCGCCGACGCCACTCCACGCGCGGTGGGATGCTATGCGGTCATTAAAGCGCAACTCTACGTTGCTGGCGGCGTTGACCCAAACAATCTAACCGTCAATGAATCGTACGACTTAAAAACAAACGCGTGGACGACGCTTGCTCCCATGCCGCAGGGAATATTGCACGCCGCCGCTTCCGCAGAATCCGGTGGCCGCATGTATTGCTTCGGTGGCGGCGAATTTGAGCAAACTGTGTACGACAACGTCCAGATTTATCAGCCGTAACAGCCACCTAACAGCCACTTCGCGATCACAACTTATCATTTGGAGAAAAAATGAAGACTGCATTTCGATTGATGTTGGCGACACTTTTACTTGTCGGCACGGTTTCGTGGGCCCAGACACCCGGGGTCACTCATAACACATGGACGAGCGGCGCGGCCATGCTCACTCCACGCGTGGGAGCGGCTTTCGGCGTGATCAAAGGCAATATCTATGTGGTCAGCGGAGCCACCACCAGCGCCATCGTCACCAACAACGAGATCTACGATGTCGCCAAGAGTTCCTGGACCACGGGCGCTCCTATCCCCACCGCCCGTTACGTGCCCGCTTCCGCCGTGGTGGAGAACATTCTCTATGTGATTGGCGGCTGCAACAGTTCCTGCGCTACAGGCGGAGGCGCCCTAACCACGGTCGAAGCCTACGATCCTGCAAGCAACAGCTGGTCTGAGAAATCTCCCATACCAACCGCCATTGACAGTGTGTATGCGGTGGAATCGAAGAACATCATCTACGTCGTCGGCGGTTATGTTGCTGGTTCGGGAAGAGTCGCGACCTTGTACAGCTACAATCCCGCGACTGATACGTGGGCGCAAGAAGCTTCGATGAAGGTTGGGAAATCGAACCCGGCCACCGGCTATCTGGGAGGCATCATTGCCGCGGGAGGACTCGGAAGCAGCGGGGTCACCGGCGACACCGAGCTTTACAGCACAGCCAAGAACACGTGGAAAACTCTGGCCGCGATGCCCACCGCCCTCAGCGCGTCCTGTTTCGGCGCCATTTCGGGGAAGTTCTACGTTGCCAGTGGCACGGATAACAGCGGAGCGAATGCAACGGTTCAAACCTATACGGGAGGCGCAACGAAGTCATGGACGACAGATTTGGCTGCCATTCCACAGGCGACGGTGGCTCCGGCCTCTGCCGTCGTGAAGGATCAGCTCTACTGCATTGGCGGCGCCAATACGGGATCGTTATTTGCGAGCGACGTCTACGGCAATGTGCAGATTTATCAGCCCTAGGCTTGGCGGAAAGATGCTGCTCTAAACACTTTAATGATCTTCCAACTTTGAACTTCGATTTTCCAGGAGAGACACTATGAAGAAAAAATGTTTACAGGTTGCCGCGCTGCTCCTATTGGCCAGCGCCGCATTCGCAACGAACACCACGCTCAAATGGACCGCCGGTTGGGACAACTTCGGAGAACCCCTTAACTACAAGAAAAGCAAGGTCGTTTATTCTGTGACGCCGGCGAAGAGCACGCTGACGGCGACGTTCACGTTGGTGGCGGCGAAACCGAATAAGCTTTATCAGGTAGGAATCAATTTCTTCTGCACCACATTCCCTGCAACCTTCGGCAATTTTCCGGTTAACGGCGGAGGCGGTGCCTGCAATACCATCACCCGTCAAGGCGTGACTCTGTCGGTAACCTCAGTCGAACTCGGAGTGGTCACGACCGACGAACATGGCAACGGAAGCTTCAGCGTCGTCATTGGACCCATCGCGGCCGGTTCGTATGTCCTAGAATTCCAGACCCGCGATAGCGCCGGGTGCAATTTGATTGGCGGGGACGGCGACTCCGACTGCGCCGATGATTTCCAATCGCCCGGGCCAACCTTCGGAGACACGGTCACAATCACTATCCCCTGATCGCTCGAGACTCGGCGCGAACGATTTAGCAGGTGAAGCTCTCAAAATTCAAGGAGAATTACGATGAAGAAGATGTTGTTGGTCATGTTGACATTGTTTCTGGCAGTCAGTGCAGCCTCGGCCGCAGTTACGAAACAGAAGTGGACCGCTGGTTGGGACAACTTCGGTGAACCGCTGAATTACACGGACAGCGAGATCGAGTGGTCGGTGAGTTCGGCACGAAAATTGACTCTGACCTATACCTTGGTGGGTGCGGTCCCGGGAAAGCTCTATCAGGTTGACTTGGCTTTTTTCTGCAACACATTTCCCAGCACCTTCGGCCAGTTCCCTGTCCAGGCCCTCGGAGACGGCAATACTTGCCAAAGCATCACACGGCAGGGTGTCACGGCTAGCGCCGTGTATGTCGAAGTCGGCGTAGTCACCACCGATATTAACGGCAACGGGACCTTCAAGGTGGTCGTCGGCCCGGTCGCCGCGGGTACATATGACGTTGAATTCCGCGCGCTCGATGGCGCTGGCTGCGGGCTGACTGGCGGTGCGGGCAATGGCTCCGACTGCGACGCGGATTTCCAGTCACCCGGTCCGACTTTCGGAGATACGACCACCATAACCGTCCCCTGAGTGCCCGATCATGAGCCGTCGAGACGCCCGCGTGGGGACGGGTGTCTCGGCCGGCGCGGCGGCGGTCCGTTGCTTTAACGCTCCGTCTTCCAGCAACGCTCGTCCAGCAGGATCGTCTAGCACGGATGTTAAAATTGTTTGTGCCCGACAATTCCCTCCGCCTCATTGCCATCGATATTGACGGCACTCTGCTCAGCCCGGAATTCAAGATTTCAGAAACCGATCTCGCGAGTCTTCGCCGCGCCGACTCCCAGGGCGTCGAGATCATTCTGGTCACCGGACGGCGACATACTTTTGCCCTGCCCATCGCGGAACAACTGGGGTTTGATCTCTGGCTGATCAGTTCCAACGGCGCCATCACCCGCTCCCTTGCCGGAGAGACTTTTCACCGTGACCTGCTGCCCGAACCGACGTGCCGCAAGCTTGTCCACATCATGCAAGAATTTCGTGGTCAGACCGTTCTAACCTTTGACAGCAACTGTGCAGGCACGATCGTGGTCGAGCGTCTGGATGAGCTCGAAGGCAGCATCCAGCGCTGGCTGGAAAAAAATATGAAGTACATCCAGTTCGTGGTTCCGATCGAAAATGCGCTGACCAGCGATCCGGTGCAGGCCATGTTCTGCGGCCCACTCGCGCACATGCAGCGGGTGTTGGAGGTCCTCGGAAGCTGCGGCTTGCCCATCACCGTTTTGCGCACGGAGTACCCGGCGCGCGATCTTTCGATTGTCGATGTGCTGAACGCCGGCTGCTCCAAGGGACACGCGCTTGAACGCTGGGCCAACTACCGGCAGATTACCAGCGAGCAGGTCATGGCCATTGGTGATAACTATAACGATATTGAGATGCTGGCCTTCGCCGGCCATCCGTTTATCATGGGGAATGCGTCGGAAGAGTTGCGCGGACGAGGCTGGAAACAGACCCGCTCGAACGCCGAAAGCGGCGTTTCCGCAGCCATTGAGCACGTGCTGAATGGAAAGGCGCTCGGAACGACTGCAGTGGACGAGATTGACGGAGCAGCAGTGGACGGACCAGCAGTAGACGGACCAACGATTGTGACCAGCTTGTGATGAGGGAAACAACTTCATTCGCGACGAAGCGAACCGCGGGAGTTAGGGCACGAGCCGCCGCGCTTTTCTGCGCTGTGGCGCTGGGTCTGCTCGTCCGTCCCGCGACTGCTGCCGATTTGGCGATCCTTCGCAACGGATTCAGCATCCGCCACGAGCATCACCTAGTGATGGGAACAACCACGCGCCTCTATTTCACTAACGACGATTCCAACTTCACCGATGTGCCCACCGCGGAAATCACCAGCTACGAAAAAGATTTGTCGTTACCAGTACCCGTGCCGGCGCAGGCGGTCGCAGCTTCGCCTGCCAACTCGCATGCCACTATCGCCAACGCGTTTGGCTCTGCGAAAACTGAGTTTGCGAAATCCGGGTCCGCGCCCGCTCTGAATGAAGTAGTGAACACAGCCAGCGCCACCTATCATCTCGATCCCGACCTGGTAAACAGCGTCATTCACGCCGAAAGCGGATTCAACGCGCGCGCCGTTTCTCCCAAAGGAGCGGGCGGACTCATGCAACTGATGCCGGGCACCGCCAACCAGCTTGGCGTCAACGACGTCTTTGATCCGCAAGCCAACGTCACGGGCGGAAGCCGGTACCTGCGCGAACTTCTGGAACGCTACAATTTCGATCTGGTCAAGGCGCTAGCCGCTTATAATGCGGGTCCGCGGCGCGTCGAGCAATATCAGGGAGTGCCGCCCTATCGTGAAACCCGCGCCTACGTGGCGCGCATCGTGCACGAATACAACACGAAGAAGATTGCTCAGGAAAAAGCGGCGAAACAAAAACCACCATCCAGCAAAACTCCGAACCGCACCCAACACGCGCCGAAACCCGCCGTCTCGACCGTCGCCAGTCAATCTCCGAGTTCAGGGCTTCACGACTAGCGTTGACCCTGCCTTCTCTCTCATTTACCTTCATTCGGGGGCTTGCTCGCCATAACTGCGCACTCCTCTGCCGCGCGCACATGATTCCAGCCGACGCACAACACACAATGAACCGGGCTGAATGAACAAAAAACGCTACGTGGTCTATGCCGTGCTCTTCCTGGTGCTCGCGGTGTTGATTTATCTGCAGTTCCGCACCTGGCAGAATTTCGACTGGGCCCGCTTCCGCGAAACCCGTCCCCAAAAGTGGCGCCACGTTCTGCACGGCATCGCGCTGATTTACCTCGGTTACATAGTGCGCGCGATTCGCTGGAAGATCTTCCTGCGCCCGGTGCGTCCCAAAGCCTCCTCTGCCAGCCTGATTTCGCCAACCGTCATCGGCTTCACCGGCCTCGCACTGCTCGGCCGCCCCGGAGAACTGATCCGCCCCTATCTGATTGCGCGGCGTCAGAACCTCAGCTTTTCATCGCAATTGGCGGTCTGGGCGGTCGAACGTATTTTTGATGTCGGCGCCTTCACCGTGTTGCTGGTGAGCGCGATTTTTTGGGCTGCCGGTCCACGCACACTTCCTTTTTACGGCCGCTTCCGCGAAGGCGGATTCCTCCTGCTCGCCCTGGTCGCTGCCATTTCGCTAGGAGCTGTAGCCGTTCACTGGAAAGGCGAAGCCATCGCCGATTGGATCGAGCGCCGCTTCTCTCACCTCGCCGCCAACCTCGGACACAAGATCGCGACTCGGCTTCGCGAATTCCGCAGCGGTTTGAACACCATTCACAGCCCGCTATCGCTCGTTGCGCTCATCGCGCTATCGCTGCTGATGTGGTTCATGGTGATCATGGCTTACCAGGAAGTGGCCCACTCCTATGGCGTGGCCGTATTGAATATTCGCCGATCCGAGGTGCTGGTGCTTATGGGAGCCAGCATGATCGGCTCCCTGGTTCAGTTGCCAGGCGTTGGCGGCGGAGCCCAGTTGGCGACCATCGCGGCGCTGCAACACATTTTCGACGTCCCGCCGGAACTGGCCGCCAGTTGTGGCATCCTGCTGTGGCTGGTATCGTTTGTCGCCATCGTTCCTGTGGGACTGTTGCTCTCGCATTTCGAGCGTCTGTCGCTACGCAAGCTTTCCGCCGAAACCGAGAAGGCCGAGGAGAGCGCGGCGGTTGAGGAATCAACGTAAATCGCCACTGGAAGTTTCTGTCGGCCAACTCCGTGGCGATCCCTTTGGCTACAATGCGGTCAGGGACACGACCCAACTAGATCGCAGCTTGAAGGGGCCAGAAAATGGAAATCAAGAGAATTGGCTCTCAACCTTCTGCCAAGGGGCCGTCAGAGTGGTTCACGGGCACGGTACGGATTGACCCGCTGTTTCAGGCACCCGATCCGGCGCTGGTTCAAGGCGCCAGCGTAACTTTTGAGCCGGGAGCACGGACGGCATGGCACACGCATCCGCTCGGTCAGACTCTCATTGTCACGTCTGGTTGCGGGTTGGCACAGCGCTGGGGAGGCCCGATTGAGGAAATTCGGCCCGGGATGTGGTCTGGTTCTCGCCCGGCGAGAAGCACTGGCATGGCGCGACGCCGACCACTGCCATGACGCATATTGCGATTCAGGAAAACCTTGACGGCAAGGTTGTCGACTGGATGGAACAGGTCAGCGACGAACAATACCGTAACCGGTGAAGGTGCACATGTCTGCGCACAACGATGCTCTAAGAAACGGCCTCTCCAAATCGAGCGAAATCACCATCACTGTGACCGGAAGAAAGTCAGGACGCAAAATCTCAATCCCGGTTTGGTTCGTGATGAAGGACAACAAGCTTTATCTTCTGCCAGTGCAGGGGTCAGATACACAGTGGTACAAGAACGTGCTCAATCACCCTTCGATTCGGATCGACGCGCAGGGCGCAGGGGCCGAATTCCAGGCCGTCCTGATTACCGACGCCAAAGAGGTTTCATCTGTGGTCGAGAAATTCCGCGCCAAGTACGGGACGAGCGACGTTAAGAAGTACTATTCAAAATTCGACGTTGCCGTTATCGTCCAGATTCAGTGAGGGTCCGTGCCGACGGTCACTCGCCGCGTTGCCTGCTACAATCGTTTTTAATCAACCGGCATAACCAAGCACATGAAATGCCCCTTTTGCGGGTTTGAAAATGACAAAGTCGTGGATTCGCGCGAGAGCAAGGAAGCCGATTCCATCCGCCGCCGCCGCGAATGCCTGAAGTGCGAGAAGCGCTTTACCACCTATGAGCGCATCGACGAAATTCCCTACATGGTGGTGAAAAAAGACGGACGCCGGGAGCGTTTTGACCGGCAGAAAGTGCTGAACGGCCTGATGCGCGCCTGCGAGAAGCGCCCCGTGCCCATCAGCCGCCTCGAGCAGATCGTCAATGAAGCAGAGACCTTCGTCACTGAATCGGCCGAGCGCGAGCGGAAAACCAGCGAAATCGGAGAGCTGATCATGAACCGCCTGCGGCGCCACGACAAGGTCGCGTACGTCAGGTTTGCCTCCGTCTATTTGGATTTCAAGGACGTGCAGGAATTCATGACGGAGTTGAAGGATCTGCTGAAGACGAAAGATGTGCCCGAAGCGCGGGCAAAACCCTCCACGAGGAGCTGAGATGCTTCCGCAATTAATGCCCGCCTTGAGTACATTACTTTTATTGAGTATGGCCATCGCGAGCGCCACAGCGGCGGAGAATGAGGAGTCGAAGTGTTGCTGCACGACTTACGACACGTCGGTCTGCCTGTCCAACGTAGGCAAAAAAGTCGATGCTGAGCAGAGCACAACATATCAGAAGGCGCTGATCGCCTCCCAACGATTTGGCAATAAGGCCGTTGACGATCTTAAGGAGGCGGAGACGCAATGGTTGGCATATCGAGATGCAGAATGCAAAGCCGAATATGATCGGTGGGGAGGCGGCAGCGGCGGCCCTAATGCCCTCACTATGTGCAAAATCCGGATTACGCGGCAGCGCATCGCTGAACTAAAGAGTAGATACCACGTGCATTAATGACCATCGCACGCAAGACTTCGAATTGTCTTTTTATATGCCTCATAAAGTAACCCTCATTCCCGGCGATGGCATCGGTCCTGAAGTTATCCAGGCCACGGTTCGGATGGTCGAAGCCACCGGTGTCAAGTTCGAATGGGAATCCTTTGCCGCCGGCGCCGAAGACCACACCCATCGGTGGCGGGTTCTCGAGCATCAACGTCGAACTGCGCAAGCGCTTCGAACTCTTTGCCAATTTCCGTCCCATTCGCAACCTGCCGCATATTCCCACGCGCTATCCGGGCATCGACCTGATCGTCGTCCGCGAAAACACCGAAGGACTGTACTCCGGCATTGAGCACGAAGTCGTTCCCGGAGTCGTTGAGAGCATCAAGGTGATCAGCGAAAAAGCTTCGACCCGCATTTCGCGTTTTGCCTTCGAGCATGCGCGCAAGAACCAACGCAAGAAAATTCATTGCATCCACAAGGCCAACATCATGAAGTTGTCCGATGGATTATTTCTGCGCTGCGCCCGCAACGTCTCGAAAGAGTATCCCGAAATCACCTACGGAGAGCACATTGTCGACAACACCTGCATGCAACTCGTGATGAACCCCTACCAGTACGACATGCTGCTACTGGAGAATTTCTACGGCGACATTATTTCCGATTTGTGCGCCGGGCTGGTCGGCGGACTCGGGCTCGTGCCGGGAGCGAATTTCGGCCACGAGTGCGCCATCTTTGAGGCTGTCCACGGCTCGGCACCCGACATTGCTGGAAAGAATATCGCCAATCCGACTGCTGTATTGCGATCGGCATTGCTCATGCTGCGGCACCTGGGCGAGGCCGACGCTGCCTGGAAGATTCGCAACGCCATCGACGAGGTCTACCGCGACCGCACCAAACTGACCCGCGATGTGGGCGGGAGCGCCGGCACCTCCGAATTCGCCGACGCCATTATTCAAGCGCTGGAATCGCAAAGCGCCGCGGCGGGCGAACAGCCACAGCGGTAATGTAAGATCAATCTGAAATATAACGCTATTGATATCAGCGGATTACGCTGCTAGCTGACGATGAAAGCAGGCGAATGTTTATTGACACGGGATAAGGGCGCACATACACTGTGTTAATGAATGTCACCCTGTCGATCGATGAGCAAATTGTCAAACGCGCCAGAAAGAAGGCGGACGCTCTCGGCAAGAGTCTCAATCAGCTAATCCGCGACTACCTGCAAAAACTGGCTGGCGGCGACGATGCCGAGCGTAGCATCGCGGAGTTTGAACGCCTGTCGGGCACAGGCAACTCTCATGGACACCGTTTCAATCGCGACGAGGCCCATGAGCGTTCGTAGCTTCTTCGATACCAACGTACTCCTCTACGCGGACGACGAATTTGCTCCTGTTAAACAGCGACGCTCGCGCGATCTGGTGGCACAGCACAGACGGGATGGAACGGGAGTAGTTTCTCTGCAAGTGTTGCAGGAGTATTTCGTTAATGTCACGCGAAAGCTTCATGTCGACCCGCTTATCGCGCGCCGCAAAGTCGAAATACTCTCCGAATTTGACGTTGCTTCTCTTGAAATCGACGATATTCTGGCCGCTATTGACCTCCATCGGCTGCACGGCTTCTCCTTTTGGGATGCTCTGGTTCTCCGCGCCGCCAAGCAGACGGCGTGTCGCGTTTTATTTTCGGAAGATTTTCAAGCGGGCCGCGAAGTGGAGGGGGTTCGGATCGTGAACCCATTCGCGTAGGCGGTCTGCTACACTAGTCCGTTTCGGGAGACGTACCGAGCCTTAACTGGATCGCTCGTTTCCCATGGGGGCCATTCTGAAAGGCATCGAGATCCCGTACCATCGCGGACTGCACCGCTTCGCCATCTTCACCGCCAGCATCACTCTTGTCCTGATCGTCGCCGGCGCTCTGGTTACGAGCAACGATGCCGGATTATCCGTCCCCGATTGGCCGACCAGCTTCGGTTCCATTTACAAAATTCCGCACATGGTTGGTGGCATACGGTACGAGCACACCCACCGCATGATCGCGGAATTCGTAGGGTTGCTCACCATCATCCTGGCGGTATGGACGTGGCGGGTGGAGAAGCGCCGCTGGCTGCGACTTCTGGGCCTGGCCGCGCTCGCGACCGTAATCGTGCAAGGCATCCTCGGCGGATTGACCGTCCTGTTCTTTCTGCCTGCCATCATTTCCAGTGCGCATGCCCTTGTGGCCCAAACCTTTTTCTGCATCGCTGTGTCGATCTCCGTCTTTACTGGCCGGCGCTGGATCGAGGAGCAGCCGCGGACCGAATTCGACCCCCGACATCCAACTCTCTTCACGTTGATTTTACTAGCCATTTTCGTTCTGTACGTACAGCTCTTTCTTGGTGCCATGTTCCGCCATCATGGCTTGAGCTGGTGGCCGCACGTCGTGAACGCGGGTCTGGTCGCGATCGTCATCTCATGGACAACGATTCGCGCCATCACCGCTTACCCGCATGTTGACGCAATCCGGCGTCCGGCAATCGCGATGCTCCTGCTGATGCTCACGCAACTCGGCCTCGGCTTTCTCGCTTTCGTCACTCGCGTAATGTGGGGGAAGGACGCCGTGCAGCCCGAGCTGCCGATGGTGATCTCGACCGTCCTGCACGTTGCCGTGGGAGCGCTGCTGCTCGCTACAACCATCGTTTTGGCCATCCAGGTCTGGCGTCACGTGCCCGTCGCTTTCGAAGAGCGCGTCCCGGGCTCAAGCCCTGTCGCCGCATGAGTCTTTGGCGATGGTCGTCGCCTCCGGATGATAATCATCCCGTTCCCGGCGTAGAATGATCTGTGACCTCGAACTCAACTGCCATCGACTTCGCGCCTCTAGCCCAGCCTGCCGAACCCTCCGGCCAGCCTATTATTGCCGTTCGTGATCTCGTCCATCGCTACCAGGACCGCACCGCGCTCAACGGCGTTTCTTTTGAAGTTCGTCCGGCTGAACTCTTCGGAATGCTCGGCCCGAACGGCAGCGGCAAGACCACTCTCTTCCGTATTCTTTCCACGCTCATGGTCCCGACCTCAGGCAGCGCCATGATTGCCGGCTTCGACGCCGTTCGACAGGCCGGAGCCCTGCGCCGCCACATCGGCGTAGTCTTCCAGGCGCAGAGCGTTGACCTCAAGCTCACGGCCTACGAGAACCTCTGGCATCAGGGACACCTCTATGGCCTGCGCGGCCCCGAGCTTAAGGCGCGCATCAACGAGATCCTCGCCCGCGTTGGATTGCTCGACCGCGCGGCCGATCGCGTGGAAACATTTTCCGGAGGCATGCAACGCCGCATCGAGCTCGCCAAAGGCCTTCTCCATCATCCCGAGGTTTTGCTGCTTGACGAGCCGACCACCGGCCTCGATCCCGGCGCCCGTCACGACCTTTGGCAATACCTCCAGATCCTGCGCGATCAGGAACACGTCTCCGTCATCGTTACGACCCACCTGATGGAAGAGGCCGAACGTTGCGACCGCCTCGCGATCCTGAATGAAGGCAATCTGGTAGCGCTGGGCACGCCCGAAGCCTTGACCCGCGAGATCGGCGGCGACGTCCTCCTGCTCGAAGCGCGCGACCCACAGACATTGGCTGACCACATCCGCGACAAGTTTCACATCGATGCCACTGTGATGGACAAACAGGTCCGTATTGAAATTGAAAACGGACATCGCTTCGTGCCCGACGTAGTTGAAGCCTTTCCGGGAGAGATTCAGTCATTAAGCGTAAGCAAGCCTACCCTGGGGGACGTCTTCATCCACCGCACCGGCCATCGCTTTTGGAGCGAAGACGCCGAACCGGCCCCGGAAAAAGGCAAGAAGAAAGGCAAGAAGAAGAAATCTTCCTAGCGCGAACTCGCACTTCATTTAACAAGACGGCGCGGCCCGATTTCAGCGGTAAAGCCGTGGCCTGCGATAAACTTAGGTTTGTCAGTTTTTGCATCGCAAGTGGCGTTTTTTCCATCACATAGATAGGTACGATTAATGTTAGCTCCAGTACAAATCGAGAACCCCCAAGCGCTGGCGCACCTGGACCTCGAAGGCGAGATCCTGCGGCTCAAGCGGGAGATGAATGCCGTCATCCTGGCGCACTTCTATCAGGAATCGGAAATTCAGGATCTAGCCGATTTTGTCGGAGATAGCCTGCAACTATCGCAACAAGCTGCTTCCACCTCGGCCGATGTGATCGTATTCGCGGGCGTATTGTTCATGGCCGAGACAGCCAAAATCCTCAACCCCGGCAAACTCGTCCTGTTGCCTGACATGAAGGCGGGCTGTTCGCTGGCCGACGGCTGTCCGGCAGACTTGTTCCGGGCATTCCGCGAGCGCTACGCCGATCACGTGGCGATCACGTATATTAACTGCAGCGCCGAGGTCAAAGCGCTCAGCGATATCATCTGCACTTCCAGCAACGCCGAGAAAATCATCCGTCAGATCCCGCCCGACAAGCCCATCCTGTTTGCACCCGACCAGCATCTTGGCCGTTATCTCATGAAGAAAACTGGACGCGAAATGCGGCTGTGGCCAGGGAGTTGCATGGTCCACGAAATGTTTTCCGAGCGCAGCCTGGTGCAACTGAAGGAGCGCTATCGCCAGGCCAAGGTTCTGGCGCATCCTGAATGCCCTGAAGCGGTGCTGCGTCATGCGGATTACGTCGGTTCGACCACTGGAATCCTCAAATACGCGGAACAGAGCCCAGCGACAGAGTTCATCGTGGCCACCGAAAAAGGCATTCTCCACCAGATGGAGAAGGCGTGCCCGGAAAAGACATTCATTTCAGCTCCCGGCGAGGGCGGCTGCGCGTGCAGCGAATGCCCCCATATGAAGCTCAATACGATGGAGAAACTTTATCTCTGCATGAAGAATCGAACTCCGGAAATCACTATGGACGAAGATTTGCGCAAGCGCGCGCTGAAGCCTATTCTTCGCATGTTCGAGATGAGCTAGAGATTGCCCACATTGGTTTCCATGTCCAAATCCACTTCCGATCGCACCCTCGAAAGCGCGTCCGAACTTATCCCCGAGTCTCCCGATCCTTCCAGTTACCGTGAACTCTTGCGCAAATTCCTTGCAGAAGATTTAGGAGCGGGGGATATCACCACCAACACGATCGTGCCCGCCGAGCGACGCGCTCGCGGGAAACTGGTCGCCAAGGCGTCGCTGGTGCTCGCCGGGATTGAGCCGTTCCTCGAAGTGTTCCGGTTGCTGGAACCCTCAGCCGTAGCGGAGATCGTCGGCAAGGACGGAGAAGAAATCCGCCCGGGCGAGAGTCCTGTCGAGGTACGTGCCTCGGCACGCACGTTGCTGACTGGAGAACGTGTGGCTTTGAACCTGCTCCAGCGGCTCTCTGGCGTCGCCACTCTCACGCGCCGTTTTGTGCGCGAGGTGGAGGGTACGGGTGCGCAGATCCTGGATACCAGGAAGACGACGCCCGGATTACGCGCGCTGGAAAAATACGCGGTCCGCGTTGGCGGAGGCCGTAATCATCGCAAAGATCTCGCCGAGGCGGTTCTGATCAAGGAGAATCATATTCGCATGGCGGGCGGAGTCGCGGCGGCGCTCCGCGCGGCGAAACCGGCGCACCGCCATGTGGCGTGGACGGAAATCGAAGTGACGAATTTGGACGAATTGCGCGACGCACTGGAGAATCGGCCGGACGTTCACCGCCCGGATGTCATTCTCCTTGATAACATGCAACCTGCCGAAGCGCGCCAAGCCGTCGAACTGGTGCGCAGGGCGGAAGGCGAGCAGCACGGGCCCGGACGCGATACCGCGAAGAAGATTTTGATCGAGGCCTCTGGCGGAATTACGCTCGCCAACATAAGGTCATTTGCGGAGACTGGCGTAGACTGGATTTCGGTCGGAGCGTTGACTCACTCCGCCCCAGCCGTGGACTTAAGCTTCGAGATTGAACCGGAGTGATTCAGAAAGCTTCATAGGGTACTTTGCAAGATACTCGACAGACCGACATTCTCATCATCGGCAGCGGCTTGGCTGGCCTTGCCGCCGCCTGGGACGCCGCCAAACGCGGGTGTCAAGTCACTCTCCTGACGCGCACTTCAAACGCCAGGGAAAGTAACACCGATCGGGCGCAGGGCGGAATCATCTATCACGCGCCCGAGGAATCTCCGGAACAACTGGTTGCCGACATTCTGTCCGTTGGCGGCGGCCTGAGTTCGCCCGACGCAGCGCGCCTCCTGAGCCGCGAAGGCCCGCGTCTGGTGAAGGAAATTCTGATTGACGAGCTGGGAGTTCCCTTCGATTCCTCCATCGACAATCCCGAAGAGCTTGACCTGACCCGCGAGGCCGGCCATTCCCTGCCCCGCATCATTCACCGCAAGGATCAAACCGGTGCCGCGATTGAGCGATCGTTTCTGGAGCGGGTTCGCTCGCACCCGAACATAAAGGTGATTTCCGACGCCACAGCCGTCGACTTGCTCACCCCTTCTCACCACTCACTGGAGCCTACCGACGTCTATCGTCCGCTGACCTGCGTCGGCGCCTATGTGCTCGATCAGACGACGGGAAAAATCTTTTCTCTGCTGGCTAAGGAAACAATTCTGGCCACGGGTGGACTGGGTAGCGTGTTCCTGCATACGACGAATCCCCCCGGGGCGCGCGGTGATGGCATCGCCATGGCATACCGCGCAGGAGCTCGCTGCATTAACCTTCAATATGTCCAATTCCATCCCACCGCGCTGCTGGCGCCTGATGGCTGCTTCCTGATTTCCGAAACGGTGCGCGGCGAGGGGGGCCGTCTGGTCGATCGCCACGGGAAGGAATTCATGCAAAAGTTCCATCCCGATGGATCACTCGCACCGCGAGACATTGCCGCTCGCGCCATCTACCAGACGATGCTCGAGACGGGCGAGCCTTGTGTTTATCTGGACATTACCGACAAGCCCGCTGATTATCTTCGCGAGCGCTTTCCCGGCATTTACGCCGTATGCCTCGAACGCGGCATCGACCTGACCCGCGAGCCTATTCCGGTGGTTCCCGCAGCGCACTATAGCTGCGGCGGTATTGCCACCGACGAGTGGGGACGGACCACGGTGGCACGGTTACGAGCCGCTGGCGAAGTCGCATGCACAGGATTGCACGGCGCCAACCGCCTGGCCAGCACATCCCTGCTCGAATGCCTGGTTTGGGGAACGCGAGCCGGAGCGCAAGCCGCCGAAGGGATCACCCGCGGCGACGAGTATTACTTTCCCAAGGTGGCGGATTGGCGCTACGAACATGAACCCGCCGATCCCGCCCTCATCACGCAGGATTGGATGACGATCCAGCACACGATGTGGAATTACGTCGGCCTGATCCGCAGCGAGAAGCGTTTGGACCGCGCCCGGCGGATCTTGAGCGAGCTCGATCTCGAGATCGCGCGTTTCTACGAAAAGTGCGAGGTCAGCGATTCCATCATTGGCTTGCGAAACGGCATGCTTACCGCGCTTCTGATTCTGGAAGCGGCGCAGCAAGCCCGCGAAAGCCGTGGCTGCCATTACCGCATCAACTGACGCAAGTCGTCCTGAAACCAGCCGTATCCAAAAGCAGGAAGGCCGCTTCGATGCCCAGAGTTCTGAGAACCATGATCCCGCGCATCAGAAAATCTTTGCGAGAGCGCGGACTCGTCACCAGCATTTGCCGAAGCTTCCTGTTGCCGGTTCATCTCTTTAAGGAATACCGTGCCGCCAAGTCGCTGCGTCCGGATACTCAGGTCAGCGCGTTTGACGAACAGTACGGGGTTCAAACCGATGGGAGCTTCAGAGGCTGGACCTATCTCAGCGATCTCGACATTCCCAGCCCGAACTGGATTGACGGAAACGACTATGCCGGAATCGATCCTTTGCGCTTCCGAAATGTCATGGCCGGTTTTGGCATTGCCTTTGAGGGCTATACATTCATAGATTTCGGGTCCGGGAAGGGCCGTGCATTGCTGCTGGCCTCCGAGTACCCATTTCAACGAATCTTGGGCTTGGAGTTTGCGCCAAAGATGCATCGGACTGCTGAAGAAAACATAAGGCAGTACCATTCGGCCACGCAGAAATGTCGCGACATCCAGTCCTTAAACATGGACTTCTGCGATTATGTTCTTCCACCCGAGCCCTCGGTACTGTTTTTCTTCCATCCTTGTCAAATCCGCGTGTTGATGAAGGTTGTGGGCGAAATTAGCCGGTCGCTCTACTCGCATCCCCGACCTGTGTACATTGCGTACGTGGCCCCAACACCAGAACAAAAAGTACTCTTCGCTTTCAGCGGGTACCTTGAACAGATATGCGAGAACACGGAGTTGAGATTTTGCCTCTATCGCAGCTGCGTGAAGCCGAAGTAGGCTCATCCGTGAGTACGTAGAAATTCTATGGGCAGACGGGGGCCGCTCGATTGATATGACACGAGAGGGTGCCGCGTTGACTTTTGCGCGACCTACAGGCAAACTCTCAATTCGCCCATCTACGCGTTCGGGCGAGCACTTTGAGCCGGCCTCCGCAGCGAAAGCGCGGCGAAGGCCGACTTGGGAACCGTGTATTCTATGCCCGCAGACCGTGTCTCCTATACGCTTGATTCGACGTTGGAGACGGTAAATAACGCCGAAGAGACCGCCACCCGCATGGCGACGGAAGCGGGCTTTGATGACGAGGAGATCATGAAGATCTCCATGGCGGTGCGGGAAGCCGCGGTGAATGCAGTTTTGCATGGCAATGCCTACGACCCGACCAAAAAGGTAACGCTCGCGTTTGAACGCACCACCCGCGACCTGGTCATCGTGATCCGCGATCAGGGTAAGGGGCTCGACGTGAGCAGGATTCCGGATCCGTTGGCGCCGGATAACCTGATGAAAACTTCGGGGCGCGGCATTTTCCTGATACGCTCGTTTATGGATGAGGTGGAAATCCACCCCTCCCAATCGGGCACCGAACTTATAATGATCAAGCACGTCCACGGCAACCCCGCGGACTCCAAGGAGGCTCCCCAGTGAGCATGAAGTCCAGTACTCGTCAGGTGGATGGCGTCACGATTGTCGACCTCAGCGGCCGGATCACACTCGGCGAAGGCAGCGTAGTGCTGCGCGATACCGTGCGCGACCTGCTTTCCAAGGGGCAGAAAAAAATTCTGCTCAACCTCGGCGACGTGAACTATATCGATAGCTCCGGCATCGGCGAACTTGTCAGCGCCTTCACTACGGCCAAGAATCAGGGTGGCGAACTCAAGCTGCTCAACCTCACCAAGAAAGTTCACGACCTGCTGCAGATCACGAAGCTCTACACCGTCTTCGACGTGAAAGAAGACGAAGCAGCCGGCGTAAAATCTTTCAGCAAATGATCGGACGCGGTGCTTGCGGCCGCGCGAACTGTGGCAGGCCGGGGACCACCCCCGGCGCTCCACATCGCCGCGTCAAAACCCGGGCCCTCTGGCTAGCGCTCGTGTTCCCTTTTCGGGAAGTATCCACCATTTTTTTTTGCGCACCTCAGCGTGACGCCGTTACGCCCTGCCTACAATAAGACTGCGGGCGCACTTCTCCGCGCCTAAGTCCCTATGCCTCGCTGCACCCGCACTACTGTTCTCACAGTCGTCCTTACCCTGAGCGGAATTTGCTCCGCACGTAATAACTCAGTGAGGAACTGCGTATCATTCTCCGAAGCCAGCCAGCATCTGGGCGCGAGTCAATGCGTCCGCGGAACCGTGCTGCACGTGGAAGATGGACGCAACGGCACCAAGTTCCTCAACTTTTGCAAAGAAGCTAAGGGCTGTCCCTTCACCGTGGTTGTGTTTCCAGCCGATCTGAAAAAAATGGGAGACGTTCGCCAACTCGAAGGTCGGCAGATTGAAATCAAAGGAACGGTCCAGGACTACGATGGACGCGCTGAGATCATATTGCGCCGCTCCCAGCAACTTGGCGAAGGCGCATTTCTCCTGTTCCCTCAAGTGCCCACGGACTACGACGTCGAGCGTGCAGGTCACTACAGTGCCGGAAAGTTCAGACGCCCGAAGGAACCCAAAAAGAAAGACACAAAAGAAAAAGAGCCGATGTCGATTGAAGACCCAGAAGAGCCATAAAAAGGCTGCTTCAAGCTTGGCAGCTTCAAGCAGCCCGCTGTCAGTCTTCAGTTGTCACAAACCTAGAAGCGGAAAACAATACCGGTTGTGAGTCTCACGTTGTTGCTTTCGCCCGTTCCGTGAGCATGATAGTAGACCCAGTCGAAGTCAGCGAGGCGGATCGATATGTTCCTGGAGGCTTTGTAGTCCACGCCGCCACCGAACATCGTGGTGAAACCGTTTGTGGACGCGGAACTGCCCCCCGCACTCCCACCCAAATCAAATCCACCGAACAGCACATGTACGAACGGGTTAATTTTACCTTCGCGGTAGGCAAGAACCGGACCGCCGGAGTAGGTGTAAAGGTGAGCGGAAACGCCATCGATCGTCTTGTAGGAACCGCTAAAGTCGCCGGTGACACCAAAATACTTGTTAAGGTAGCCGGTCAGAGAAGCGTCCCAGCCGTTGGTGTTTTGGCCCCCGAGATCCCCGCCAAGATACTGATACTGATAGCCACCGAATACTTCCACTCTTGGCTGGTCTTGGGCCAGCAATGGAAGCGACAGGAGTCCTAGAAAAACGATCAAAACAATAATCTTCTTCATGTTTTCTCCTTTGCGAAACTAACCTTCATCCCTGCCGCCCACAATTGACGGAGCAGGTGTTCCCGTAAAACAAAGTATGCCAGTTGCAAATATCAAGGTGCTAACCGGAGCATACGCCATAGACGAATCGAGTTGTCAGAAAAACAATAACTACCAGGAACATACTTAGGTAATCGGGTCTGGGCCGGAACCAGACAACTAACCCTGGCCCTTAGTGTGAAACAGCGCGGGGAGGTTTTGAGAAAGCGTGCTCTACATCGCACGGGGATAGCATAACATCTCGCGGGCAAATGCGATCATAAGTTGTCACAGTTATATGTGACTTACATCACACGCTGTCACAGTTATGTGTGACTTATCTCACACCATGCCCTTGCGCAACTCCTCCAGCGGATACTTCGTCCCACGCCACACGATGCCGCCGTTGGCCAGCGTGTGAACCATAGAGCGCAATAACGTATACATAAACAGGCTGGTGCTGATGGGATGCCAAAAAAAGTAATAGGCAGGCACCGCTGACATGGATGACATTCCGTAATAGATACCGAACAGCGAACTGAGCGCGATGGCATACGGAAGTCGCGCCCATCCATGGGCCAGCCAAACACCCAGAAAAGGCCCGAGATTCAGAAAGCCCATAGCCACGATGGAAGCGACCGTGCGCCACCACTGGAAAGAAAGCAGGGCAAAAAAGTTTTTCGTGAGATTGTTGACGATGCCAAAAGCGCCCTTTGCCCAGTGGAGGGAAATCAGATCCTCGCCAAAAACGTTGCGTTGGACGAACCCCGCGTTCTTGATCACTTTGCCCAGTTTCATGTCGTCGATCACTTCCATGCGCAGGGCGAGATACGTGCCGACCGCGTTATAGGCGCTACGCCGGACCATATTGAAAGCGCCCACGCCCATGTGGTCCTGTGCCTTGGGATCGGCGACCTTCCACGGCCGATGTCCGAAAACGAAAAGCGCCTGGAAAAAAGCGATCATCATTCTCTCGCCCGGCTGTTTCATGATCATGCGTGGAAACAGAACGACGTGGTCGGCGCGCTCTGCCTCGGCATAGGCAACCGCGCGCCGCAGAGCATCGGGCTTGAATAGGACATCGGCATCGGTAAAGAGCAACCATTCCCCCGTTGCCTGCTGGCCCGCGTTCCACATGGCGTGCGTTTTGCCTAACCACCCTGCGGGCAGTTCCGAAACATGAACAATCTTCAGCCGGCCCGGCGCTTCTAACCTTGCCGCAACCTCGTCCATGATCGGCCCTGTGCGGTCGTTCGAGCGGTCATTGACGGCAATGATTTCGTAATTGGGGTAATCAAGCGCCATCAACTGCACGAGCGTCTGGCGAATGTGCTCAGCCTCGTTGCGCGCCGGAACAATGATGCTGACTCTGGGCTCGCCGTTTGCGGTCGCGGGCCTGCGGTCCCATTCGGGCCGCGCAATGTCGGCGACGTGCGGCATGCCCAGCTTGGCGGCCAGAGCGCGCGAAAACCAGGCCACTGCCAAGATGACGCCTGCAATCCAGTTGATTGTTTGCCAATGCATACTGCTGGGAAGACGCTCCTGAAGAAACCTACGGTGCCGCCGATTCTTGGCTGGTCCGCACGGGCGGCGCAAACCGCATGCCGTACAACAGTATGGCAGAAGACAGAGCAATTGCGATCACCGGTCCCACAAAGGCAAGCCGTAGCGAATACTTATCCGAGATGTAGCCGATCAAAGCGGGAGATGGTACGTCGCCGAGCAAGTGGAAAATAAAGATGTTAGCGGCCAAGGCCGCCGCGCGCACGTGCGGTCCGACTGAGTTGATCACGGCGGCGTTGAGCGGGCCGGTATTCAACAGCAGCAAGAACTCGGCAGCAAAAATCCCCACGATCATTGGCTTGCCGCTCGCAAACAAGGCAACGCACATGGCGGGAATGCCCAAACCCAGACTGACGGCGGACACGAGGTAATGAGCAGATTTCGTTCGCCGAAGCAAGCGATCGGAGATCCAACCACCCGCAAGCGATGCGACCAAGCCATTAGAGATGGTGCTCAACCCGAAAACAATATTCGCATCCAGCAGGCTGTAGCCGTGTGCGCGATGCAGAAAAGTCGGCATCCAGACCTGGAGTCCGCCGAGCGCAAACGTCATCATGGCCATGCCAAGGGTTGCCGTCAGAAATGCTGGATTGCGAATCAAGCTTTTCAGTGTGTCTTTTTCTGGAGTCTTGTTTTCCGGCGCATCGAATTGACCGAGGGTAGGCTCCGGAATCAACAGCAGTAGTAACGCCAGCAGTACTCCGGGCGCAGCTCCAACATAGAATGGGGAGCGCCAGCCATGGGTGGGACCCATGACTCCGCCCAGCAGATATCCGAGCGCGGTTCCCACCGGAATGGCGAGATAAAACACGCCCATCACGCGTCCGCGCTTTTCGACCGGGAACATATCCGCGACAAAAGTTGGAGACAGAATCACGAAGCTGGCCTCGCCAATGCCGACCAGCGTGTGACGAATGATGAGTTGGTCAAAGTTTGTCGTCACCGCGGTGAGTAAAGTCGCACCGCTCCAAATCAAAGCTCCGGCAACGATGACGCGCTTACGCGAGAAGCGCAGAGAAAGCGGCCCCATGAGAGGCGCCGCACACATGTAGAAGATGAAAAAGACGCTGGTCAGAAGGCCGAAGGCGGCGTCGCTGCGATGGAACTCCGCTTTGACTAGGTCCTGGACGGCGAACAGCACGGAGCGATCGATGTAATTGAGCAGGTTCAGCGCCGTCAGCAGCGCCAGCGCCGTCCGAGGATAGAGTTTCGCCGCGGTCACAGATCGAGCGAATATAGCATGGCGAAGCAGAGAAGCACCCTGTCCTGTGCCGACCGGTCGTTTGTGTTTAACGATTGACATTATTAACGCGACGCGTTATGATCAACCCGTGATCAAGAGTTTCGCCAACAAGGAAACGGCGGAAATCTGGAGAACGGGCAAGACACGGGGTGCACCGCCCGCTAATGTAACGAAACGGAAACTGGCTATGCTCGACGGCGCTCTTACGCTGGACGACCTAAAGATTCCTCCCGGAAACCGGCTGGAGAAACTGCGCGGCGACCGGCAGCGCCAATACAGTATACGAATCAACGATCAGTACCGAATTTGCTTCGAATGGCGTGGATCCGATGCCTACGAGGTTGAGATCGCAGACTACCATTAAGGCGAATCCGTATGAGCATGATCAGAAAAGACATACCAGCCTGGAGAGTTCATCCCGGCGAAATTCTGCGTGAGGAGTTCCTGAAGCCGATGGGAATCTCCCCTTACGAATTAGCCAAGCGGCTGCACGTGCCCCCGCCACGCGTGAATGACATTGTTCTCGAACGGCGTGGCATCAGCGCAGATACCGCGGTCCGTCTGTCTCGTTTCTTCGGAACGACCGAACAGTTCTGGCTGAACCTGCAGGGAGCCTACGCAATCAGCCGCATTAAGACGAAGCACGCGAGCGAGATTGAACTGATCAAGCCACGAGCGGCCGCCGCTTCCCGCTGAGTTGCAGATGGAACCCCTCTGCTAGTCCCACTCCCAATTACTTCTTACCCTTCTTGCCGCGCGGCCAGCGCGCAACCACCACCGTCGAAATTCCTCCGCGCGGACGGAACTCACCTTTCACTTCTGCCCACACCGGCCTCGCCCAGCGCACAACATCCTCCAACACCTGATTCACAATATTCTCCTGGAAGATGCCGAGGTTGCGATATGCCTGCAGGTACTCCTTTAACGACTTCAACTCCAGGCACAGGCCATCGGGTTCGTAGCGGATCACGATGTCGCCAAAATCCGGCAAGCCCGTCTTCGGGCAAACCGA
Organism: Terriglobales bacterium; assembly: GCA_050010155.1. GTDB lineage: Bacteria > Acidobacteriota > Terriglobia > Terriglobales > Acidobacteriaceae > Acidiflorens. Next base: position 34,381 of record JBEKLO010000016.1, read on the forward strand.
GGTAAATTCCGGGTCATCCACCACAATCTCGTAACCGGGAAACTGGTTCGGCCAGGTTTCAATTTCCGGGAAATCGTGATCGAGCCCGGCACTGGCATGCTCCGCCGTGTAACGGGGAAACTTGGAATGGGTTGATTTGGAACCACGAGATTTTGGCATCTGCCTATTGTACCCAGCCGATAATGTCCGTCCGGTTCTGTTGAATACTGGATGCACTGTATCGAGAGGTGGGGGCCAGGCTTTTGTATAATTCAGCAAGTCCCAGGGTTGCATCCATCGAAAACCGAGAGGAGAAAATCTTGAATCGAAAACTTGGAAAAACTGTAGTCGCAGCCGTTATGGCATGGGCGCTTCTGTTATTTGTGGCGGCCCCGCTCGTCCACGCCGATGACCGATCGAGGTGTCAACACGCCATAGAAAAGGCGGAAGCAAGACTGGACAAAGCGATTCACGACAGGGGAGAGCACAGCCGCGAGGCGGATGATCGGCGGCGAGACCTGAATGCCGAACGGGAGAATTGCTGGAATAAATATCACCAGTGGTGGAACGGAAGAGACCATCGCTGGGAGACCGAGCATAATTGGGAGAACAATCCTCATTGAGTGTGATTGTCAGCCGATAGACTGAGTGCTTCGAACAAGCGTCCCGAGACTCGCTGGGTCTGGGACGCTTTCTTTTGCACCGCTGCGGGCCATGCGCGCCGGCCAGGCGCAATCTTTATCTTGCTCCGTCCCTGGGTTATTCGCCGGAGTTGTTGACGCAAATTGCTAGCCCGGTGCATCTAAACAAGCAAGTCTTCATCGAGCATTCGCCGTCTCCCCGCGGCGCGTGAGTGATACATTTAAGCTTGTGCTTTTCCCCGCATGCCATTGAATGGAAACAGTTCGGGACGCCAGCCGCGTCGCTGGTGGGTAACGCCGCTTGTGATCCTCGCGGCCGTCATCGTAATGGCAGCCGTCGCCTTCCACCGTGACGATGCGGTGCCGGTACGCACCGCCGTGGTTGAGCAAAGCACCATTCGCAGCCTGGTTTCCACCAACGGGAAAATTGAGCCGGTCAACAACTTCGAGGCCCACGCTCCGGTCTCGACGAGTGTGCAGCGGGTTTTGGTCAAAGAGGGAGACTCGGTCAAACAGGGCCAATTGCTCGTCGTTCTGGATGACGCCGATGCGCGTGCCCAGGCAGCCCGCGCCCAGACTCTTTTAAAGACCGCGCAGGCCGATCTGAGCGCTTCGGAACGAGGTGGAACTCAAGAAGAAATGCTGAGCCTCGATGCTCAACTTGTGAAGGCCGCCACCGACCGCGATTCCGCGCAACACAATTTAGACGCGCTGAAAAAGCTTGAACAACAGGGCGCTGCTTCTGCAGGAGAAGTGCGGGAAGCTGAGAACGCTTTGGCGCGCGCTGATGCCCAACTCACATTTCTCCGCCAAAAGCAGACGAAACGCTATTCGAACTCGGAATTGGCGCGCGTCAAGGCGCAGCAAGCGGAAGCGCAAGCCGCCTATGACGCCGCCGAGGACGTTCTGACGAAATCAAATATCCGCGCTCCCTTTGCCGGTATCGTATATTCGCTGCCGGTCAAGCAGGGCGGCTTCGTCGCCGCCGGGGAACTTCTGCTGCAACTGGCGGATCTCCGAAAAGTCGTGGTCCGGGCTTTCGTCGACGAGCCCGACGTGGCCAGATTGACGCTTGGAGATCCGATCCAAATTACATGGGACGCCGTCCCCGGACGCGTCTGGTGGACCACCGTAACGGCCATCCCCTCCACTGTAAAGTTGCACGGTTCGCGCAACGTCGGCGAGACCACGAGCATCGTAGACAACAAGGATCTAAAACTCTTGCCGAATATCAACGTGGGCGTAAGCGTCATCGCCGGCGAGCATGCGAACGTACTGGTGGTACCGCGCGAGGCAGTACGCATGGACGACTCCAAACCCTATGTTTTGCTGGTCTCCGGCCACCAACTCAAGCGCCGCGAGGTCGAGACTTCCCTTTCCAATCTCACGCAGGTCGAAATCACTCACGGGCTTGCCGCCAAAGATGTGGTTGCGATCAATTCGTCAAACGGCAAGCCGATTGGCGATGGAACTCAGGTCAAATTCTGAAGGCTAAGTTTTCGATGATCACGCACGCTTGCCGGGTTTTGCTGGTTTTGATGATGCTCGTTGCGGCCAGCGTGGCAGACTCTGCCCGGGAAATGCTTTCGGCCGGCCGGGTTGATGATGCAATCGCCGAATTGAATGGCCGTCTCTCTTCCGTTCCGGCAGACGCGGAATCGGCGAACCTACTCTGCCGCGCTTACTTCGAAGTCGAAGATTGGGAGCGTGCGGAGTCCTCCTGCAAGAAAGCCACCGTGCTCAATCCGAACGACGGCCGCTTTCATCTGTGGCTGGGTCGCGTGTACGGCGAAAGGGCAAACCGCACAAATTTCCTGGTCGCGACGAGCTTGGCGGCGAAGGTCCGAGTGGAATTCGAGCGCGCGGTGCAACTGAATCCGGACGATGTAGACGCGCGGCTCGACTTGGCGCGTTTCTATATTGAAGCCCCCAGCATCATGGGCGGAGGCGAAGAAAAGGCCCGCGAACAGGCACAAGCCGTGGCCACGGTGAACCCTGGCCGTGAACATTGGATCTACGCTCGCATCGCGGAACAGAAAAAAGATTACGCAAGCGCCGAGCGCGAATATCACCAGTACATCGACCTCAGCCACGGTGATGCGGACGCCTGGCTAAACCTTGCTCTTTTTCTCCGCCGTCAAAGCCGCCTCGACGAAATGGAGCAGGCCGTCGTCAAGCTCAGCCAGTCGCCCATGCCCAAACTCGATGTTCTGGTGGAAGCGGCCGAGACGCTCTATCGTGCCGGCCGCAGTTATCCCTTCGCCACCGAACTGCTGCACCGCTATCTCGCTTCGGGTCCAGTCGAAGCAGCGCCCGCCTTCAAGGCCCGCTATCTCAGGGGTCTATTGCTGGAAAAACAGGGCGACAAAGCCGGCGCAGCGCAGGAGTACCGCGCTTCGCTAGCTTTGGTGCGGAACTTCGGTACTGCCCAGCAAGCCCTCGACCGAGTTGCCCACTGAGAATGGTGCCTGTCCTCCCGCTCCTTGAGACGTTCCCGATAACTCCCAAAGCTACTGCCCGGCCCCGGTCGGGCGCACTACAATTTGTATTTTGCGGTGTAGCCGCGGCCTGATCCAGATTTGCCGATCCAGACGTTCTGATCGATAGGTGACGAGATGAAACTCCGACTGTCGCGCTGTTTGCGCATGATCAACCTGTTCGCGTTATTAACTGTCATGGCAATGGCCGCAACGCCCAGCCACGCTGAACCCGTAGCTCTCGATCGCGCCATTCGGCTCGCCCTTGCCCACAGCACGAGTTCGGCGATTGCGAACGCCGATGTGCAGCGGGCCTTTGCTTCCTACCGGGAAGTCCACGACGCCTACGTGCCGCAGCTCGTGATTGGTTCCGGGCTCGGCAAATCCTATGGATTCCCCCTCAGCATCGACGGAGCGGCGCCGGCTCTTGCGAATGCGGTCGTCCAAAGTACGGTCTTTAACCTTTCGCAACGGCAGCTCGCGAATGCTGCGAAAACCGAATGGCACGCTTCCGAGATTCAGGATAAAGATCAGCGCAATGCGGTCATCCAGGATGTCGCCTTGACCTATGCGGAACTGGCCAAGTGGCAGGCGCGACTCGTGCGCTTGCAGCAGGATGAAGCCGAGGCGCAGCAGATGGAACAAGCGGTCGCCGAGCGCTTACAAGCGGGCGTGGATAGCGCCGTCGACTTGAACAAGGCGAAGCTGGTCGCGGCGCGCGTGCGTCTTCATCGGAGCGAAGCCCGAGGCGCGGCCGACGTCCTTCGGCGTCATCTCGCAAACCTAACCGGCTTGCCGGCTTCGACCCTCGAGATTGCGCCGGAGACAATTCCGTCTCTGCCGCCCGTTGCGGCCGAAGAAGATCTTTCGGAGAAAGCGGTAGCCTCAAGTCCCGCAATCAAAGTTGCCGAACAGCATTCTCTGGCGGAATCGATGCGGGCTTTAGCCGAGCATCGTGCTTTGTATCCCACTCTCGATTTCTCCGCCCAGTATGCTCGGCTCTCTACCATCAACAACTACAACGAGTACTACAAGAACTTTCAGCCGGACAATGCCACTATCGGCGTTGCCCTGCGGATCCCCGTGTTCAACGCCGGTCAGCGCGCTCGAATCGACGCGGCCGAGGCGGAAGCCGTCAAGGCAAGGAAGCAGGCGGAGGCAGCTCGCAACCAGGTGTCCGAGGAAACCCTGAAGCTCCAGCGAACCGCTGAACAACTGGAAGCGGCCCGCGAAGTGGCGCAGTTGGAATATCAGTTGGCGCAGTCGGGTCTGGAAACAGCTCAAACGCGCATCGACGCAAAAACCGGCACTTTGCACGAACTGGCCGACGCCCGGGTACAAGCGGCTGCGCGCTACCTGCTCTTTCAGGATGCCGATTTTGAATACCAGCGCGCCCGCCTGAACTTGCTGCGGGCCACCGGCGACCTGGAGAAATGGGCGCTACCGGACAGTGCCATCGACGCGGCGGCAAAATGACCCATCTCGCAGCTCAGCCAACCGGTACCTGATTCTCGCGTCTTAATGCGCAGGAACGACGTTCGGCAAGGTTCTTTTGCAGTTGTAGGTACCGCTAAGAGATACTTGAATAAGGATTTCCACGCTTCCACCACAATCGGGGATGTACCTGAATGGTAGCGCCGGCCCGGTTTTTTTCGCATCTAACAATGGTAAAATAAAGGCTCACACACTATGCCATTAAAAACACTGTTCTTGAATCCACCTTCGTTTGAGAATTTCGACGGGGGCGCAGGTTCGCGCTGGCCCGCTACGCGCGAAATTGAGTCGTACTGGTACCCCGTCTGGCTCGCATATCCGACGGGAATGCTCGAGGGCGCGCGCCTGCTCGACGCCCCGCCCCACCACATTACCGCGGAAGAGACGATCCGCACTTGCAAGGATTACGAATTGCTCGTCCTGTTTACCAGCACTCCGGGATTCGCCGGTGACGTCCGCATCGCTGAGGCCATCAAAGACAGCAACTCCCACATCAAGATTGCTTTTGTCGGGCCTCACGTCAGCGTCCTCCCCGAGAAGTCTTTGATGGAGGCAAAAGTAATCGACGTAGTCTGCCGCAAGGAATTCGACTATTCCATTGTCGAATACGCGCAGAACAAGCCTCTCGAAGATATCCTCGGCATCTCCTACCGTAAGAATGGCGGAGTCGTGCACAACGCCGACCGTCCGACCATCCAGGATCTGGATTCCCTGCCCCACGTCACGGACGTATACCGGCGGGATCTCGATGTACGCCGCTACAACGTGCCATTTCTGCTGCAGCCCTACGTGGCCCTGTATACGACGCGCGGATGCCCGGCGCAGTGCACCTTCTGCCTCTGGCCCCAGACGCTCAGTGGACACCCGTGGCGCAAGCGCTCCACCGACGACGTGGCGCGTGAAATGGCCAAGGCGAAAGATTACTGGCCGTACGTAAAAGAATTTTTCTTTGATGACGACACCTTCAACCTGCAAAAGGCTCGGACCATCGAGTTGTGCACCAAGTTGAAACCGCTGAATCTGACCTGGTCATGCACCTCGCGAGTCACTACTGATTTCGAGACCCTCAAGGCGATGAAAGAGGCGGGATGCCGGCTTCTGATCGTGGGCTACGAATCGGGCGATCAACAGATTCTCAAGAACATCAAGAAAGGCGCAACCGTCGAGCGCGCCCGCCAGTTCACCAAGGATTGTCACAAGTTGGGACTCGTGGTTCACGGAGATTTCATCCTGGGTTTGCCTGGAGAAAGCCGCGAGACCATCAAGAACACCATCAACTTCGCCAAGGAACTCGACGTTGAGACGATCCAGGTTTCGGTGGCGCACGCTTACCCCGGAACGGAACTGCACGAATTCGCGCTCAAGAACGGCTTCATCACCAGCGACTCAAAAATGGTGGACGACGGCGGTCATCAGATGGTGCAGATCGAGTATCCCGGCCTGCCCGCTTCCGAACTGATGGAAGCAGTCCATCACTTTTACGACCAGTATTATTTCCGTCCCAAGGCTGCTTATCGCATTTTGAGGAAAGCAATGTTCGACAACTCCGAACGCAAGCGCTTGTACAAGGAAGCACGCACCTTCCTCAAGCTGCGCTCACAGCGCAACAAGTGGGTCAAGCAACACCGCAAGGAAGAAACGCCTGCCCCGGAACCGGCTAAAGCCTAGTGGAGAGACGGGCGCCTCGCCCGTCCCGCCTCCGCCGGCGCTCCACGAGGAAACATAGGACGCACAGTCGTGACCTTTCGCAAATACCTCGTTCTGGCGGGAGTTGCCGTCTTTGCCACCGTCGGTGATTCCCTGCTGGCTCGCGGCATGAAAGGTCTCGGCAACGTAAACGTTTCGCTGCACGATCTTTCCGGCCTGCTGCTGGCCATCCTTAATCCCTGGGTAGCTTTCGGAATCCTCTTGTTGCTGGCATTTTTTTCCTGTTACATAGTGGCGCTTTCGTGGGCCGACCTTACCTATGTGCTGCCCGCAACATCGCTCGGATATGTTCTGGTCGCTTTAGTCGCTCATTTCGGTTTTCATGAAGTCATCTCGTGGACACGCTGGCTTGGAATCGGCCTGATTGCCGCCGGCGTCGGTTTCGTAGCTGCCGGCCCCTCCGTGACACCCAGTTACCCAGGCGAGATTCCGGACGTTCCCAGCCGCACAGTCTTCCCCGAGGCGAAGTTATGAGCGACCTCTACGCCTGGGCCGCAATTGGCCTAGTCAGCCTGGCATCGACCACTGGGGACGTGCTGCTCTCCTACTCCATGAAACGTGTCGGTGACGTTGGCGACCTCTGGCAGCGCTGCGGCGTGTTCGCGGTGGCGTCCCGCGTTCTTACGACGCCCACCTTTGCGCTCGGCGTGATCGCGATGGGAGTCGCCTTTTACAGCCTGCTCTTCGGACTTTCGTGGGGAAACCTCAGTTTGGTTGCGCCCGCTTCCGCATCGCTTACTTTCGTTCTCAACGCGGTGGCCGCGCGCGTCTTCCTGCATGAACACGTAGGGCGCCGGCGTTGGATGGCGGCATTGCTCGTCGCTGCGGGCGTGCTACTGATGGCAATCTGATTTGCCTCAACCGAATAGGTCGACGGTGATTACTAGCGGCTGTGCTTCCACTGTGGGATTCTGGCTGGCAGACCGACTTTGTTCCGGCTCTGAACTTTTAGCCGAGTTCTCTTTCAACCCTGCTTCCGAACTCTCAAGCTGCAGTATTGTCCCCACAAAAGGAAACCGTTCGCTCAACATCGTGGCTTGGCGTTTCCCTTCCTCGATTTGCTTCCTGAACGACACCGCGCCCATTTCGCGCCGGACAGACTTAAGCTTAGTCATAATCGCCTGCAACCTTGCTAAATCCGTGACCAGGTCCGCGAGCAGTTCTTTTCCGCCAGCGCTCAACTGCACAAACTCCAGGCCAGCAACGGAACGGCCTCGAATCGCTTTAACCTCGCTCACGGCGCGAAACGACGCAGCATTGACGCGCACGACAATTTCCGCTCGCGTACCAAAATCAATGGGCAGGGTGGAATCAACGCAGCATCCGTGCAGACTCAGGTCTCGGATCTTTCCCGGAATAACCATGCCCTCGGAGGGGAGAAGACTGATTTTCGCGTGACCGCCGCAAACGAATCGCACACTGCGGCGGCGATCGTTATCGGCACGATCAGCATCGGAACGATCACTGTCGGCACGGACAATGTCGGCTGGGATCTCAGGCATATCAATAAGATCGTATTTCGGGCGGTTTTCTTTAGAGTGATATCGAAATAATGCGCGTTAGGAACCGAAGTAATTGAAGTCGTCGACCTAGCCGTCAGCGAAACAACCGCATCAAGCCGCTCGGGGCCAGATCGGGAACGAGAAAACTGGCCGTCGTGCCGCCCGCGAACCGGCTCAGCGCTTCCGACGCCAAATAGCCGCTGCGAACCGCACCTTCCATGGTGGCCGGCCAGCCGGTCGCCGTCCAATCACCCGCTAGAAAGACTCGCGGCCACGCCGTCTCGGGCTTCGGCCGGTACTCGTCGATTCCCGGACGCGGTGAATACGTCGCGTGCACTTCCTTGATTACCGTCGATTTCACGAGACTCGCATCGCGCGCGCCCGGAAAAAACTCGCGCGCTTCGTTCACCGCCATCTCGACGATCTCTGTTTTTGACTTCTCCACCAGGCTGCGCGAGCAGCTCACGACCAGCTCAATGTAGCTGCCGCCATTGCCGCGGCCGGTAACAATTCGCGACTTGTGAAACATCCACTGAATCGTACGGTCAAGCAGAACGGCGTGCTCAAGATCGCTGATTTCGCGATCGAACCAGAGATGGATGCCCGTGATGGGGGACGTCCGGAACTGGCCGAGCGCCGCGGCCAGAGCCGCAGAGGATGGATTATCCGGCAACAGGCGCGCCAGCACATCAAACGGAACCGCAAGAATCAGATAGTCAAATTTCTGTTCCTGTCCGTTTGTCGTCACGCTGACGCAAGAGGGTTCGGCTCGAAACGATTCCACGGCAGCGCGCAACTGTATGTCCCCGCCCCGCGCGCGGATGTATTCTCCGGTCGTGCTGTACAGGTCTGTAAGCGGCACCGTCGGGATTCCCATCCGGCCGGCAGCGGCAGATTTAAGAAAAGACTCGCGCACGACCTGCGCCGCGTAAGAAACAGAAACCTGATCCAAGTCCTCGTTCAAAGCGCTGACCAGAATTGTCTTCCAGAAGCGCTCGATCGCTTGTCCGGTTTGTCCGTGGTGTTTTAGCCAGTCAAGGAACGACTCGCCAAGATCCGCCGGAGCCCAAGGGGCGAGCGCTGCCATGGCGCGGCTGATCCCCAATTTGTCGCGAAAATTCAAACAGTCCGCGCGCAGAAACGCCCATGCAGTATGCAGCGGGGCGGGCAGTGCTGACGGGCCAATCACAGAGGCGCGGCCGCCGGGCTCGAGGAAAGTCAGTTTTTCATACCAGCGAATTTTGTCCTGAACTCCCGCTCGCCGGTAAAAATCCAGCAGATTGGTGCAGCAGCCGAGCAACACATGCTGGCAATTGTCGACAATTTCGCCGGTGCCGGGATGCTGATACGAGGAAGCACGCCCGCCGAGATAAGGGCGTCGCTCAAACAGCGACACGCGAAAACCAGCTTCCGCGAGAGCGCATCCCGCGGCGAGACCGGCCAGCCCGCCGCCGGCGATTGCGACCGTGGCAGGCGTCGTATCAGGATGAGTGGAAAGAGGCATCACAGCAGACGCTTCACGATTCCTTTTCCGAGGACAGTGAGCTTCTCGGGAACGGCTAAGCGAACGCGCTCGCCGAATACGTCGTACTGTTTCAACGCAATTTTTTCGAGCAGGCGCTGATAAATGTTAATCAGCACCCACAGGGCAGGCTGACTGTCTTCACTCACCAGCGGGATCAGTTCTTCTCCAGCGCGGTAGCAGTCGCGAGCGCGGTCGGCTTCCATGGCCAGCAGAGGACGAATGCGAGCCACATCCACCTTCGGCGCGGCGAGGTCAGCGGCCGAGAGACCGCATTGCGCCAGATCTTCTTGCGGAAAATAAATCCGGCCCATGGCAACGTCTTCCTTGACATCGCGAATAATATTCGTCAGCTGAAATGCTAGCCCGCAGCGTTCGGCAAGCGCCTCCGCGGCGGGATCGCGATAGCCAAAAATCTTGATGCAGACGAGACCGACAACCGAGGCCACGCCGTAGCAATACTGGCGCAACTCTTCAAAAGTCTGGTAACGCGCAGTCAGCGGCGTATTGGCGGAGGACCCCGCCTGGCGATAGTCGAGATCGGCAGCGGTACCGAAGGCGAGCTGGTCGAGAAGTCCAATCGGAATCTGGTACACGCGTTGCGCATCGGCCAGCGCCAACAGCACCGGATCGTCCGTCGGCTGCGCCGCCAGCGCGCGATGCACTTTGTCGAGCCAATCCGCCAGCCTGTTCTGACGATCTTCGAGGCTTAGTGTGTCGTCGTCGGCGATATCGTCGCACCGCCGCATGAATGCATACACGGCGCTCAATGCATTTCGTTTCCGCCGCGGAAGCACCGCAAACCCGTAGTAGAAATTCTTGGCCGCAGAACGCGCGATATGCCGGCAGACAGAATACGCCATCTCCAGCTGCGAAGCCGTAGGCGCAAACTGTATGGACGCATTTCCCACGGCGCTGGTCACCGCAACTTCCCCAGTGCGGCACGAACCACAAGCGCCAGTTTCCTGGTCTTGGAAATTGCGGGACGGTGGCCAAGCACCGCGTAACGTTGTCGCTCGATGGCGTTCAGAATTTCCTGTCCGCCTCGGCTGAAAAGTTCGATGTCGAGGGCAAGCGCGCGCTCGACCTTGGCGACCAGCGGCATGCCCTGCACGAACCATTCCCGCGCGCGTTCGACCTCAAACCGCATCATCCCGCAGAAGGCGGAAGTGTTTTCACTATTGCGGATGCCGTCTTCGGTCACGCCGAACCGTCGCAAATCTTCGAGAGGAAGATAAATTCGTCCCTTGGCGAAATCGGCGCTCACGTCTTGCCAGAAGTTTGCAAGTTGCAACCCGGTGCAGGTGTAATTGGAAAGCTGTTGACGCTCGGCGTCGCGGTATCCGCACAGATAAAGCACCAGGTGGCCCACCGGATTTGCCGAATACCGGCAGTAGCCCAGCAGATCGTTGAATGTTGGGTAGCGGCAAATGTTTTGGTCCTGACGGAAGGCGGTGAGCAAATCCGCGAACTCATATTTCGGAATCTCAAACTTGCGCACGGTCTCGGCGAGCGCGACAAACACGGGATGCCGCGCGTGCCCAGAAGGACCTTCGTAGCACGCATTCAGCTCGGTCTCCCATTGATCGAGCAACTGCAGAGATGCGGCCGTGTCGCCCACTTCGTCGCCCAGATCATCCGAAATGCGGCAATACGCGTACACGTTAAAAAAATGCTGGCGCAGGCGCTCTGGAAGAAACCAAGAGGCAACCGAGAAATTCTCGTAATGCGAGCGCGCCAGGCGGCGGCAATATTCCCGCGCTTCAGCTTCCGAAGGAGCGCGTTCTGGGATGGCGTACTCCGGCGGCAGCGCACTCCAGCCAGTGGAGAACGGCGCAGTCGGGGGATGGCTGGCAGCAGTCATTATTGTTAGTTATTTTGTCATCCTGAGCGAAGCGAAGGACCTGCTTTTTACGGTGGAGAGCAGGTCCTTCGCTTCGCTCAGGATGACAAACCTGATGTAGATTTATGTCTCGAACCAACCTGCCGCTAAGCTAGTGGCCTGGGATAATCGCCGTCTTGATATCCCCATTGCGGTTCAGCATGTGGCGCAGCACATCCTGCAAACGCGAAAGCGGCGCTTCGCCGGTAATGTAGTCGTTGCCGCAAACCTTTTTCTCGGCAATCAAATTAAAGGCTCGGCGCACTGTCTCCGGAGTGTGATGGAAGGTCGCTTTCAACGTAATCTCAGAATAGTGCAAGCGGTTGGTATCCAGCTGAACCTTGGTCCCCGCCGCACACCCGCCGAAGAAATTCACGGTGCCGCCTTTGCGCACCATCTGCACCGCCCATTCCCAGGCTTCCGGACGGCCCACGGCTTCGATCGCCACGTCGGCACCGCGCCGCTCCGGACTTAACTCGCGCACCGCTTCAACCGGGTCTTTCACTTTGCCAATCTGCACCACCTCGTGCGCGCCCTTTTTGCGCGCCAACGAAACCTGGGAGTCGCGCTTCACGACCGCAATCACATTGCAGCCGATGGCCTTCGCCACCTGCACAAACATAAGGCCAATCGGACCGCCGCCAATGATCGCCACCGTGTCGCCAATTTCAACCCCAGTTTCATGCAGGCCGCGCAACACGCACGCTAGCGGTTCTGTCATGGCAGCATCCTCGAAGGTGACATTCGAGGGCACGCTGAGCATATTGGTTTCCACAATGCGCCGCGGTATGCGTATGTACTCGGCATAGGCGCCATTGTTGAAGAGTAGATCTTCGCAAAGATTTAACTGATGCTTTGAGCAGTAGAAACACATGCCGCAGGGAGCCGAGTTGAGCGCCACGACGCGCATGCCCTTCTTGAAGCCGCGCACCCCCTCTCCGACTTCCTCAACCGTGCCCGCCAATTCGTGCCCGAACAACGCTGGCGGAACAATCATGCGAGCGTGATATCCCCGCTGGTACACTTTCAAATCGGTGCCGCAGGTGAGCGCCACGTGGACCTTGACCAGAACTTCGCCGTCGCCCACGCGCGGGATCGGCACCTTTTCAATCTTGATATCTTCTTTGCCGTACAGGACGGCCGCAGTCATCTTGCCATTCACAGTCGATGTCCTTCCCACGCCCCCCACCCCATCACCCGGCCACCGGGCGTACTGGAGCCCACGCGCTACCCGGCTGGATGACGATCTTCATCGAATCCGGTCGAGGATGGGCAGCCAGTTTCAACGCTTCCACACTGTCTTCCAGCGAAAAACGATGGCTGATAAGCCGTTCCAGATTCATCTCCTGGTTCATGACAAACCGCACCGACTCGTCTTGCACTTCGACCGATGCACTGTAAGACCCCAGAAGAGCCTTTTCGTCCACGCACACGGCCGCCGGATCAATCGTCGCCTCGCCTCGTACCGTCTGCGCAAACAGCAACACCCGGCCTCCCGGACGCGTGGCATCCATGGCAGGGCGGATCAGCGAACTTCCGCCGACCGCCAAAATCACAGCGTCAGCCCCTCGCCCCTCCGTCATTCCGCGCACCGCTTGCACTGCGTCTGACTTGGAAGCGTCAATTGTCAGGTTGAGGCCGAAGCCATGAGCTATTGTAAGCCTCGCCGGATACAAATCGGAAGTAATCACACGAGCGCCTGCCCGCTTCGCCAGAGTCGCCAGGATCAACCCGATCGGACCTTGCCCGATCACCAGCACCGTTTCCCCCGCCTGCAGGCGAAGCGTCTCTATCCCTTTGATGCACGTATTCACCGGCTCAGCAAAACTGGCCTGCTCAAAACTGGTGCCCTCCGGGATACGCACCGTGCCCTTTTCGACAATCCAGTCCATCACCCGTACGTATTCTGCGAATCCTCCACCTGACGGCTCAAACCCGGCCGTGCAACCAACTTTCTTGTAGGTGGCGCACTGGGCAAATGTCTTGTGGCGGCAGTAATAGCACTCTCCGCACGGGATGTGGTGGAACACGACAACGCGTTCGCCGACGCTGAATTTGCGAACGCCCTCCCCGACTTTCGCCCCCACCTTTACAACGATCCCCGCGGTTTCGTGCCCAAAGATACGCGGCGCGGAGTGCGAGCCGGTGGCAATCTTTTTGAGATCAGTCCCGCAGATGCCGCAGGTGTGCACTCGAATCAGAATTTCCCCCGGCCCGATTTCCGGCACCGGAACTTCTTCCAGCCGCACATCGTCTATGCCGTGATACACCGCCGCCCTCATCTTCGACGGAACAGCGGAAACGATCTCGTGCCTGTCGTTTTCAGCGCTTCTTTCAGCGGATAATGTCGACGTTCGAGCAATTGCCATAGCAGATTTGATTGTTTCCCCTATCCCTTTTCCGTGGCCTGAGTATGAGGCTGAGCACCGCTGTCAGTATGTACGCCAGCGTACGGCGTCTCTTCTGCGCTCTGGTCGTTTTGATTCCAATCAGGCGTCAACGATCCATTCGTGGGTGCGTGAAAACCATCTGTGTCTCGACGCGTGTTTCGGGCGAGGTAACTGCCAATCGCATCGCAAAGAGTCTTGCTCGCCTTTGAACTGTTTCGAGCCAGTGCGATCGTATTCCGCCACAGCCACGGGCGCAGCGCCACATGGCACGCAAAACCAGCGGAACGAAAACTCCCGTCGTGCGCCACAAAGCGATCGAGTGCGGGCAGGTCGAAATCGGCATCGTCAGAGATGGCTTTCAAAGTGCCGAACTCGACTCCCCGGGCCTGCGCTCCCTGCGCCACGGCCGCCGCTTCCATATCCACCGCAATCGCGTCGTAGGCTTTGGCGAATCGAGCCTTCTGTTCCTTGCCGGCAACGGTCGCGGAACTCACCAGGATTCCGTCACCCGAGCCAACGTCAGTTCGAACGCCATCGGCTGCGTTGATCACCGTCCGTGGCTCGACAATGTCGCCGACCTGCAGCGAGCGACCTAAACCACTCAGTGCCCCGGCAAACCCAACGGAGAGCACGCGCACCGGGGCAACCTCTCGAATCACCGCTTCAGCCGCGCGGCGCGCGGCTTCGGCTCCAATTCCACCACACACCACGGCCGCCTCGCCATTTTCAAAAAGTCGATAGCGCCGCCCGTCATGCTCGATTATCCGCATCGTCCAGTTTCGGATCAGCGGCCGTACTTCTCGTTCCATCGCGGCAATAATCGCGATCCTGATCTTGACAACCCTAGACATAGCCGTTTGTCCGGAACCACTCCACCGAGCGCCGCAGCGCGCCATCCACCGGAACCGTCCGCCAGCCCAGTTCCCGTTCCGCTTTCGCCGAACTCACAAACATCATCTTGCGCGCCATGCGCACTTCGTCAATGGTAGCGCGCGGCTCGCGGCCCAAAAGTCGTCCCGTCACCATCTCATAAAAAATCCCGCCCGCCAGCGCAACCAGGTATGGCACCTTAACCGTCGGTGAGGGCAATCCTGTAATCGCCGCCAGCCGGTCCAGAATCTGCTTCAGCGTAAGATTCTCTCCGCCCAGAATGTAGCGCTCGCCCGGCCGTCCCTTTTCCAGCGCCAGCACATGACCGCGCGCGCATTCCGTCGCATCCACCAGGTTCAATCCCGTTTCCACGTACGCCGGGAATTTTCGTTTGAGGAAATCCACGACGATGCGGCCGGTCGGAGTCGGTTTGATATCGCGCTCGCCGATCGGCGTCGAGGGATTCACAATGACCACATCGACTCCAGATTTCGCAGCATCAACCGCCACTTGCTCCGCCATGAACTTCGAACGCTTGTAGTGCCCGATCATGTCCGCAATGCCGACCGGACTCTGCTCGTCGGCGAGGTTGCTATAGCTCGTGTCCGACGTGAACCCCATGGTAGCCACGCTCGACGTGTACACCACGCGGCGCACGCCTTGTTTCCGAGCTGCTTCGAGCAACGAGCGCGTGCCCTCGACATTTGACCTATACATCGCGTCGGGATCGCGCACCCACAGCCGGTAGTCAGCGGCAACATGAAAAACAACGTCGCAGCCGGAGATCGCCTTCTCCAGAGAAGCCGAGTCGCGCAAATCGCCGATCACGCGATCCGCATTCAGGCCGTCAAGGTTGCGCAGATCGCTCGTCGGCCGCACCAGCAGCCGCAACTCGGCTCCCTGTGCGGCCAGAACGCGCGCAACATGACTACCCAAAAAGCCCGTGGCGCCGGTAACGAAAGCCTTCAAAACCAATTCTCAGTTCTCAATCTTGGACCCAGTCTGCTCCATCGGCTCGCCCGATGCCTCTCCTGCCCTCGCAACCAAGATGAGATCCCCATCAGTGTCGGTTTGGTCTAGAAATACGCTGCCAAAGACCGTTGGTACGGTAATCATCGCGCCGCCGCCAAACTTTTCCACATACCAATTCGTCTCAGGATCATCGATTGACGCTTCAGCCACAAACTCGACCCGGCCCGGCTCGCCGTGAAACTTTATGTAATCGCCTTTACGGATTTCGTCGCCGGTCATGTACTGAAACGACATACCTTGAGAACTGGAAACTAGCTCGTGCTCTTCTCCGCCATCACCTTGGAATAGGTCGTAAGCGCAAGCAGCGGGAAATACTGGCGGTACAGGTGATATTTCAAATAGAACACGCGCGGAAATCCGGTTCCCGTGAAAAACGGCTCGTCCCATGCACCGTCCTTCTTTTGCGTCCGCAGCAGATACGCCATGCCACGCGCCACGCATTCGCTGCGCGTGTCACCCACGGCAAGCAGTCCCATGATGGCCCACGCCGTCTGCGAAGCCGTGCTGTCTCCTTGGCCGCGCAGGTTGGGATCATCATACGATCCCACAGTCTCGCCCCAACCGCCATCGGCATTCTGCACCGAGCGCATCCACTCCGCCGCCTGCTGGATCATCGGGTCGTTCCGGTCCACGGCCATCGCTTCCAGACCCCGCAATACCTGCATCGTGCCGTAGATGTAGTTCACGCCCCAGCGTCCGAACCAGCTTCCATCCGGCTCCTGTTCTTTACGAATAAACTGGATCGCCCTCTTCACCGCCGGATGGTTCTGATCGTATCCATACGTCGCCAGGCACTCGAGAATGCGCCCCGTGATGTCGACGGTCGCGGGATCTAGCATCGCGTTGTGATCGGCGAAAGGCACGTACTGGAATACCATGCGATCGTTATCTTTATCGAACGAAGCCCAGCCTCCGTTCTTGCACTGCATCGACAGGATCCAATCAATCGCCCGCTGCACCGACTCCCGCTGATAACGCCCGTTTGAATGTTCCACGCGGCTCAGCGCCAGGCAGACCATGGCACTATCGTCCACGTCGGGATAGAACTCGTTATTGAACTCGAAGTACCAGCCTCCCGGCTCGCCTTTCGGATTCTTGATTTTCCAGTCTCCGGGCTTCCGCACCTGTTTCTGCAGGATCCAGTCGGCGCATTTCACCAGCCGTGGATCGCTCGCCGGAACTCCTGCCTCGCCCAAAGCAAATAGAGCGTATGCCGTATCCCATACCGGAGACATGCAAGGCTGCATGCGGAAAGTATCGCCTTCCTCGATGCCCAGCTTTTCGAATTCGTCCATCGCCCGGATAAACTGCGGATCGTCCACCGAATATCCCAGACAGCGTAGAGCAATGATGGCATTCATCATCGAGGGATAGATCGCACCCAGGCCGTCGCTCATTTCGAATCGCGCCAGCATCCACTTCTCCGCTTGTCTCAGAGCCAGCGAACGCAACGGACGAATGTGCACGCGCTCCGCCCAGTGCGTAATCCGATCCAGCACCAGGAAGAAATTGCGCCACGAGATCAGCTTCTTCGCCCAGTGCAGATGCATGCGCGACTTATCGCGCCCGCCGACAAAAAGCTCTTCCACCCCCATTTCGTCGGCAATCTTCTTGAACGGCTTTTTGGCGTAGCAAATCGAAAGCGGCACCAGGATGGCGCGCGACCACGAAGAAATTTCGTAGATATTGAACCAGAACCAGTTCGGAAACAGCACGATCTCCGGCGGAATGGCGGGCACCGCATCGTAATCGTACTGCCCAAAAAAGCAGAGATAGATCTTGGTAAACGTATTGACTTCGGTCACCCCGCCCATCTCGAGAATCTTCTTGCGGGCGCGCGCCAGCGCGGGATGATCCGCGGTGAAACCAGCCAGCTTCAGCCCAAAATAAGCTTTCACCGAAGCGCTGATGTTGGAGGGACCGCTGGCATAAGTACTCCAACCACCATCGGCATTCTGATGGTTCAGAATATAGCGCGCCGCCTTGTCGAAGCGTTCCTGGTTGCCCGTGCCGAGCAGCGTATGGAGCAGGATGTAATCGGATTCAAGGGTAGTATCGGCTTCCAGTTCTCCACACCAGTACCCATCTTCGTGCTGCTGTGAGAAGAGGTAGTGGCGGGCGGCATCCACGGCGACTGCGACCCGACTTCCCAGGTCGTCAATCTTTCCAAATCGCATTTGCGGGGTCCCGAGCGCGCCCGCATTTGGTGTGCTGGGGTCGGGGGCACTGGTCGAACTAAAAGGGGAGGATTCTTCCATCGATAGCTCCACTCCGAACTACGACTGCACGGTTACGGCCGGAGCCGCGGCAATCGTTTCCACGATCTCCGGCGGCAATCCAAAACGCACATTCTCCGGCATGATTTCCAATTCCTGCACATCGCCAAAGCCCTGTCCCGCCAGGTACTCCACCACTTCCTGCACGAGATGTTCAGGAGCCGATGCTCCCGCGGTCAGAGCCACAGTCTTGACCTCGTGCAACCACTGCGGCTGAATATTGTGACAATCATCAATTAGATGCGCCGGAGTCCCCAAACTCCGAGCAACTTCGACCAGGCGCTTGGAGTTGGAACTGTTGTCGGAGCCAACCACCAGCAACAAATCGGCATCGGAGGCCACGTGCTTCACCGCAACCTGGCGGTTTTCCGTGGCATAACAGATATCCTGAGCCGCCGGGCCCTTGATATTCGGAAACCGCTTTTTGAGTGCGGCAATAATGTCGCGCGTCTCATCGAGGCTGAGCGTCGTCTGGGTTAAATAGGCCACGCGGTTTGGATCCGGTAACGTCAAAGACGCAACTTCCGCAGGCGACCCGACAACCTGAGTCACGGCCGGAGCCTCACCGAGCGTGCCGATCACCTCATCGTGATCGCGGTGACCGATCAGGATCAGCGAATAACCTTCCTTAGCGAACTTGACCGCCTCCACGTGCACCTTGGTGACCAGTGGACACGTAGCATCGATCACCCGCAACTTCCGCAGCTTGCTGGCCTCGCGCACTTCCGGCGAGACGCCGTGCGCGCTATAGATCACGCGTTCGCCCTCGGGCACTTCGTCCACGCTATCCACAAAGTACGCGCCCTTGTGCTGTAGTTCCTCAACCACAAAGCGGTTGTGGACAATTTCCTTGCGCACATAAATGGGCGGCCCAAAAGCCTCCAGCGCGATCCGTACAATATCAATCGCCCGCACGACACCCGCGCAAAATCCCCGCGGCTTCAGCAGCAGTAAGGTCTTCGTGTGCAAGTTCCTGGTCTCAGACAAGACATTCCCCCACCCCTATAGGGTACACTTTTCCTGTAGTAAAGATGCTCCAAGGGTATCGAAAGATGCACCCCAAGGTCAATGTAAGCCTTTGAGGATGTGAGGATTAGCAGCCGACGGGGAGATATGGACGGTGAATGGCATCGCCTACCAGGCGCGGCGGATACCATAGCTATCAAAAATGACCTCGTTGCTGACCATGGTCAAGTCTTCTGCCTGCGCCTGTGCGATCAACATCCGATCAAAGGGATCATGCTGCGGCCCCGGAAGCAGCCCCGCTCGAATGCCGTGCGCCGCGCTAACGGGAAGGCTCTCGAATCCCGATTGCGTCATATAGTCCTGAAAATTCCGCGTGATGTCGGCAGCTGCTGGGAGCCGTCCCAGCCGAACCTTGGTCGCCATTTCCCACGCCGACGCCGCGCTTACAACCACCGTGTTTCGCTTGTCCACCAGCAGCCGGCGTACGGACTCAGGTAGCGAGGGATTCTCAGTCATCCACCAGATCAGGGCGTGCGTATCAAGCAGGAAATGCAATCGAGATTACTCCCAGCCTTCCATTTCTTCCGCCGGTAGAGGCAAAAAGAACTCAGGACCGACTTCGATCTTCCCTTTCCAAGCTCCAGGCTTGCGTTGGCCCCGTTTGTCTTCGATCGCGACTAGCCGGACCACCGGCTTTTTCCCCCGAGCGATCACGATCTCTTCGCCCCGGCAAGCCCTCTCGATCAGCCGCGAAAGCTCGGTTTTGGCCTTGTGGATGGTGATGGTTTCCATGAATACATGTTAGCTAACTTCACTTAGCTAAGTCAAGGACCGCTCACCCATTCGCGCGAATCATCTGTTCGGCATGTTTCCGTGAAGTCTCAGTAAGCTTCGCACCCGACAGCATGCGGGCCACTTCTTCCGTGCGTTCCTCGCCAATGACAGGGCGAACGGTGGTCTTGGCGCGGCCTCCGGTTTCGCGCTTCTCAATCAAATAGTGGTGATCGGCAAAGGTAGCGATCTGCGGAAGGTGGGTCACGCAGAGCACCTGATTGCCCTTGGAGAGCGCTTTCAATTTCTTCCCGACGGCCTCGGCCGCGCGCCCTCCGATACCCGTATCGATTTCATCGAAAACTAACGTGCGCTGCGCGGCCGACGACTTCTTTTTGCCCGCCGGATTCGTCCCCGCTTCAACGCTAGCCTTCAACGCCAGCATCACGCGCGAAAGCTCTCCGCCCGACGCAATCTGCTCCAGCGGTCGCATCGTCTCACCGGTATTCGTCGAAATACGATAGACGACCTGATTAATCCCGGACGGCGTCCAATCCGCCTCGTCATCGTTCTCTTCTACCGCGATGCGAAAACTCGCGTGCATGGCAAGGTCGTTGATTTCCGCCTCGACCAGCTTCTCTAATTTCCGTCCTGCGTCGACCCGCTTGCGTGAGACGGCATGAGCGGCTTTGCGATACTCCTGAGCCGCTACGGCCAGCACGGCCCGCAATTCAAGTAATACTTGATCTTTATTCTCCATCTCGGAAAGTTTGCGACGTATGTCCTCGCCAAAGGCAATCGTTTGCTCCAGCGTAGGCCCGTACTTGCGTTTCAAACGATCCAGCAGCGCCAGCCGCTCTTCGATTTCTGCGAGCCGCTCGGGAGAAGCCTGAATCCCTCCCGCATAATCGCGCAAAGTCGCTCCCACATCTTCGACGCTGATGCGAGCCGACTCCAGCGCCGCAAGCGCTTCCAGAAATTTTGGCTCGTAACGCGCCAACTCCTCAATATGCTTCTGCGCCGCACGCAGACTCGACGATGTGGACGCATTGCCCTCATACAGCAAGTCGAAGGCATTGATGGCCGCACCGTAAATCTTTTCGGCATTGGCCAGGACGCGCTTCTCTGCTTCCAGTTGCTCGTCTTCTTGCGCACCTTCTCCCGACCGCAAGTGCGCCTCGTCGATTTCATGCGCTTGGAAATTCCACAAGTCCAGCAGCCGCATGCGATCCTGCTCATCCTGCTCAAGCTCGGCAATGCGTCCGCGAATCTGCTTCCAGTGTGCGAACGCGGCGGAAACGTCTTTCAACTCGACTCCCGCGTAGGCGTCGAGCAGTTCCTGCCGCGCTGCGACGTCAAAGTTCACAATCGATTCATTCTGCGCATGGATCACCGCGAGATGAGGCGCAATCTGTCTCAACACAGCCACCGTCGCCGGCTGATTGTTGATAAACACTCGACCCTTGCCGCCGGGAGCAATCTCGCGCCGCAAAATCAGCGAGCCATTCTCCGCGTCCAAACCATTCGTCTCGAGGATCTCTGCGATGGCACGAGCCGCAACTCCTTCGCTCTCAAACACTGCTGCCACCACCGCCCGCTCCGCCCCGGTGCGGATCACATCGGAGGACGCCTTTTCGCCCAGCAGCAATCCCAGCGCGTCAATCAGAATGGATTTCCCGGCCCCGGTCTCGCCAGTCAGAAGATTCAGCCCAGCCGCGAACTCGATCACGACATTGTCGATGACGGCGTAATTTTCAAGTCGAAGTTCGGCCAGCACAAATGTCCTGTTCGTGTGGCGCGGGCGCCCTCGCCCGCGGCCTTTGACTTCTTCAAAGCAAAGTAAATTTACGCGCAGCATAGCACGAATTGATCCGGTCATCTAATCATCGGATCATCGTGCGAACGAAGATCAACAGCTCTTGAACTCAAATGAGCCGATGACCCGATCGCCCGATGACTCGATCCCGCATTGACCGATGCGATACCCTAACCAACCGCACCGCCGCGCTGGTCTATAATTATTGCCAGGGGTCTTCCCTAAACCGATGCACTTTTCTTCCGTTTTGCTGTTGTTTGTCGGCGGCGAAATCGTCGATCTCGTCCTTCAGACCGGTCCGGTCGCCAAAACCGCGCTTTTCCTGCTCGTCGCCTTCAGCGTCCTTTCCTGGGCGGTGATTCTTTCCAAGTGGAGGGTGATTCGGCGCGCGCGCGAGCAAAGTGCCCGCTTCGCACGTGTCTCCCGTAAGGCCCAGCGCCTGCAAGACATTTCTTCGATCGCTGAGCAGTTCCGGCCCAGCCCGCTGGTGGGAGTCTTTGAAAGTGCTCTTGCGGAGTTCAAACGCCAGATGGGTACGACGGGCGGCATCCACAACCTGGTCGCGATTCAGCGCAGTATGCAGATTGCGTCTTCCGAAGAGATCACCCGCATCGAACGCAACGTTCCCTGGCTCGCAATCACGGGCGCGGTCACGCCGTTTATCGGACTGTTTGGAACCGTCTGGGGCATCATCGACGCATTCCACGGCCTCGGTACCGCCGGAGCCGCAACCTTGCGTGCCGTCGCTCCCGGAATTTCCGAAGCCCTGGTAACCACTGCAGCCGGTCTCGCTGCCGCCATCCCGGCCGTGATCGCCTACAACCTCATCATTGGTTCGATTCGTGAAATGGCTTCGCGCAACGACGACTTCGCTTTGGAGATGCTCAACCTGGTGGAGCGGCAGGCCTACGAACTCCAGCAACCGCCACCTGTGACAGAGGCGCGGCGCTGATGGCTTTCACTTCCGCCAATGGACGCACCCAGACCGCGCTCGCCGACATTAACATCACTCCGCTCGTCGACGTCGTGCTCGTGCTCCTCATTATTTTTATGGTGACCGCGCCCGTCTTGCAGTCCGGCATCGAAGTCAACGTTCCCCACACTCGCACCGTCAAAGAGATCACCGAAGAGCGTCTCGTCATCAGCATTAACAAATCGCAGAAGGTTTTTCTCGGCAACGATCCCATCAACATCAACCAGATCGGAGCGACTCTCAAAAAGAGGATTCGAGACCCTCAGCATCAGTCGATTTATTTGCGCTCCGATGAGGATGTACCTTTTGGCGCCTTCGCCACTGTAATGGATGCCATCAAACAAGCGGGCATCAGCAATGTAAGTATTGTTACCCAGCCGATCGATAGCCATGGCGGTCCTCACTGATGCCGGGATCGATATATGTACGCTGACGATATTTATTCCGAACACGGCCAACTACGGCGCCCACTGGCATGGTCGCTCGGCCTGCATGTGGCGTTCGCGGTCTTCGTCGTGCTCTACACGGTGTTTGTGAACGGAATTCGGGGATCAGGCTGGGGCAGCGGCGGTGGCGGAGATGCCATGGGAGCAACCCTTGTCAGTTCCGTTCCCTTGCCCGCCAATCCCACCGAGACAACGAATGTCGTGGCAACGGAATCCAAGGGTTTGGCGAAATCGCAGCCCACGGTTCAGGAGAAGGAACCGGACGCGATTCCAATTCCCGACAAGAACACGAAAACCAAGATAAAACCCGCGCCCGTCAAAACGGCAACCGAACGCAAGCCGCAACCAGAACAGCCCGAGACGAATCAGATTCCTTATGGCGAAGGTGGTCCAGTCAGTGGCCCCTACACCATGAGCGCAGGCGGCGCCAAAGGTGGGTTTGGATTTACCGGAAGCGGTGGAGATTTCGGCAGTCGCTATTCCTGGTACGTGCAAGCCGTACAGCGCAAGGTCACAGAAAACTGGCTGAAGTACGAAGTCGACCCGCGCATCACGGAAGCAAGCCGGGTCTACCTGACATTCGATATCGGACGCGATGGACATCCCTCGAATATCCAAATCGAGCAACCGAGCAACGTACCGTCGCTCAACCAGTCGGCGCTTCGGGCGCTCCAGCGCATTGATACCTTTGGCCCGTTGCCGGCGGATTACTCGGGCAGCAAAGTGTCTGTAGAGTTTTGGTTCGATTTCAAAAGGTAAGTCAGTCAGCGGTCATTGGTCGATAGTGTTTGGAGGGTGTTGCTAACGACAAATGACTGACGGCCGACGACAAACGACCAACAGGGAGTGGAAATTTTGAGCAACTCGTTTCGCACAATCCTTCGTCGCGCTTTGATTCCCGCTGCTCTGCTGCTAATCCTGGTCGCCACCAGTTCCGCCCAGGACTGGATTCGCACCGGAACCGGCCTCGGCGTCGAGCGCGTCCGCCTGGCCGCAGCCGACTTCCAGTCCTCAACCGCCGATCCCAAGAACGCCGATCTCTTGAAAACTTTCAACACCGTGCTCTGGAGCGACCTCGACAACGCCGGTATCTTCGATCTTGTCTCCAAGAGTTTTTATCCGCTGCAGCAACCGGGACAGCCCACCGACATCAATTTCTCAGCCTGGAATTCCCCGCCACCGAACACCTCCATGCTCGCGTTCGGCAACCTGGGCATAGCCTCCGGAAAAGTCACCGTGCAGGGATGGCTCTACGACGTCAAGAATGAAAAATCGCCCCAGGTGCTAGGCAAGCAATACAACGATAATGCAACGCCCGACGCGGTCCGCGTGATCGCGCACCGCTTTGCCGATGAAATCATCTTTCGCCTCGGAGGGGGCGTACCCGGCATCGCCGAAAGCAAAATCTATTTCGTCAGCGAGCGTACCGGCCACAAAGAAGTCTGGATGATGGACTACGATGGCGCCAACCAGCAGCAGGTCACGCATCTCGGAAGCATTTCGCTATCACCACGCATCTCGCCTGATGGGTCGCGCCTGGCCTTCAGTTCAATCAGCAAGGGTGGTTGGGAAATCATGATGTACTCCTTCGACCTCAACCGCATGGTTGCCTTCACCCGTTTCGGCGGCATGAATCTTTCGCCCTCGTGGTCGCCGGATGGCAAGTTGGCATTCTCCTCCTCGCGCAACGGCTACCCCAACATTTTCGTAGTAGATGGCTCGGGAGGAAATTCAAAACGCTTGACCAACGACAAGGGTCCCGACGTTTCGCCCACTTGGAATCGCAAGACCGGCTCGCAAATCGCATTCGTCAGCGGACGCACCGGCCTCCCGCAGATCTACACCATGGAATCGGACGGCACCAACCTGCAGCGCGTCACCGATCAAGGCTATGCGGTTTCTCCCAACTGGTCGCCCAACGGACAGTTTCTGACTTTTTCATGGATGCGTAAATACGGCCCCGGAGAGCCGGGTGCCAACGATCTTTATCTCATGGACATCGCCAGCAAGCAGTGGGTGCAACTCACCCACGACGCGGGACGCAACGATTTCCCCTGCTGGTCTCCGGATGGCCGCCACATCGTGTTTCAGTCGCACCGCTCCGGCCGTGATCAAATATGGTCCATGCTGGCGGATGGCACCAATGTGAAGCAGTTAACGTTTGACGGCGCGAACTCACAGCCCAATTGGAGTTGGAAGTAAATGGATTTGGAACGAGTTGAAACATTCAAGATCTTCACGACCGGGAGGACGTAAAGAATTTGGGTTCCCTTGTGTTTCGCTGTGCTCCCAGTAGTAAAGATTTTGTTTGTAGTGCGGTTCTGATAGGGAAGCAAGGTTTTGCGGCTGGCCCAGAGTGCGCCCTGCCGTGAATATGCCAAATGCACGCCACAACGCGGGCGCACGAAAAAGAGGAATCAGCAATGCGCATAACTAGAATGAGCACGCCATTGAAAACCATCGCAAGATGCAGCACTCTCGTATTTGCACTCGGCACGATCCTGTTCCTTGCCGCATGCGCCAAGAAGGTCGCCCCACCGCCGCCACCGCCACCACCGTCACCCACGGCTCCTACCGCCTCGCTGTCGGCGAATCCGAATACCGTCGATCCGGGCCAACCGACAACCCTGACCTGGCAGACGACCAATGCGACTGACGTCAACATCGACGGCATCGGTCCCGTGGACCCGAGTGGCTCGCGTCAGGTGACTCCGATCAACTCCACCACTTACCATCTCGTCGCCAAAGGCGCTGGTGGAACCCAGGATGCTACCGCACGCGTGACCGTCAACACTGCGCCAGCACCGCCGCCGGAAACGGCTCCGAACCTCACCGAGCAGGAACTATTCGCCCGCAACGTGAAAGACATCTACTTCGACTACGACAAGGACGATATTCGCGCCGCAGATCGCGCCTCCTTGCAGGCTGACGCTCAGTTCCTGCAACAGCATCCCAACATCCGCGTCACGATCGAGGGTCACTGCGACGAGCGCGGCTCAACCGAATACAACCTCGCTCTCGGCACCAGCCGCGCGGATGCCGTGAAGAATGCGCTCATTCAGGCCGGAGTCAGCGGCGATCGCATCAAGACCTTCAGCTACGGGAAGGAAAAACCATTCTGCACCGAGTCGAACGAAAGTTGCTGGCAGCAAAACCGAGTCGGTCACTTCGTATACGAAAAATAACCACAGCCGGTGGAGGGACGGGCGGCTCGCCCGTCCTTCCTCAAACTGCTCATTAGGACAACTATGAAACCGAATCGCATTGCTCTCGCTCTCGCGCTGTTCGTCGCACTATTCCCCACCACCTCGATAAGTCCCGCCTACGGCGCCAGCAAGGAAATCATCGAACTGCAAACCCAGGTTACGCAATTGCAGCAGCAGATGACGGCCATGAAGCAATCCTTCGACGAGCGCATGGGCGTCATGAGAAATCTCCTCGAGCAAAACACCGACGCCGCCAACAAAGTAACCGCCGCCATCGGCGAGCTGCAAGCTTCCGTCAACAAGCAGCAGCAGGATCGTTCCGGCCAAGTCGACCAGATTTCCGGCCAGATTCAGGCGCTCAACGACACCATGGACGAACTCAAAGTTCGCCTCGCCAAGCTGAGCAAGCAGTTTGAGGACATGCAGGCAGCGCAGCAATCCATGGCCGCGCAGCAGTCGCAAGCACAGCAGCAAGCCCAGGCCATGGCCTCTGCTCCTCCGCCCGACGTGCTGTACAACAATGCCCTGCGCGACTACAACGGCGGCAACAACGATTTGGCGACGCAGGAATTCAATGACTACATCAAGTTCTATCCCAATACCGATCTGGCCGGAAATTCATACTTCTATCTCGCCGAAATTGAGTACAAGGCCGGCGATTACCAGAAAGCGGCAACAAACTACGATCTGGTTCTGCAGAATTTTCCCAGCGGAAACAAAGCTGCTGCCGCCCAGCTCAAAAAGGGATTCGCGCTCATAGAACTGGGGAAGGTAGACGAAGGTACGCAGGAACTGAAGCACGTCATCCAGCGTTATCCGCGCACCACCGAAGCCACCCAGGCGCGCGACAGATTAAGAAGGCTAACGCCGACGGTGCAGAAGAACCGCTAGCCGTATAGCTTTAGCTGGTGGAGCGCCGGGCGCCTCGCCCGGCAACTCCCAACTACGGGTGTTGCTGAGTATTCGGCACCAGCACTCCGCCTTCAATCTTTGGAATGCCAAAATGCCCGGCCAGATGGGAAAGGTCAATCGGACTGATCGATCCCGAAACCGCGATAAAATCGACCTCAGTCGCCTTCGCCTGGAGCACCGCAATATTGCTGATCGCGTTATTCTCAAGCCGCATCCACAGATCGATCACTCCGTGGCCGCCGTCCTTCTCTTTGTTCATCAGCTGTTTCCAGCCCGCCGCCCGGTATTCATCTTTCACCGAACCGAGCGCCGCTAGATCGTAGATTCCCGGTCCAGCAAACTTGTAGCTGTGCACCGAAACCCCATTCACGCCAGCGATCACGCGCCGAAGGTCCTCGTCCCCCGGATCGAGTTTCGACGCGAGCACTAACATCGAGTGATCCAATGTGAACTCAGTTTTCGATGACGCCTTTTGCCGCAAGGCTTCGACTGCCTTCGGAACCCAGTCCTGTTGCTGCGCCGCGCTCAACGTGGCAGTAAATAGCGCGATCAAAAAGATAAGAACATTGCCAGCCAACTTCATCGTGCACCTCAACCGTTAGGCCTCAAGATTTGGAAAAGCAATGAGACGGAACCCAAGCCCATGAGAACCCGGATCGGCAAAATTAGTTGCACCACATCCGGCGATTGCCCCCTGACCTGTCAACATCCGCCTAGCTTTCGCGAATAGCGTCCATGATCTCCCGCGCGGAACCCACGCACTTCGGCCTCCCGAACGACTTCGCGATCTCCGGAGGAAACTTTGTTGCTACCGATTTGCTGCCCACCAGCGGCCCTCCGCCCGGCCAATACAAAATCACCGGACCCATTTCAAGGATGGCCAGGATGGACTCCCAGAACCTGACATCACCGCATGGCCGATTCACTGCCAACGAAGTAATGAACTCGCGGTCAGATTTCGCGGGAGTGACGTCAATCTTGCACCAGTCGTTGCGGTCGTAGTGAATGCTCCAGTAGTCCGGGTCCGAATTCTCCTCGACGATTGGGAAAAGTGCGCGAACCGCTGCTCTAAGAATTCCCGGCGACTCGCCACCAACCCATTGGAGATAGACATCAAAGCTCATACGCCCCAATGTTAATGCAAGTCCGCAATCGATCGGCCTCTGTTGCCTCTCAAACCACGTCAGCCGCCGTCGCCGCCTTCTCTAGGCCGCTAGGTCGCAGTGTAACCCAATCGGTCTGCACCCGGTCCCATCCCTGAATCAAGAACCCATAGGATTCGAACAGCTGCCGAATTTGGGGCCGATGCCAACCGGCAATCTCTTCCAGAATCGGCACCAGCGTGGCCAGTGCGTTTTCGCCGAGCACAGTCCGCTTGGCGATCTGCGCGACCAGCTTCGATTCCGATACGGCAATGGTGAAGCCGTCGCGCCGGTTCACGTGCAGCATCACATGTATGTCCGAACTGCCGTCGCCCACGTACACCACATGGTCCGCCGGCAGGTCAAGCTGCTTTTCCAGTTGCTCCAGCCGAGTTACTTTTCCGTAACCAGCCGTAGCCCGCACCAGGCTTTCGATTTCGCCCGAGGCGTTGTATTTGAACTCGGTGCCAAAAATGTGATCCGCAGGGACGATCCCCTCGAGCGCCGACTGAATCACCTCGACGGGAGCCGCCGAGAGCACATAAAAGTCAAAGTGAAATCCGTCGATCTTCTTGTCGAGGATTTCGTAAATTTGCTTGATGTTGTCCTTCAGGCGAATGCGTTTCCCAACCTCGATCAGGTCGTCGCGACGGACGCGCGAATGGAACTCGGGATCGTGCAACAGTAAGTATGAAAGTTCGGCGCCCTGCTGCACCAGGTTCAGTTGCGCCATGCCCTTGGCCTTGCGCTCGAATTCCTTCACAGAAATTCCGAGCAACTCGCTCAGCACGTACCCCGTATCGTTGAAGGTCAACGTCTGATCGAAGTCGCTGGCAAACAGATAATGTTTCCTGAAATTGCTAGCCATATCCTATATTAGATTCGATATCAGGTTAATTGGGTATGAAATTAACCCATCGTAGCTATTACAACAGCTTGCAGGTGCAAACGCATAGCCACAGCACATGCATTGCCCGTCGCAAGCTTTCGGCGTAACCTGAACCTTTGATCATCATTCTTTGAACGCACCTGATTTAGCAACCTCGAAAGGCGTGCTATGAAGAAAAGCACAAGCGATCATCTTCTCAATGATTCCGACCGCGGAAAAGGTTCTCAGGAACCTGACGAACGCGGCCAAAGCGGCAACAACTCCATGCAAGGCCAACTCGGGCACCGCAACCCCGACCCCATGCAGGACGGCGCCGATAGCGATTTCCCCGAACCCGGCCACAGCCCCGAGCACTCCTTCGAGGGGGAGTTCAAGAAAAAGAAAAAGAAAACTGCCTAGCGGAGAGCCGGGCGCCCTCGCCCGGCAAAACCCTCCACTGCAGCCTGAGTCTTTCCCATCTTTGCGCACATCTATTTCTTTGCATTGTGCAAATCACCAGCGTCTCCAACACTTGAATTCATGAGGAAAGAACTATGCCCACATCAAAGATGAAAGCTGTCCAAGTCAGCAAGCCCGGCGGTAATTTCGAACTCGTCGAGAGAAGCGTTCCCGAGCCCGCTCGCGGCCAGGTCAGGATCAAAGTCGAAGCCTGCGGCATTTGCCACAGCGACGCACTCGTCAAGGAAGGCCACTGGCCTGGCATCCAGTATCCGCGCATTCCCGGACACGAAATCGCCGGCCGCATTGATGCCGTGGGCGCCGACGTGACCAACTGGAAACCCGGCCAGCGCGTCGGCGTGGGCTGGCACGGCGGCCATGATTTCACTTGCGATGCCTGCCGCCGCGGCGATTTCATCAACTGCCCGAATTCAAAAATCACGGGCATCACTCACGACGGCGGTTATCAGGAATACATGATCTCGTCGGCCGAGGCCGTGGCCGCAATCCCAGACGATCTCCCCGCCGCCGAAGCCGCGCCGCTGCTCTGCGCCGGCATCACGGTTTTCAACGCTCTCCGCAATTCCGGCGCACGCGCTGGCGATCTGGTCGCCGTCCAAGGCATCGGCGGTCTCGGCCATCTCGGAATCCAGTACGCGCGCCAGATGGGCTTCCGCACCTTCGCCATCGGACGAGGCAAGGACAAAGAAGCGCTGGCCCGCAAACTAGGCGCCGCTCACTATATCGACACCGCCGCAGGCGATCCCGCTACGCAGTTGCAGAAGTTCGGCGGCGCAGGCATCATTCTCGCGACCGCGCCCGATTCAAAATCCATGTCCGCGCTGTTCGATGGACTTTCCCCCAACGGCACGTTAATCGTGGTCGGCGCCAGTCCCGACCCAATCGCCGTTACCCCGATTCAGCTCATCCGTGGCCGCAAGGCGCTTCAGGGATGGGCTTCTGGCACTGCCATGGATTCTCAGGACACCATGCAGTTCAGTGCGCTCTCCGGAGTGCGTCCGATGATCGAGAAATATCCGTTGGAAAAAGCCGCCGAAGCCTACGAACAAATGATCAGTGGACGAGCCAGGTTTAGGGTAGTGCTGACCATGGGATAAATCGCATAGATTCCGTCCCAAATAATGAGAGCCGGTCCCTAACAAAAACGGGCGACCGGCTCAATTTCTCAAACATGTGCGCGCAGGTTTTACCGCAGCTCGTCCATGCACTTCGCCAGCACTTCCCTGCTCGGACGCGTCACCGACTCCGGCAAAGTCGCCAGCGGCTCATCGGTAACGTTCAACATGTCGATAAAGCTAGGGGCCTTCTCATTGATGTAGAACACGCCCGTCAGCACTTCGCCTTTTTCATGCGATTGCATCAACCGCTGCACCGCCTGAACCTTGTCCGTCGGATCGTACTCCTGCTCCAGCTTCCGCAGCCGCAGATGCGATCCGTCATGCATCGTCACTTCAAACGTGGTCCCCGGATCATAGTCCACATTGATTTCTTCAAACGACGGCACAAAACTAACTTCATGCAACGGCTCTTCATGCGCCTGCATGTATTTGTAAGACTTGGTCGAGCCTTCATGATCATTAAAAGTGACGCACGGAGAAACCACGTCCAGCATCACCGTCCCGTTGTGCGCAATCGCAGCTTTAAGCATGGTGTGAAGCTGGCGCTTGTCGCCAGAGAACGACCGCCCCACGAACGTAGCCCCCAACTGGATCGCCATGGCGCAAGTGTCCACCGGAGGCAAATCGTTCGCGATGCCGCTCTTTAGCGTTGACCCGATATCGGCGGTAGCGGAGAACTGTCCTTTGGTCAACCCGTAACACCCGTTGTCTTCAATGATGTAAATAATCGGCAGATTGCGCCGCATCAGGTGGATAAATTGTCCCGCGCCGATCGAAACCGTATCGCCGTCACCAGTCACGCCCAGCGCTATCAGGTTCTTGTTCGCCAGCATCGCTCCCGTCGCCACCGAAGGCATGCGTCCGTGCACGGAGTTGAAACTGTGCGACCGGTTCATGAAATAAGCCGGGCTCTTCGACGAGCATCCAATGCCGCTGAACTTAGCCACGCGCTCGGGCTGCACGCCCATTTCATACATCGCGTCGATAATGCGTTCGGAAATCGCGTTATGCCCGCAACCGGCGCACAGCGTTGTCTTCCCGCCGCGATAGTCCACCACCTGCAGTCCAATGCGATTAATTTTCGGAGCCGGAGCCGCCGGTGTATTCGTGGGTGTACTGCCCATGTTACTTACCCTCCATCATCATCAGTTCGTCCGTGACCGATCGCGCGTCAATCGGTAATCCGTGAATGTGGCAGATCGACCGCAACCGCGGAGTCAATTCGGGCTTGATGTCCAGCTTCAGCAAGCTGGCCATCTGCCCGTCGCGATTCTGCTCGACCACATACGTGCGCTCGTGGTGCGCAATAAAATCGTGGACTTCGCGCGTAAAGGGATACGACAGCACGCGCAGATAATCAGTCTCAACTTTGTGCTCTTTCAACAGCTGATCGCGCGCCTCAGTAATCGCCCAGTGCGAAGTGCCGTAAGCCAGAATTCCGACCTTAGCCTTGCCGCTGCCTGCCAGTTCCGGCCGCGGCACAAACGACCGCGCTGTCTCGAATTTCTTGTTGATCCGCTCCATGTTGCGTTCAAAGTCGTCCGGACGCTCGCTATACTGCGCCTTCTCATTGTGTCCGCTGCCGCGAGCAAAATATGCCGCTGCCGGATGTTCCGTCCCTGGCAAAGTGCGATAGCCCACGCCGTCGCCGTCCACATCCTTGTAACGCGCAAAACCACCGGCCTTCTCAATGTCCGCCTTGCTCAAAATTTTCCCGCGATCAATCGGCTTCTCCGGATAAGGAAACGGATCCGACATCCAGTTATTCATCCCCAAATCCAGATCCGACATGACAAACACCGGTGTCTGAAAGCGCTCGGCCAAATCAAAAGCGTCCTGCGCCATGGTGAAGCATTCGCTGACCGAACTCGGGAACAGCAAAATATGCTTAGTGTCGCCGTGGCTGAGAAATGCCGTCGAGAGCACGTCGCCCTGCGCCGTACGAGTCGGCAAGCCGGTCGAGGGCCCAACCCGCTGTATGTCCCAGATCACCGCGGGAATTTCCACGTAATACGCGAGCCCCGTGAACTCCGCCATCAGTGAAATCCCCGGACCCGCGGTAGCCGTCATCGCGCGCGCGCCCGCCCAGGCCGCCCCAATCACCATGCCCACCGCCGCCAGTTCGTCTTCGGCTTGAACGATTGCAAACGTTGCCTTGCCATCCGGCCCCACGCGATATTCCTTCATGTAGTCGATCATCGTCTCGACCAGCGACGAAGACGGCGTAATCGGATACCACGTGACCACCGTGCACCCGGCAAACATGCATCCCATGGCCGCCGCGGAGTTGCCGTCCACAATGATCTTTCCCGCGGTCTTGTCCATGCGCGCAATATAAAACGGATCGCGCTTCTTCAAATTTGCCACCGCGTAATCGTGTCCCGCTTTGGCTGCCGCCAGGTTCAATGCCGCCGCCTTAGCCTTGGTAGCGAACTGCTTGCGGATCGCCTTCTCCACTTCGGCAAAATCAATTTCCAGCAACTGCGCCGCTGCCCCGACGTAGATCATGTTCTTGATCAGCTTGCGCAGCTTGGCGTCTGCACCGACCGTAGCCGCCAGCTTATCGAAAGGCACCGCGTAATAAATCAGATCGGTGCGAACCTTATCGAGCGCCAGCGGTTCGTCGTAGAGCACTGCCGCTCCCGCGCCGAGCGTCTTCACATCGTCCTGCGCCGTCTCCGCATTCATCGCGATCAGCAGGTCGATCTCTTTCTTGCGCGCGATGTATCCATCTGCACTGGCGCGGATCGTGAACCACGTAGGCAGCCCGGCAATGTTCGAAGGAAACAGGTTCTTCCCCGAAATCGGTACGCCCATCTGAAAAATGCTGCGCAGCAGAACCGTGTTGGAACTCTGCGACCCCGACCCGTTCACGGTCGCAACCTGAATGCTCATGTCGTTAACGACACGCCTTTGCCCCAGTTCGCCGTGCACGTCGTGGGGCACGACATCAATAGTGGCCATCCCTGTACCTTTCTGGTCTTCAGCGTACAAATTGGCGTTCAAATCATTGACCGGGAAAACCCCGTCGCCCGGCATCCCTGCGGAGTGAAGCTGCAAAATTCCTGATTAATTATACGCGCCCGAAAAGAAGCAGGGGATAATCAGATCAGTAACAGCTTCTTAGACATACCTGCTCATCGTCTTGTCATCCTTCACGAAGCGAAGGACTCCTGCACTTGCTCTCGTGCGTTCAGCGAGTGGATGCGCAAGAACAAAGTGCGCGGAAGCGTATTTCGGTCATAATAGAACAAGTCGAACAAAACGACAGCCGAACTGATCCAAAGTTCTAGAAACTAAATGCCAATTACCTCGAAATCCGCCGCCACCGGCCACCGTGAGGCCAACACTGCGCTAACCTGCAAAGTGGCGCTCCTCGGCTTCGGCACGGTCGGCAGCTCAGTGGCAAGAATTCTCTGCGAGCGCCCGAACAATCACCTGCGCCTGACTCACGTCCTCAATCGCAACGTGGCGCGAAAAAAAGTCGACTGGCTTCCGCCCTCTGTGCAATGGACGGAGAATTTCGACGACATACTATCGTCCGACGTAAATATCGTCGTCGAAGTCATGGGCGGCCTTCAGCCCACCGAAGACTGGATCCGGCGCGCGCTCCAGTCGGGCAAATCCGTGGTCACCGCGAACAAACAAATCATCGCGCGCTGCGGCCCCGAATTGATCCGCCTCGCCCACCAGAGGAATCAGCACATCCAGTTTGGCGCATCGGTGGCAGGCGGCGTGCCCGTGATTTCCGGATTGCAGGAGGGATTGGCCGGCGACGATCTGTTCAAGATCTGCGGCATTCTCAACGGCACCTGCAACTACATTCTCACCCAGATCGAAGCGAACGGCATGCCCTTCGACACCGCTCTGCGCGAGGCGCAGAAACTGGGCTTCGCCGAGGCCGATCCCACCGAAGACATCGACGGCTTCGACGCCCGCGCCAAGCTAGCCATTCTCGCGCGAGTCGGACTTCATTGCACCGTCGCAGCGGAAAGCATTCTGGCGCGCTCGATTCGGCCGATCGACTCCGTCGACTTCGAGTATGCGAAGCAGTTGGGTTGCACGATTCGCCAGATTTCCTGTGCAGAGTTACAAGGCGAGCAACTGTTCGCCGCCGTGCAACCGTCGCTGGTCGAATTTTCATCGCCACTAGCGCGCGTGGAGGGTAGCCAAAACCTGGTGGTGGCCACCGGAATCTACGGCGGCGAAACCGTCTTTGCAGGCCACGGCGCGGGCGGACATCCCACCGCCGTCGCCGTCGTCTCCGACATTCTCGCCATCGCGCGCTCCCAGCAAGCCACAACCCAGCAAACCGCAACGACGAACAACGCGCCACAACCCGCCGAGAAAACGCCTGTCGTCTCCGCCGATTTCACCGCCAAGCACTATCTTCGCTTCCTCGTGAAAGACCGCCCCGGCATCATCGCCAGCCTCGCCGCCATTCTTTCCGAGTGTGGCATCAACATCGATTCCGTGCTGCAAAAGCCGGATTGCCCCCGATCCCATTTGCCCTTCTTAATTACTCTCGAGGAATGCAAGGTTTCAGTCGTAGAGCAGGCATTACAGCAAATCAACCATCTGGATTTCCTCGTGCAGCCCTGTCTGCATTTGCCGATTCTGTAGAGATTTCGCTATTCGAGGGTGAGCGACAGGCGTCCACGCCCGCGCTGAGATCGCGCTTAGGCAGTTCCACTGCAGAAATCGCAGCTACGCTTCCACCTGAAAGAACTGCGCCATGTTGCGGAATTTCTTATAGCGGGTTTCCAGCAGTTCCGCAACCGGCAGTTGCCGGATTGCGGCCAGATGTTGCAGCAGTGCTGCGTCCAGGAACGCCGCCGCCTGCGCATGGTCGGTATGCGCGCCTCCTGCGGGTTCTGGGATGATCCCATCAATGCAGCCCAATTCGTTCAAATCGCTCGCCGTGATCTTCATGGCTTCCGCGGCCAACCCTTTTTTGCTGGCATCGCGCCACATAATCGACGCGCAGCCCTCCGGCGAAATCACTGAGTAAACAGAATTTTCCATCATTAACACGCGGTCGGCTACGGCGATCGCCAGCGCCCCGCCGCTGCCGCCCACCCCAATCACGGTCGCCACGATCGGCACTTCCAGCCGCGCCATCTCCAGCAGGTTGCGCGCGATGGCTTCTCCCTGTCCCCGCTCTTCAGCGTGCAATCCGGGATAAGCGCCGTCCGTGTCCACAAACGTAAAAATCGGCCGCTTGAATTTTTCGGCGATCTTCATCACCCGGAGCGCCTTTCGATATCCTTCCGGATGCGGCATGCCGAAATTTCGATACACGCGTTGCTTCGCATCCCGCGCTTTCTGTTGGCCCACAATGACAACTTCCTCGCCATGAAAGCGAGCCATTCCACAAACAATCGCCGGATCGTCGCGGAAACCACGATCCCCGTGAATCTCGCTCCAATCCGTAAAAATGCGCTCAATATAATCCAGCGTGTACGGACGTTGCGGATGTCGCGCCAGTTCCGTGCGTTCCCACGCGTTCAAGGGCGATGCAATCTCGCGGCGCAGGTGATCCACCCGATCGTGCAATTGCTGAATCTGGCGCAGCGTTTCCGCTTTCTGCCCTTCCACCGCCTGCAGGCGGGTAATCTGCTCTTCGATTTTTTCCAGTTCCTGTTGCGCCTTCAATCCAGAATCCATGGTGATGACGTTCCCGTTCTTCCGTGTGTGATGAGTTTCCACAATCGAGAGCATAAAGTCGGCGCCCGCGATGGCCACGTTGTCTAAGCCATCTTGAGTGCCGTTCGCGCCGTTGTTGGCGTCCGCCGCCGCGGCCTTCTCCGCCCGCTTGATCTTCGCTCTTCTCATCCGCCGCATCGGCAAACCATTCGAATCAACTGATGACGCGCACACTGCCGCGCCCGCACAACTCTTCCACGCGCCCCAGAAAATTGCGGTCCGGCATCACATTATAGCCTTCGGCTTCCATCACTACCATGAAATCGCCTTCCCGCTCCACATCGAACAACACCTTCGCCTCACCCTTACGTTCGTTGCAAAGCGCGTGCAGCGCGTCGACCGTGCTGTCGCTCGCGCTCCCCAGAGGAATCCGTATGCGGAGCGCCTTCGGCAGCGGCACCCTCGCTTCGTCAAGCGGTATGATTTCGTTGGCCGTGACTTTCGGATTCGCGCCTTCTTCAATCCGCAGGCCCCCGCGGATCAGCACCGGAACCTCCAGCTTCACCTTCTCCGCCAGTTTCCTGTAGGCCTCCGGGAAAACCAGCAGTTCTACCTTCCCCCACATATCCTCCAGCGCCGCTTGCGCCCACAACTCGCCTCGCCGTGACTTCGCTACTCGCAGCCCCGAAATCAAACCCGCCGTCGTGATGTTCTCATCTTTATTCGTGGATTTCTTCATCGCCGCAATGTCTTGCGTAGAGAGCGCATTTAAATCAGCCAGCTTTTCTTTGTACTTCTCCATCGGATGCCCGGTAATAAAAAACCCCAGGATTTCCTTTTCCGCCGCCAGTCGCGTGTGCTCGTCCCAGTCCGGCACGTTGGGGAGCGAGTCATTCGCCTGCTCAGCGGTTTCATCGGCAAACACCCCAAACAGCCCGTGCTGCCCCGATTCCGCGTCCCGCTGCGCCTTCTGTGCCTGCTCAATCGCCGAATCCAGTGCTTGCATGAGCTGCGCCCGCCGCCCGAAGCAATCCATCGCCCCGCTCTTGATCAGCGACTCCAGCACACGCTTGTTCAACAGCCGCAGGTCCACTTCTTCGCAGAATTCATAGAACGATTTGAAATTCCGCCCCAGCTTCTTCCGCGCCGCAACAATCGATTCAATCGCATTTCCGCCCACGTTCTTCACCGCCGCCAGCCCGAAACGAATCGCCTGCCCGTGCGGGGTAAAGTTCGCATCGCTCACATTAATATCCGGAGGCTCAACCGCAATCCCCATCTCGCGGCATTCGTTGATGTACTTCACCACGCTGTCGGTGTCGCCCGTGATTGAAGTCAGCAGCGCCGCCATAAAGTCGTGCGGATGATGCGTCTTCAAATAAGCGGTGTGATACGCCAGCAGCGCATAGGCCGCCGAGTGCGATTTGTTGAAGCCGTACCCTGCAAATTGCGCCATCAAATCAAAAATCTTCTCGATCTTCTTCGGCGGATACCCGTTTTTCGTAGCGCCCTGTACAAAACCCTCGCGCTGCTTCGCCATCTCCTCGGCGTTCTTCTTGCCCATCGCCCGTCGCAACAGGTCGGCTTGCCCCAGCGAGTATCCCGCCAGCTTGTTGGCGGTCTGCATCACCTGTTCCTGATAGACAAACACCCCGAGCGTCTCGTGCAGAATCTCCTTCAGTTCCGGCAGGTCGTATTCAATCTTCCGCCGCCCATGCTTGCGCTCGATAAAGTCGTCGATCATCCCGCCCTGGATCGGCCCCGGCCGGTACAGCGCGTTCAATGCCGTCAGGTC
>JBEKLO010000017.1:0-51646 GCA_050010155.1 Terriglobales bacterium
TTCTGATACGAGGCGGCGAACTCGTAGACCGTCCGGACCCACAATTCTGCGGGATAATGAAAGCCCTCTTCTCCCAGGCCGGCGATGCGCTGGAGTTCCGCCAGCGTCGAAGGAGAAAGAATGGACTGAAATATGGACTCCAATTCGGCCACTCCGGTCGCGAACATCTCGCGCAATCGCTTCCGATTGACGCGCAACGGTTCAAGAAGCACTTCCTGCTCGGCCCCGGTAGTAGGAATCGTCTCGGAACCGGCCACAGCACTCCAGACGGAAAAATCTGGTTCCAGTGCTGAGAACAGAGTCCCGACGGTTTGTCGCAGCGCCGTCACCAACTCCGCACCGCGTCGCTCGATGTGAAGTTTCTCGCCCAGAAAGGATTGGCCGATACGGCATTTTCCTGTAATCGCAGCCAGGGTAAAGCGGAGTTCCACCGCGGACCCATCGCTCCCGTCATTCCAGGCATTTTGTCCAAGAAATTGAGTTCCCAGACGGCCCGAGAACCCGAATTCTGGCGAATAGATCTCGCGAATTCTTAATCCATAAAGAGCCCGGGTCATCGGGTACAGCAAATTCGTGATAAGGACCCCCTCAAACTTATGTCTGCGATAAGTTGGGGTCACCAGATCGAAGCCGTCTCGATAAACCGGGCGCAGAAGCTTGGAGAGCCAATCGGGTTCAATGTTCGCGGACTCCGGTGACATCACTACACAGGCCTTGGCGCGGAGCAGTTCGGCGGCGGCCAGAATTGTGCGCAACGCAACTCCGTCTCCCGCGCCATTACTCGCATACTTCGTGCTGATGGAGTGCAAGGTACGCAGAGCATATAAATTGGAACTGGGGCGCACATCGTCGATAGAAATGCCCGTGACGAGCTCGGGAGTGCCATCCCGCGACCCGCCATCCGCATTAATAATGACGGCCCGCTCGCGAGGAAATTCACGCAGGATGCCGGTTCGAATGGTCTGTACGACCGCTTCGATCGTTTTGACGTTATTGTGCGTGGGCAGGCCCACGAGGATGTCTACTTCGCCGACGTTCATCAACTGGCGAAGAAAATCATCGCTAAGAAAGCTCTCCTCTGCCAATGTCGTCTCCGTTCGAAGTGCTCCCACACGCCCATGCTCTATGCGCGCGTCGTGGAACGCCTGCCCCACTCCGCACTCGCCTAGATTCGTCGCAGCCGAAACCAGTAAAACTGATAGGGCCCGAAAGTAAGCAAATAGGGAAGCTCGCCCACGCGGGGAAACATATTCCCACCGAACATCTCAATCGGAATATTTCCCTTGTACCGCCGCAGATCGAGTTCGACAGCCTGCGCGCTATTCGAAAGATTGTTGACCACCAGCACCGCTTCGTTGCCCAGTTGCCGCACGTAGGCCAGAATTCTGTGATTGGCGGGGTAGAGAAACTCAATCGATCCTCTGCCGAAGACCCCGGTCGAACCCCGGACCGTTATGATGCGTTGCATCCAGTTAAGGAGCGAATG
The DNA here is from genome assembly GCA_050010155.1 of Terriglobales bacterium. GTDB lineage: Bacteria > Acidobacteriota > Terriglobia > Terriglobales > Acidobacteriaceae > Acidiflorens. The sequence goes on from JBEKLO010000017.1 coordinate 1,487, forward strand.
TTCGCTCGCTTTTTGCCGCAACACGTTCACCGCCGGATAACCATACACCGGGTCCTGAATCAGTGGAGCGTACAAACGTTCTGGCGCCGCTGTAGAAAAGCCGCCGTTCATCTCCGCGCTCCACTGCATGGGAGTCCGTACTCCGTTGCGGTCGCCTAAATTGATATTGTCACCCATTCCAATTTCATCGCCGTAATAGATGATAGGAGTGCCGGGTAACGACATCAGCATTCCATTCATCAACTCGATCCGCCTGCGGTCATTGGCCAGCAAAGGAGCGAGCCGCCTCCGAATTCCGAGGTTGATTCGCATCTCCTTGCTTTCCGCGTACGTGTCATACATGTAGGCGCGTTCCAGGTCCGTGACCATTTCCAAAGTCAACTCGTCATGGTTGCGCAGGAACAGCGACCACTGGCATGACGGCGGGATTTCTGGAGTCTGTTGCAGAATGGCCGTAATCGGCTTGCGGTCCTCCAACTTCAGCCCCATGAACATTCTCGGCATCAATGGAAAATGAAACGCCATGTGGAGCTCATCTCCATCACCAAAATATGGGCGAAGGTCTGCGGGCCACTGGTTGGCTTCCGCCAGAAGCATCCTGCCCGGGAAATTTTCATCGAGTTTTCGCCGCAATTCCTTTAGGACATCGTGAGTCTCCGGCAGATTCTCGCAATTCGTGCCTTCCCGTTCCACCAGATAGGGCACTGCGTCGAGCCGGAAAGCATCCACCCCCATTTCCAGCCAGAACTTCATCACCTTCCACATCTCTTCCCGAACCGCGGGGTTGTCATAGTTGAGATCGGGCTGGTGGCTGAAGAAGCGATGCCAATAGAAGGCTTTTGAAATAGGATCCCAGGCCCAGTTCGACTTTTCTGTATCCAGAAAAATGATGCGGGCGCCTTTGTACCGGCTATCGGTGTAGCTCCAGACATACCAGTCGCGCCGGGGATTATCCTGCGAACTTCGCGACTCTTGAAACCACGGGTGCTGATCCGACGTGTGATTCGCTACTAGTTCAATGATGACGCGGATGCCTCGCTCATGGGCGGACTCCAGAAACTTCCGGAAATCCTCCAAGGTTCCATAGCTGGCGTGCACGGCACAATAATCCGAGATATCGTAGCCGTCGTCGCGTAAAGGTGAGGGGAAGAAGGGCATCAGCCAAATCGCATTGATCCCCATTGCCTGAAGGTAGTCGAGCTTCCCTTCCAGCCCTTGAAAATCACCAATGCCATCTCCATTGCTGTCGTGGAAGGTGCGCACGTGGACTTGATAAATGATCGCGTCCTTGTACCAAAGCGCATCCCGGTTTAGTGGCATCTCAGCGTCCTATTCATCTTCATTCCTGCGGCGAAGAGCACCATCGTTCTCCACCAGCATGACCTGTTTCGAGGATTCCGCCTACCGATCGTAGAGGTTGACCAAAGATCGAAGTCTAGCGCTCAAATCCCGGCTCAATGCATCCGGCCGATACCGCCATTTCCAGTTTCCGCCGACCGTCCCGGGAAGATTCATCCGCGCCGAACTCCCCAAGCCCAGCACATCCTGCAACGGAACCATCGCCACGTCAGCAACTGACGCCAACACCGCCTGGATCATCACCCAGTTGATCTCGGAATCGTCACGGAAGTTGAGATATGCACGAGCAAAGTCATGTTCCTTTCGGACATCTTCCGGAGTGCGTATGCTGTCGCCGACGCCGGAACTCGACCACCATCCGACCGTCGTATCATTGTCGTGTCCGCCGGTGTACGCAACCAGGTCGCGACTGTAGTTGTGCGGACGAAACGACGGCCCCTGTGGATCATTGCCAAACGCGAACTGCAAAAGGCTCATGCCCGGCAGACCGAATTCCCGGCGTAGCTTTTCCACCGATGGTGTGATGACTCCCAGGTTCTCCGCAACAATCGGTAATTCGCCAAAGGCGTTCTGCAGCGCCGACAGGAAATGATCTCCTGGCCCTTTCACCCAGCGCCCGTGAATCGCGGTCGTTTCGCCGGCGGGAACCTCCCAATAAGATTCAAAACCGCGAAAGTGATCGAGGCGTACTGTGTCGAAAAGCGTAAGCGTTCCACGAAAGCGCTCGATCCACCATTGGTATCCACTAGCCGCAAGCACGTCCCAGCGATAAATCGGATTCCCCCAAAGCTGTCCGGTGGCACTGAAATAATCTGGCGGTACGCCAGAAACCACGTTCGGGCGCCCCTGATCGTCAAGATCGAACAACTCCGGATGAGCCCAGACGTCCGCGCTGTCGTGCGCAACATAAATAGGGATATCGCCCATGAAGCGGATTCCGCGCTCCTGGCAATAGGTCTTGAGACGCTGCCATTGCTGGAAGAATTCAAACTGCCAGTACTTGTAGGCCCTCACCTCCGTCGCCAACTTTCTTGACCACTCGCTGACCGCGTACGGATCTCGCTTGCGAATCTGTGGGTCCCATCTCGTCCACATAGTTCCGCGGTGTGCGTCTTTGCAGGCCATGAAAAGCGCGTAGTCGTTAAGCCATGGACCCGCGCTTTCCAAAAAACCGTCAAACGCCGCGCGTTCTGTGCGTGAACCATCGGCAAAGAACGCCTGCGCTGCCCGGCGTAACGCCGCCATCCTGAACTCGATCACCGGGCCGAAGTCGACGAACTCCTCGGAAAATGATGGCGACTCGTCCAAGTCTGATTTTCGCAGCAAGCCCTGATCACGCAGACGCTCAAGACTGACCAACATCGGGTTTCCGGCAAAGGCGGAGAAGCACTGATACGGCGAATCGGCATATCCGGTCGGACCGAGCGGCAACACTTGCCACAATTTCTGTCCGGCGGCAGAGAGGAAGTCGGCGAATTCGTACGCGCGCGGCCCAAGGTCACCGATGCCATAGCGGCCGGGCAGAGAGGTGACGTGGAGCAGAATTCCACTGCAGCGCGGGAGTTTCACTTCGTTACAATACGCAGGTCGGCGGCGTTAGGGCAAGGCGCGCACCGTCCCAGAGATCTACGTGTTTGGGGAATTGTCTTAGAGTCTTGCGGAAGGAAAAAGGTAAAGGCTGTGACATTGGTTATGCTCTAGCTGCTAACTCCTGCGAGGGAGCCTACAGCGTGGAGACATGCACCGTCACAGCCCTTGATGCGATCACCGCTTTCGCGGTCCCAAACCCCAACTGCCCCTCGCAGAGCCGTCGGTTTTTTCAGGTCTGGCTGCTCATTCGGGTTGCCCCGCCGAGCTGATCACTCAGCTTACTTCGGACTGGCGAAATTTTATTTAAGCCAACCCTTTCAGCCGTCGACGGAACCCACCTTAGAGACTCGCCGGAAAATTGTCAACGCCCCTTTTCGGTGCAATTGACGGTTTGCAATCGGCCAATTCCAAGAAATGCAACCCATTGAATTATTGCTGCTTAATGAATACGAAATTAATTCTTTTCCTTTTTTGCACAGAAACATGCACAGTCGTCGACTGCGCGACCAACGCCACACATCGAAGCCGGCGCATCAAGCAAACATCTTGACGTCGGAAGATGGCTCCCGCATGATGGGAAGCAGTTCCCGATTCCAGGAAAGATCTCAGCAATGTCTGATCTCGTGGCCTACGTCGATGGCGGCTCACTGGGGAATCCCGGCTCGTCGGGCATTGGCGTGGTTATCGACGGCTGCTCCGACGGCACCATTAGGATCGCCAGATGGATCGGTCGCCAGGATAATAATGTTGCCGAGTATGTGGCCCTGCTGGAAGCATTGCAATGCGCCCTGGAACTCGAGGCCACGGCGTTGCACGTGTTTTCCGATTCCGAAGTCGTGGTGAGGCAGATGAGTGGCGAGTACAGCTGCCGCAGCTCGCGGCTCTATTCCCTGAATTGGATCTGCCGGAAGCTGGCTCGATCGCTCGATTTCTCGATCTCGCATGTCCGGCGAGAAAACAACCGTGAAGCCAATCGCCTGGCCAACTCAGCCGCCCGTGTGGGAGCGGGAAAAACCACGGAATCATTGAGTCAATAACTGATTCGGCTGGCATCCATTGATCGATCAGAGTATGCTGCTGTGGCCAGAAAAGACGGCCTAGCGGTTCCCTACTGCGATGAGCGCTCTGCCAATTTCGCGTCCTCCGGGCGAGAATCAACCGACCCAAATTCCACCCCGCGCGTCACTCACTCGAAATCAAGTGCGCGGCTTTTGGGCATCGTGGGGAGGCTGGACGCTCGACGGAATGGACTCCGTAATCTATGCATTAGTGCTGGTGCCGTCGCTCCGCGAACTGCTGCCCCGCTCAGGGATTGCGGCGACCAAAGGAAACATTGGTTACTATGGCGGACTGCTCTTTGCTCTCTTCCTGATTGGGTGGGGACTCGCCTTTCTCTGGGGACCGCTCGGAGACAAGTTTGGGCGCGTGCGTACTTTGATGCTCACCGTTCTTTGCTATTCCACATTCACTTTGCTTAGCGCATTTGCGGTCAACGTGTGGCAGCTTGCCATATTGCGTCTGCTGGCTGGCATTGGTATTGGCGGCGAGTGGGCCATGGGCGGGACGTTTGTGGCGGAAGAGTGGCCTGAGCATCGGCGCATCGCTGGGGCCGGATTCATGCACACCGGATACTACTTCGGCTTCTTGCTGGCGGCGTTGGCCAATTACAGCATCGGAAGCCACTTAGGCTGGCGTGCGATGTTTGCCTTCGGTGGATTGCCGGCACTGTTACTGGCATGGATCCGATATGGCGTGACCGAACCCGCGCGCTGGGTGCAGAAAGAGAAAGTCGTCCACGCGTTGTCATGGTGGCGCCCACTGGCTACGCTGTTCAATCGAACCTGGCGGCGGCGCACGATTTTGAATTCGCTGTTCATGTTGGTTTCAATCTGCGGACTTTGGGCGGGAACAGTCTACGTTCCCGCGGCGGTTACGGCTCTGGCCGAAGCCAGCGGGCGCGTTGGGCCACAAGTGGCTCAATTGGCCTCGTATGCAACCATGCTGGTCGCTGTTGCCACCATTCTCGGCTGCTTTGCCATGCCCACGCTTGCCGAACGATTTGGTCGCCGCGGCGCACTGGCCTTTTTCTTTGCCTTGATGATGGTTTCTATCGTGGTCACCTTTGGCAAGGTTTACTATCTGGGCGGAAACGGGCTGCCGTGGTTTTTTGTTTGTCTGTTTTTCCTGGGAATCGGCGGTGCCAATTTTTCGGTGTATACGCTGTGGCTTCCGGAACAATATCCCACCGAATGCCGCGCCAGCGCCTTCGCCTTTTCCACCTCTTTCGCTCGCTTCGCCGGCGCTGGAATCACCTTTCTAGTGGGAGCGGGTGTGCGCCACTTCGGTTCCATCGGGACGCCAGTGGCACTCACTGGCATTGCCTTTGCCATCGGGCTGTTGCTCACCCCGTTCGGTGCGGAGACTCGTGGACAGCCGCTGCCGTCATAAACTCCAAGCCAGATCGAGATCGGCAACAATCAACCTGTTTCCCCGGTGTTCCGTTGTCGCCCTTGGGGTCGAAGCCTTTGCTTTTTCCATCAGATATCCGTCTTCTGCTCAGCATGGCGGCTGAGAAACCAGCAAGGAGGATCTCCGGCGTGAGGGAAAAGACTGTTGACGCACGTCTGCTGTGCGGGCGGCTGAAAAATCAGCTCGGCCTTGCCGTCTTTATGCTCCACCGCGTCGTAGTGTTCGACGGTTACGCTGCCAAAGGGCTGGCGTTTGGTGGCCAGACGATATTGAAACACGCCATAGTCCGCGCCGTAGGCGATTACCAGCAGTCCTAGTGTCGCTAGCAATAATCGCAGCGCGATTTGCCGGAGGGAGGGGGCGGCTTTGTTTCCCGAGAGGTTGCTTTGGAGTGCAGTCACCGCCTGGATTATACCCGTCCGCAAACTGGCCATTGACGCGGAGTGTTGACAATTCTTCACAAAAAACTCGACGCGTTTTACTCTCTCGCACGTCAAAATGGTGTTAGGCATAAATGATAAGATTGCACCAGCAGCGGCAGGAGAATGCTGCGTTCGCTGCATGTTTCTTCTTACTGAATGTCTAATGTGCGTCCTATCTCCGCGATAGAGGGTGCGCAGTTTCAACTTCCTTCAGAAAGATAGTCCCTCCTTACGTTTGAGGAGTGCGGATTTGAGGAGTGCGAGTGACGGAACAACACACAGTCTTAACTGAACCCAGGAAGTCCGAGCAGGACACTCCCCCTTATTCAACTCGTGAGAATTCAACTGCTCCCAAGAGCCGCTGGTGGATCTGGCTGATCGTCGCCGTGGTTCTATTGGGCGGCGTGGCAATCTGGGAACGTCGCGGGACCGATACTCAGGCAAAGGCCGGCGGTGACCCTTCCTCGCGGCCCGTTTTGGTCTCTACTGCGGTCGCACACCAAGGCGACATCGGGATTTATTTGAACGCATTGGGCGCGGTAACGCCCGTCTACACTGTGACCGTGACGAGCCGGGTGCAGGGCGAGATCACCCAGGTCTACTATCACGAAGGGCAAATGGTGAAAAAGGGCGACCCGCTCATCGAAATCGATCCGCGCCCTTATCAGGCGGCGCTAACCCAAGTCCAAGGGCAACTGGCGCACGATCAGGCGGTCTTGAAAGAGGCCAGGATCGATTTGGATCGCTACAAGCAAGCGTTGGATCGCAACGCCATCGCCAAGCAGCAATATGACGATCAGGAGCAAGTCGTCCTGCAGGATGAAGGCACGGTAAAAAACGATGAGGGCCAATTAGCAAATGCCCAGGTTAATCTCGTGTACACGCACATCACCGCACCCATCGCCGGGCGTGTCGGATTGAGGCTGGTCGATCCGGGAAACATCATCCAGGCAAACAGCACTACTGCATTGGTCGTGATCACCCAACTCCAGCCAATCACGGTTATCTTTAGCATCGCAGAAGACTCCCTGGCCCCGATTCAACAACAGTTGCGCAAGGGAAAAACACTCACCGTCGACGCTTTTGACCGTGCAGAAAGCACCAAGCTCGCATCCGGCACACTCCTGACTCTCGACAATGTGATCGACCCTACCACGGGAACCTTGAAACTCAAGGCCATTTTTGACAACAAGGACGGCGCGCTTTTCCCGAGTCAATTCGTAAACATCAGACTGCTGGTGGATACGCAGCACGGCGTGACTCTGATTCCTACTCCGGCGATCCAACGCAACGCTCAAGGCGCGTATGTCTACGTCATCAAGAGTGACCAGACAGCCTCTATGCGGACGATCACGGCCGGCACTACGGATGGTTCTGTGACCGCCGTGGAGGGGGTTCAGCCCCAGGACGTGGTCGCGGTCAACGGATTCGACAAACTTCTGGATAATGCGAAAGTGACCATCCGCCCGTCTACCGGCGGCCGAACTGGCACGATGGGCCAAGCCCAGAATCAGCAACAGGAAACGAACCCGTCCACTCCGTCGGGGCCGGGCGGCGGAGGCGCCTCTGGCGGCAAAAAGGGAGGCTCCCCGCAGTGAGTCCGTCTCGTCCGTTTATTTTACGACCGGTGGCGACGTCGCTATTGATGGCGGCGATTATGCTCGCCGGCGGTGTCGCCTATCTCCAATTGCCAGTTTCGGCGCTGCCCGAGGTCGATTATCCGACGATTCAGGTGGTCACGTTTTACCCCGGCGCCAGTCCCGACGTAATGGCATCGGCTGTAACCGCGCCGTTAGAGCGACAGTTCGGACAGGTTCCCGGACTCAATCAGATGACTTCCACGAGCTCTGATGGGAGCTCCATCATTGTTTTGCAATTTTCGCTCGACCTGAACATTGACGTCGCGGAACAAGAAGTACAAGCTGCCATCAACGCCGCCCAAACCTACCTGCCTTCCGATCTGCCGGTCCCGCCGATTTACAGCAAGACAAATCCGGCGGACACTCCGATTCTCACTCTCGCGCTTTCTTCGAAGACGATCCCGCTGTCACAGGTCGAAGATCTCGCAGACACACGCTTCGCGCAAAAAATCTCTCAGCTCCCCGGTGTGGGGCTGGTCAGCATCAGCGGCGGTCAAAAGCCTGCTATCCGGGTGCGCGTGAATCCGACAGCGCTTTCCTCCTACGGCATCAACCTTGAGGATGTGCGCACTGCTTTGCAACAGACCAGCCTCGATCAGGCGATCGGCAACTTCGATGGGCCGCAACAGGACTACCAGATTCAATCGAACGACCAGTTGCTCACGGCCGCCGAGTTCGAACAATTGGTGGTTGCTTATCACAACGGGTCGCCCGTGAAACTTTCCGAGGTGGCCACGGTAACGAATGATGTGGAAAACAACCGCCAGGCGGCGTGGATGAACGAGACTCCCGCGGTCATCGTCAACATCCAGCGCCAACCCGGGGCCAACATCATTCAGGTCGTCGACCGCATCAAGAAGCTGCTTCCGCTGCTCAAAAGCAATCTGCCCGCAGCCGTTCAGATCGATGAACTGACGGATCGCACGACCACCATCCGGGCTTCCGTGAAAGATGTTGAGTTCGAACTCATGCTCACCGTCGCGCTGGTGGTGATGGTCATCTTTCTGTTCTTGCGCAACGTTTCTGCCACCATCATCCCTAGCGTTGCCGTCCCTCTCTCGATCGTGGGCACATTCGGTGTGATGTATCTCGCAGGCTTCAGCTTGAACAACCTCACGCTGATGGCGCTCACCATTTCGACGGGCTTTGTTGTGGATGACGCCATCGTCATGATCGAGAACATCATTCGCTTTATTGAAGAAGGAGATCGGCCGCTCGAAGCGGCCCTGAAAGGCTCGGAGCAGATTGGTTTCACGATCGTATCGCTGACCATCTCGTTGATTGCGGTGCTGATTCCCCTGCTCTTTATGGGCGACATCGTGGGCCGGCTTTTCCGCGAATTCGCCATTACCCTGAGCGTGACCATTCTCGTCTCCGCCGTGGTTTCGCTGACTCTTACTCCCATGATGTGTTCGCGTCTGCTGAAGAGCACGCACGGGCAGAAGCAGACTCGTTTCTATATCGTTTCAGAGCGCGCTTTTGAAAGCATCATTGCTTTTTACGGACGAACTTTGAAGTGGGTGCTGAAACGCCAGACTGCGACCCTATTCGTGGCCGCGGCCACGCTGGTGCTTACAGTCGTTCTCTACGTCTTCATCCCAAAGGGCTTCTTCCCCGTCCAGGACACGGGCATCATTCAGGGCATCTCGGAAGCCACGCAATCCATTTCCTTTCCTGCCATGGAAGAACGGCAACAGGAACTTACGCACGTGATCCTGCAGGACCCTGCGGTAGAGAGTCTTTCTTCCTTTATTGGGATCGACGGCACCAACACGACTTTGAACAGCGGGCGCATCCAAATCAATTTGAAACCGCTCGAAGAGCGCGGCATCAATGCATCCGATGTCATCCGGCGTCTCCAGCCCAAACTCGAGAAGATCGATGGCATCACGCTGTACATGCAGCCGGTGCAGGACCTCACCGTAGAAGATCGCGTGAGCCGAACGCAATATCAGTACACGCTTGAAGATCCCGATCAACGCGAGCTGAATTTCTGGACGGCCAAACTGATGGCCAAACTGCAAGCCATTCCGGAGTTACGCGATCTGGCCACGGACCAGCAGACTTCAGGGCTCGCTGCCTCCCTTGTCATTGACCGGGTAACGGCGTCGCGCATGGGTATCACGCCGCAAGCCATCGACCAGTTGCTTTACGATGCGTATGGGCAACGGCAGGTTTCGACGCTGTACACACAGTTAAACCAATACCACATTGTGCTGGAGACGCAGCCCGAGTTTCAGAAGAGTCCCTCAAAATTACAAGACATCTACGTTCGTTCTGCGTTGGCGCCGACGGCGCTCACTACAGGATCTTCCGGCACGATTACGGCGACGACAGCTTCCGGCAATTCCGCCTCCACCGCTGCGCCGAGCCCGTCGGCCGCACCGAATACAGCTGCGAGTTCGGGTTCGCCCAACCCCAGTCCTATAGCCGCGGTGAATGGCGGCAGCATTCCGCTCAGCGCCATTACTCGATTCGAAACCAAGAGCAGTCCTCTATCCGTCAACCACCAGGGACAGTTCCCTGTCGTCACCATCTCTTTCAACCTGGCGCCCGGTGCATCGCTTGGAGAAGCCACTAAGGCCATTGACAAGGCCCAGCAGGAAATCAACATGCCGCTGAGCGTACAGGGAGCCTTTCAGGGCACTGCGGCTTCGTTTCGAGCTTCCCTCGCCAATGAGCCGCTCCTGATTCTTGCCGCCCTGATCACGGTTTACATCGTGCTTGGCGTTCTCTACGAAAGTTACATCCATCCCATTACGATTCTGTCGACTCTGCCGTCAGCCGGAGTGGGCGCAATTCTGGCCTTGTTGATTTGCGGCCAGGAACTCAGCGTCGTCGCCCTCATCGGAATCATCCTGCTGATCGGTATCGTCAAAAAGAACGGAATTATGATGATCGACTTCGCGCTGGAGGCGGAGCGCAAAGAAGGCAAGCGGCCGGAAGAAGCTATTTATGAAGCGTGCCTCCTCCGTTTTCGTCCCATCATGATGACCACCATGGCCGCACTGCTGGGCGGCTTGCCCCTCGCCCTCGGCACCGGAATCGGCTCGGAGCTTCGCCGTCCCTTGGGTATCTCGATGGTGGGAGGCTTGATCTTGAGTCAGGTGCTCACGCTCTATACGACGCCGGTCATTTACATCTTCTTCGACCGGCTCGCGCATCGCTTTGCTTCACGCCACGCGGTTGACGACGAACCTGAGGGATTCCCCGCAGATTAATGCGGATTCATTACGATGAGTCTTTCTTCTCCATTTATTCGAAGGCCGGTGGCCACCACCCTTTTGACCGCCGCCATCGCTCTGGCGGGTGCAGTCGCGTTTCGGGAGTTGCCCGTCTCGGCGCTTCCTCAGATCGATTTCCCGACGATTTCGGTGGGCGCCAGTTTGCCGGGCGCCAGTCCCGAAATCATGGCTTCCTCCGTGGCTACTCCCTTGGAGCGCCAGTTCGGGAGAATTGCCGGCATCACGGAGATGACATCGTCCAGTTATCTCGGCACCACCAGCGTCACACTGCAGTTTGATTTGAACCGCAACATTGATGGCGCGGCTCGTGACGTCCAGGCCGCGATCAATGCGGCGCGCAGCTACCTCCCTACAAATCTTCCCGGCAATCCCACCTATCGCAAGGTCAACCCGGCAGACGCGCCCATCATGATTCTGGCGCTCACGTCATCGGTGTACGACCGCGGCGTGCTCTATGACGCGGCTTCCACGATTATGCAGCAGCGACTCTCTCAGATCGAGGGCGTAGGGCAGGTTACGGTGGGTGGTAGTTCACTGCCGGGAGTGCGCGTAGACGTGAATCCGACACAGCTCAATAGCTATGGCCTCGGCTTGCAGGACGTGGCCTCGATGCTGAGCCAACAAAATGCTAACAGCCCCAAAGGCCAGATCATGGATGGCGCGACGATCGCCGACGTCACCACCAACGATCAGCTTCTGAAGGCGGTGAACTACATGCCATTGGTGGTGGGCTACCACAATGGCGCTGCGGTCAAGCTTTCCGATGTGGCAACCGTCACGGACTCGACTGAAAACATACGCGCGGCAGGATTTGTCAACGGCAAGACCGCGGTGCTTATCATCGTTTTCCGTCAGCCCGGGGCCAATATCATCGACACCGTGGACCGCATCCGAGCCGCGATTCCATCCCTGAGAGCGTCGATTCCTTCCGCCATTGACACGGAGATCGTGCTCGACCGCACCCTTACCATTCGAGCTTCCGTTCGCGACGTCGAGCGCACCCTTTTGATCTCCATTTGTTTGGTCATTTTGGTGGTGTTCGTCTTTTTGCGCAACGTCCGCGCTACTTTGATTCCCAGCGTCGCCGTTCCCGTCTCTCTAATCGGGACATTTGGTGTGATGTATCTCTGTCACTTCAGCATCGACAACCTGTCGCTCATGGCGCTGACCATTTCGACCGGCTTTGTCGTCGATGATGCCATTGTGGTCATCGAAAATATCACACGCTATATCGAGCAGGGCATGCCCCCCATGCAAGCGGCACTAAAGGGCGCTGCCGAAATTGGCTTTACCGTGCTCTCCATCAGTATCTCCCTGGTCGCGGTATTCATTCCCATTCTCATGATGGGTGGCATTGTCGGCCGCCTCTTCCGTGAATTCGCCGTGACTCTTTCGGTGGCGATTCTCGTATCGCTGGTTATTTCCCTAACCACGACACCGATGATGTGTTCGCGCCTGCTCAAACATCTTCGGGACGATGAGCATGGCAAGGCCTATCGTACGAGCGAACGCGCCTTCAATTCGATTCTCGGCGCCTATGAGCGCAGCTTGGGCTGGGTCCTGGAGCATTCCGGCCTCACGCTTGTCGTTCTCGGTCTCACCATTGCGCTCAACATCTACCTTTTTATGATCGTACCGAAAGGATTCTTTCCGCAGCAGGATAACGGCACGGTCTTCGGCGGTATCCAAGGCTCTCAGGATGTTTCTTTCCAGGCCATGCAAAAATCCACGGAGCGCATTGTCAGTATCGCCAAAGCGGACCCGGCGGTGGCCAACGCCATGGCATTCACGGGCGGCGGAGGTCCCACCAATGGCGGCTTTATTTACGTGGGTCTGAAACCCCTTGACCAACGCGATGTGAACGCCAACCAGGTGATCGACCGTCTGCGTCCCAAACTGCTGGCTGCGGGCGCGAATACGTTCATGCAAGCCGGGCAGGACCTCCGCATCGGCGGACGCTCGAGCAGCGCCCAATATCAGTACACGATTCAGAGCGACAGTATCCAGGACCTGGTGGAATGGGGACCAGTCCTGCTACAGCAGATGCGGAAAATACACATCCTCACGGATGTCAACACCGATCAGCAGAATAGCGGCCTTCAGGCCAGGCTCACTTACGACCGCGCCACGGCGTCGCGTCTCGGCATTACGCCGGAGATGATTGACAATTCTCTCTATGAGGCCTTCGGCCAAGCTCAGGTTTCGACCATGTATACGAACATCAATCAGTATCACGTGGTGCTGGAGGTCGAACCGAAGTTCTGGCAGTCACCGGTGAGTTTGAATGATGTCTATATCCGGGCTGCGCAAGGAAAAGTCATTCCACTCAGCGCCATCGCTCATTACGAGCCCGCCACGGCCCCGCTGGCAGTGAATCACCAGGGTCAGTATCCCTCGGTAACGATTTCCTTCAATCTTGCCCCCGGGGTCGCGCTCAGCCAGGCCGCCAGCGCCATTATCTCGATGGAACAGAAAATCGGCATGCCCAGTACAATTTCTGGCATGTTTTCGGGCACGCTCCAGGCTTTTCAGTCTTCGCTCGCGACGCAACCTTTTCTTATCATTACCGCTCTTATGGCTGTCTACATTGTGCTGGGTGTTTTATATGAAAGTTATATTCACCCGATCACGATTATTTCCACGTTGCCTTCAGCGGGAGTCGGCGCGGTGCTTGCCCTCATGATTTTCCACAAGGACCTCAGTATCATTGCTTTGATCGGCATCATTCTGTTGATCGGCATCGTTAAGAAAAACGCAATCATGATGATCGACTTTGCGCTGGCCGCCGAACGCGTTGATGGCAAAAGTCCGCGGGACGCCATTTTCCAAGCGTGCATCCTGCGTTTCCGCCCAATTCTCATGACCACGATGGCGGCGATGTTCGGCGCCATGCCGTTGGCTTTCGGCAGGGGAACGGGCTCGGAGCTTCGCAATCCTCTGGGGATTACTATTATTGGCGGGTTAATTCTAAGCCAGATACTTACCCTGTACACCACGCCAGTCGTTTATCTCTCGTTGGACCGGTTGCGAGTGAAGTGGCTGCGTGCTCACGGAAAACTCGAAGGGCAAAGACACATCGAGTCCTTCGGATGAAAACACTTTATGCGCTACGCGAACTCGCCGCGTTTAGAAAGGGCCGAAATGGCCGCGGCCAGGAGTCAGAGACATCGATGAAGGCAACGAACAAAATGCGCGCTGCGACGGCACTTTTGTGCGGCGCACTCCTCTTGCAAGGCTGCGTTGTCGGTCCGAAATACAAACGTCCCTCGGTCGATACGCCGGGCACATTCAAGGAGGTCACTCCCGACGATCTCAAGAAAATGGACGGTTGGAAAGAGGCGCAACCGCAGGACAGCGCTCTGCATGGCAAATGGTGGGAGATTTTTGGCGATCCGCAACTGAACGCCCTCGAAGAGCAAGTCAGTATTTCGAATCAGAACGTCGCCTCCGCGTTCGCGAACTTCATGGCGGCACGAGCCCTGGTGCGGGAGGCGCGCGCACAGTATTTCCCGACGCTGACCGTCGGCCCGAGCGCCACCCGTCAACGCACAGCGGTTGCGACGACCAATGGCAACACCACCGGGACAACCTTCAACGAATTTTCTCTACCCTTTGACGCTTCTTGGACGCCCGATTTGTTCGGCCGTGTGCGCAACACGGTTCGCGCCAATATTGCTAACGCTCAAGCGAGTGCCGCCGACCTCGAGAACACACGCCTGACCGCGCAGGCGGAGCTGGCAGTCGATTACTTCCAAGTGCGCGGGCAAGACGCTCTAAAGGATCTGCTGGATGCGACGGTGAAGGCTTATGCGGAGTCTCTGGAACTGACCAAGGCCCTGTATGAAACCGGCATCGATTCCGACGAATCAGTCGCCCAGGCCGAAACTCAGCTGGAAGCGACGCAGGCGCTCGACACCAATCTTGGCATTCTGCGCGCTCAGTACGAGCATGCGATGGCGCTGCTGGTCGGGAAACCCGCTTCTTCGTTCTCGGTTGCTGTCGAGGCTCTAAAGACTCCGCCGCCAGCGATTCCGTTCGGAGTTCCATCGGAACTGCTGGAGCGCCGTCCTGACGTTGCGGCAAACGAGCGGCTGATGGCGCAGGCCAACGCACAAATCGGCGTCGCCAAAGCGGCCTATTTTCCGACGGTGACGCTTAGCGCTTCGGCTGGCTTCCAGAACACGAGCATTACCAACTGGCTAACCTGGCCCTCGCGAGTCTGGTCGGTGGGGTCAGCCGTTTCCGAGACGATTTACGATGGCGGTCTGCGTCGCGCAACCATGGAACAATATCGCGCGCAATATGATGAGACGGTTGCCAATTATCGCAATACCGTCCTCACCGCATTCCAACAGGTCGAGGACAACCTAGCCGCCCTGCGCGTTCTCTCGCAGGAAATTCAGCAGCAAGATACGGCGATCGCGTCCGCGCAGCGCAGCCTGAACCTGGCCACAGATCGCTACCGTCTGGGGATCGATCCCTACCTGAATGTGATCACGGCCCAGACCACGCTTTTCAGCAATCAACAAACAGCCGTCAACTTGCGAATCACGCAAATCGTCGATAGCGTGCAATTGGTCGAGGCGCTCGGTGGAGGCTGGGATGCCTCTACGCTTCCAACTTCACATCAGATTATTTCGCGGCAAGCGCAGTTCTCGCCCGATACGGCGGCTCAGCCCCATAAGCGCTAACTTAAGGTTTACTTCCGCTTTTGCCGGTCACTCGGAAACCGCAGGCAGCTATCACTTGACGACCGCTGGAGAGTGACGATCTGCGACCTGAATCGTCTAACGGTTTCTACATACTTGCGGGGAAAAGCATATGAAAATCAGCTTTGCGGCAGTGCTGTTTCTTGCCTTGAGTTCTGGGAGTACATCGAATTCGACGGGATCGGCACCGGTCCACAAGGCGATCTTTGCAGCGGGAGCAACGTCTACGGGCTGGATTGACTTTGATTTCTATGATGAGAAACACATTTTCGTTCCAGCGAAGGTCAATGGTCACGATGCGGCTGTGCTGCTGGCAACCGGTCTCCCGGTTCCGGATATAGACAGGGCTTTCGCTGCGGCCATTGGAGTCGAACCGAAAGACAATCTGGCAAGCTCGGCACAAGCGGAACACGATGGTGCACCTACGATTCACGGGTTACAAATCCAGATTGGCAATCTCAGCCTGCCAGATCTCTCTGCATCCGTTGTAGATTTTTCGGCACTCGCCAAGCATATGGGACACTCGCTGCCCTTACTGATAGGGGATGACTCGTTCGACGACTTAGCGCTGGAGATTGATTTTGCCCACCATCGCATCGCGTTCCGGGATCCCGCGAGTCTTGCGAAACCGAATGGCGCGGTGGAGGTACCGCTGACTCGAGAACACGACGAACATCTCGTATCGGTTTCGCTTGAGGGCGCACCGTCGGCTGAGTTTGAGCTGGGACTCGGCAATTCCGGGGAAATGCTGGTGTATGAATCCTACTATCAGATACACAAGGTGTTGGAGGGGAAACGATCCTCTCAAAGACTAGCCGCTGGTACGGGAGGTTTTGTCCCGGAAACCGTGGCCACGTTGAACCACATTAAGTTTGCCGGCATTGAACTCAGCAGCATACCGGCCGCGTTTATACCCACGAGTCTCACGCCGGGCGTACCCAGTTCTATCTCGGGCGATATCGGGCTACCGGTTCTCGCCCGCTTTCACATGATCATTGATTATGCGCACAATCGACTGTATGCGATCCCCTACCCAGGGATACTGCGAAAACCATTCCCCAAAGATCGGCTCGGGCTGACGTTGGACAAGCAGGACTCCGGGTTTGAAGTCCGATTTGTCGCACCCCACAGCCCCGCAGAGTTGGCGGGGTTCAAGGTTGGTGCTAGGATCACGCTCGTCTCTGGCAGGTCGGCAAGAGACTGGACCGAAACCGCATTGGGAGATCTGAGATATCGCCCTTCGGGGAGCAATTTGGCCTTTACGATGGAAGGCGGGATCCTCAGACATGTAAAGCTGGCTGATTATTTCTAGTGCCTCAGTTCCTTGTGAAAGCCGTCATGCGCGATAGGAATACGGCAAATGCGTTCAGAGTAGACGCTCCAGCTCTGCGCGGTTTTCTAAAGTCTGAAGTTGGGCCTCGACCTTCCGGAGAGCTCAACTGGCGGATTGTCGGCCACTCGGAAGCTACCGCCCAGAAAGCCTCTGGGAGGGTCAACTTCCAGCCCGCCGTGCTTAAGTTAGCGCTTATGCGGCTCAGCCCCCGGCGAACTCGCCGTCAGCACCTCCGGCAGCGTCCAATCCTTGAGTCTGGAATTGAGCGGCCGCACAAATCGTATTGGGTAATTGCCGGACCATTGCGGTTTGTTCATTGGAATGTTCGACCCGTCACCGTACAGAATAAGAAAGGCCGCTGCTTGAGCGCAGCGGCCTCAAAGTGATTCCCTAATCGCAGTTTAACTACACTCTCAATCGCGTTCTTTGCGAATTTTCTTTCGCGCACGCTTTTGCGCCAAAGCTTGCTTCACTCTTTTTCTCTCGCCCGGCTTCAGGTAGTAGGAGTGACGCTTCACTTCTTTAATGATGTCTTCAGTCTGAACCTTGCGCTTGAACCGGCGCAGGGCGTTTTCCAACGACTCACCCTCTTGCAGTCGAATTTCTGCCACGCTCATCACCCCCCAACCAGCACTATAACGAGCTGCATAAAGCTTATCATTTGTGGTACCTTCCGCCGAAGTAAATGGGTGATTGCGCAATGGAGGGTCAACCGAACATCCTTCGCTTGGCTTCTCCGTTCCCGCCGTTGGCTCACCTCTCGCGAATTTCCATCTCATAGCGCTTTGTAGTAGTGTTTCTGATTGCGACTTGCCTTCAGTCTCCACATCGACAGTCTCCTAACTTTTTTAAGCGATGTGCGAACCAGCGGCAGTTGCGGGGCATCAATTCACCACTCGAGGCAAGAATGATCACTCGCATCTTTTGCAGGTTTTCAATTTTAGTGCTATTGCTATCGACCGCCGTCCTAGGCTCTGCTCAAACTGACTCGTCTTCCTCTGCCATTCCCCGGGAAATCCCCGTCCTCGATGTAACCGCCATCGATAAGACCATCGATCCGTGTGTCGACTTCTATCAATATGCCTGTGGAACCTGGATGAAGAACAACCCGATTCCTCCAGACAAGGCGCGGTGGGGACGATTTGACGAGCTCTTCGAACGCAATCTTTATATTCTGCGGGACATATTAACCGAGGCGCAGGCTCCTGGGAAACAGTCGCCGCCGGCGACTATGGTGGGTACATTCTATGGCTCGTGCATGGACGAGGCCGCGATCGAGAAAAAAGGCACGGCTCCGCTGATGCCGGAACTGGAGCGGATTCTCGGTATCCAGACAAGAGCAGATCTCATTCGACAGATCGCTGCCCTGCACAAAAATTCCATTCCGGCGCTGTTCGCGTTCTCGTCACAGCCCGACATGCACGATTCGACCGAAACCATTGCCACTCTCGACCAGGGCGGGATGACTCTGCCCGATCGCGATTACTACTTAAAGGACGATCCGAAGTCCGTGGACACGCGGCAGAGGTATGTGGAGCATGTCCAGAAGATGTTCGAACTGGCCGGCGACAAGCCCGACGTGGCCGCGGCCGAGGCTAAAACCGTATTAACCGTGGAGACGGGGCTGGCGCAGGCGGCGATGGACCGAACCGTCCGGCGCGATCCCAAGATGCGCGACCATAAAATGACTGTCGCGGAAATCGCTGGCTTGGCTCCGAATTTCGACCTTACCCTCTACTTCGCCGAGAATGGTTCGCCCAAGTTCACGTCGCTGAACGTGGGCAATCCCGATTTCTTCAAGGAGGTCAACGAGCAACTCAACTCCGTTTCTCTCGACAACTGGAAAGTGTATTTGCGCTGGAAAACAATTAACGAATACGCGCCGCTGCTGACCAACGCCTTTGTCGAAGAGGATTTCAATTTCAACGGCAAATACATGTCAGGACGGAAGGAACTGGAACCGCGCTGGAAGCGGTGCGTGAAAGCCACCGACGAGAACCTGGGCATGGCTCTGGGTAAGCTCTATGTCGACCGCACTTTCGGCGCCGAAGGCAAAGAGCGGACTTTGAAGATGGTGCAGGCGATCGAGAGTGCGATGCGTCAGGACATTGGCCAGCTGACTTGGATGTCGGACACGACCAAAAAGAAGGCCTATGAGAAGCTCAATACCATCGTCAATAACATTGGCTATCCCGACAACTGGCGTGATTACAGTAGCGTGGTGATCAAGTCCGACGATTATGCGGGCAACACGGTCCGCGCCGGGGCATTCGAGGTGCAGCGTGAGTATAAGAAAATCGATCGCCCGACGGATCGCAAAGATTGGGGAATGACACCGCCAACGGTCAACGCGTATTACCGGGCTCCGATGAACGACATCAACTTCCCCGCGGGTATATTGCAGCCACCTTTTTACGGCAAGCTGATGGATGACGCAGTGAATTTCGGCGCCATCGGCGTGGTGATCGGGCACGAACTCACTCACGGTTTCGATGACCAAGGACGCAAGTTCGACGCCGAGGGGAACTTCCGCGATTGGTGGACCGCGGACGACGCCAAGGAGTTTGAACAGCGCGTGGATTGCACGGCGAACGAGTATTCGGGCTTTGTCTCCGTCAAGGACGATAAAGGCGAAGTCAAGCTCAACGGCAAATTGACGCTGGGTGAAAATACCGCTGACAACGGAGGGCTGAAACTGGCCTACATGGCGCTGAAGTCCGTCATCGACGACACGCCCGTGAAGCCAATCGATGGTTACACTCCGGCGCAGCGCTACTTCCTCGCCTATGGACAGATCTGGTGCCAGAACGTGACCGATCAGGAAGCGCGGAAGCGCGTGCTGACCGATCCGCACTCCCCGGGACGCTGGCGTGTGAATGGTGCGGTACAGAACTCGGCGGCGTTTCAGCAGGCCTTTGGCTGCAAAGCGGGACAGCCCATGGTTGCCGAGAACGCCTGCCGAGTATGGTAAGGGCGCCTCAGAGTCAGTTCAGAAGCGCCATCCGCTTCTTCGAATCGACGGCTACCTCCGCGATGTGGCGCTTGTGGTCGACCCGCGTGTCCTGAGCACGCTCCTTTGCTGCGCTCGAAGCCGACGCGCTCGAAGCCGACGCCAAAGGCTTAGCCGTCAGTTCGTATCCATGACTGGGTACGGGTGAGTTAACAGAGAGAGCTGCCGCTGGCAACTGAGCGGATTGAATGACCGCCGCATTAGGTGCGACCCACGGGTCATACCACGTTGGATCGACTTCCTGTTGGCCATACGCGGGGAGCAGCAATATCGTTAAGAGTGCGCCCATCAACATGGCGCTGAATGCCAGCGCTCTACTTAGGCTGATCCCTTTTGGTCTGGTTGTTGTGTTCGTCATCGCATCCCCTCCGGTTTGACTGACTTCACCTCGCGGTAAACGCTGCGGGAAGAAATCATCGTTGCGATCTTGCTCCCGATGGCAGGAAGTGTCCATGGACACGCTCTTAATTGGTATGAAGCTATCTGAAGATAGAAACTCGTCCTCGGAACCATCAGTTCTGCTGGCCGAAAAGCACCACCTTGGTGGAACCGGGCCACCGAAGGCTCGCGAATGGCCGTGCGTTCAGCTTGCCAAGGAATCGCTAACTTACTGCAAATACAGTATTTAAAGGATCCAGTTCGGGCCGATAAAAAACGGCACCCCACATGCATTGTTAGGTTTGGCACTCGCAACCGCGGAGACACTCGTGAAACTCAAATTCATGGCAGCACTTTTAGGATTGATGATGGCGATTCCAGGCGCCGTCGTTGCTCAGAACGACACCCAGAACCCCAACGACCAGGCGCCCGATCAGTATGCGAAGCCGTCGCCGAACATTCAGGCACCGGCTCAATCGCCCATGGCCGGTCCGAACAATCCCGGTCCGAACGATCAAAGTCCAGCGGACCAGAATTCCATGGATCAGGATCAAGATTCGATGAATCCGGCTTCAATGAATCAGGCTCCGATGGGTGGCCCGAACAATTCCCTGAACCCGGATCCCGGCAACCCAGATCCGAATAACGCACCGACCTATAACACGCCGGCTCCGGAAGAAAAAAGCGGCGTGGCTCGCATCAGCCTGATTCATGGCGATGTTTCCACGCAGCGAGGCGACTCCGGTGCTTGGTCGGCGGCCGCGTTGAATGCTCCTGTGCTTGCGGGCGACAAAGTTTCCACCGGCGACAAAGCGCGCACGGAACTTCAGCTCGACTACGCCAACATGTTGCGTTTGGCGGAACACACGCAGGCCAACATCGTGCAGCTCAATCGCTCCCAGATTCAGATTCAACTTGGTCACGGCATGGCCAACTTCACCGTCCTCAGGAACAGCGATGCTGACGCCGAAATTGATACGCCGAACGTGGCGATTAAGACCGAGCGGCGCGAATCCAGCTTTCGCATTCTGGTTACTACCGACGATCATACGGAAGTGTTGGTCCGCAGAGGCGAAATCGAAGTCACGACGCCGCAAGGCGGCACCCGCGTCGGACAAAACCAGTTCATCACTATTCAGGGCACCGGCGCGGACGAGCAATACAAGATTGGCGAGGCTCCGGCCCGCGATGACTTTGATCAGTGGAACTCCGATCGCGACAACATGATCCGCAACTCGGTAGCGCGGCGGCAAACCAACGACTACTACGTTGGAACCGAAGACCTCGATGGCCATGGCACCTGGTCTGAGGTTCCGGATTACGGTCCCGTGTGGCGGCCGACGGTCGCTCCGGGTTGGGCTCCTTATCGCGACGGACGCTGGGTGTACGAGCCTTATTGGGGATGGACCTGGGTTTCCTATGATTCGTGGGGCTGGGCTCCTTATCACTACGGGCGCTGGATGTATATCGACGGAGGTTGGGGTTGGTGGCCTGGTCCGGCTTACGGTTACCCGTTCTACCGGCCGATTTGGGCGCCAGCTTATGTTTCATTCTTCGGATTCGGCGGTGGCTTGGGTTTCGGATTTGGCTTTGGATTTGGCTCGATCGGATGGCTCCCACTAGGACCCGGTGACTTTTTCCATCCCTGGTGGGGTCGTTGGGGCGGAGGCTTCGGCTACTCCCGTTTCGGCGAATACAATCGCGGCGGTTTTGCTCCGCTGCGCGCCGGTTCGCGCTTCTCGAACGTGAACCGGGCAATGCATGATGCGAACTTCCGCGGCGGGACGACCGTGTCCGGCAGAGAGTTTGGAACTGGCCACATGAACACGCAGGCCGCGACTCACGCGCAGTTTCAGAATGCCCGGTTCACAACCGGCAGAGTGCCTGCGAGTCCGAGCCGGGAAAGCTACTCGGCTAGCGGACGCCCGGCAGCGGCCTCGACGACTCGAAACGTTGCGCAGAATCAGCATTTCTTCTCGGCTCATGGCAGCACTGCGACCGCGACGAACGGCCGGTCGATAGGCAACGGCCGTGAAGGTGGCGGATCGAGCAGTGGCTTTCAGCGGTCGAGCCAGAATTCGGAACGAAGTACAGAAAGAAGTACGGGGACGCGTGGCAATTCGAACGCAGGTTCGGCGGCGCGTTCCGGGAACTCGGGCAGTTCGACGATCGCTCGCGAAAGTGGAAGCAGCGGCGGTTGGCAGAAATTTTCTCCCATGCCGTCGCGCTCGGCTTCAGAATCCCCTCGGGCGAATGAATCAGGCAGAGCGGGTGAATCAGCCGGCCGCAGCGAGAACCGCGGTTCCTACGGCTCTTCCCGCAGTTCGGCTTCGGAAGGCCGCGGCTACGGCGGGTCTTCCCGTCCGACACTCAATATGAGGCAACCCATCGTGACGCCACGCTCCTATGGTGGTGGACGCTCAGCTCCAAGCTATGGCGGCGGACGTTCTGCACCGAGTTATGGCGGTGGACGTTCGGCTCCCAGCTTTGGCGGCGGCCATTCGGCGCCAAGCAGCCACGGTGGTGGATCGTCGCACGGCGGCGCATCGCATGGCGGCGGTGGCGGGTCGCATGGCGGTGGCGGCGGCAGACATGGGCGGTAACAGCGCGCTGGAAATTTTTCCAACGCTCTGACGCAGCAAAGCAACAAGGCAACACTCTTCCCAGCAGTGAGACGCGCACACCGCGCGTCCCACTGCTTTTTTAGTATGCGTCCCTCTCCTTTTTGCCGTATAGCGATAAAAAACAGAAACCCTCGAACAACCGGAGCACCTCCTCAGAGCCAACCCTTCGCGCGGAAAATGAATCGTATCTGCGGTTTCATGTTGCCAGACCAAGGACATCTAAAACCGTCACGGTGAAAATGTTATCGGGGAGATCGTAGATCAACCTAACCGCCGATCAATATGAGTGAGGATAATTGCATGAACGGATTTAAGTTTTTTGCCCTAGTTGCTGTCATCGGAATCTGCCTCGTCACCATAACTCCAATAGCGCAGGCTCAGGTCGCCGTCGAGATCGGAGCAGCGCCCGTATGCCCTTACGGTTACTATGACGTCCCGCCCTATGATTGCGCTCCCTATGGCTACTACGGGCCGGAATGGTTTTCAGGTGGCGTATTCATTGGCGCTGGCCCTTGGTTTCATGGCCCTGAGGGCTTCCGTGGCCACGTCAATAACCGGTTCCACCCTGATCACGGCTACAACGGCCCTAGGCCCGCTCGCGGCGACCGACCCGAACCCGGGAAGCGTCTGGACAGGATTTCCCACTTCAAAGGAAACGAAGTGCGGGATGGACGCGGCCACGTAGCTGGGAAGCGCTAATCGCGGCGGGCATTGAATCCTTGAGGCCATAACTCAATGATTCAATTCGTCCCCGCTCAGCGATATCGTTCCCGAGCAACTAGAACTACAAGTCCAGAGGCAACCAACACGAGCGAGATTGCGGCCAGATTCCAGGTCAGTCGCTTGTTGCGAGATTGCCTCTGCACCAGCGGCAGATTCACGAGTGCGCTCGCGATCGATGCAAATACCGTCGCCACGCCAGCCACGTTCGGAGACAGCTTGCCATGGATCGCCATGGTCGCAGCTGCCGCAGTCGTGCTGGCGCTGCTAACGGTCCCACCAACCAAGCTCAAGGCCAGAAAACCGAATTTCCCCAGGAATCGCGCCCCGACAGTTCCAACGATCTCCATGACCACGAATAACCCACCCAAATTGAGCACGTGCCTCAAAGAAACCGGAGAGTCGAGGCGTAGACTCTTGACCGGTTCCGTGCCGCGACCGCGTTGCTTCCAGGCAAAGACCACCGCTCCAGTTGTCATCGCCAGCAGCGGCCATATAGCGATCGACACCGATGCAGGCGCGAAGATCGCCAGAATTACAAGATTGCGTACGAACATCGCGACGGATGTAAGCAGCACGAGTGCGACAATCGTGTTGTTCTCCTCCGCCTCATCGCCCGGGACGGTTCGCGACAACTCCGCCACCGTCGCCGTACTGTTTACTAACCCGCCGAGAACGGCCGTGTAATACAAACCACGATTGCTGAAAATCCGCAGCAGAACGTAATTCGCAAAGCCCAGCCCGGCTACGATAATCACAATCAGCCAAGATTGCCGCGGATTCAGCAGATGCCATCCGTCAATAAATCGGTTGGGCAAAAGCGGATAAATCA
Source organism: Terriglobales bacterium (assembly GCA_050010155.1). Taxonomy (GTDB): domain Bacteria; phylum Acidobacteriota; class Terriglobia; order Terriglobales; family Acidobacteriaceae; genus Acidiflorens. The sequence continues at coordinate 25,818 of JBEKLO010000017.1, forward strand.
CAAACCCAATGAGTCCGAGTAGCACCGCGCCTCGGATTTCCGATAGCTTCAAGTCGCCGGCGAACCGCTGCAACTCCGTTTTCCACGCCAGCAGACCGGTCATCAGAATGGCGGCTGTCGTCGGAGTAAACAGGTGACCTTGGCCTGCCAGCGCACCCAGAATGAATGTGACGATCAAGGCCACAGAGGTCGTCAGTTCCAGCGAACGATCCGCCAGCAGACTCCGGCCGTTCAGAAATGCAACCAAGATGACCACACCGGCCAAACAGATCGCCGCCAGTTGAACGGAAATAAGAACGGAGAGACAACCGAGAAGAGCGGTGATCGAGAATGTCCGAACCCCAACATCCTTTTGCGACCACTCACGTTCCAACCCCACCAGCAGACCGATGCCGAGCGCAATCGCAAGCTTGATTGCAACCTCGAATGGCGGGAAGATCATTCTGTAAATAGTAAAACAAAGCGGGCAATGACCGCCTGCAAATCATGCGTGATCGACTACTTGGCGCCTTGCGTCTGGTTGGCGGCTGCGGTGATCTGGTTGCGAACGTCCCAGAGATCCTTGTAGAGCCAGCTTTCCATGCGCTGCTGCAGCACCTCGACGGGCGTTCCCATCGTGCCAACGACCCGCCCTCCAATAATGCGTTCGGCGAGTTTGAGATGGTGGAACCGGAATAGCTGCATGCGTTCGTCGAAGTCGAGCAGGCGTTCGGCGACATCGTGCAGGCCAAAGAATTCTTCGTGCCGGCGGTAGAGGTCGCTGATCGTGACCCCGGCGCGGCTGAGCTGCTCGTGAAAAGCGTGACCAAGACGAGGTCCTATGTGGAGCAGTGAGAGAAATCCGGGGGAGTCGAGCCCGCTGCCATGTCCAAGTCCGGCGCGGATGACGTGATAATCGTAGGGGGTAATAGTCTCCAGAATGTGCAGCAGGCCAATCGGCGGTTCGAGCAACTGGAGGGCGCGCCGAATCAGCCGCGTGCTGTTGCCGTAGTCGCTGCGCTCAAGCGCTTCGAGGGCACGGCCCAGTTCGAAGGCCGCTCCCTTCAGGAGCAATTCCGAGCTCTGATGCACAACCAGGAATGTCATCTCGTCTTTGTGCAGCAGTTCTTCGGGCGACTTTTGCAGGGCGAGCAGTTCGTCCGTGCGCAGATAGCGCTCGTAGTCGGTCGCACCCTTGCCGGGAAGAATCGGTTTGGTGAATTCGTCTCGATGTGCCATGCGGAACCTGTCTATCCGTACTCGAAATGCGATTCCTATTAGGGCATACCCTCAAGCATGCCGCAAGTTGATTAGCCCCAACCCGATTCGGACGCTGGATTTCCAAGTTCGAGTTTCACAACGGCTTCTCTGCTAGGACTGCAAGTGTGAGGCCGGATGATGCGGCGCCCACTGCGGGTCTTCGTCGGGCGCAACGATCTGTCCATCGCGCATGTGGACGATGCGGTCGCCATATTCGGCAGCCTCGGGGTTGTGCGTAATCATCAGGACGGTCTGGCCTAACTCTTTATTCGACTGGCGCAGCATGTCGAGTACGACCGCCGAGCTTTTCGAATCCAGGTTGCCGGTGGGCTCGTCCGCGAGCACAATCGCGGGACGATTGATCAGCGCCCGGGCCAGTGCCACTCTCTGTTGCTCGCCGCCGGAAAGCTCGTTCGGCCGATGCTCCAGACGTTGCGCGACGCCGAGCATCCCGGTGATCTTGTCCAGGAATGCGGGGTCGGAATTTCCACCGGCAATATCAGCGGCAATCTCAATATTCGAGCGAGCGCTGAGCGTTGGCAAAAGATTAAATTTCTGGAACACGAATCCAATTTTGCTTTTGCGCAACCGCGTGCGCTCGCCGTCGGAAAGCGTCGCAAAATCCACGCCGTCGATGGTGACACTTCCCGAGTCGGCGCGGGTCAACCCGCCAAGCATATAAAAAAGCGTGGACTTGCCGCTGCCCGAAGGGCCTACGATCGTGACAAACTCCCCCTTTTGCACGCTGAAGGAAATACCGCGTAAGGCAGGCACTTCCACTTTGCCCACCCGATAGGTTTTGCGCAGTTCCCTGGCTTCGATGAACGCTGACATCCAGTGAAAACGATATCACAGCAGGAAGGACGATAGATGCATCGAATCATCGAGGGATCAAGTCATTGACGAGTGATTCACTGTCTCAAGACCGTAACGTCCAACGATGCAATGCAGTTCTATGCAACGCTCGCGTGTTCCAAGCCCACCGCAGCATTCCGATGTTCCACCTGCCGCTTCGGCCCACGTTTTCGCACCAGTAACAGACGAATGCGTTCCAGCAGCTCCGCGGGTTCGTACATTCCCTTGGAAAGAAACACATCGGCGAGGGTTTCGCGCTCGTAGACTTTGATCCGGCCGGAAATCAGTACAGTTGGAGTTTGTGGCGAAAGACTTTTGATTTCTTCGATCAACCGCGAGCCGTCCACTCCCGGCATGATCAGATCGGTAAGCACCAGATCAACCCCGCCGCGCCGGAAGGCCTCGAGGGCCGTGGTGCCGCTGTTACACGCGAGTACGCGGTAACCCCGCGTTTCCAGCAGGATTTTACGGATGGAGAGCGCCTGTTCGTTATCGTCCACACAAAGAATCGTTTTCTTGGGCTTCATTGGCTTAACCGGGAGACGGTCGTCACAAATTTCTTTCTAACTTTTTTTTGGAATCGTGAGCGAGGTGAATGCTAAATAGAATTACGGCGCCGGTAAAGTACCGCGCTCGCCAATGGCACCTCGGTGGAAGGCATCATCGTGCCATCGGTTCGAAAGCCACGACTGGCGCGGTGTTTTGATTCCTACGTCGCGAGCGTAACTTCGCCGCGCAGAACTTCTACACAATTTCCACCGACACGCACATTGACCACATGGTTATCCTGCTTGCTGGCGCGAACAAAAATGCGACTGGGACGGTGCACTTCAAGGCCTTGCTCGATCAAAATCTTCTCGTCGCTCGCCGCCACACCATGGGCAACCATCCACGCAGAGCAGCATCCGGCAGCGGAGCCGGTGGCGGGATCGTCGCCCCCGTAAAAGATCATGCGGGCGTGCAGCCGGGCCTTGGGATCTACGGTCTCTCGGCAAACGAAGTAAAAGAACTTTCCGCCGCTCGGCGCGAGATATTCGCCAGACCGGCTGAGATCCAAGCGAAGGTTCTGAAGCGTCTTCAGCGAGCGCAGCGCGGCAATAGTGAAAGGAATACCGGTGGATACAGTTTGTATGGGCGCGCAGTCGTCGAAGTCAGCCGCGCTCAACCCCGTCAGCCGGGCGATGGCCTCCACATCATGGATCGCTCCGAACTCGGGATTCCTCTGCGTCATTTCTCCGAAGACCGGCTGTCCTGCTTCTTCGGTGAAACCCACGGGCACGGTGCCCACCTTCAGCGCGAGCCGTACTTCGGATGCGCCCTGGCCGCGAAGAACGAAAGCCGTGCCTAGCGTAGGATGTCCGGCGAAAGGCAGTTCCTCCTGCACAGTGAAGATGCGGACGGGGACTCCGCGATCCTTTTGTCCACCGGCGTCGGCAGGCAAAATGAAAGTGGTTTCGGAAAGATTCATTTCGCGCGCCAAGGCCTGCATTTGTTCCGTGCGGAGGCCGCTGCCGTCCAGAAAAACCGCCAGAGAGTTTCCGGTGAGGGCGCGCTCGGTAAATACGTCGACCTGCACCATGGAGAACTTTCGCGCCGAGGTAGCCATGTCAGAATTTTACCGAATCTGTGTGCTAGCCGGGCGATGCCTTGGCCTTCCGTAGCCTGCCCTGCCAGCCCAAAATCTCGCCACCGCAAGCTCATACTTGTAAGCTCAAAACACGACCGCGGCCCGGATGCGATAGCATTGTCCCTGCCGCCCGAGTGGTGGTTGACGGGCGGGTGGGCCGCTCGTTATTCTATCTCTACTAAGTCGGTGGGGTTTAAGTGCGCTCGCCATTCATCGATTCAAGAAACTACACGAGGAACCAACATGTCTCTACGCATCAATTCTGAAGCTCCCAACTTCACCGCCGAAACCACCCAGGGCACGATCGACTTTCACCAATGGATCGGCAATGGCTGGGCAATCCTGTTTTCGCACCCCAAGGATTTCACCCCCGTCTGCACTACCGAACTAGGCTACATGGCGGGTCTGCAACCGGAATTTGCCAAGCGCAACACCAAAATTATCGGCTTGAGCGTAGATCCCGTGACCAGTCACGGCAAGTGGGCCGCCGATATTGAAGAAACGCAGGGTCACAAGGTGACCTATCCGATGATTGGCGATCCGGAACTGAAGGTGGCCAAACTCTATGACATGCTGCCCGCCGAGGCTGGCTCGACCAGCGAGGGCCGCACCGCCGCCGACAACGCCACGGTGCGCACGGTATTCGTCATCGGTCCCGACAAAAAGATCAAGCTGATGCTGATCTACCCCATGAGCAGCGGGCGCAACTTCGATGAAGTCCTGCGCGCGCTCGATTCGATCCAACTCAATGCCAAACACAACGTGGCGACGCCCGTGAACTGGAAGCCGGGGCAGGACGTGATCATTCCCACCTCCGTCTCCGAAGACCAAGCCAAGCAGAAATATCCCGGCGGCTGGAAGACGCTAAAGCCCTATCTGCGGGTGGTAGCGCAGCCGAAGTAGTTCGTGTTACGTTTCCGAACAAAGCTCGCTACGAAAGTGCTGACGAGCTTTTGCACGAACCTCTTTTGCGAAAGCACGGAAGCGCATGCGGTCCGGTGATCGTCCCGGTCTTCAAAACCGGCGGGCGGCATCTTCGATGTTGCCGGTGTGTTCGACTCACACACGCTTCCGCCAGTTTTCAATCCAGATCCTCCTTGCGAAACCTCCACACGCGGCGTTTCGTGCCGGAGAAAGCATAAGCCTGAAGTTTTCCTTGGCGGACCCACAAGAGAAGCGACCGCGGCTTGACCTTAAGGTAATGGGTGGGACGTCGAGCCGGTCGGGGCCATAACGAACCGCAAACCAAGCGCGATCAGCACCAGCAAAATCAGCGCGGTCCCTGGCGTGAATGCTCCGGTTAGTAATCTGTTCGGAGTCAGCCAAGTCCTCTCGTGGATTGCGGGTCAACGAGCGGAGCTAGCCGAAGATTTTGAATGGAGAAGTCAAGTACAGAACTTGATGGAAAAGTTGACCCCGTAATCATCGACGTTCGATTGGCGGTAGCCGAGGGTCCCGCCAAGCGAGAGCGCACCTTCGACCGGTCGCGCTATTCGTGTTTGCTGACCAGCACCTGAAATCCTGGTCATCATTTCCTCGAAGCCCATTTCTGGCCAACTCGTAAACCTTGATCGTTCGCTGGACACAAGGACGTTTATCGGTACTAAACCGTAAGGATGAACCGATAAGTTCCGGTTAGCCCGTCATGTGCCCAAAATCGTTCGCTAGCATTCATGGAACCGCGTGTATGCGCCAATAATCAGTCAGCATTGAGCCACGGGGAATGACTGTTTGCTGCCTTGCAGTCTTAGAACCACCAACTCGAGGACATTCCGAAAGGCTGCCATGGGGAGAGAGATCCTGTAACTTTTCATGGTTCTTTACATCCCATGTATGCGCCCAGGTTCCTCGGCGTCAATTCGAACGTGAATAGGAGAAGAGTTTATGAACAAGATGATTCGCAGATTGATGGCAATGGGTCTTCTCTCTGTTTCCTTTGCGGCTTTTGCGCAGTCCGGCGACACCACGAAGCAGGACAGCATGAAGCACGACGACATGAAACAAGACCAGATGAAGAAAGATGACGCGAAGAAAGACGCGAAGTCCAAGAAGACCAAGCAGGGCAAGACGAAGAAGGACGACATGAAGAAAGACAACAATATGAAGCACGACGACAGCATGAAGCAGAACTAGCTCCCGCCTGCGGTTCTCAAATTCGAGTTCGGGGTAGTTGGTGCAGACTATGTCACCCCTACCTTGAAACTCCTGCCGTCATCTCCAGCCCAGAAAATCGCCGTCTTTTATATGCTGGTCTTCCCGAGCAGAGGCTTGGCGATTGGCATGAGCATGACCTGAGATCAGGCGGTCAGATACTTCTTCATACACCGCACGCAGGGGGCATAGCCCTGTCGGAGCGCTTCCCGGGCCTGGATGACCCGAATGTGTGCTTTGTCGTGAATGAAGGGACACCCAGCTGCGTGAAACGCTTTCCCATCCGTCGAAACCACCACCATCATATCCGGGGGGACGCCGGTACCCGGCTGCGCATGTTCCGAACGGAGTTCAGGACGGCTGAAGACGGAAGATCGGGCCACCCCAAAGCTGCCTGCGACCAGGATCCCCGCCGCAGCCGCGACTAGCCACCCAAAAAAAGTTCGTCGGTTGCCGGGCATATTCTCCTCCAGCCTCCGATGTAACCTGTGGCTGAATCCTAACGGCATTTCGACCATCCGTTCATCGCCGTACAACTCCACTAAATTGCGCGTCCCCGCGAGCACTGCGGTGCAGCGCTTGCAACCGTGGATATGCTCGTCCATGGCAGAGCGCAGTTTCGCATCGATCTCACCATCAAGGTAGTTCGAAATCTCCCGCCACACTACTTCGCAGTTGACTACCATGGCTTCGTCCCCTTAGCGAAAAACAGCTTACCGCTCCAGTTCCCGCCGAGTCCCGGCGCCAGCAAATCGCGCAGCATCAGTCGTGCCCGCAGCAAGCGCGTCTTGACCGATGCGGTTGAAATCCCGAGAATTTTGGCGGTTTCTTCGATGCTCAAGTGCTGCATGTCGCGCAGCACAAAAATCTCGCGATATTTCTCTCCCAGCGAGGCCAATGCCTCTCCCAGTTTCTGCCGGACCTCCTTGCGTTCCAGGGTTTCCAGAGGAATCTCGCGCCAGTCGGCGAACTCGCGCGGAGTATAGTTGCCCTCCTCGTCTTGACGCTCAACGATCGGCTCCATAACGTTGGCGTGTTGCTTCCGTCTCCACATATGCGCCTCGTTGATGGTGATCTGGGTCAGCCAGGTGCTGAACCTCGCCTCCGCTCGGAACTGCCGGATGTGCTTAAAAGCCTTCAGCACAGCCTCCTGTGCCACGTCTTCGGCATCCGCTTCATTGCGCAAAATGGCAAAGGCCGCAGCGTACACGCGCCTTTCGTAAGGCTGGATAAGTTCGTAGAAAAGCTCGTGCTCGCCGTTCCGGATACGCTGGATCAGCATTTCTTCGTGGAATGCTTTCGCAGGATGTTCCCGCGAACTCACCTCTTCCGGCATCGTCGCTCACCGTAAACGCACTGCGATCGCGCACTGTCACACTTCAGTTCGGTATTCCGGGTCCTTCTTCCATCCTGTCAACATCGAGACGAAATTACTCCAGCCATGGAGCACCACCATCACCAGATGTCCAAAGACAAACGCCAACATCGCCCACATGATCAGGAAATGCCACAACCGCGCCCAGTGGAACCCTCCCATTAGCCAAGCGAGCCACGAGAACTGCACCGGCTTCCACACCGCAAATCCTGTCAGCACCGACAGCACGCCCAGCCCAATCGCGGAGGTGTACGCATGCTTCTGTAGCGGGTTATAGGCTTCCCGCACGGGAGGCTTGGGCCCGAAAAAGAAGTAATGGCGCACCATCGGCCACACTCCCGGCAAATCGCGACGTACAAAAAGTACCTGCTTGTAGTTTCCGCTGAAAATCTCGTAACCGAGATACAGCAGACCGGTCGCGATGTAGATCCACATGAAGGTGAGGTGCCACTGTAGCGCGCCGCCGAGCCAGCCGCCGATCGCAAACGCCTTCGGCCAGTTGAGCAAATCTTTTTGCGGAATCTTCGCGCCGAAGCTTGGGAAAGCGCGAAAGATCTGCAGTCCACTGCCAGCCATAACGAACAGCGCTACGGCGTTCACCCAATGGCAAAGACGAACGACAAAAGGATGTTCGTAAACCGCAATGGTTTCCTCGCCCGTCTTCACGTCTTCGACTGCAATTGCGCGCGTGGCCATGGTTATCTCTCCGGGCTACAAACCATAAAATTCCGAATAGCCTTGATCTTCCCAGTAGCCGGCCTTCTCGAGTACATGGCTCACTTTGATGTCGGTAAGATACTTCGCCTGCTTGTAGCCAATCTTCGTGGGAATGCTAAGACGCAGCGGAGCACCGTGCTCACGGGTGAGCGGCATGCCATACATTTCGTAGCAGAGCAAAGACTGCGGATGGACGGCGGTAGCCATGTCGAGCGACTCGTAATAATCGTCCGCGCATTCGACGGTCAGGAAGCGTGCAGTAGGGTCCGCGCCAATCATCTTCAGAAAGTCTGAAAGGCGCACCCCGCCAAACCGGCCAATGACGTCCCATCCCTCGACACAAACATGCCGTGTGTTTTGCGTGAACTTGGGCAAAGTCTGAATCTGCGCGAGAGTGTAATCTCCCGGTTTTTCTACCGCGCCTGCCACGGTGAGAGTCCACTTGTCGAAATCCACTTGAGGATCGTCGACGTCGTAATCGTTAATCGGGAACTTACTGAAAGGAGTCAGGTCGGAGTCAGCAAATGTGGGCGCCAAATGACCAGAGCGAAAGAGCTTGGCCGAAGCCCAATCGCTGAAGCCGAGGCCGCCCTTGAGTACGCGCGTCTGCAGTTGGGGAATGGCAAGAGCGCCCACCGCTAGCACCGGTGCAAGTTTCAACAACTCTCGCCGGCTGATGGCTTTGAACTTCCGGCTATCGGTTCGTGAGGGCATAATTGCGCTCCGTTACGGAAACAAGAGACAGAGATTATATGTGATTTGCGAAACAGCAAGAAGTTACAAGCCAACCTGCACCAACGTCCCCACGGGGGCGATTCGGGATGTATCGTCAGCAACGCCTGCCTTTCCGGATTGGGGATGCAATGCTTTTACGCGCCGGGTCTGGTTCCCGCAGTGAGGCTCATGGTTTCAAGTCTGCGGGCCAGTTCATAATCAGAGTGAGCGTTTCGGTGATGGATTGGGGTAGCACCGTGTTCATCACGAATCTATTGCCGTCGGCGGAAACGGTGTACGCTCCGCTGCCACCGCTCACGGTTGTGGCCTTGAATAACGCGTGCGGTGTGCCCGGTTGCAGGCTGCTGGATCCGAACAAGAAGCGTCGAATCCGATTGCGAAAGGAACATTCGCTCAGTACAGTGGTGTGGAATCCGTGGAGCGAAGGGGCAGCGCGCTTGCAGGACCTCGGCGATGGAGAATGGAGGCAGTTTCTCTGCGTCGAGGCCAGCAATATCCTGGACGTTGCGATCAATCTTGCACCAGGACAAGAGCATAGAATGGCCGCGGTTCTCACGGTTGAGAGGTTCTAAACAGTTCGTCCATCTGCGCCACAATCTAGGTTGTAGGGCAGGACTACCGAGAAGAGAGAGGAAAACATCATCCCGTAACCCTCGCTGAAAAACAACTCACATCTGCCCATGTGCCTTCAAACGTGAACCTACCGTTGTCGCACTTCTTGTTCAGATGTTTGGCCAAGGTTAATCTTCGGTTGCAGGGTCAGTCGCAATCCGGATCGAGCCGCCCAATTGCCGAAAGCAACGAGGTCACGTGGGCTCCCAAGGAATAAAGCTCGTCGGGGCGGGATACTTGCCCTCACAGTCGCCAGTCTGAGTATCATTTCCTCAACGAAATGATTTCGGAAATCAGTTCGTTACCCACCATAGACTTACGATGCTTGAGATTGCCAAGTGTGCTCTGTTAAGTCCTTTGTTTGAAGCTTATCGGCGGATTCGGCTCACACACGCTTCCGCCAGTTTTCCGGTACCTGCAGACAAATCACGCGGAAAGTTCACCCAGGCGAGTGTCTTGGGAACTGACTAGTCGGCACCATCAGGTACACCATCGTCACCTCAACCCCTGCTTTCTGTGCGAATCCAAGAGAACAGACCCCTACAATGAAGTCTCAAGGATTCTCTGAAACCGTACATCATCTTCGTATTAGTAGCTTTTGGACTCGGCGCTGCAGTGGCGTGGAAGATGCATCACCCGACCCCAGGCTTGCATGCCACGGAGCTAACTCTTCTACCCGTTGCCCACCTCAATGTGGATCCTGAGCAGGAGTTCCTGGAATCATTTCCGCTGCAGGTCGCAGTGCTTTGGACACCAACCGAAGACGGTCCAAAGACTCCACTCGCGCTGGTGCATGTTCTCAAGGAAATGGGGATTCCCTTTTTTGTCACGCACAACGTGAATCAGGCCCTCAGACACCGTATGGTGATTCTCTTTCCTGAGGTCGGTCCGCGGACATTCACTGACGCCGAGGCACAGCAGTTGATCACGTTCGTCAAGCAAGGTGGAAACATCTTTGCGCAGAACGTGTATTGGGGCGGCCTCAAGCCTCTTTTCGGTTTTTCCGACTTCTCCGCTTCGCGCCATCGCCATCGCCTGACCTTCACGGCTACGTCGGATCCCGTCACCAAGTATTTAAACAGGCCAGAAGAACGCGAGATCAGCCTAGGAAGCCAGAGTATCCCCGAGGTCATCTGGAGTAACGGCTACACGGCTGAGGCGGGGACTGAGGTGCTGGCACGGTTTGAAGACGGAAGTGCGGCACTGTTCAGAAATTCGCTGGGCAAAGGGAATGTTTATCTTCTCGGACTGAGTCTGGTCGACGCAGTCTTGCGTTGTCAAAGCAACGATGACTTCGAGGCTCAGCGTCATTATGTGAATGAGTTCGAACCCGGCGCGGATGTGTGGCTGCTCGTGGTCAGGGCTTGGTATGAACACTATGCCAAGGACTGGATTCGCCTGGCGACAATCCCGGATGGCCAGCGGTCGGTGGTTTTACTTTCACACGATGTGGATTGGGAGAATTCCTTCAAGCCTGGTCTGGATTTTGTACACATAGAGAAGACGAACCATGCCAGCAGCACCTTTTTCGTCCAGACCAAATACGTCGATGACGCCAATAGCAAGGCATTTTTCTTCGAGCCTAATCTCACCGTCCTTCGAGAACTCAAAGCACAGGGATCCAGTATCGGCAGTCACTCAATTATTCATTCGCGCGGCTTCAACAAGTTCGACCTAGGCACCGGTCGTGAAACCTATCCCACCTATCAGCCACGCGGGCTCGGGTTTGACACCGCATCGGGAGCCACTGTCTTTGGCGAGGTTCGTGTCACCAAGCAACTGTTGGATGGAGAAGTCCCGGGTCAGAACACAATATTCTTCCGAGCCGGACATCTGCGGGTTCCGCGTTCACTGGCGGAGGCGCTGGTGCGTTCGGGCTATCAATTCGACTCTTCGTTTACCGCCGATGACGTGCTCAGCAATTTTCCTTATGCGCTTCCTCTCGACCAGGGGTTTGAGGAAGACAGCGGAATTTACGAATTCCCTGTAACGATTGAGGACGAAGAACCTCCGGGCTACGCCAAGCGGGTGCCGCAGGCTGTCGAAGTAATCCGGGCTAATGCCGAGAATGGCGCCGTCAGCGTCGTTCTCGTCCACAGCAATGAATCCAAGACAAAAGCCGCAGCGGAACAGGAAATGCTTCGCCAGCTTCCTGACGATATCGGCAAAATGGACATGCTGAGCTTCGCGAAATTCTGGCGTGCCCGAGATCGTTTGCAGTGGCGCGTCCTCTCCACTTCGAGCTCGACGGATGTCCTGCAGCTCCAGTCGCAAGAACTGCTAACGGGACTCACCATCGAATTCCAGCGCCTGGTGGCGAGTGTTACCGGAGGCGGAAGCATATCCGCTGATCACCGGCGCGTCGTGCTGCCTGAATTGAAGCCGGGCCAAACAATTTCCCTTCGCGTCACCTACCAGCCTTAAGGTGCATCTTCATATCCGCCCTGAGTTAAAGTTCTCGGATGGTCTTCTCGGGTTCCAATCTGATAAACCGCGAAGTGTTCTCAAAGTAGACAGCAGTCCAAAAATCGTACACACCCAACTTCTGCGCACACGCAGCAATATCTGCCAAGTCCTACGCCGCCCTGAGCTTGGGTTTCCAGATCCGTTTGGACTACGACGTGCCCGCAGAGCAGAGGGCTTTACGTAAGCAGGTTCGACTCGACGTTTCGTCGAAGCGAAATTTCGCCCGAAGACAGACAGTCTGGGCGTTAAGCCAAACCCACAGGTGACTGTTGAATGAAGCTTCTCCTGATCGAAGGCCCGTGCGCCCACCCAAGCTCTTCCAGACGGTGCTCAACAGAGTGCAGATCATCGATGGAAATTGCCAGAGTTCGGCGGTGACTGCAATCCACGAGAAGCCGAGCTACCTGCCCACGGAGTGGTTCCAAGCGGTGTTCCTCGCGAGGTTCATCGCCATTCTCTTTTGCCTTGCGGCAGCTTTCGCCTCGGGGCAAACGAGCGACGATGATTGGCAGCAGCACGTGCGCACTGAAGTCCAGGCGCAACATCTGGACGCCGCTCTTACGTTGGTCGAACAACGCCTGGCTGCAGCCCCCGATGACATGGAGGCCCACGGTTGGCGAGGCCGATTGCTGGCATGGAAAGGCCATTGGCCGGAAGGTGAAGCGGAATTCCGGTTGGTTCTGCGCACCGTCCCAAACGACGTGGATGTTCTCACCTACCTGTCCGACGTTCTCCTCTGGCAACAGAAGTGGCAGGATTCGCTCCAGGTTCTGGATCAGGCACGAAAAATCTCTCCTTCGGATCCTGAGGTTCTGCTGCGACGCGCCCGAGTACTGAGCTTGTTGCGCCGCGGGCCCGAAGCACGCGCGGAATATCAGGAAACCCTTAAGCGCGATCCCGAGAACCACGACGCCAAGACGGCATTAGCAGACCTCGGACTCAATACCGTCCACGAACTCCGAGTCGGTGATGACGTCGATTTCTTCAACTACACCGGCCCTGCCGGGACGCAGAGTATCACTCTAAGTTCCCGTTGGAACCAACCATGGTCGACCGTCTTCGGAATCAGCATCTACCAGCGTTTCGGAGAAAATGCAGTCAAGTTTCTGGGTAGCACAGCGTTTCACTTCACTCAAAACGATTGGCTCAACGTGGGCGGTGCCGTGGCTAACCAGCAGCAGGTCGTGCCCACCCACGAAGCATTCGTCGAATACGGACATGCTTTCCGCTTCCGTAACCATTGGGTGCAGGGGTTGGAAAGTTCTTACCAGCAGCATTGGTTTTGGTATAACGGCGCACATGTTCTAACATTCACGACCAATCAGATTGCCTACCTTCCCAGGAACTGGATCTGGACCCTGGTCGTGACCGGCGCGCGCACCGGATTCACCGGCACTCCAGTGGCCTGGGAACCTTCGGGCTGGAGCAAGCTTGGTTTTCCACTTCCACGTCATCTCACGGGCAACGTGTTCTATGCGGTAGGCACAGAAAACTTCTCTCAGATCGATCAGATCGGCCGGATTGCCGGACACACTTACGGCGCTGGACTACGTTACCAGTTGACGGAACGCCAGGACCTTACCGGATACGTTTCCCGCCAGTACCGGGACCTGAACCAGACCGTAACGAGTTTCGGATTGAGCTATGGGATTCATTTCTAGCGCAATCGAGGCACTCGGACCTGCGGGGCTCGTGCTCCAGGCGATTGTCATCTCGCTGCTGGGAATTCTGTTACTGGTCGGATTCATCATCTTACGGCGCTGGTACCGCGGACGTTATTTCCGCCGCAGAAACGGACGCACTGTGGTATTGCGGGCGCAGTGGGATGACATTGTCTCCGGCAAAATCTCTCCGCTCGAATGGCGGTTCAACCCGCTCGACTGCGAAATCGTGGAATCCATTTTGCTGGACAACATCGAGATGGGAACTCCTGAGACCCTGCCCGGTCTTCTCGATTGTCTGCGCAAGAGTGGACTGCTCGACATGCGAGTCCGTGAAACGCGCGGGGCAAGGGGATGGCGACGGCGGACTGCCCTCATCGCATTGGGGCGCACTCGAGCGTTCGAGGCCATTCCCGCATTGGCAGAGGCATTGGATTCGCGCTCCCGGGAAACCCGGATCGCCGCCGTTCGCGGGCTAGGGCGCATCGCGCGCATGGACGCTGCGATTCCCATGCTCGAACGCATGTTGATGCAACTCGACGTCCCCGAACATACTCTGAAGAGCGCGTTGGTGAAATGCTGCAGCAGTCACCCCGGCATCCTGGTCAACTACGTAGCGCGGTCCCATGGTTCGGTCCGCCAGTTGCTCGCCCGCGTCTTGGGAGAGTTGGCGTCGCCTGACTTGGGCGAGGATTTGCTTGTGCTGGCCGCGGACCCGCTTCCGGAAGTACGCGGTTCCGCAGCTCGAGCTCTAGGCCGTACCAATACGTCGTTCACCCTGCCGGCGCTCCATTCTTTGGTAAATGATCCGGAGTGGTTCGTACGTTTGCGGGCAGTGGTGGCGTTGGGACAAATTGAGAACATCGGAAAGATCCGCCCGCTGTTGCAAGCGCTTTGCGACGCCAACCGTTATGTTCGTCAACGTGCCGCATGGGCGCTGGCGCGCATGGAGCCACAACTCGAACAGATTCTCGAAGATGTAGTGGCGACCAAAGACGAATATGCTCTGCAGGCATTGATTTCCGAACTGGAACGCTCGGGAGCCATCGAGAAATTCGTCGGCGCCATGGAACTCGGAGTCGGCAGCGGCTCCGCCGAGACCTTGCGCGACGTGGTTGACGCCGCCAGAAACCGCGTGGGGTTGAATAGCAAAGCCTCGGCCGTCGCGGCAGGTGCACATTAAATGCGCCTGCTCCTTTCGATCTCCAATGACACATTCTTTGTTTACTACCTGCTGTCCAATGTCATCTACCTGGTTTTGCTCATTACAGCCATTTTTAAGAACACGATCCACCGTCACCGCCTGGCCAGTCTTAGACTTGAACTGCTCAAATCCTCCCCCTTTACACCGCCCATCTCGCTTTTGGTTCCCGCACACAACGAGGAGGGCAGCATCGTCGCGAGTGTCAGAGCATTGTTGAGCCTTGACTATCCCGCACTGGAAGTCATTGTGGTCAACGATGGATCGAGCGACGGTACTCTGGAGAAGCTCCACGAGGCGTTTCAGCTTCAGGCTGCCCGGGTTCTCTACATTCCGGACGTTGCTACAGCGCCGCTGCGTGCAATCTACCGCAGCCTGACCGAACCCCAACTACTGGTCCTCGACAAGGAAGCGGCTGGCAGTAAAGCCGACGCCATCAACGCAGGACTTAACGCGGCGACCAGCCCTTATATCTGTGTAGTAGATGCCGACTCGATCCTCGAAAAAGAATCCTTGACGCGCATCATGGCTGGCGTATTTTCCGATCCCAGCCGCGTAATTGCGGTGGGTGGGATTGTCCGCATCCTGAATAATTGCACCGTCACCAATGGCGAACTGAAAGAAGTCCGCCTGCCGAAAAAGCCGATCGAGGTGTTGCAGGTGATTGAGTACCTGCGCGCATTCCTAGTGGGACGTGAAGCCTGGGCCGGATTCAACATGCTGCCGATCATTTCCGGAGCCTTTGGAATTTTCCAGCGCGACTTGGTGAAAGAAGTTGGTGGTTTCCGCACCAACGCCGTCGGAGAGGACCTTGACCTGGTAATTCGGCTTCATCGTCACCTGCAGGAGGACGGCCGTCCCTATCACATCAATTTCATTCCTGATCCGACCTGCTGGACGGAGGCGCCTTCAGACCTGGCTTCACTGGCCCGACAACGCGCACGCTGGCACAAAGGCTTGATCGATTCCCTCTGGCCAGCCCGAGACATGCTCTTCCGCCCCTGTTACGGCCGCGTCGGCTGGATGGTTCTCCCTTATATGTGGATTTTCGAGTTCTTCGCCCCGATCGTCGAGTTGGTTGGATATTCGACCATGGTCATTGCATTCTTTTTGGGCGGACTCAGCAGCGGCTTCTTTCTCCAATTTCTATTGTTCGGATATGCCTTCGCCACACTGATCTCCATCGGATCCGTCCTCCTGGAAGAGATGACGTTTCGCCGGTACAGCGACTGGCGCGAGGTTACTCGTTTGATCTTTTATTGCTTTTTCGAACACTTTCCTTATCGGCAGCTCACCATGGTGTGGCGGCTGCAGGGCATCTGGCAATATCTCCGCGGCGACATGCGATGGCACGAAGTAAAACGGACGGGGATGTCCGCCAACCCTTCGATGTGAAGCAAGCTGCCACTACGATCTCGCCCATCAAGTCCCCGTGCTTGTGGCCAAGAGGCTAATAAACCGTCAACGTGGCGGCTCCAGCCACCCCGTTCATGCTGGCGGTAATCGTTGTAGCCCCTGTACCAGCGGCGCTCGCGAGTCCCCTTCCATCGATGGTGGCAACGTTCGTGGTCGAAGACGTCCAGGTGGCTTGAGTTGTAAGGTTCTCCGTGGTGCCGTCGCTGAAATTCCCGATGGCTGCGAACTGCTGGGAACCGCCCAAGGCCACGCTGGCATCGCTCGGTGAGACCGCTATGGAAGTCAGCACGGCGTTGGTCACGGTCAACGAAGCTGTCCCAACCTCACCTGCAAACAGGGCCGTGATGGTAGCGGTTCCCGGAGCGATTCCGGTCGCCAACCCGCTGGTTCCCGCTGTGTCGCTCACAGTTGCAACCGAGATCGGGGACGAGGTCCACGACACTGAATTTGTCAGGTTCTCGGTGCTGCCGTCGGCGAACACACCAATGGCGTTGAATTGCACGCCGGTTTGCTCTGCCACCACGGCGCTAGCCGGACTAACCTGCACCGACGTGAGCGCCGAGGATTCGACCACCACGCTGCCCGTGCCACTCACCGATCCGAGTTGTCCGGTGATCGTTGCAGTTCCCGGCGATTGGCCCGTAACTTGGCCATAACTGCTGATGCTGGCTACGTCGGGGTCCGAAGAAGCCCACGTCACCGCCGTCGTGATGTTCTGCGTGCTGCCGTCGCTGAATGTTCCAGTCGCGGAGTATGCCCGTCGCGATGCCGGGGCAAGGACCGCAGTGGCCGGGTTCACGGCAATGGAAACGAGCGTCACCGAACTCACATTCAAGGGCGCCGCCCCAGTGACTCCGTCGAGCGTGGCGCTGATATTCGCGGTCCCGGGCCCAACCGCCGTGACAAGCGGTCCACCTCCGGTCGTGGCCACGGCAACATTGTCGGAGGCCCAGGTCGAGTCGGAAGTGATGATCTGTGTGCTCGAATCGCTGAACGTTCCCGTAGCGGTGAACGTCAAGTTCGTGCCTGGCGCAATGGTGCTGCCTGAAGGTGTGACTGAGATTGTCACAAGCATGGCATTGGTTACGGTGAGAATTACAGAAGCGCTGACCGTCCCCACTGCCGCGGTGATGGTTGTCGTCCCGGGACTCAGGCCCTTGGCCAGCCCATAGGAGCTGCCAACCGTCGCCACTGCGGTGTTGGACGAAGTCCAGGTGGCCTGAGTGGTAAGGTCGCGAGTACTTCCGTCCGTGAAAGTACCGATCGCGGAAAACGGCTCGGTGGTGGTTTCCGCAATCGCGACATTCCCCTGAGGAATCGTCAGCGACGAAAGGTTGGCCGCATTGACGGTCAGCGAGGTGCTCCCACTCACCGATCCTGAGGCCGCCGTAATCGTGACCGTTCCGAGGTTTCCGGCAGACGCGAGCCCGCTGACCGTGATCGACGCCACACTGTTTTTCGAAGAACTCCAGGTCACCGTGTCCGTTATGTTTTGCGTGGTGCCGTCCGAAAATGTCCCCGTAGCCGTGAACTGCTGCACCGTGCCCAGCGGAATGGACGCATTCACCGGCGTCACCGCAATTGAAACCAGGGTGGCGCTAGTGACGGTCAGAATGGCGCTGGAACTTATGCTTCCCGAGGATGCCGTGATCGTGGAGTTGCCCGCCGCCAATCCCATCGCGAGTCCCGGCACGCCGTTCACGTTTATGCTCGCCACCGAGCGATTCGTCGAGGTCCATTGCACCGACCCGGTGACATTTTGCATGCTCCCGTCGGTGAAAGTGCCCATCGCCGTAAATTGCAGAGTCGTGCTTTGCGCAATCGACGCACTCGTCGGCGAGACCGCAAGCGAGACCAAGACTGGAGCGGTCACAGTCACCGCTGCTCTCCCGCTGATGCCAGAATATGCGGCGGTAATTGTTGTCGAGCCAAGTGTACTGCTGGTTACCATGCCGCTGCTCGATACGCCTGCAGCGCTCGTATTCGATGAGTTCCAAGTGGAGGAATTGGTAACGTCTTTAGTACTGCCGTCAGTAAAGGTGCCTGTGGCTGCCAATTGCAACGTTGTGCCCAGCGCAAGGGACGCACTTGCAGGCGAGACCGCGACTGAGGTCAGAACGGGAGCAGTCACCGTCAGAGTCGCCGTTCCGCTAACGGCGGCCAGGGAAGCGACAATCGTCGTTGAACCCTGTCCCCTGCTGGTCGCCATGCCACCACTCGAGATGGTCGCGACGCTCGCGTCCATTGAACTCCAGGTGACGGAATTAGTCAGGTCTTTGGTGCTGTTGTCGCTGTACTTACCTGTCGCCGTAAATTGCTGGCTGAGCCCTGCGGCGATTGAGGGTCCGACAGGACCGACCTGGATCGACTGCAAGACCGCCTGTGGGCTGCCAGGAGTAGAGTTGCCGCCGCAACCAGCCAGCAGGCCGAAACACAGGATTGCAATCGAAATCTGCAAGTTTTTCATAAACAGGTTTTCTTCCTTCGTTTATTTTGGCGACTGTAGTCGCGCAACATTTCTCACTTCCACGGGAGGAGGGAATTGAATCATGAGAAGTGATTGCAAGACAGGCCGCAATCAAGTTGCCAGTTGTGTCCCCTCGGACTGGCACTCAAGGGCTACTTTGATTCGTGTTTGACGCACCTTTATTGGGTAATCGACAAGGATCGTAAGCCGCACAAATCACAGGATGCTGATCGAATCTCCTTTACAACCCGGGAGAGAATAGTGAGAACGAGTGTTGCAAAATTCAACTGCAAGCGTTTTCACCAAGAAAGATAAAACCTTGACCGGCAGAAAACGATCGGCCAATAACCGTTGCCGTATGTCGGTTGTTCGATTTTGCTCACACGCGCTTCCGCCAGTTTTCAGTTGATGTTTTCAGCCTCTGAAAGCGTCCCGTGGCGAAGCCGTCGAAAATTGGCATCAAACGCGCAAGTGCTGTAAAATGTCATGACGAGCGGGAGTAACTCAGTGGTAGAGTGCGACCTTGCCAAGGTCGAAGTCGCGGGTTCAAATCCCGTCTCCCGCTCCAGTTTCTTGAGGCCCTGCACCGGCAAGGGCTTTTTGTTTTAGCGTAAAGTCTTAGTGAACCAGCCGGCGCGGTAGCCAAGTGGTAAGGCCGAGGTCTGCAAAACCTCTATCGTGAGTTCGATTCTCACCCGCGCCTCCAAATTCCAGCTGTCACCTTTCAGCCATCACTTCAAAGAAAATCCCATCCGGCCGCAACCTTTCGCGCGAGCGGATGGGATTATAGTCAATGCCAACTACAGTCGCGCGCAAACCGCCTTAGTCTGCGTATAGAGATTGAGAACGTCTTTCCCCATCTCGCGTCCCCAACCGGATTGCTTATATCCGCCAAACGGAAGCGCCGCGTCGAAGATGTTGTAGCAGTTGATCCAAACCGTTCCGGCGCGCAGCAACGCTGCCGTCCGGTGCGCCTTCGAGATGTCGTGCGTCCAGATTCCTGCCGCCAGACCGTAAATTGAATCGTTGGCCCGGGTCAGCAACTCTTCTGGATTATCGAATGGAATCGCCGCCACCACCGGCCCGAAGATCTCTTCCTGCACAACCTTCATGTAGTCTTTGGTGTCGACTAAAACGGTGGGCTCGACGAAGTATCCCTTGCCACCGATTTTGCGGCCGCCAGAAGCAGCCTTGGCGCCTTCAGCCATCCCAATTTCGAGATAGTTGCAAACGCGCTGTAGTTGCTCTTCGGATACCAGCGGGCCCATGTGCGTCGCCGGATCCAGACCTGAGCCTACCTTGATTTTTGCCGCCTTCGCCGCCACGCCTTCGACCACGCGATCGAAAACCGGCCGCTCGACGTACAGACGCGAACCGGCGCAGCAGCACTGGCCATGATTGAAGAAAATCGCGCTGGCCGCGCCGCCAATCGCGGTGTCCATGTCGGCATCTTTGAAGACGACGTTTGGCGATTTGCCGCCCAGTTCGAGCGATACTTTTTTCAGATTGCCCGTGGCTGCGTGCACGATCAGCTTGCCCACTTCCGTCGATCCGGTAAATGCGATTTTATCGACCAGATCGTGAGCTGCCAGAGCCGCGCCCGCCGTCTCGCCGTATCCCGGAACGATGTTGACCACGCCGTCAGGGAATCCGGCTTCCATAATCAGTTCGCCCAGACGGAGCGCGGAGAGCGGCGTCTGCTCGGCCGGCTTCAGCACCACAGTGCATCCGGAGGCGAGCGCCGGCGCCAATTTCCATGCCGCCATCAGCAGCGGGAAATTCCAGGGAATGATCTGCCCCACGACGCCGACTGGCTCGCGCAGCGTATAGGCGTGGTAGTTTACGCCGGGCGTGTAAGGCACCGAGAGCGGAATGGTCGTGCCTTCGAGTTTGGTCGCCCATCCCGCCATGTAGCGGAACATGTCCGCGGCGAGCGGCACATCGGCGGCCCGCGCCACGGTCAACGGCTTGCCGTTGTCCAATGTTTCTAAAGTCGCGAATTCTTCGACGTGTTGCTCCAGCAGATCTCCGAGTTTCCACACCAGCTTGCCGCGCTCCGAAGCCGTCATCCGCGTCCAGGGACCGTTGTCGAAGGCTCGCCGGGCGGCTTGCACCGCGGCATCAATATCGGCGCGATCGCCTTCGGCGACGTGCGCCAGAACTTCGCCGGTTGCCGGGTTGTAGGTTGGGAAAGTCTTGCCCGACGCGGCATTCACCCATTTGCCGTCGATCAGCATTTTGCGCGGCTTCGCGATGAAGTCGCTCACGCGAGAATCAATCTGGATAGGGGAAACTGCAATTCCCATAGGTCCTCCTTGGAACGAAATTGAGTGAAGGTTCGTTGGTGAAACAGGCTTGAAAGATACTAGTCCCGCGAGATTGAGAAGGCAACTGGCGGACGAATTACTTGACGTCCTTCATTGCCAGCAACGAACTGAAGTCGTGCCCGGAGGGATCGACGGCTCGCGCTACCACACCGGCGAATGCTGCTCGAAATTCCGGAAACTTGGCTACCAGCGCCTTGCCCAAGGCTGCATTTTCCTGAAACGTGCGCGCGGTATTCGACACATCGGCGGCCTGGTAGCTCACTTCCACGTCCACATCGTTGCCCACGGCGAGCAGAAAGATTTCGGTCAGATGATAGACCTTGCCGCCTACGCTCAGATCCGCGGTTTTTCCACCGGCGGGCAAATCGGAGGGTTCGACGGCCTGCCTCTCGTCGTAGAGTCTGTCAGTGGCGAGCGTGCTCATGAAGTCCACGGGAGCGGACAGAACGATTGCCTCGCGGAAATACAGCCAGGCGTTGTGATTCTCGGATTTAGCTTTGAAATCGCGGGCGTGGTCGCTGAACCATGCCGCGTTGTGTCCCGCCGCCTGCGCGGATCTGGCGTAAAAACCTGCCAGCTTCCAGTCGGTGCCCACCTGCTGCAGAACGAGCGTCAGGGTCAGGGCAGCCGGGCCGCCGTTCACGTCGAGGATGGTGACTCCGTACTTGCCCGGTGGAAGATTATTCAGCACAAATACCGCGCTATCCTTCGTCTGGCCGGACTTCCCGAATACCCCGCACAGAAATTCAGCGTGCGCGAGCGCCTCCGGACCATCGGCCATCAGTAGAAAAGGTGGCCGAACCGTCGCTTGCGCGCCTGCAAATGCGGTTTGGTTCTCCTTCACCGCGGCTTCTATCCCGGCAAAACTGGCGGCCACGCTCGAAATGGAATTCTGCTTCAGAGCGGCTACATCGCCCCGCGCCGACATCTCGAAATAACGCCTGGCAGCAGTTTCCAGCGCGGTTCGTGTCGTAGCATCCATGTCTGCGGCACTCTGGCAGACCTGCGCATGAGACAACGTTGCCAGAAGCAGCAACCATAGCCATTGCCCGCAACGCCGCCCGTTCCCCAGCCTCATTTCCGAACCAGTAGCCAAGAAACACCTCCGCTGGCATTTTACGCGCTCTGCTGCCGAGGATTGTCCAATTCCTGTAAGAAGCCGGCCTTGCAACCGTATCAGGCTGAGATCATTCGTAATCACCGTGCAAGAAGAAAGCTCCTCGGCGTTCTACGAGCAATGGTAAAATCAGGCAAGGGACAAATCCTTAGCCGCTCGCGAGAATGGGGTATTTCGATGCTGCGTACACGCCGATGGTTCGCTTTGGGCCTCATGCTGGCTCTCGGCGTTCTCGCTCCGGTCCTTCTCGCTCAAACTCAATCTGGAGAGGCTGCTCCGCCGGCCACGACGCCGCATCATCGATCTCATAAAACCCAAAAACCACTCGTTCTCCCGCCTTTGCCAAGCGGTCCGTTACGCCAGTTGCCCATGGACCAGATCCCCCCCACGCCAGCGAAAGTCAGCTATCAAAACGGGTTACTGGCGATCTCGGCTTCGAATTGCACTTTGGGCGAAATCTTGCGCGATGTGCACACGCTCACGGGGGCTTCGATTGACATTCCTCAAGGCTCGGGCGCGAACGAGCGCGTCGTCACCTCCCTCGGTCCAGGCTCGCCACGCGACGTTCTGGCCGGATTACTCAACGGTTCTTCGTTCAATTACGTATTGCTGGGTTCCAATTCCGATCCCGCCGCGGTTTCGAGCGTGGTCCTTACCGCCAGGCCATCGGCGGCGGGCGACATTCCTCCCGCAACTACCACCGCCAATGTGTATCAGAACGATGCCGCGATGCCTCCGCGCCCGTTGGCTCCTCAGCCCTTCAACCGTCAGATGATTACTCCCCAAGCGGGACAGCCGGGGAACGCACAAGCAGCGGCTGCCGATGACGACGATAGTAAAGATGACGACGACAAGGACGACGACGCGGACGATCAGGCCAAGCCCGGCCAACCCGGTCAACCGGACGCGAACGGCGCCCAGCAACAACCAGACCCGAACCAGCCCAACGCTGGGCCGAAGACTCCGGAACAGATCCTGGATATGTTGCGCAGAGGCCAGCAGCCCGGCAGTCCCATGACGCCGCAGCAACCGCCCCAGCCCCCTCAACAGTAGCTGTATTTTTTCTTGCTGTTTCAGGAGAAACCCAGGCCAACACTATTCCATGGGACCAGGCCGAAGTACGCGGCCCGCGCGCCTAGTCGCCGCTCACCTGGCTTTGATGGGGAACCAACGCAGAGAGGATCTGGGACGCTCGCGAGGGATTAACCACGGCCAGTACTGCACTGATCGCGCAATACCCGCCAAAAACGCCCAAAACCAAGGTTAAGATTGCTGTGCTGCTGATTAAGAAACCTATAAAAAGTCCGTTCACGTACCTGGCCCCTGCTGGCAGCCACCCCTAATGCGCGCGGCTGCAAATGATTTACTTTATCCGCGTTTGACCCCCGCCGCTGTTAGCAACTAAGATACGGGAATCGGACTGCGTATCTCCACTCTCCAACATTTCTCAGGACCCGTCCACGTTACGGAAGTCCATAAAGTGCTAGGTAAATGGCCATCACCCGAATTTCGGTGCGCGGCGCGCGCCAGCACAATCTAAAGAATATTGACGTCGAGATTCCTCGGAATACTTTGACGGTCATTACGGGTCTGAGCGGCTCCGGCAAATCCTCGCTCGCCTTCGATACGATTTACGCCGAAGGCCAGCGCCGCTACGTGGAAACCTTGTCCGCCTACGCACGCCAGTTTCTCGACCAAATGGAACGTCCCGATGTCGACTCGATCGACGGCCTCAGCCCGTCGATTTCCATCGAACAGAAAACCACCAGCCGGAGCCCGCGCTCGACCGTCGGAACCATCACAGAGATCTACGACTATTTGCGGCTGCTCTACTCTTCGATCGGGGTGCCCCACTGCCCAACTTGCGGCAAGCCCATCACTCGTCAATCTGCCGAGCAGATTGTGCAACGTGTCATGGCGCTCACGCCCGATGACCGCGTCATGATCATGGCGCCCATTGTTCGCGGCCGCAAAGGCGAGTTCAAAAAGGAGATGGAGAAGCTTGTCCAGCACGGTTTTTCGCGCGCCCGCGTCGACGGCGAACTGGTTAATCTTGAGGATGACCTCGCCCTCGACAAGCGCAAGAACCACACCATCGAAGTTGTCGTAGATCGTTTGCTAGTTAAGCCGGGGATCGAGCACCGTCTAGAACTCTCGGTCGGGCTGGCTATGAAACTCGGCGGCGGTCTTGTGCTGGTCGCCGTGGTCAATGGAGAGGAGACTCTCTATTCCTCTCGTCTCGCGTGCCCCGACTGCGGCATTAGCGTTCCGCAACTTGAGCCGCGTTCGTTTTCGTTCAACAGTTCCTACGGAGCATGCCCCGAGTGCCATGGACTTGGAAGCCGATACGATTTGGATCCTGCCAAAGTGATCGTCGATTGGTCGAAGCCGCTGCTCGATGGCGGACTGGGTCCCGGTTCAGCCTCACAGAACCTGATTCGCAGCCTGCATCTGGTGATCCAAGCGTATGGCTTCGATCTAACGACGCCCTTCGAAAAATTTCCCGACAAGATTCAGAACCTCCTGCTCAATGGCGAGCCGCAGCGCGGCGGCAAAACTGGTTTTCTGGGGATTCTTGGCTACCTCCGGCAGAATCTCGAATCCTCCACTTCCGATACCTATCGGGAATATCTGCTCGATTTCATGTCCGCTACCGAATGCCCCGTCTGCCACGGCAAGCGTTTGCGTCCCGAGAGTCTAGCCGTAAAAGTGAACGGCATGTCCATTACCGATTTCACCAGCCTCCCGATTGCGCGTGCTCTCGAGGCTGCGCGCAAAATCAAGCTGACCGGGAGAGAGCAGACCATCGCCGGACGCATCGCACACGAAATCACGGAACGCCTCGAATTCCTGCACAACGTCGGCCTCGGCTATTTGTCGCTCGGCCGCTCCGCCGCCACACTTTCTGGCGGAGAAGGCCAACGTATCCGCCTTGCCACGCAAATCGGATCGAAGCTGCGCGGCGTTCTCTACGTTCTGGACGAGCCTTCGATCGGCTTACATCACCGCGATAATGGCCGTCTTCTGGCGGCACTCGAAAATTTGCGCGATCTCGGGAATACCGTTCTCGTCGTCGAGCACGATGAAGAAACCATTCGGCGCGCTGACTATGTCATCGACCTCGGCCCCGGCGCTGGTCGTCATGGAGGCGAGTTGGTCGCGAGCGGCACGCCTGCCGAAATCATGGACTCGCCCGCGTCCCTGACCGGTGCCTACATCTCCGGACGCCAGCAGATCGCAATGCTCCCCGAGCGCCGCAGCCCGAATGGCAAGGCGATTACTATCCTCGGCGCACGAGGGAATAACCTTAAGAATCTCGACGTAGTTTTCCCGCTCGGCGTTATGACAGTTGTGACCGGCGTTTCCGGATCCGGCAAGTCAACGCTGGTCAACGATATTCTCTACCGCGCCCTCGCGCGCCAGCTCTATCGTTCTCGCGAGGAACCCGGCACACACAAATCCATCGCGGGAGCGGACCTGATCGACAAAGTGATTCGTATCGACCAGTCTCCCATCGGACGGACTCCGCGCTCCAATCCCGCAACTTATACCGGCATTTTTGCGGGGATTCGCGATCTCTACGCCATGCTGCCCGAATCGCGCGAGCGCGGCTACAAGCCCGGACGCTTCTCCTTCAATGTTGCCGGAGGGCGCTGCGAAGCTTGCCAGGGCGAAGGCCAGCGCCGCATTGAAATGAATTTCCTCCCCGACGTTTATGTGCAGTGCGAAGTTTGCGGCGGCCGCCGCTACAATCACGAAACGTTGTCGGTTCACTACAACGGTTCTTCGATCGCCGATCTGCTCGAAATGCCCGTATCCGATGCGCTCCAGATTCTTGAGAACATTCCGCAGGTCAAACAAAA
>JBEKLO010000018.1:0-59761 GCA_050010155.1 Terriglobales bacterium
GTTTTGCCGTACTCCGGCTTGTACTCGTCGAAGCGGCTCTCGTCCACGATGCGCGCTAAAATTTCTTTCATATCGTAGGGGCGCGCAGGTGACGCATCATACGCGCCGTAGATTTCTTCGGCGGGCAGCGCCGGGTCGACCGGCTGTTTCCGATCCCAGACGGACTGTCGTCGATATCCCCACTTTTCAATTAGCGAGCGGATGCGACCAAGACAAGCTTCGTCGTCGGGTTCGCGGAAATCAACGGTGCCGCTGATCGCCGAGTGCATCGCCGCTCCACCCAATTCTTCGGCGGAAACTTTCTGCCCAATCGCGGCTTGCACCAACGCGGGCCCAGCGAGAAACAAACCGCTGCCGTCCGTCATTAGCACGTGATCACACATCACGGGTAGATATCCGCCGCCCGCGACGCACATGCCCATAATGGCGGCGATCTGCGGGATGCCCATGGCCGACATGACCGCGTTATTGCGAAACACGCGGCCGAAATCGTCGGTATCCGGGAAAACATCTTCCTGCAGCGGCAGAAACACTCCCGCGGAGTCCACCAGGTAGATCGTCGGAATGCGATTCTCGATCGCGATGTTTTGCGCGCGAATCACTTTCTTCGAAGTCATCGGGAAAAAAGCGCCAGCCTTGACGGTGGCGTCGTTCACGATGAGCATGACCATGCGAGTATGAATCCGGGCAAGTCCGGTAATGACTCCGGCGGCGGGCGCACCGCCCCATTCCTCATACATTTTGTACGCCGCATAGAGGCCAAGTTCGAAAAAAGATCCGGGATCGGCGAGCAACTTGATGCGCTCGCGGGCGGTTAGGCGCGCTTTCGCATGCTGGCTCTCGATGGCTTTCGGTCCTCCGCCTTCGCGAATTTTTTCTTCTTCGTTCCGCACTTGCGCGACAAGATCGGCCAGAGCGCGCATGTTCGATTCGAAGCGCAGAGAACTGGGGTCCAATTTACTAGGGATGACGTTGCTGATCGTGAGAGCGTTGGATTCAATCCGTTGGCGCATGAGGGCAGACTTCGAAAACAACTTAAGAAACAATCTACTATACCAGCGGGCGAAGGTTTAACTCGTCGCTACAGCAAAAAAGCGCGTCAACTCAAAGAGCGCTCACTCGGCAACAGGCGGGCAGCTACAATCACAAAATGTTGCGGAGGCTCGCATCCCGGACGGATTGGCAGATTGCCCTGGCGCTAACCGCCGCGTTGCGCGTCTTTTATACCGTGCTCGCAGCCGCATTCTCGCTGTTCCTGCATCCCGAGCCCGCCCTGATCCACAGTAATGCGCTCACCGATAATTTGCCGTCGCCTCACGGTCTGCATTATGCATTGCTCGGAATATGGGAGCGTTTCGATTCGCTCTGGTTCTTGCACATCGCCGCGCACGGCTACGACCTTCCTATGGCGGTCATTTTTTATCCGCTATATCCAGCGGCGATTCGGTTGGCAAGTGCGTTCCTGCCACCAATGCCGGCCGCGCTTCTCGTCTCGACCGTAGCGGCGTTCTTTTTTTTCTGGGGACTACTTGGGCTGGCCAAAAAACTACCCGAGGTCGGAAAAGTTCGCATGCTGTTGCTCGTCTGCGTGTGGCCCACCAGTTTCGTGCTATTCGCGGCCTACTCGGAACCCTTAACTCTGTCGCTGGTGGTATGGGCGATCGTCTTTGGCCGCGAGGAACGTTGGGAAGGGGCTACGGTCTGCGGGTTTCTAGCGGGGGCGGCGCGGCCCACGGGCGTGCTGGTTTTTATCCCGCTCGCAGTGATGGCGATGCGCAGCCGCCAGGCCCGTTCGTTGATCGTGGTGCTGACGCCTCTTGGATTGCTTAGCTACTGGGTATGGCTGCGCTCGTCGGGGCGAAGTTCTGTAGTCGAAGCCTACCGCCTCTATCAAGGTATGACCATGGTTCCTCCGTGGACAGGTTTATGGGAAGCTTTGCGGCTGATCATGACCAGCCACGATGTTCTACTAGCGATGAAGCTAGGCCTACTCATCGCCGTTACCGTGACCATTCTGCGGAGCGACGCCCGAACCCAAAATCGGATTTCGCCTCCGATCCATCTCCGAATTGAAGACCAGGCATTCGCGCTGGCGGTCATTCTGCAGATGCTGATGTACACAGGCCGCCCCCTGCTTGGAGCAATGCGCTATGTGCTCATGATCTATCCTGCTTTTCTAGTCTGGGGAGCCTACGCCGAGCGCTGGAACAGAAAGCAGTTCGGCTTCTATCTCGCGGCGCTCAGCATCCTGAACCTGGCATGGATGTGGGCATTCCTGAGCTGGTCGCTGGTTTTGTAACGCCTCACTTACGGCAAAATCAGAATAACTTTTGACTTCGTGACACGATGTATCATAGCCCACATGCAAATCTGTCTGGCCGGGCAACGGGCCTTCTGACCTATGTCCAGCGCTTCTTTCAATGGGCTCAGCCGCCGGTTCGTTGCGCTCTTGAATCCTGAAAAGACGCTTCTGATTTGCGTCCTTCTCGCCACTTTCTTCGTGATTCTCCCGTCCGTCTCACGAATCGCGAACCCTTACCAAATTGACAATGGCGAAGGTGTGATGCTCGACGGTGCACTTCGCATCCGCCAGCATCTGCCGCTTTATCCCAATCCCTTCGCTTTCCCCGTGATTCTGAACGTTTATGGTCCGGTCTCCTACGCGACCACTGCTTTGATACTGCCCCACGGAGCCCCATCATTTCCCGCAGGCAGGCTCCTGATGCTGACCTGCTCCATTGCACTCTCATCCCTTCTCACCGTTGTTCTGCGGCGCATAACTGGCTCCTGGTGGGTCGGCGCTTCCTTTGGGTTGCTGCTGTTGACCCTCCCGGCGTTCAGGTTCTGGCTCTATCTCTTGCGTGCGGATGTCATCGGTGTGCTTTTCGCGATGACAGGAGTTGCCCAGTACCTTCTTAGTAAAAAATATTGGTATTGGAGCATCCCCTTTTTCGGACTCGCATTATTCTGTAAGTACTCGCTAATCGCCGCCCCTGTTGCCGTGTTCATCCATTTGCTCGTGAACCGGAAGATAAAACTAGCGTTCATCTTTGCAGTGGGCCTAGGTACTGCCTCCACGCTCGCATTCATTCTCCTTCAGGCCAAGACCGGTGGATGGTTTGCCTTTCATATGTTCTCCACACATCCGGATCGCTACTCATTGGGGAGATTCTCCGCACTCGCAGCGCTGGTTTTGGCGAGTTCGCCCGTTGTTACCGGACTTGCGGCCTGGTTTGCCGTCCACGACCTTCGTGAGAAGGGACGCAGTTTTCCACCGGTCTACTTAGCAGCCAGTAGTGTCACCGCGCTCACCGCGGGTAAGCTTGGATCGCACACCAACCATTTCATTGAGTTGATGGTTGCTTGCTGCTTGTGTGCCGGCCTGGGTTACTCGTTATTGCTCACGAAGTATGCCGCGAAAGCGTGGCCGATTACGGTGCTACTCAGTGCTAGTGTTCTTATCGGAACACTTACACAAGATCTGGCCGGCTTGCATCCACCCAGTGACCAGACAGGGTGCGCCGCCGCGTATCAGTATGTAAGCCGTTCGCCATCGTCTCGCGTTCTATCGGAAAACCTGGGACCGCTGCTGTTAGCGGGGAAACCTATCCTCGTTTCCGATCCATTTGCATACGATCAGCTCCTCAAACGTGGCTTATGGCCGGACCGGCAGGTGGAGGAACGGTTGGCTAACCGCTATTTCGACCTCATTGTGATGTCGTACGACCCATCTCAAATCGCCTCGTCTCAGAGCCGGGACAAAGTGCGCACCAATGCATGGCTGGCTCCGCTCGCTACTGTCATTGGAAAAAACTACCGCGTCGTCGGCCACTTCGACTGCCGCGATGCTCGCGTTATGTTGGAGCCAATCTCGTCCAACCCTCCGCGCTAAACCGATAGCCGCCGCAATGCATGAGCCACCGGATCGTCGGCGATGGCATCCACCAATCCAATTTCCAGCGCCCGCGCGGCGGAAACTTTTTCCGCAGCCACGAAAAGCTCCAGCGCCCTACCCTTCCCGATCAATCGCGGCAGACGTTGCGTTCCTCCCCATCCGGTCATGAGGCCCAGAGCAGCGCCGCGATGTCCGAACACGGCGTGCGGCGCGGCAATTCTGCGATGACAAGCCAGCGCGAGATCAAGACCTCCGCCCATGCAGTGGCCTTCAATCGCGGAGATCACCGGAGCGGGATAGCCGGCGATGGCGTTCATGAGCGCTTGTCCCATGGCAGAAAACTCATACGCCTCCGAACCGGTTAGGGCGGCAATTTCGTTCAGGTCGGCCCCCACCGAAAAAAATTGGTGGTTGCCCGCGATGATCAGAGGGTCCGGTTGCCCCGTCCCTTTGTCTTTCAGTTCGCCGATGGCGACGCCAAGCGCTACCACGCAAGCGCCAGTGAGGCGATTCGTGCCGTCGGGCGAATTTAGACGCAAGACATATACATCACGCTCGCGCTCGATTTGAAAAAAGCCCGCAGACACAAAAACATCTTACGCGAGGTCCACGCAGGGACGGCCGACTCGGCCGCTGCCGGCTCGACGGCGTAGCGCTGAGCTTCGCCTTCACACAGAGTGCTTCTTCACCGTACGCGTATACTGGTTGCCGCGCTCCGCCACACGTCTGCACCCCAGCCAAAACGGGCGCAAAGCGGCAACCAAAGGGACAATCTAATGATGGAAAGAATCCTCACTTCCGTTGCGATGGCACTCCTAATCTGTTCGGCGGTGGTCTCGGCGCTGCCCGCCCAAGCCCAAACCCCCGCCCCGACGAGCTCCAATATTCCCCCACAACTTCTGCCGGGTTTGGATAAGCGCTTGATCGATACCACCGCCGACCCCTGCGTTGACTTCTTCCAGTACGCATGCGGCAACTTCAACAAGCTCTATCCCATCCCCAATGATCGTTCCGCATACGGCAGCGGCGCGATCGTGGCCGACTACACTGAGACAGTCCTGCACAAGATGCTCGAAAGCTCCGCTACTGCTGGGGCGCATCGCACCGCGAACGAACAGAAAATTGGCGATTACTACGCTTCCTGCATGGCCACCTACGTGATCGACCAGAATGGGCTCAAGCCCTTGCAGCCGGAACTCGACCGCATCGCCGCCTTAAAGAACAAAGACGAATTGCCCGAACTTTTCGCGCATTATCAATTGATCAACGTCACTGCATTTTTCAACTTCGGAGAACAACAGGACTTCAAAGACGCCCGCAAGCAGATCGCCCTTGTCGACCAGGGCGGCTTGGGCCTGCCGGAGCGCGACTTCTACTTCCGCACCGGAGATGTCGCCGAAAAAACTCGCGCCCAGTACGTCCAGCACATCACCAACATCTTAAAACTCGTGGGCGAACCCGACGCCAATGCCGCCGCTGACGCGCAGAAGATCATGCAACTCGAGACCGCCCTGGCTAAGGTCTCCATGGATATCACGTCACAGCGAGATCCCAAAAATATCTACCACCCGATGCCCGTCTCTCAGCTCCAGACTCTTGCGCCCGGCATTGCCTGGGATCGGTTCCTCAAAGCAACCGGCGTGTCCGTTTCTGAGTTAAACGTTGCCAACCCCGATTTTTTCAGGGGCTTGAACGCTCTCCTCATTTCCACTGATTTGGCCAACATCAAGACCTATTTACGCTGGCAGTTGATCCACTCCACCGATAGCCTGTTTCTGCCAAAAGCCTTTGACGACGAAGCTTTTAATTTTTACCGGCACCAGCTTCGCGGACAGCCCGAACAGCGCGCCCGCTGGAAGCGTTGCGTGCAATCGACCGATGCAGCGTTGGGCGAAGCTCTGGGTCAGGTCTATGTCGCCCAGCAGTTCCCGCCTTCCAGCAAGCAGGCGACGGTGCAGATGGTCCACGACATCGAAGCGGCCATGGATCAGGACCTCGAGACGCTGGATTGGATGAGCCCCGCCACCAAAGTCCGAGCCCGCGAGAAGCTGCACGCCATTGCCGATAAGATTGGATATCCCGACCACTGGCGCGACTATTCCAAACTCAGCATCGCGCGCGGAGACGCGTTCGGCAACTCACTCCGTGCCGTGGAGTTCGAGAACCGACGCGAGCTCGCCAAGATTGGACAGCCAGTCGATCGCGGCGAATGGGGCATAAGCCCACCTACCGTCGATGCCTATTACAGCCCCAGTCTGAATGACATCAATTTCCCGGCCGGCATCCTGCAAGCTCCGTTGTACGATCCCCATGCCACCGACGCCGAAAACTACGGCCACATCGGGGGCATTGTGGGTCATGAGTTGACCCACGGCTTTGACGACGAGGGACGCCAGTTCGACGCCAATGGAAACCTATCGGATTGGTGGACGGCGGAAGACGCCAAGAAGTTTGAAACAAAAGCCGACTGCGAAGTGAAGGAGTACGGAAGCTTCGTCGCGGTCGATGATGTGAAAGTGAATGGCAAGCTGACACTCGGCGAGAATACCGCCGACAACGGCGGTCTGCGGCTCGCCTACATTGCTTTTCTAGCCGATGCGAAACGCAAGAGCATCAACCTCACCGCGAAGCACGACGGCTACACGCCCTTACAGCAATTCTTTCTCGGACACGGTCAAAGCTGGTGCGGCAGCACCCGCCCGGAACAACTCCGAATGCAGGTGCAAACCGATCCTCATTCGCCCCGGCAATTCCGAGTCAACGGCGTCGTGCAAAACATGACCGAGTTCGGCGAGGCCTTCGGCTGCAAGCCCGGCCAACCGATGATGCCCGTCAACGCCTGTCGCGTCTGGTAAGTTCCGGGCGCCCAACCGCAGAAACATAACTCCGGCTAACCCGCGGCTCGCGCTTTTCGAGATGTGCGATACCGAACATCCGATGTACGTGGAAATTGCGTCGCAATTATCATTCCCGATTCCAGCCCACCAATAACTCTCCGACCAGCCGCCAGATGCGTTAATCTGCCAAAGATGCGTCTGCTGCGCTTCTTTCGTCCCTCACACCAGCACACGGCGTTTTCTGCCACGCTGCTGGTGATGTCAGCCATCGCGATCTCGCGCGTCATCGGATACATCCGCGAGGCCTACATCGCCTACGCGTTCGGCGCCGGGCAGCAGACCGACGCCTACGTAGCCGCCTTCACCCTGCCCGACTGGCTCAACTACATCGTCGCCGGCGGCACAGCCTCGATCACTTTCATCTCCATCTACACCAGGTTTCTGGCCGAGAAGCGCGAGCACGAAGCACAGAAAACTTTCTCCATCATCGTCACCGTGATGACCACCGTGCTGATCGCCGGCACCATCGTGGCCGAAATCTTTACTCCGCAATTCGCCGCCTGGATGTTCCACGGCTTCACGCCCGAACAGATGCAGCTCTGTGTGCATCTCACGCGCATCCTGCTCCCCGCGCAGATCTTTTTTTATGTCGGAGGAGTCGTATCCGCCGTCTTGCTCTCCCACCGTCTGTTTCTGCTACCAGCCTTCGGCCCGCTCATCTACAACGTCTTTATCATTGCCGGAGGAGTGATCGCCGGCCACCAGATGGGAATCGCGTCTCTGGCCGTCGGAGCGCTCGTCGGCAGTATCGCCGGCCCATTTCTTGTCAACGCCATCGGAGCCGCCAAAATCGGCACCGGATACCGCCCCTCGTTCGACCTGAAGAATCCCGCCTTCCGCGAGTGGGTCCGGCTCTCCATCCCGCTGATGCTGGGCGTCTCGCTCGTGACCGCCGACGATTGGATCCTCCGCTACTTCGCCTCCAGCGGCATCGGCGACATCGCGCGCCTCAACTACGCCAAGCGTCTCTTCGCCGTTCCCATCGCCATCCTTGGACAAGCCGCCGGCCAGGCGTCCCTTCCTTTTTTTTCGCGCCTCTTCGGAGAGAAAAAATTCACCGAGTTCGCCGCCACCGTCAATGCCTCCGTCTATCGCATCACCGCCGCTTCCCTGCTGATCACCGGCTGGATGATGGCCATTGCTCTCCCGTTAATCGATCTCGTCTATCGCCGCGGACACTTCACGTTCACGGATTCCGAATCCACAGCAATTTATTTTTTCTGGTTTTCGCTCTCGTTGGCTTTGTGGTCCAGTCAGGCGCTTTACGCCCGAGCGTTTTATGCGTCGAGCAACACTCTCACGCCGATGGTGGCAAGCAGCCTGATCACCATCGCTTCACTACCGATCTACAGACTGCTGTTCCACACTCTCTCCGTCACCGGACTAGCCGTCGCCTCCGATATCGGCATCACCGCTAATGCATTGGCCATCGCAGTTCTTTTACATATTCGCGGCATGGTGCCGCTCGGCGGTCTCAACTGGAAAGAATTAGGCAAGTCTGCGCTGGTAGGCGTCGTTTCGGGAGGATTGAGTTACGAAGTCATGCGCACCATAACTCTCGACGGCAGCCGCCGAGCCGATCTCTTAGCCCTGGCGCTCGGCAGCGTGACCTGGGCAGCAGCCGTAGCGGCCGGCCTATGGTTGTTGCACTCGGAACTACCCGGAGATTTGCGAAAAAGAAAATCCCCCGGTCTCTCGGGAGCCGCGGCGGCCGAAGCCGCAGAGATTATGGCATCCGGGAAAAAGCCCTGAGCAGTGTAGTGTGGTGGCGGGCTCTGCCCCGCTGGCCTCTCGTCAGCTTAGTTCCTGGCGTCCGCCAGAAACTAATCCACCACCCGAGCAAAGACCGCCTTCTCCGAGGAACTCCCACCAAAACAGAAAAGGCATCCTCAGTACAAGGATGCCCTTCGTGTTGAACGAACTCACTGGCCGGAGCCGATAGCCCGACTTACGCTCTCGCTGCAATCGCCGGTTCCGGCGATGCACTGGAGACGCTCTTCGTCGGTTCTTCCGCCTTCGAGGAGCCCGCAGATCCGGCTTTGCGAATGTCGATGCCGCCCTTGAAGAAGGCGTCACTGCGGATATCCACGCGGTCGCTCGCCGTCAGGTTGCCGCGCACTTTGCCGAGCACCACAATTTCTCGCGCGCTGATGTTGGCCGCGACCACTCCATTGCGCCCGATCGTGACGCGATTGCCGGAGAGATTGATCGATCCCTCCACCCGGCCATCAATATATAAAGATTCAGAACCGGTCACTTCACCTTTAATCACCAGCGACTTGCCGATCGTGGCTTGGTCCGAAGTGGTGGTCGTAACCGGACGCGGCACTGCCGCAGGCTCGCTCGCACCCATCAGCGGTGCTGTCGGCGCCGTCGACGTGCTCGGACGTTCCGGCTCAGCCGGCCGCCCCGGAGTCGCAGGTTGATTCGTGGGCTTCCACATTGTTGTTGAAATCCTTTCTCTTTTTAACTGGGTGATTCGAAATCAGCGCCGCATTTCGGCTGCCAAATCGAATTGTACTCCTCGCCAAACGCCGAACGCTGTGGAAATCAAGCTTTTCTTATTGATTTTCATAGTTCCACCCGTGGTTCCACCGCTCACTTGGACGCCTCCTCACATCACAGGTCGTGTAAGCCCTCCCTACTCTGCGGTAATTCTTCTACCGCCGTGCTTCTGTCGCGATACTCTTCTGTCGCAATACGCTATCGCGATACTATGGACCGGTGGGGCACCACCCGACCGTGCGCAATCCCTGACGAGGAATCCATGACTCTAGCCGCGACGAATTCCCCAGCCTCCCTCCGGCCGCAATCCGGAGAGTCCGCTCCCTACTATGACCGTTACATCTCGCTCGTCCCCGGCAACGACGTTCTAGCCGCATTCGAGGATCAGCGCCGTCAGACGCTCTTGCTGCTCTCCGGACGCACCGACTCCGACGGCGATTTCCGCTATGCGCCCGACAAGTGGAACCTGAAGGAAGTTCTCGGACACGTCAACGATACCGAGCGCATCATGAGCTACCGAGCCCTCCGCATCTCGCGCAGCGACAAGACTCCGATGGAAGGCTTCGAACAGGACGACTACGTTCGCAACGCTCCCTTTGCGAGACTTACGCTCTCCGACTTGATCGAAGACTACATAGCTGTGCGCCGAGCGACGGTCTCGTTGTTCCGTAACCTCGACGAGCAAGCCTGGACTCAGCGGGGTACAGCTAGCAACAACGAGGTGACCGTGCGCGCCCTCGCCTACATCATCGCCGGCCACGAATTGCATCATCGCAAAATTATCCAGGAGAAGTATCTGAAATAGAATTTTGTAATTTGGTAATCGGGTAATTTTGTAATCTGAAAATCGCGCCCGGTTTTAA
This sequence comes from Terriglobales bacterium, assembly GCA_050010155.1. Taxonomy (GTDB): domain Bacteria; phylum Acidobacteriota; class Terriglobia; order Terriglobales; family Acidobacteriaceae; genus Acidiflorens. Next base: position 10,161 of record JBEKLO010000018.1, read on the forward strand.
ATCACCAAATTGCCCGATTACAAAATTACAAAATGAGTTTTCTTTCTGATTCCGCCATCCTACGCCACATCGCCCGCCAGCCGAAAAAAACGGCGAGCCACAAGCAACTCCTGCGCGAACTCGGAGCGAAAGGCGAGGCGCGCCGCGAACTAACCGACCGCTTATACGCGCTCGTTGCCAAAGGCGAGTTGCTGCAAGTCGATTCCGAGCGCTATGCCATTCCGCAGGCCACCAAGGGACGCAACCTTCTAGTCGGCCGCCTCACCATGCATCGCGACGGCTTCGGCTTCGTGATCCCCGAAACCACTTCGCTTGACGAAAGTCTCAAAGGTCGCTTGGCCGGCGATATCTTTATTCCTCCGCACGCCGTCGGATCCTCCATGCACGGCGACCGGGTATTGGTAGAAGTCACCGCTATCCGCACCGATGGCCGCGCCGAAGGCCGCATTCTCCGCTCCCTGTCGCGCGCGCATCCGACCGTCGTCGGCGTCTTCCATTACGGACGCCGCCACAACTACGTCAAGCCGATCGACGAAAAAGTAACGCAGGAAATCGTAATCCCGCCGGGAATGGAAAAACCCAAACCCCTAAACGCAGAGGACGCAGAGAAAGACACGCAAGGAAAATCAACACCGAAGCACCGAGTCATCGGCGACGAGGCAAAGATTCACGCCGACTGGCAGGACTTGGAAGGCATAGTAGTAGACGTAGAAATCACCGACTGGCCAAGCGCAACCCAGCAACCGCGCGGCCGCGTCATCGAAATCCTGGGCGAAGAAAACGATTTCGGCGTAGACGTCGAGATCATGATCCGCAAGCACCATCTGCCCCACCGCTTCCCGCCCGAGGTAATCGAAGAAGCGCAGGCCATCCCGGCCGATGTCCCTGAAGAAGCCCTGCGTCGTCGCCGCGATTATCGCGATCTTCCCATCGTCACCATCGACGGAGAAACCGCCCGCGATTTCGACGATGCCGTCCACGTCTGCCAACTCGCAAGGGGCAACTACGAACTCCAAGTCCACATCGCCGACGTAGCCCAATATGTAACGCCAAACTCGCCGCTAGATCAGGAGGCTCGCCTGCGCGGCACCAGCGTCTATTTTCCCGATCGTGCCGTCCCCATGTTGCCTCTGGAGCTCTCCACCGACATTTGCAGCCTGCGTCCCGATGTCGATCGTCTCGTCCTCTCCTGCACCATGGAGATCGACCATCAGGGCGAGATCGTCGGCTATGAAATCAACGAAGGCATGATTCGCTCCGCCAATCGCATGACCTACACCGCTGTGAATGCGGTCATCGGAGGAGCAGCCGAAGGAGAAGCCCAAGAGCAAATAGAAGCTCGCCGCGAGTACGCCGCCCAGGTAGAGCACTTCGAGCGCATGCGCGATCTGGCCATGATCCTGAACCGCAAGCGCCAGCGCCGAGGCTCCATCGATTTCGATCTCCCCGAGCCGGTCATCGAGTTCGACGAATTCGGCATGATGAAAAGCATCACCCGATCCGAGCGCAACATCGCCCACCGCCTTATCGAAGAATTCATGCTCTCGGCCAACGAATGCGTAGCCCACTACCTCGAAAATAAACGCATTGCGTCGCTCTACCGCATCCACGAAAAGCCCGACGCCAAGCGTGTCTATGACTTCGAAGTAATCGCCGCCACCTTCGGATACTCGCTGGGAGTAGGCGCATTACCCATCCAACGTGTGCAGTTAAAAGCTGACCGCCGCGAAGCCCGAGGCACCGGCAAGCGAGTCCGCGAAATTGAAGTCCCCAAAGAAGTCCACATCACCCCGCGCATGTATCAAAAACTCACGGAGAAAATCGCCGGTAAGCCCGAAGAAAGAATCCTGAGTTTCCTGATGCTCCGCTCGTTAAAGCAAGCCCGTTACAGCGAAGAAAATCGCGGACACTTCGCCCTGGCCGCCACCACCTACACCCACTTCACCTCGCCCATTCGCCGCTATCCCGACCTCATCGTGCACCGCATCCTGAAAGAAGTCCTGCAAGACAAGCCAGAAAAGATGGACGGCGAGGTCGCGGTAGGAATGTCGCGATCTCCACAAGATTCTCATCCCCCACAAAATTGTCATCCTGAGCGAAGCGAAGGACCTCATTCTCCCCAGCTCAAAGCGGGGCGAGACAGCCCGCCGCCGTCCCCCTGGTCGAAGCGCCGCGACCGCGAAGCCCATCAACAAGCCATCGAGCCTGTCGGCGGTCCGATCCCGTCAGAAGAACTGCACGCCATCGCCGAAGAATCCAGCCAGTCCGAGCGCCGCGCCGACGAAGCCGAACGCGGCCTGATGGAATGGAAAAAAATGAAATTCATGGAGCGCCGCATCGGAGAAGACTTCGACGGCCTGATCATCAGCGTCACCAAGTTCGGCTTCTTCGTGGAACTAACCGACCTCTTCGTTGAAGGCCTCGTCCCGCTGAACACGCTAACCAGCCTCGATAAAGATAAAAAAGATAAGAATGACTACTTCACCTACCATGAAGCCACGCGCCAGATCATCGGCCAGCGCTCGCGTAAAACCTACAGCCTCGGTGATCGCATACGCGTGCTGGTAGACCGCATTGATCCCGTAGAAAAGAAAATCCAGTTCGCCGTCGTTGAAGACGAGCCGCTTCGCGCACCCGCACGCCGCCGCAAGTGACCTTCAAGGAAATCAGGCTCACCGCTTCGAGTCGGCCACCCAGTACGTGCTCCTGAACAAGAGCGCCTGATTCGGATTCGCGTGCCTCAGCTTCACTCGAATCCCATGCAGTCCTGGGTGTGGATTCTTCGGCTCAAAGCTCAGGAGATACCGGCTGTTCAGGTGGTTCGCAAAACCAAGCATGTCCGCGCACCGCTACAATCATCTGGAGGAAGTCCGGCCCCGCCCCCCACTCATCCTTGTTGGCGCCCCGCAAAGTATCCAGTTGCTCCGAAATATAAGGTGAAAACGGCAGCGCGTAAACCAGAGTGTGCGTCAGTCCCACCAGCCTCACCGCATCGTCGATCTTCGCAAAGTGGCTGCCATGGTCGCGCGTCTCGCTGATCAGCAGCAGCACGCGCTTTCGCCCTTCGGGCCTTCGGCCCAGCATCTTCGACGCATACGCGACGGCGTCGAGAATCGACGCTCCGTTGTCCCCCGGCTGCAGATTCTTCAGATCGGCTTCAATCGTGTCGCCATTGTTGGTGAAATCCTGCACCAGATCGAGCTTGCTGTCGAAGAGAAGCAATGCCGCTTCATTCTGCGGCCGGCTCAGCACCGGATCGAGCATGGCGGCCAATCCAGCCATCCGCCCAAATTCCCTATCGGCGCGCCGCCCGCTCTGGACGGCGATCACCAGCGATATGGGCTCAGCCTCCGCCGCCTCATCCAGATGCACCGCCTGCTCCACGCCATCATCCTCAATGATGAAGTCTTCCGCGTGCAGCCCATAAACGGCGTTGCCCGCCGCGTCCCGCACCAGTGTCGGCACCGGCACGAGGTTGCCTCGAGATCGGAAACTCGGAGGCTCCTGCGAACTCGCAGCCGAACCGAAAAGCAGCGACCACATCACGAGCCATGAACTTAATCGGAGCATAGGGGCAATGACCGGTATGACGATCCTGTATAGAATTAAGTTGTACACGGGAGCAGCAACCATGCCAACACCCAACGATCCCAAATCCAAGCAACGTCCAGTCGACGCCGCCGAGCACGTCGCCAGCGCTCACACGCTTCTAAAGGAGCTGCAAAAGAAGGTCGGGGATCATCCCGAACTCGGCGAAGCGATCACCAAACTAGAGATGGCGCTCAGCACGCTCGCAGTAAAAACCGGCGGCTTGCTGTAGCGGCGAGCCCTGCTCGACCTGCTAGAATTCCTCGTCACCACTCTTGGCGCCTGCCTAGGAAGTTAGCTCCATGTCCAACTCAAATCCCACTCCCCGCACCCGCGTAGTGCGTGAGCCCCAGCGCGCCGTATACGATCGCGATGCCATCAACCATATCCTCGACGAGGCTTTCCTCTGCCACGTAGGTTTCGCCGTCGATGCCCATCCCTACGTCATACCCACATCCTACGGACGCGCCGGAGACATGCTGTACATCCACGGCTCCGTCGCCAGCCGTATGCTCCGCAATCTCGATCACGGAATCCCGGTCTGCATCACGGTCACACTGCTCGATGGATTGGTGCTAGCCCGTTCCGTCTTCAATCACTCCATGAACTACCGCTCGGTGGTAATTTTAGGCACGGCCACGATGGTCAATGATCCCGCGGAAAAACTCGCAGCCCTGCGAGCGCTAAGCGACCACATCCTTCCGCATCGCTGGGACGACTCGCGCCAGCCCAACGAAAAAGAGCTGAAGGCAACCTCCGTCCTGCGTCTACCCATCAATGAATTTTCCGCCAAGGTTCGCGTAGGCCCGCCCGAGGACGATGTTGAGGATTATCTGTTCCCAACCTGGGCCGGAGTGATTCCGTTAGAGATAACATCCGGCAAGCCGATCCGGGACGAACGTTGCCAGCAGGAATTACCCGCATACCTGAAGAACTACGGACGCAAAAAACAATCGTAGCGGGTAATGCTCGCGTAGGGACGGGCGCCCAGCCGGGTGAAGCCCGGCCCGCTATTCCCGCGCCAGCAATTCCCGAAGAACTGCATTGCATTCCCGCCACCCAGCCGTTTCGCTGTGTGGACTGTGCCGCCCGCCCTCGATAAAACGCACCTCCGCGCCGGGTACCAACTTCTGCGCGTGCATCATCTCTCCCGGTTCCGTTCGCGGATCGTGTCTCCCGTGTATAAATGTCACCGGCACTTTCAGTTCGCCCAGCCGCCCGTCGTAGAGATCCTCATCCGGTCGCGCGCTCTCGGCCGCGAGTTTCAACCACACGCGGCAATTTCGCTGGATCACCTGTTTCCATCGTTCCGCGCCATGATCCGCCGCCAGCAAGCTCCGCGTCTTTTCATTGACCTCTCCCGGATGCCTGGCAAATCGCTGGAAGAACCGGCGCGAACTCGGCTTGCCCCGATAAAGATGAAATGCTTCCAGAATCAACCGCTCGCAACGCTCGGGCGCCCGCAGTCCGATCATCGCGGCAATGACCGCTCCATCGCTGTGTCCCCAAAACACCGAGCGCACAATCCCGAGCGCGTCCAACACCAGCAGCGTCTCCTCTGCGGCGCGGCGATGAAAGTCGAGCGGCATTTGTCCCGGAGCTCGCGCGGACTGCCCGTAACCAGACCGATCCGGAATTACAAAGCGGAATTGCCCGCCCAAGGGCTCGATCTGTCCCTCGCCGATTTGTCCGTCGTCGATTTGCCGATCAATGGGATACACCCCATAACCCCACCCGCCATGCAAAAACACTACCGGCGGCCCACTCCCAACATCGCGGTAATGAATCGGAACCGGCCGAACGCCAGCCGCATGCGGCGAGTTTTTCAATTCCACAAACGGCATGAACTTTTGTAGGTTCTGATTAGAGGTTTTGATTTTATAGATTTTGATTTTAGAGGTATCGATTTTATAGGTGCGTATCAGGGCGTCGCTTTAGCGATGCCGTAAAGCGTAACGCTCACCCCCCCTTTTAGGGGCTGCCACCGCGTAAGGCTTTACCGAAGAATTCTATATTCAAATGATTCCGCGTCCTCTTCCTGACACCTGCGACCTGACACCCGCTCCTCACGGGATCAGCAGCAACTTCCCTGTAGTCCTCCGCCCTTCCAGATCGCGATGCGCCTGCTGCGCCTCGGCCAGCGGATAGAAATGTTCGCTCCGCAACTTGAGTTTGCCGTCGCGAATCATTCCGAAAACCGCTCCCGCGCGCGCCTGCAACTCCGCAGCGGTCGCAATGTAATTTCCCAGCGAAGGCCGCGTCAAAAATATTGACCCCTTCTGCGTCAGCACCAGCGGATCCAGCGGCGCGACCGCACCGCTCGACCCTCCAAAAAGCACCATCATGCCGCGCGGCCGCAACAGGTTCAGACCCTTGTCGAACGTAGTCTTGCCCACCGAGTCATACACCACATCGACACCTTTGCCGCCCGGGCTTTTTTCGGAGAGCAACCGCTTCGTCTCCGTCTCAAAATCGACCTGTGTATAAAGGATGATGTCGTCCGCCCCCGCATCCCGCGCCAGTTTGGCCTTCTCTCCCGTCGAAACCGTGGCAATCACCCGCGCGCCGAGGTTGTGCGCCATCTGCACCAGCAGCAAGCCAACTCCGCCCGCGGCGGCGTGAATCAGCGCCGTATCGCCCTTTTTCAGCGGAAAAGTGTCGTGACATAAATAATGCGCCGTCATCCCCTGCAGCATGGCGGCCGCAGCGTCGCGCTCCGACACGCCCGCCGGAATCTTCACCAGCCGATCCGCCGGCACGGCGGCATACTCGGCGTAGCTCCCGAGCGTCATTGTGTAAGCCACTGGATCGCCCACCGCAAGCCCGCGCGCCTCCTTAGGTAAATCGGAACCGAGCGCCAAAATCACGCCAGCGCCTTCCTGTCCCAATACCATCGGCAGCGGAGCCTTGTAGCGCCCCTCGCGGTTATAGACGTCGATAAAGTTGACACCCGCCGCTTTGATCTTCACCACGGCTTCGTTCGATTTCGGTTGCGGAACCGGCAAGTCCACCAGTTCCATCACTTCCGGCCCGCCTGTCTGCTTGATCTGTATGGCCTTCATATTTCCTAAAGATGATCCACGCGCGGAGAAAGACTCGCGTCCGCCGACTATTCTACCGAAATGCCGCCAAGGAAATAGCCGGGGGTGCGCCACATCTGGCGGCTTTCGAGAAGTGGCTTCCACGGTCGCGACGGGCAGTTGGGTCCTGGACTTGAATGGCGCACACACGCAAGATATGAGACGGTTCCTCCTAGGCTCTCAGCGAGCCACGGAACGCCCTCTCCGCATAGTAAGATTCCGCGCCGTTGTGATACACGAAAACGGTGTTGAAGCGGCGATCACAAAAGAGCGCTCCTCCGAGTTCTCTGACGGCAGTAGGCGTTTTTACCCAGCTCGAGGTCTTCGTATCGAACTCTCCAAGCCTCTGGAGCTCTCGATATTGTTCTTCGGTCAAAAGCTCAATGCCCATGGCCGTTGCCAGATCAACGGCGCTGCCCTTGGGTTTATTCTCTTTCCTTGAGTCCAGCGCTTCGCGGTCGTAGCAAAGACTTCTGCGGTCTTTCGGACTTTCCGCTGAGCAATCGTAAAAAATGTATTCGCCCGTCTTTTTGTCATGGCCAACAACGTCCGGTTCTCCGCCGGTTCTTTCCATTTCACCGAGTGACCACAGCTTTTCAGCATTCGCCTCCAGCTTAGCTTGTACCGTAGCCCACTCAAGACCCTTATGGCGGTTCATGTTCTTCTCAAAACGGGCTTTCAATGCTCCGAGCAGTTCCTTACGTTGTTCCGGGGGCACGTACTTTTTATTGCTCTTCAGTGGTTGGGGCATGGTTTTGGGATCCACCTCGATTCACAAATTTTGAGTCGCCTGAGGACGGTTATCCGGCTTGCCATCTCTTGCGCGGCTGGGGTAACATCCCCCTCCGGTTCCGAAAGTACTTGAAGTCACGTGTCTTCCGTTGCATTGACCCAACGAATTTTGGGATAGTACCATCTCATCATAGATAACAGTCGGTTCCCGGAGGCGGTTTAGTAAGTTTCTGAAAATATGAGGCTTTCCTCTCATTCTTATCCGGCAATCCTCGCTTCCGCCGCGCTGGCAGCAACTTTGGCGGCAACGGTGGCTTGCCAGAGTGCGCAGAGGGAGTCCTTCATGCCACCCTCGCAGGCCCAGGCGCCAGCGCTGATAGCCGCCAACCGGCCGCCGGACCCGCCTCAGAAAAAGCCAGCCGCTGCTGCCGCTCAGCCCCAATCGAAGCCGCAGACGAGCGATCCCTCTATCGATCCTGTAGCCGACCTGATCGCCGCGGTCGAAAAGGAATACCAGACGGGCCAGGATAACTACCAGGCCGGACACCTCGAAGCCGCAAAACAGAATTTCGATTCGGCCTTCAACACGCTTCTGGGCAGCAGTATTGATGTCAGCTCCGATGACCGGCTGCAACGCGAGCTTGACCGCATCCTCGATGGCATCAGCGGCTTCGAACTTGCCGCCTTGCAGCAGGGCGACGGTTTTGCCGAGCAGAAATCGGAACCCGCACCGATCGACGAGGCCAACGAACTCACGCCAGCGGTCGACCAGGGCGTCAAAGCCAAAGCGGAAGCCGAGATCAAATCCACGCATTCCGATCTGCCTCTGATGATGACCGACCAGGTCGCCGGCTTCATCAATTACTTCTCCACCCGCGGACGCGGCACCGTAGAGCGCGCCTTGGCCCGCTCCGGCCGCTACGAAGATATGATCCGCCGGACGCTTCAGGCAGAGGGTGTCCCGCAGGAACTCATTTATCTTGCCCAGGCTGAATCCGGATTCCAGCCTTTAGCCGTCTCCCGCGCCGGTGCTCGCGGCATGTGGCAGTTCATGGGGAGCCGCGCCAAAGGATACGGGCTCGATCGCAGCTGGTGGGTTGACGACCGCCAGGATCCCGAAAAAGCTACCCGCGCCGCCGCTCACCATCTGCATGACCTCTACAACGAGTTCGGAGATTGGTATCTGGCCATGGCCGCATACAATTCCGGGCCTGGGACCGTCCAGAGCGCGGTCAAGCGCACTGGCTACGCCGATTTCTGGGAGCTTTACCGGCGCAACGTTTTGCCCAAGGAGACTCGCAACTACGTTCCCATTATTCTGGCTGTCACCATCATGGCCAAGAATCCGGCGCAGTATGGACTGGATTCGGTGGTCAAGGAAAAACCGATTCGCTACGACACGGTTAACATCAACTATCCTATCGACTTGCGGCTGGCTGCGGAGTGCGTGGATGCTACCGCTTCCGATCTGCTTGACCTGAACCCCAGCCTGCTGCGGATGACCACTCCTAAGGATTCAAACTTCGAGCTTCACCTTCCGGCTGGAACGGCTGACAAGTTTCAGACGGCGGTCGCTTCGATTCCCGCCGACAAGCGGGTCTGGTGGCGCTATCACAAGGTGCTGGGTGGAGAAACGCTGGCGGGGATCGCCCGAACTTATCACACGACTCCGCAAGCGATCTCCGAAGCTAATGATTTGAATGGAGATGCGCTGGCTCCTGAGGCTCGGCTGATTATTCCGATTGCTCCGGGGAAACAGACTGACACCTCGACTTACGCTCATGCCATTACCCGTTACAAGGTGCGTAAGGGAGATACGGTGGAGTCGGTGGCGGCGAATTTTGGTGTCTCGGCCAAGATGGTTCGCAGCTGGAACCACTTGAAAGGCGACGGCTTAGCGGGACACAAGGTGTTGTACGTACATCTTCCAGTGGCTCCCAGCGCGCGCGAAACCCAGGTCGCCAGCAAGGTTGCCGGCAAGCATTCCGGCGGGACGCATCATCCGGCTGGCACTCGGGTGGCCTCGGCGAAAGCCGCGTCCAGCGGGGCTTCTGGCAAGTCGACTCCCAAGCCGGCTACGGGAGTGGTACGGCACAAAGTGAAGCCGGGCGAAACCCTCTATTCGATCGCTAACTCCTACAATACAACGGTCACAGCCATCAAACACGACAACCGGGACATCGCCGTCCTTCGTCCCGGGATGATTCTTGTGGTCCACAACGTCCGCTGAGCGGGCTGCCGGAATTGTACATACATAAAATGTAACTACAAAGTGTTTCACGTGGAACGTTTTGTAACTACAATTTGTGTATGTACTAGTATGTATGGCATAGCGGGCGGAATAAGGGAACAAAACACGAAGGGGATCCGCCTAAGCGGGGGCGGAAAAAACACACATATATGCGAACAACAGGCGAACAAAATAAAGTTTGGCATACGGTTATGTACGTACAGGGTGTGCAGGCACAAGATACCAAAAGAGTTCGGCGATCTCTGGTAGCGCAAACGGGGCTTGACTCGGCATGCTAGACTCGATACGCGTTTTTTCGCCCGTCATTTCCCCACCCATCGTTTCCCCGCGCGTCATGAGCCCCGACTCACGACGGTAAAACGAAATCCGAGCTTAAAGTGCACAGAGTCTGAAATCCCACGTTTCGAACGCGAAACGTGGCACCCGGCGGGCTTTGGGATTAGCATATCCTTGTAGCGAGCGTTCGCCACAATGCCTAACGAGAACGGAGCGGCACACAAACTAGAGGGATTGACCCTTCAGGGCGGATGGAAGGTAAAGTCACGCCATCTTCGGGCCGATGGGTCTACCGGGATGAGATATTCCGTCTGTTATCACGTGGAGAGGGACGGACAGAAGGGCTTTCTCAAGGCGCTCGATTTGACCCGCGCCGACGATGAAAAGGACTTCACGCTTGCATTGGAGCTCCTTACAACGGCATTCAACTTTGAGCGCGACATCCTTCGAGAGTGCGGGGCCAAGAGGATGGACAGAGTAATCGCGCCCATTGATGAGGGTGAAGTGCGCGTCGAAGAAGGAATGCAAGGCAGGGTCAGCTACATCATTTTCGAGGAGGCCGACAGGGATATCCGGAACCAACTGGCAGCCATGGGCCTCGCCGAGACTACGGCAAGATTACAGACCTTGCACCATGTCGCCACCGGCCTTTTCCAACTTCATGGATCAGAGATTGCTCACCAAGACGTCAAGCCCTCAAACGTCCTAGCTTTCCCGCAAGTCTCGAAGTTGTCGGATCTCGGGCGGGCGTCGCGCAGAAACGTCCCTGGACCGAGCGACGGCGATGATTACGCAGGGGACAAGACGTATGCCCCCCCGGAGCTCCTTTATAGACGAGTCTACGCGGACTTTGGGGTTCGGCGGCTTGGGTGTGATGCCTACCTGTTCGGTAGTATGGTTGTCTTCTGCTTCACCGGACTGAGCGCAACCGCTTTGATTATGCAGCATCTAAACCCAGATCATCATTGGCAGAAGTGGCAGGGCACGTACGAGGATGTTTTTCCATACGTTAGGAACGCCTTCGGTTTAGCGGTAGCGGATTTTGCCAGCCATGTGCCGGGTGCGAGATTACCGGAGGAACTGTCCCAGATCGTGAGAGAACTTTGCGAACCCGACCCGATGCTAAGAGGACATCCTAGGAATCGCGCCGACCGCGTTGGGGACCAGTATTCGATGGAGAGATATGTCAGCAAATTTAACGATCTAGCATACTGGTCGCGACTCGGGCTGTTGGAACAACGTCTGGATAAGCATGCTCGTAGAAAATAAAGACCGGAAAGTCGTCCCGCGGTGGAGGGACTTCAACACCACTGCCGCAATAGGCGAGCTGTCAGATCCCACCACGCAGCCAAAATTTACTTTGCAGTCCGAGGGCGCAATCGCTCGACGTTACGACGAGTGGTCGTCGACTAAAACGGTCTGGCACGCCGCCGATCTCCTGAGCTCTGCCGCGGTTGCCGACAGCGCCCACCGCTTCAAGGATGTGGCCCGGTTTGTGGTGGAACACCAATCCATCGCTCCACCCGGGCTACTCCGACTGGCACGAACAGTTCTGCTTCCTGCCGACGAGCCCGCGCTGACCCCTTTTCAACAGAGCTTTACCCAAACACGAAAGCTGATCCACCTTTTCCGGCGCCGCCTCAGCAGCGAGCCGCGCAACTCGGTCGCTTGGGCGGATCTATCTCGACTTTACGCGTCTATTGGGCAGGAAAAGCACGCGGCACATGCGATGAGCGTCGCGTCTTCCATCAGTCCGACCAATCGTTTTATTCTCCGGTCGGCTGCCCGACTCTTCCTGCACATCAAGGACGCAGGGTTTGCCCTTCGAATGATCCGAAAATCGCCGGACGTTGCGATTCGCGACCCTTGGCTACTGGCGGCTGAGGTGGCGGTCTCGTCAGCCGACGGCGTACCGTCTTTTTTTGCCAAAAAAGCTAAACGGGTCGCCGAAAACGCCGGCTTTTCCGACTTCGCCAGAACGGAACTACAGAGTGCCTTAGCGACGCTTGAAATGGAGAGCGGCAATACCCGATTAGCGAGGAGGATGTTTCGGAACTCCCTCGCGTGCCCTAACGAAAATAGCCTAGCGCAGGTGGGGTGGGCAGAAAGGCAGATCGGCGGAATCGGAGTCGTCGTGTCAAACCGCGCCGTACCGCTCTCCTTCGAAGCGGACGCGAACGCCGCTTTTTTGCAGGGTCAGTGGACGACGTCCTACCGGAACGCGCTTCGATGGATCGATGATCAACCTTTTTCGACCCGTCCAGTGATCCTTGCGACATACCTCAGTTCCACGATTCTGGAAGATTACGCCGCCTCAATTGACATCTTGGAAAAAGCCTTGGGCATCAATCCGGGAAATCCCGTGCTTATAAATAACCTCGCGTTTGCCCAGGCAAACCTCGGGAATCTCGAAGACGCGATGACGACCCTAAACTCTATCAAAGACCGGCCAGTGCCGGAACTCTATGCGGTGCCTCTTCTTGCTACCGAGGGGCTCATACAAATGCGAATGAAGCAATTCGATAAGGGGCGGAGTCTCTACCGGGATGCCCTGGATCGCGCCTCTCGGGTCTCCATACCGCGCTATCGGGTAGGCGCGGCTATCCACCTGGCCTTGGAGGAAGCGATTGGGAGGACCAGCGAGGCCCCCGGCGCATTAAAGTTTGCCGAAAAGGCGGCAGCAGATCTCCACGACCCGGACATAACCTTGCTTTTGAGCAGGGCAAGAGACCTACAGCGTGAGGCGGCGACCGCTCTGCTCAACGGCAATCAGTTTCCCTTGTGATCCGTCAGCGCTGGCGAAAAGACAGATACCAGCGCCGGGACTAGGAAGATAACGAACAAGATGGTCGTCGAAAGCTGGGCGATTACAAGCCACCGGCCATTCGCATTCAGTGGAACGTAGTCGCCATATCCAACGGTTAACATGCTGACGAGGCTGAAATAGACGGCGACGCCCGGCGGCAATGCACTAACAGTGGTGCTGCCACTCTGTGCAATCGTTGGAACTCGAGAATACAAAATCGCGAACGCGGCAACGACCTCAAACAGGTTCACGACGGCAATAAGAACGCTCCGCCTCAGTAGATCGCCAGTCCAAGGCCTTGACTGGCTCTTTACCAAAAGAAAAAATACGCGGTAGATGATGATGTCGAAGATACGATAGGCGGCAAGCCACACCGCGACTGGAGTAGCAAAGCCGCCCACGAAGAAATCTCTTGAAAATAGGGCGACATAGAGGAGGACGGCCCACGCTGCCACGTAAAAATCCATGAACGCGTGCGACGCATAACTATCTTTTTGGAATAGGCTCTTTAAGTTGCCGAGGGACAGGAAAGAAAGACAGGTGATCAACAGCGAAAGGGCTTTTTCCAAGGGCATCGCCCTGCGCGGCGATGCGGGAGGATATTGGTTCTTCCAGACAGCTACCAGCATCCCCGCTTTCCCGGAACTGGTGTTCGTCGCCACCTTAGTCGTCCCCCCTTACTCCAAGATGCTATCACCTACTGCCGAGCGGGTGGCCCCCGATCACGGTTGGGAAGAAACACCGGGGGTGCCCCCCTTCTCGCGCCTTTCGAGAAGGGGGTTCTCTCCACTGCCTGCTTTCATCACAGTTGGATGGTGTGTTGCATCACCGCATCCACTTGATCGCGGCTCTATTCTGCTCATGTGCACCGCCCCAAGCGTTTTTACGGCGCCGGACACCTGCACTTTATTACCTGCAGTTGCTATCGACGCCATCCGCTGCTCGGCACACCGGAGTGTCGCGACCTGTTTCTCACCGTGCTCGAACAAGTGCGCAAGCGCTATCAATTCGCGGTCGTCGGATACGTGGTCATGCCCGAGCACATCCACCTCCTCATCAGCGAACCCCAAGAGAAGACTCCCTCTACGGTAATGCAAGCGCTCAAACTAGGCTTCGCACGCCGCGTTCTCGCGCAGGCCCGACGAAGGCGCGACCCTGCGCAGGCAAGTCTGTTCGATCAGTCTCCGCAGCACATCTGGCAAAAGCGCTTCTACGACTTCAACGTCTGGACGGAACACAAACGCATCGAAAAACTCCGTTACATGCATCGGAATCCGGTGCAGCGTGGCTTGGTCGCAAGCCCTGAACTCTGGGGCTGGAGCAGTTTTCGCGGCTACTTCCTGGGTGAGGACGGACCGGTCAAAATCAACGATTGGGAAGTTTTGAAGATGAAGATTCGTCCACCTGCCGTGTAAGAGCCCAAGGGACTGGCGTTCGGAAGGCCCCCTTCTCGAAATGCGCGAGAAGGGGGGCACCCCCTGCAAGCTCTGAACTCTGGGGCTGGAGCAGTTTTCGCGGCTACTTCCTGGACGAGGGCGGACCGGTCGAAATCAACGATTGGGAAGTTTTGAAGATGAAGGTTCGTCCACCGGCCGTGTAAGGGCCCAAGGGACTGGCACTCGGAAGGCCCCCTTCTCGAAATGCGCGAGAAGGGGGGCACCCCTGCAAGTTCTGAACTCTGGAAGTGGAGCAGTTTTCGCGGCTACTTCCTGGGCGAGGACGGACCGGTCGAAATCAACGATTGGGAAGTTTTGAAGATGAAGGTTCGTCCACCGGCCGCGTAAGAGCCCAAGGGACTGGCACTCGGAAGGCCCCCTTCTCGAAAAGCGCGAGAAGGGGGGCACCCCGCAAGTTCTGAACTCTGGCGCTGGAGCAGTTTTCGCGCCTACTTTCTGGGCGAGGACGGACCGGTCAAAATCAACGATTGGGACGTTCTGAAGATGAAGGTTCGCCCACCGGCCGCGTAAGGGCCCAAGAGACTGGCACTCGGAAGGCCCCCTTCTCGAAATGCGCGAGAAGGGGGGCACCCCTGCAAGTTCTGAACTCTGGCGCTGGGGCAGTTTTCGCGCCTACTTCCTGGGCGAGGACGGACCGGTCAAAATCAACGATTGGGACGTTTTGAAGATGAAGATTCGTCCACCGGCCGTGTAAGGGCCCAAGAGACCGGCACTTGGAAGGCCCCCTTCTCGAAATGCGCGAGAAGGGGGGCACCCCATTGTTACTCTCAAGCTGGATATTGCGCTAGAAGGTTGTGGTCAGGCGGGCGGATACGCTTCTCGATGGGCCTATGGCGTTGCCGGAGAAGAGGCCTCCGAAATCGATTACGTTCAGGATGTTGGTCAGGTTCTGGGCGTCGATCTGGAAGCGCGTCGTTAGGTGGTCGGACTTGTAGACATCGGCTCCGGCGGAGGCGCTGACTTGGAAGGCGGGATCGATTCGCATGCGGGCGAAGTTGATGCGGGAGATTACTTGCGGTCCGTATTCGGCCAGGGCTTGCGCGGGACTGGTGTCGATCTGGAATGGAAGACCGGTGTCATATTGAATTCCGGCGGCGATCCAGAGGCGCGGGTGAAGCTGGTAGCGAAGGCGTCCGCGAAGGCTGTGGCGCTGGTCTTGCGAGTCGGGGAAATGTCCGCTTAACGGGAGACAGGTGCTGCCGGTCGGTTGAGTGATACAGGTTTTGCTCACGCCTAAGAGAAGGCCTCCGGTGACGGGATACCAGGCGTTGCCTACGATGTAGGATTCGCTGAGGAAGCCGGAGAAGCGCTTCCAGTGCGGGAGTTCGAGTTTGGCTTCGGCTCCGTAGAGGATGGCTTTTTGGAAGGCTACGGGAAAGCTGATGCTGGTGTTGAAAATCTGGTCGTCGTCGGCGTAGTTGTTGACGGCGCGGCGGAAGAGGTTGGCGTCGAGGCGGAATTGTCCGTAGAAGCTTTTGGTCGCTCCGCCTTCGAAGTAGTTGCCGTGGGAAGGCTGGACGGGCAGGCGCAGAACATTGGGTTCGAAGGACTGCACTTCGGGGGAACTGGAGAGCAGGATGTTCTCGAACGACGGCGTTTGAAAGATGCGGTCGTAGGAGAAATGGAGCATGACGTTTGCCTTGGGGAAATTGTGGGCCACGGCTAGACGCGGGCTGACGGCGTTTTGATTGAGCAGGAGCTGGTAGTGATCCCAGCGGAGGCCGGCGTTGACGGTCCAGTTGCCGGCGTGGATTAGATCCTGGATGTAGGCGGATTGCTCCAGGTCGGGACGGTGTCCGGTGAAGGCGAAGGTGGTTACGGTGCCGGGATCGAAGGGATAGCTGACGGGATAGTTTGGGTTGGCGGTGATGATGTCGCTGTAGTTTTCGTGGAGGAAGAGGTTGTCGGATTCCAGGCCGGCTTTCCATTCGTGATGGGATTGGTGAATGGAGACGGAGGTGTGGAAATATCCTTCTTTGAAATCGTTGTGCTGGTTGACGATGATGGGCCAGGAATAGGGATTGGAGTAGAAGTCGTTGTTGTTGTCGCGGACCATGCCTCGGGCGTCGATTAAAACGTTGGGCGAGAAGATGTGCTGGTAGGTGACGCTGCCCATGGTTTCGAAATTCGCGGCGGTTTGGAGCTGCGCGGGCGTTCCGGGCGGAGGCGAGGGCTGTCCGCCTAGAGTGGAGATGAGCTGTGGGTCTTGCTGCACTAGCTCGTTCGGAATTTCATAGCGCGCTAGTTCGTGACGGACTATGAATCTTAGGCGATCTTTGGGCGTGAGGTCGCGCTCGTAGTTGGTGGAGAAATCTCCGAGCGTGCCGTTGTTGGTGAAGTTTTCGGGGACTACGGGATTGAGGTAGTGGTCCGACCGGCTGCCGCTGGCGCTGGCGCCGAGAGTGTTCTTTCCCCAGACGTATTGGGCTTGGGCGGCGGAGGCTGCAGAGGCGAAACTTCCTCCGGAGAGCTCTAGCTGGCCGTGGAAACCTGGCTGGGAATCTTGCAGCGTGTTGACTTCTACTATGCCTCCCATTTTGCGGCCGTATTCGGCGGGAATGCCTCCGGTGTAGAGGCTCAGGGATTGGATGTCGTCGGCGTCGATGGCGGGTCCGAAGCTGGGGGAACGATTGTCGGTTAGGGGGATGCCGTCGACTACGATTTGCGTTTGATATTCGCTGCCTCTTGGATGGAGGACAGCGTTGCCTTCGTAGAGCCAACCGGGCTGCGAATTTACCAGATCTTGCAGGGAGCGGCCGGGGATGGAGCTTAGGCGGGTTTGGATGTCGTCGGAGCCTACGTGATTGATGGAGCCGGGCTGATCGGGATCGATCAGAGTGTTGGGCGCGGTTACGGTTACCGATTCTTTTACTGAGGGCAGACGGAGGCGGATGATGTAGTCGGTTGGAATCTCGGAATGAATGTCTACGGCTTCGTCGATTTGCGCGAAACCTGAGTGCTTGATTTCGAGCTGATAGATGCCGTAGGGGAGGCGCTGGACGTCTAGTCTTCCCTGCTCGTTGGTGGTCAGAGTGGTGCGGTACTGATTCGCGTGGCTGACGATTCGAACTGTGGTCTTGACGGCCAGTCCGTCGGGATCGGTTATTTTCAGGCGCAACTCTCCGGTTTTGCTCTGGGAGAAGAGCGGTGTGGCCGCGAGGAACAGGATGGCGGCTAGTTTCTTCATGAGAGTTGGCCTGTTTAGTTTAGCTGGTTTGCGGGTGGGGATTGGCGCGGGTGCGTCGCAATGGTTACCTTTATCTTTTGTCTTTAAGGCTTATTCGGAATCACCTGGGCGGTGCGCGAACTCGTTCGAACGCTGCTGCAGTGATGGGCATCACGGTTTCTTTGTGAGATTCCGTTTCCCGTTCTTGGGCTGGTGACACGTAGCCATTTCGTTGAGGGGCTGACAAGGATCGAAACGCTGCTACAGTAGGAATTGCGCTCCGACGAGCCGGAGTGCACATTTAAAATCATAAGGAGAGCAGGCTCGCTATGCGCATCGCGGTCGTCGGTTCCGGATACGTTGGGTTGGTAACGGGAGTGTGTTTCGCGGATTTGGGACATGAGGTGGTGCTGGTCGATAACGATGAGAAGAAAGTGGAGGCGCTGCGCGGGGGCGAGGTGCCGATTCATGAGAAGTTTCTGCCCGAGTTGCTGGCGCGGCATGTGGGCGGGCGGATCACGTTTTCTGGCGACTTGCAGGCGGCCACACGGGAGAGCGCAGCCGTGTTCATTGCGGTCGGGACGCCTCCTACGGAAAGTGGCGATGCGGACATGTCCTATGTCGAATCCGTGGCGCGGGAGATCGCTGGCGGTGTGAACGGATATAAGGTGGTGGTGGAGAAGAGCACGGTTCCGGTGTACACGAGCCAGTGGGTGCGGACGATCATCACGCGCAACGGGGCGGATCCGGCGCAGTTCGACGTGGCTTCGAATCCGGAATTTCTGCGGGAAGGAACGGCGGTCACGGATTTTCTCTATCCGGACCGGATTGTGGTGGGAGTGGAAAGCGAAGAGGCGGCGGCGGTGATGCGTGAGCTTTATGGGCCGCTGACGAGTGGGTGGTATTACGGACGGGGAGATGCGATTCCGCGTCCGGAAGCGGCTTCGGAAAAAGGGCCGCCGCGGCTGCTGATTACGAGCACGAAGAGCGCGGAAATCATCAAGCATGCTTCCAACGCATTTCTGGCGATGAAGATTTCGTTTATTAATGCGGTGGCGTCGATTTGCGAATCGGTGGGGGCGAATGTGCAGCAGGTGTGCGACGGGATTGGGACGGATTCGCGGATCGGGCCGCGATTCCTGAATCCTGGGATCGGGTATGGCGGGTCGTGCTTTCCGAAAGACTTGATGGCGTTTCGGGCGGTGGCCAAGGAAAACGGATATGACTTCCGGCTGCTGGAAGAAGTGATTCGTATAAATGAGGATCAGCGGTTCCGATTCTTGCGCAAGGTGCGGAGCGTGCTGTGGACTCTGCGGGGCAAAAGGCTGGGCGTGCTGGGGCTGGCGTTCAAGGGCGGAACCGACGATATACGGGAGTCTCCGGCGCTGCTGCTGGTGCAGGAATTGCTGCGGGAGGGGTGTCACATTTGCGCTTATGATCCGGCGGCAATGGAACGGGCGAAGGAAGTGCTGAAGGGTGTGGAGTTCGCGGCCGATGCTTACGAGGCGGCCACGGGCGCGGATGCGGTGCTGATTCTGACGGAGTGGGAGGAGTTCGCGGCGCTGGATCTGGAACGTTTGCGGGGATTGGTTAAGTATCCGATTGTGCTGGATGGGCGGAATCTTTATGATCCGGCGGTGATGGTGGAGCACGGATTCTCTTATTACAGCGTGGGGCGTCCGGCGGCGTTGGTGGAGGAGTTGACGGCGGCACATCCCAAGAAAAAGGAGCGCGCGTGAGGGGATCGGTGAGAGGCGTGGCGATTGCCGCGGTTAGCCTCAGCGGCTAAGGCCGTCGCTTAAGGCCAACATGGACCGCGGCGGTAAAGCGCTTCCACCCCATCACGCCAAAACCAGACGTGGGGACCCCGGCGCTGCGCCACTCAGAAGCAAATGCGAATGCTAAATCCTCAGCTCGACGCTGCCGTGGAATCCCACCCTTGCGCAAAAAAACGCGCAAGGATGGGGCACCCGGCGACCGTAGTGAGACGATGAACATGGAATCCCAACGAGAGATAATGACGACGCAACTATGAAGATGCTACGGGCGCTGGTTACGGGAGGGGCGGGATTTCTGGGGTCGCATTTATGCGACGGGTTGCTGGGCGAAGGGTATTCCGTGGTGGCGGCCGACAATCTGATCACGGGACGGCTGGCGAACATCGAGCATCTGCGGAACGAATCGCGGTTTGAGTTGGTGGAGAAAGATGTCTGCCAGGCGGGCGAGTGGGGCGCACTGGATTATGTATTTCACTTCGCGAGTCCGGCGAGCCCGGTGGATTATGCCAAACACGGGATTGAAACGCTGCGCGTGGGATCGTATGGGACGTTTGAAGCGCTGGAAGCGGCGTTGCGGTCGGGCGCGAAGTTCATGATGGCATCAACTTCGGAGTGCTACGGCGATCCGATGATGCATCCACAGACCGAGAGTTATTGGGGGAATGTGAATCCGATTGGACCGCGGTCGGTGTATGACGAGGCGAAGCGGTTTTCTGAAGCTGTGACCATGGCGTACCACCGCTATCACCGGGTGGACACGCGGATTCTGCGCATCTTTAACACGTACGGGCCGCGGATGCAGATTAATGATGGACGGGTAATTCCGAATTTTATGTGGCAGGCGCTGCGGGGAGAAGATCTCACGGTGTATGGCAACGGCAGCCAGACGCGGAGCTTTTGCTATGTGAGCGATGAAGTGGATGGGATTTTGCGCTTGGCGCGATGCGGGGAACACGAACCGGTGAACATTGGGAATCCATCGGAGTTCACGATTCTGGAGTGCGCGCGGAAGGTGATCGCGACGACTAATTCGGCGAGCCAGATCAAGTTCGAAGCGCTGCCGCAGGATGATCCAAAACAGCGGTGTCCCGATATTTCGAAGGCGAAGCGGCTGCTGGGATGGGAACCGAAAGTGGAATTGGAGAGCGGGTTGAAGCTTTCGCTGGATTATTTTCGCAAGGCCGTGATGGATGAACGAGCAGCATCCGCTTAGGCCGTAGTTCCGCCATCCCGCCTAATGGACTCCGTGCGAGTTGAAGAAGTCACCGTACTTTTGATCGATGGTCTGGATGTGGTTGGTGAGCCACTTCTGCAGGAAGATCATCAAGTCCGGAGTAACGGCGCTGGAGCCAGCATCAAATTCTTTTTTGAAGGCCAAGACCTTATTCACCAAATCCCTATGTGCGACACGGTGCTCGGCGAGTTGCGGGTACGCGTGTTTCTCCATCAGCTTTTCTTCTGCCGCGAAATGGTCGACAGTGTAATCAGTCAGACGGCGAAGCACATTGCCGACGATGTCGTTGCCGTGGCCTGACCGCATAGCCGAATAAAGTTCCCGTATGATTTCGAAAAGCTTTTTGTGTTGCGCATCGAGGGCGTCGACTTTCACGCTATAAGCGGGGGTCCACTGAAATGCGTTGTCCATTGAAAGTCTCCAGTTTTCTAGAAAGCCTCCAAAGATAGATTAGTGCCGTCGGCGTGGGACGCCAAATCACTTTGGGACGCGACCACCGGCGATAGTCGGGCGAAGGCGACTACCGGGGAGATCGCAGCAAATTGCATGGGTCCTTCGCTTCGCTCAGGATGACAAAGTAGTTTTGAGGCGCATTTAGCGGAGTAAGCACGCTGCCTGTATGAAGACACCGCCGAGATGAGACGTACGGGAAAGACTTAGTTTCGGAGCAAGAATTGTGAACCGCCGAAGGTACGGGAGTTATTGGCGAGATTAGCGAAGACGTTCGTCTAGCGCTGGGCCGGTGGACAGAAGGGCGAGGAGGCGCATAACTTCTTCGCGCTCGGTGGAATCCCGGAACATGAAGCGAACTCCCATGCCAAAACCAGGATGAGTGGTCAGCACCTGACCGCGGATGCGTAGTTTGGTATCGGCGGTGCGGACGAGGATTTCCACGGCCGACTGCCCGGAGAGCGGAGTCGGCATTTCGACGTAGCAGCCACCCTCGCTGATATCGGACAGAGTGCAGCGATTGGGGACGGTGGTACCGAGTCGGTAGACTTCGGCTCCTAGTTTGCAGGCGAGACGTTGCTCCCCGCGGCGATTGCCGGCATTGGAAATGAAGGACGAATTGGGCAGGCCGGGCTCAGGCTCGCCCGTGGGGCTGGATGGAACCTCTGACAAGGGATTCGCGGGCGACTGGGTTGACGAAGACTTGCTGACGGCCTGCGAACCGGTTGCGGCGCGACCGCCATTCTGTTGGATCCAGGTCTGCATGGAGCGGCGCGAAGATTGGGGCACATCGAGGAAACGGATTCCGGTGCGACCGCTCGAGTCCTGCCAGGCGACCTCACCCGACAAGCGCACCAGTTGCTGCTGACCGGGAAGTGCGAACTCGAAATACACCTTGCAGGCCTGGGGCAGGGTTTTGGCGGTCTGGATCAAAGTTCCACCATCGCTGAGATCGGCCAGAACCGCGTTCATTTCGGGCGCTCCGGGATAAGCGATGTTGACGGTCGAACTGACGACGGCGCGGGGACCACGGCGGCGTTCGTGACGCATGAGGCCGCGGGCGGCGCGCAAACTCATACGCGTGCGCTCGGACGAAAGCGGGCGATAGAGCACAAAATTGGCGCCGAGGCCGAAGACGGGACGGGCGTTGAAGCCGCCGTCAACGACTGCAATCAGCATGGTGGCGCGGTTCCTGGGGGACTGACGCAAACGCGAAAGAAACTCCTCGGAACTCTGGTCGGCGCGATAGTCGAGAACAATGGCATCGAAGCGGCGGGTTTCGAGCAATTCCAGACCGCGGGAAATCGAGGGTGAATGTTCGACCGCCATTCCGAGGTCGGAGAGGATGAGGGTGAGCAGGCTGGCCGATTCCTGATCCGAGCACACCACAAGGGCGGTTACGTCCATAGTGCAATCATGGTAAGAGAGCGTTGTGTTCGCGACAAGTTACCTGTGTCACGGTGAGGAGCAGGTCGTCTACCACCGAGGACGCCAGGCACGCTCAGGGAAATACGAAATAATTCTCTTGAGACTTCGTATTTTCCCATTCCGCACGGCCTCCGAGAACCTGGCACTTACGGCACGGTCGTAACCGTTCTGCAAGTTACTTACCAAAGGCCAATGGCCGAAAGGCCGGTGTACCCCGGTACTTTGACGTACCCGCAGACAGTTCCTACCATCGAGTTAGTCAGCGCAGTGTCGGACGGCGGTCCATCAAACGGGACGCCGGAGATACTGGGCTGACCCATACCAGTTATATGTTGTTTTGCTGAACTGGTTTTGGTGAGCGTGGTTTCGTGGACGAGGAACGCCGCGGGTACGGCAAATGCTTATGAGAAGGCTGGAAACAAAAGCGGACAATCGGCGGCATCGGGCGAGCGGCTTCAGTTTGGTGGAAATGGCCATCACGATGGCGATTCTTATCATCACGGCAGTGGTTTCGGTGGTGAGCCTGGTGCCGATCGTGAATGCGCAGCACGTAACGAATGCCTATAACACGACCTTGGCGGCCTTACGGCAGGCGCGCGACTGCTCGGTTTCGCAGCGGACGTCGTACCAGGTGACCTTCAATCAGGTGGCTGGACAAGCGACAAATATTGCGGTGACGGGGACGCTGGCATTTGCGGGCGATCCGTGCGCGGTGACATATCAATATCCGACGGATGTTTTTTTTCTTGTGCCACCGGCTGGGACGGCTGGTCCAGACGGCTATGGAACGGGAATCAATGCGGTCGACTTCGGCTATACGGCGAGCAGCGGTTCCGGTGGAGCAACGACAATTTACTTTTGCCCCGACGGTTCGGCACAAACGGCGAGCACTTGTAACGGGTACGGCAACTGGGATGGCGGCGTGGTGTATCTGGCGCAAAACGGAAACGTGGGGAGTTACAGAGCAGTCGACGTGTGGGGCGGGACAGGACGGGTTCACGGATGGCGGCTTTACCCGAACGGGAGCGTGTATCAATGGGTCCGACAATGATGCGGAGACGCGGAGATTCTCGAGGGCGGAAGGCAGCGGAGAGCGGGTTTTCGCTGATCGAAGTGGTGATCTCGATGGCGGTGCTGACGGTGGGCATGGTCAGTCTGCTGGGCGTGTTCGGATTGGCCATGGCTTCGACGCAGACTTCGGGGCAAGACATGATCGCCAAGCAACTGGCGAACGAGGCGTATGAAACCCTGGTGACGGCGCGCAACTCGTCGCAGATCACATTTGACGACATTCAGAATGCGGGCTCGACGAGCTGCCCGATCACGGGCGCCGGCACTTGCGGCATCTTTGCGAATGGGCCGCAACCGATGTACCAGGCGATCGGGACGGGAACGTATGCCGGCATCCTGGGAACAACGTTCGACATTGGACAGCCGGAACAAACTCTGCAGGATCCGGGGCCGGACGGGATCTTCCAGACGGTGGACGATACGTTTGTCCCATTGATCGGGTACACGCGCACGATTCTGGTCTCGCCGCTGTACGACTCCTCGGGCAACCTGATCAGCACGGTGCGCAGCGTAACGATCACGATGAACTATACGACTCCGCAGATGAAGACGCAGAAAACCTACATTCTGAATTCGTACGTTTCGCAATATCAGTAAAAGGGGAGCTATGAGAAATCGTTCAACCAAGCGCGAGAGCGGATTCAGCCTGCTGGAAATGACGGTTTCCGTGGCCCTGGGGGCGATTGTACTGGGCGCGGCGGTGCAGATTTACATTCAGGGAGTGCAGGCGACGTGGTCGACTTCGCAGCGGGCCGAGTTGCAAGGAGATTTTCGAGCGGCCTCGAACATGTTGACGACGGATATAAGCCTGGCGGGAGCGGGGCTGACGCAAGGGGCGGCGATTCCGCTGCCGAACGCAACCACTCCGGTGTATGGCTGCGCGCAAACGGGTGGGGCGCCCTATCCGTGTTACATCAACCTCCTCTCAGTGCCCTATCCGAAGCAGGGCGCGACGCCTTACATGTACGGGTTGCTGACGGGATATGACGTTGGGCCGACGTTGCTCACGTCCCAAGGCGCCACCGACGCAGTCACGGTGGTGTATACGGACAACAATTTCTACCTGGACTGCTACACGGCGACGATCACGACGGCGACGACTGTGACCTTCACGCTGCCGGGAACGACCAGCGCGAACTGCACTTCGCCGACGGGCAACGCAGGGGCGCAGAATGTGTACGACTCAGCGGTTGGACTGGTGCCCGGCGATCTGGTGTTGTTTACTTTTGGATCCGTCAACGTCGTGGCCGAAGTCACGACGGCAGCCACGACGGGAGGAGTTGCGACCTTCGCGGCGAACGATGCGCTGATCATGAACCAGGCGTCGACCGTACCGTATAGCCTGGCCTACCAATTTGCCCACGGGCCGGTCGCCGGATACGCAACGCGGCTGGATGTAGTGAGCTATTACATCGACAACAGCCCGACGCCGCCGCGCCTGATGCGGCAGGTGAGTGGACACATTCCGCAGCCGGTGGCGGAAAACGTGGTGTACCTGAAGTTCACCTACAACCTTTTCAACGACACTACCGATGCGCCGGCGATCAACTGCAGCAATCCCGGGGCGGCGAGCGACGGGTGCAGCGGAGCTTCGACGGGACTGCTGCCCAACCAGATCACACAGATCAACATTCAGAACATGGCCATGGACAGCACGGTGAACAGCTCGCAGTTCGGGCAGAACAACGGATATCAGAGGTTGGATTTGCAGACCTCGGTGAGCGCGCGGAATCTGACGTACGTGAATAACTATCCAGTAAATTAACGGCGATATGGCAAAGCCGAGTAAGACGACGGGGAAGGCAATGGGGATCGAGATCATGGGGAGTCACGGTATGAGAAGCGCGAGAGTGCACGGCGAGAAACAACACAGCAGGGGATTCACTCTGATTGCGTCGTTGCTGATGCTGTTGCTGCTGTCGGGAATCGCGATCGGGCTGCTGATGATGACGAACACCGAAGGCAAGGTGGGCGGAACGGATCTGCAGAACAATATGGCGTTTCACGCGGCCGAGGGTGGCATCGAGAAGATGGCCTCGGACCTGGCGTCGACGTTCACGAACGCGCAGTCGCCGACTGCGACCCAGATTTGCGCGGTGAGCGGTAGCTCTTATCAACCGGTGATGACGGGGGTGACGTGGACGCAGTATTCGGTGACACCGGCGTCGGGTTGTACGACGGAGCCGCCGACCCATTTCTGGGGTCAGATTCAGGGCTCGGGGCAGGAAGCAGGATTGTGGGCGCAGATCATTCCGGTGAACATGCTGGTGACGGCGGCGCTGCCGGGCGGGCAGGAAGTGAGCATGACGCGAGGCGCGCAGGTCGCGCTGATTCCGGTGTTCCAGTATGGAGTGTTTTGCGAAGGCGATTGCGGGTTCTTCGACAGCCCGAATCTGAATTTTGCGGGACGTGTGCACACCAACGGCGATCTGTATCTGGGCGTGATGCAAGGGTTCACGCTGACGTTCCACGACAAAATGGAAGCTTACGGAAACGTCGTGACCGAGGTGCTACCGAACGGGCTGACGATCAACGCCGGTTCTGGGCAAGACGTCGGCAACGTATATATTCCGACGGCGGTTGGGGGTTGCAGCACCCCGACGACGAATTGTGTGACCAAGGCGGCGAACAGCGACCCGGCCAGCAGTCCGTACGGGAATGGAAGCGTACAGGGTGCGGGCGGAAATCCCGCGCAGTCAACGTATAACGGCCTTCCGGTGACCAGTGGCGCCAACAATTGGAATACGTTCTCCAACACTACCACCAACCACATGCTGATCAACGGGAACTACGGAAGCACCACGGCGCCGGGGACGGGCGCCAAAAAACTTTCGCTGCCGTTCGTGGCGCCCGGTTCGTTGCCGAACGAAATCATTCGCCGGCCACTGTCGAACGACTCGACGGCGCTACAGCAATCGCGCGAATATAACATGGCGCAGATTCACATCCTGCTGGACGACGACCCGGCGAATTTGCCGGGCGGTGCGTCGGATACGAACAATGTGCGCCTGGCGAACGTATCGGGCAGCAATCCATATGGAATTACGATGACGGCGGGAAATTATCCCGCGGCTCTCGGAACGCCACCGGCGAACAACACCTATAACCTATACTTCGCCGCGGCCTCGAACGCAGTGCCCAATTTTGCTCCTGGCGCCAACTGCTCAGGCATCGTTTGCGTTCCGGATTGGCCCTACGCGCCGGCAGCACAAACGCTGGGCACCCCGCTTCCATCGCTGCAACCGGCAGGCGCACCGATCGACTGGAATCACGGCACCCCGACGGTCAGCCTTTGTCCGCCGGCCGGCGTCAATGCCAGCAGCACGCCGACTCCACCAGCTACTTGCCCCTGGACGGACGTATATCCGTACTATGCTCCGCCCAACCCGGTTGGGGCCACGCTCTACAACTCACAGTATTCGACGACCTGGAACCTGCTCGATGGCTACCTGCGCGTGGAGTACATTGACGCCTCGGGCACGTGGCACCCTGTAACCAACGAATGGCTGAGCTTGGGATTTGCGCGCGGCATCGCACCACCGACGGCCTCGGAGGCGGGAACGCCAGCGACCGGGGCTAAGAATCCGATCAATCCAAATGCGATTCTACTGCTGCAAGAGCCAGCGGATCGAGCCGGCAGCCTCACGCTGCCCACCTCCACGGCGACTGCGCCGACCTGCACTGCGTGGAACACCGGTCATACCGTCTGCACAGCATGGACTGCGGGCGTGCCACCAGCAGTTGTGTCGGATCTAAATGTGGGAGTGGTAGGGTCGACCGGAGGAGGGGAATGGTATTTTGGCATAACGCCGTCCACGCCGACGACGCAGAGCCTTACGCAATACAACTGGTATCCCATCAACTTCTACGATGCGCGCGAAGGCGAACCGCGGGACGTCATTTATAACAACAATTCCTGCACCACGAATGGCGTGATGAACGCCATCGAGCTGGATGTGGGCAACCTGAAGCAATGGCTGCTGGGGAACATCGGCACGAGCGGCACGCATGTGGATTATGTGCAGCAGAACGGATATGTGCTGTATTTTTCGGATCGCCGGGGAATGATGTACAACCCGAACTCTCCGCTTGGAAGTACGACGAGGACGGGAGACTCGGGCCTGGAAGATGTGGTGAACTCTTCGAGCGCGGCGGGTGTACCCGACGGCGTACTGGATCCGGTTCCGGTGGGCAGATCTTTTTCTCCTGAAGATGGCAATTTGAACGGTCACCTCGACGCCTGGGGCGAAGCCAACCTGGGATTGGGCTTGTGGGGCACGGCGGGCAATGCCGCCAAGAACCTGAATGCGCAGATCACGGGCGCTGGGCTGCCGTACGATCCTTATGGCGCCGACAGCACCAACAACCGGATCGGGAGTTGCGGCACGACCGGACGCAAGAACTGGGTGAGCGGGGCGCGCCACGCGTTGAAACTGGTGGATGGGTCGCTCGGCAACATACCACTGAGCCCGAACGGGGGCGGATTCACAGTGGCAGCGGAAGGTCCGGTATACATTCTGGGCGACTACAACAGCAACCCCGCCGACACGTTCTTTTCGGGCGCGACCTCTACGGGACCGGGACCGGACATGGCTGGGCACTCTCCGGCTGCGGTGATCGCCGACACGGTCACGGTTCTTTCCAACACGCCAACAGCTGCGTGCGGCAATGGGTGGTTGGATCAGCAGAGTTTTCTGGGCAGCCCCGGCTGTTCCGGGGGCAGCAATTCGCCGACACAGCCGATCAACAACCGAACCGCGGTCAACACTTACTACCGAGTAGCGGTGGCTGCCGGAAAGGTCCAGGCATTCCCGTTCCCGTCATGGGCGAATTCCACGCCAGACTACTCCTACGGCACCGACGGTGGAATCCACAACTTCCTGCACTTCCTGGAAGACTGGAATAGTCCGGGAGCCACGCTGAATTACGGAGGATCACTGGTAAGCCTCTACTATTCAACCTATAACACCGGGATCTTCAAGTGCTGCACGTACTCGGTGTATCTGCCGCCAGTTCGTAACTACATTTTCGACTCGGACTTCACGCTACCGTCCGGGTTGCCACCGGGAACGCCGATGTTCAAAGACATTGAGAGCTTGAGCTACCGGCAGTTGCTCAATACACGTACGGCGGGGCAATAGATCATCGTAACGAACTGAGAACGAAGTCAGAGAACCCCGATCCTTGCGGATCGGGGTTTTTTGTTGGATGGTCGCTGGTCGTTGGTCGTTCGCAACTCATCGATCGTTTCGGCTTTGTGGAGTACGTTGCAACACTACTTATTGGACCGACGTTCCGACCACACTCGCGGGTGCGTAGTGCCAGTTCGGTTCGTTTCCATTGCAAGGGGTTGCAGTCCGGTCGAGACGTTCGTTGAATGACGGTCTGTAAAATGTTGAATTGAAGGCTGTTACTTTTCCCATCGACTGGAAGGTTAATTGCCGGTAGAGGCCTGATGCAGTGTGTCTGGCCGAGCGGGAAAAGGACGAGGATGTTCGCGACGGTCTTGTCGCTGGCTGGTCTCGGCGCTGTTTTGGGGTGGTGCACAGTGGCTTCGGAGTCGCGGGATGTTGCGCGACGGACTCCTCTTACCCAACTTGAAAGAAACCTGCGACGGGTTCCAGCGCATATCTCGGAGTTCTCGCCCGTATCGGAACCGCTGGCGCTGCCGAAATGTGGAAGCGTGAGTCCGCCAGAAGCTTTGCTTACGCCCGACCCATTGCTCGAAACTCAGGATGACGATTTGCGGGTGCGGGTCAGTTTCATTGTCGGAACCGACGGACACGTGCACAGCGCCTTCATTCTGGACAGCGGAGGGCGGAGCGAGGACCGGGAGATTCTGCGCACGGTGCGCTACTGGCGATATCGTCCGGCGATGTGCAACGGGGTTCCTACCGATTCGGAAGCGCGAGTACGATTCAGCATCCGCTAAGTTGTAAATTCTCCTACAATGGCAACGATGAGGTTGCCGTGACCCAAGACAATCCAGATTCTCGTGGCGCGCAAAACGACGAGGGGCCAGAGGAGCAGCTCGTCGAGCGTAAAGACCAGCCCGAAGGCAAGGACATTGAAGATTTTTTTCAACGGCTACCGGGAAGCTTTCGGTGGCCGAAACCGAATGCCGAGGCTGTAGCCGCGGCGGTCGAGGCGGTGCATCGCATGTCGGGCGGCGGGGCCGCGCAAGACCTGGCGGCCGCCGGCGAGGCGGAGTTAGCGGGTAACACCTGTTCGGGCTGTGGAGGGGCGCTGGCGGCGGGCGCACGCTTTTGTGGTTCGTGCGGACTCGCCGCGCACGCTGGCGATGCGGCTGCGCTTTCTTCGGTTCCTGCCTCGGCTTCTGCTCGGCCTACTGCCGGCCAACATCATGTTCACCACCACTACCATCATTTTGTTCCCGGGCCTGGGGGTTCGGGCGTGGGCGCGCTGTTCGGTGCTGGAGGCGCGGAGGTCGAGGCTTCTGCTGCTGCGGGTTCTTCTGCTCCGCGCGGACGCGCTCCTGGGTCAGCGGGGGCGATGGGCGGACGCGCCGAAGCGGGAGCGCGGCAAGTGGCCCTGGATTGGGCGCAGGCTTGCAACACGCGACATATCGACGACTTGATTGAGCTTTATGCGGCGGACGCTACTCTGATCCGATCGAGCGTTCCGCCGGTGCGGAGCTTGCCGGCGATCCGCGAATTTCTGATCTCGCTGCTTGAAGCGGGGCTGGGTGACGTGGAGATGGAATCACTGCGGCTCGAAATCATGGGTGATATCGCTCTCGACCTAGGCCGATGCAAAATGCTCGTGCCAGTTGCGATGGGAAAGCGCCGCGAGGAACGCGGGAAATATCTGGTTGTGCTGGTACGACAACCGGCTGGCACGTGGAAGATTCTTGCCGATTGCTGGTCGGCGGATCTGGCCGTCAGCGCCCCACCGGAAGCGGCTCCGCGGAAGGGCGAGGCGACTCCGCCGGGGCGCAAGACGCGGTGAAACCAGGGCAGAGGTTCGATTGCAGAGGTTGAACTAGTCTGGCCGGTTAACATCCTGATCGTTTTGCTGCGGTGGAGTGGGTAGGGGTGCTTCGACTGCGGCTGAGCTTCGCGTTGCGAAGCTCAATCCTCGCTCAGCATGACAGGGTTTTTGGGTTTCACCTCTGCAATCTGACCTGTTACCTCTGAAATTCTGCCTCCGCAATTCTGCTGTGCAATTCTCATTTACCGCGCGATTCTCATTTACTGCAGGCCATTCTGAGTAAATTTGAACGCGTCATCGTCCGACAAGGACATGAAGTAGATGCTGGACGCCTGGGCCGCGCTGCTGTAGTTATCGACGACAATTCCGCTGGGGCCGCCGACTACACCCGCATTGGCTGTGGTGATGGTGCCATTGTTGTTACCGATGGCCACCACGCAGCCATTGGGCGCCCCTCCAAATACGCTGGTGCAATCTCCGGTCAGGCCGAAGAAGAAGAAATCGGTTCCGGGTCCGACTGTGCCGGTATCTGAAGGGTTGAAGTAACTCGGAGCGGTGAAGTTCGCGGTGAATCCTGAGTGGAGGGGACCTGGGCCTACCAAACTTGCGATGGTCACAAACTGGTTGTTCAGGAAGCTTTCTTCTGTGCCTTGGATAATCACCTGCTCCCCCACCGTGAGATTGGCGTTGTTCGCGGCCACAAACAGAATGTCGCTCGAGATCAATGTCGCAGTGATGACGTCGACGATCCCTACTATGCCGGTATTTGGAGTTTCGGGGTAACCCGCCGGGTAGATGAAGTTCGCAGTGAATCCTCCGTTCGGCGGACCTGGGTTTACGATGCTGGTGACGGTCAGGGTTTGGCCGTTCAGGAAAGTTGCAGGTGTGGCGTCCTGGATGTATACCTCTTCTCCTACCGTTAAAGTGTTGATGGCGGATACGGTCACGACGTTGGACGCGACGGATACAGCCGTGATGTTGTTGGTGGGACCGGCATTGGGATTGTAGAACTCCGTCCATCCGGTGCAGCGGTCGGTAGCATCCTTGGAAAGCTGCTGTGGGTAGCCCGTCACAGGCGTTGTATTCATCAATGTCGCGCTGAACCCGAACTCGTACTGCCATGGACTCGTGTCGTTTTCTACGGGCGAGCCGGTTCCACAAAGGCTTACTACTCCAGTGTTGGTGCCACTGACGTAGTTGTAGTAAGCATTACTGAAAGCGGGCTGGAAGAGGTGCATCTTGGTTCCACCGGAGGCGCCCACTCCGATGGGTGCGACCGCTAGTGGACCAAGGCCCAGAGACGCGGTTTGGAATTGTTCAAGAGCAGCGCTAGTACCGTTATCGGAGACGGCGACGAAGGTGGTGCCGTTGGTGATATCGACAATCGGCGGGGCTACGATTTGGGGACTGGTGCCGTTCCCAACCGCGGCCGGTATGATCGCTGTCGGATTGCTGATTGGGATCTGGTAGATATTACCGTTCGCGCTGCCGACCATCAGCACGTCCAGAACCGAGTCGAGAACCGGGGAAGTCAAGCTATAGGGCGTCCCAACATTAACCGGCCAGGGACTTGCGCCCAGCGCGGGCGTTCCGTTGAAGACGGGAGTGATTTGAGAAACATTGCCTTTGGCATCGCCGATGTATGCGGTATCGGAGGAGTAATCGACCCACGGCGATGACGTGGTGTTGGGAGTGGTGGAGAAGAGCAGCGTCGACATTTGCGCGGGGGTCGGAGTGACGGCGGTGCCTATCACGCCCTGGCCAGCCGTCCACGTCAGAACATGGAAAATACTGGAGCCTGGGTTTCCGGCAACGGTTTCGACGAAGGCGATCTCGGTTCCGTCCAGGGAGATGACCGGGGAAGTATCGATTTTGCCGCCGGCGGAGGTTGTGACGTTATAGGCGAACATCACGAGTGGAGTGGAGCCGGGGCAATACCCGGTACTGGAATCGTTGACATAAAGATTGTTGAAGGCGACAAGATTGGCTTGGCCGCCGTCGACGCCAGCGGTTGACAGTCCGAACACTACGTAATCATTGACGCAATCGGGAGGCGCTGCGGGATTGAAGGTGTACTTAGCCGGAAACGAATTTTCGCGAAGACGGGCACCCAAAGTTCCGATGTCCCAATCGCGCTTGAGGCCGGACGGAATCGGGAGGTTGGTAATTGCCTGCTGGACGACGCGCCCACGCGGAGGCTGCCAATGCTGCACCAGACGATGTTGAATGCGCGGCTCGCGGTCAATCAGACCGGGATGCCGGGCGAGTGCATCGCGGGTGAACACGATCTGGTTGGTGGACCAGTCTTCGGGATCTCCGACGTGGCGGAGAGGAATCGCTTGCTGAGCGCAGATGCTCGACAGGAAAGCGAGGAACACCACGCAGAACACTGCAACCGCGCTATAAGGATGCTTTGGGTTCACAGCGACCGACCTCCGATTGCGATTGGATTCCGCTATTGTAGTCGGTTTTCGGTCCAACGGGGTTAGCTGACTTTGGACCCTCGAAAGCGGATTGATTCGCTCTACCACTCGGGTCGCGTCTTTTCTAGGATCGTGGAGAGAATTATGGGCGGCGGGGATGGCTGGCGGTCCACAGGATTAATCAGGCCGGAGGGAAACTACCGCTGCGAGCGCGGCCAGGACGACGCATAGCGGGGAAAAAAGATGAGTGTCCCAGTAGGCGAAGGCGGTTTCGCGAACGGTTTTGAAGATTCCGAAGGTATTGAAATCGCCCACGGCGCGTAACAAGAACACACCGCACAGGCACCAGGAGGCGATATGAAAGAGTGGCGAGAAGCGGCCGGTCGCGAAAAGGTGGACCTCTCCGCAAACCGTAACCGCGCCCATGACCAGCAGAAACGCCACTATATAAGTAGCCAGCGGTGTCGGATTGATGATGCGGCGGCCTGAAATGGTGGGAACGATTACGGAGCTGCCCCAGTCGCCGCCTCTCGCCCAATAGACGTGCAGAGCGGCAAGAAATAGCAGCACCGCGGCGAATACGGACGCGGAAAGCAGCTGAATCGAACGCACGAGATAGTATACGCAGATCTGTTACAAGGCCGGGAAGGACGGTGTTCGGCCGCGAGTCAGCTTCTAAGTGACGGCAGACAAACTATCGCAGTCGACTGGCAACAAATTAAGCCATGACAGGCGCGGTGAGTTAGTAATACAATTGGCGACGGTGAATTACCCGAGGGGGTATTAATGACGAATATTGCTAAGGCAATCGACCGGCTCCGCGAGGAACGCCGGGATGCACAGAACCAAGTCCAAAGGCTTGGGGAAGCTATTTCAGTTCTGGAACGGCTTACCCGAGGCACGAATTCAAACCTGCACTCCATAGGGTCGCATCGCGCGAAGCGGGTGCTGTCCGCCGCTGGACGCCGGAGAATTTCTCTGGCCCAGAAAGCACGTTGGGCTAAGGTCAGACAAATGAAGAAAGCAGCGTAAAAAAGCGGGCGGGCTGCAGACTGCGCGACATCCTCGCGAGAGACTACAGCCCGCCGAATTTTTGCGACTTCCCGAAATTCCTCTAGTGCCCTCCGCCGAGTTCGCGCACGATGCTGCCGACAAATGCCTTGGCGTCTCCGAACAACATCAGGGTGTTATTCAGATAGTAAAGGGGGTTATCAATGCCGGCAAAACCGGGATTCATGCTGCGCTTGATGACCATGACGGTATGGGCTTTGTCGACGTCAAGGATGGGCATGCCGTAGATGGGGCTGGAAGCATCTGACCGGGCTGCCGGGTTAGTAACGTCGTTAGCGCCGATTACCAGGGCAACATCGGTCTGAGGAAAGTCGCCGTTGATTTCATCCATTTCGATCAGGCGATCGTAGGGAATATCGGCTTCAGCCAGGAGCACGTTCATATGGCCGGGCATGCGTCCGGCAACGGGGTGAATGGCGAAGCGGACTTCCACGCCGCGCTTGGTGAGAGCATCGTAGAGTTCGCGAACTTTGTGCTGCGCCTGGGCCACGGCCATGCCGTATCCGGGAACGATGATGACCTTGTTCGCGGCGGAGAGGATGGCGGCAGCTTCTTCTGGAGTCGCGCTGCGGACGGGCTTGGCTTCTCCCGTAGCAGCCGCGGCTTGCACCTGGCCGAAGGCTCCAAACAGAACGTTGGTGAAGGAGCGGTTCATGGCCTTCGACATGATGATGGAGAGGATGAGGCCCGACGAACCGTCGAGCGCGCCGGCAATGATGAGCAGTTTGCTGTCGAGGACGAATCCCATGGCCGCGGCTGAAAGGCCGGCATAGCCGTTTAACAAGGAGATGACCGTCGGCATATCCGCGCCGCCGATCGGGATGATCAGCAGCACTCCGAAGGTTAGCGCGATCAGGATCATGAACGGAAACAGGGACCTGTTCTCCGGATGCAGAACCAGAGTTATGGCGATTACCAGTGCGCAGGCCAGCAACACAAAGTTGACGAGGTTCTGACCTTTGTAAGTCAGGGGGCGCTGGGGCAGAATTTCCTGAAGCTTGCCGGCGGCCATCAAGCTACCGGTTATGGTCAAGCCTCCGAGAATGACTTCGAGTGACAGCACCGACATCATGAAGCGGGAGATATCGGGCGAGCGCAGGTAAAACTCGGCGGAGCCGACGAGCGTAACGCAGAGCGCGCCAAAAGCGTGACTGAGCGCGGTTCGCTGGGGCACGGCGGTCATGGCCACGCGCCCGAGCGGAATGCCGATGATGGTGCCGAGCACCAGACCAATGGCGATGAGGCGGTAATCCACGATGCCGTGGTGGAGCAGTGTGCCGCAGATGGCCAGCAGCATGCCGATTTCGCCTGCCCAAATGCCGTGGCGGGCGGTGGTGGGCGAACTCATCCACTTCAGGGAGAGAATAAAGAGGACGCTCGCGATGAGGTATACGAGCTCGATGATGACTTGGCCGCCTGCGAATTCGGGGGTCATTTCGCCACCGGCTTTGCCGCGGGACGGCTGGACTTGAACATCTTCAACATGCGATCGGTGATCAGGAAACCGCCGACAATGTTGCTGGTGGCGGCGATCACGGCGATGAATCCGAAGATGGCGGCGAGCGAACTCTTGTGCTCTCCGACGAGCACGATCGCGCCGACGACGGCAATGGCATCGAGTGCGTTGGTGAGCGACATCAGGGGAGTGTGCAACAAGGGCGAGACTCGGCGGATCACTTCAAATCCGATGAATCCGGCGAGCACAAAAATAAAAAGTGCGTTGATCAGGGACGAGCTGTTATTCATCTTTCCTCCGTACGAGCCTTCGACACCGGCCTTCGAAATCGGCCTTCGAATCGGTGCCTCCGCAAAACGATGGTCAGCCTTGTTTGACCAGCGGGGGCAGAGTAAAAAACTCGCGGACCCGAGCTTGCACAATTTCGCCGCCACGGGTGAGCAAGGTCTCGCGCACAATGTCATCTTCAAGGTTCAGATTCAATTTCTGATCTTTGATCAAGTGAGTCAAAAAGGAAGTGAGGTTGCGGGCGTACATCATGCTCGCGTGATAAGGCACACCGTTGGCCAGGTTGAAACCTCCAATAATGGTCACTCCATGCTTTACTACGGTCTTGCCGGGTTCGGTGATTTCGCAATTGCCGCCACGTTCGGCGGCCACATCGACAATGACGGAACCGAGTGCCATTCCCTTCACCATCTCTTCGGTCACGAGCACGGGTGACTTTTTACCGGGAATCACGGCGGTGGTAATCACAACATCGCTTTCCTTGACGACTTGTCCGAGCAATTCACGCTGGCGACGGTAAAAGTCTTCGCCCTGCGCGGTGGCGTATCCGCGAGCGTCCTGCGCGTCCTTGGCCTCGATGGCAAGTTCGACGAAACGTCCGCCGAGACTCTGCACCTGCTCCTTCACGGCGGGACGTAGATCGTAGGCAGACGTCACAGCGCCGAGGCGGCGCGAGGTGGCGATGGCCTGCAAACCTGCAACGCCACATCCGATAATGAACACGCGGGAGGGCGTGATGGTTCCGGCCGCGGTGGTGAGCATGGGAAA
This sequence comes from Terriglobales bacterium, assembly GCA_050010155.1. Lineage (GTDB taxonomy): Bacteria > Acidobacteriota > Terriglobia > Terriglobales > Acidobacteriaceae > Acidiflorens. The sequence continues at coordinate 46,435 of JBEKLO010000018.1, forward strand.
AATGCGAGGCTGGGTGTCGGCGGCCAGGAGCACGGCTTTATATCCGGCGGCGGTTGCCATCGAAGAAAGCGCGTCCATGCTTTGGGCACGGGTGGAACGTGGCATCAGCTCGACGGCAAAGGCGGTGACGCCAGCGCGGGCAATTTCCTCGACGACGTCTTTCAAGCCGAGCGGCCGCAGAAAACCGACGAGGATCTGATCGCGGCGAAACAATGGCACATCTTGCTTGCCGTTGATGTCGTTGGAGCCGTAACAAAGAAGCTGCACGACAATGTCAGCGGCGGCAAACACGGCGGCGCGGTCGGCAACGATTTTCGCGCCCTTGTCGGAATACTGGGAATCGGGATAGCCGGCGTCGACGCCAGCGCCAGATTGTATGTGGACTTCGAAACCGGCCTTGGTCAGCGTCGGGACAACGACTGGCACGAGCGCAACCCGCCGCTCGCCCGGATAAATTTCTTTCGGAACTCCGATGATCACGAGATCCTGCCTGTCTTAGCGATTCTGTGCATCGCGATTGAGAAGATTTGGAGCTACCCCGCGGCATCATGCGTGCTCTTGCGGATTACTTCTTGCGGAACACTGGATTCTAGTTGAGCGGATGAGAGCGCGCAATTGGTTGAGGGCGAATAATTTGAGGCTTTATCGGAACTTTAGATCACGAGATTCAACTTTAGTCTGTGGTCGTCATCACACATTGCTGTGAGATCGGCTGTGAGATCGGCAGTGACGTCGGCACAGTTCTGCACGATCCAATCGGCGCCGGCATCTTCGAGGTCGCGGCGAATCATCGTAGTCAGGAGGGCAATCACGCGGGCGCCAGCGGCCTTGCCGGCACGAACTCCGGCGGGTGCATCTTCTATTACGATGCAGTCCGAAGCGGCGAAGCCGAGTTTCGCCGCCGCCTTGAGGTAAGGCTCGGGATCGGGCTTGCCAATCTTCACGTCGGTGGAGGTGATCATGTTGGCGGGAATGGGAAGACCCGCGGCGCGAAGGCGCACCTCGGCGAGCGGGCGCGTACACGAGGTTGCTATGGTCCAGCGATCTGGAGGCAGGCTGTTCAGGAGTTGCCGGGCGCCGGGCAGCAGGACTACACCATCGAGATCCGCCATTTCACGGCGTTCGACTTCGTGATCTTCCTGTTCGAGAACGGCGCGGTCAGTGGCGGCATTGGGGAGGAGTTCGCGGATGGTGGTTCGACTGGGGCGGCCGTGCGCCATGCGGACGACCATCTCCGGGTCAAGATTGTGCTCACGCGCCCAGCGCTGCCAGACTCGCGCAACGGCGGGAGTGGAGTCGATGAGCACGCCGTCCAAGTCAAAGAGCAGAGCGCGGCAGCGGGTTTGGATCATTGCTTCTAATTTACATGGCCGAGAGATTTCGGGTAGAGAGGCAAAGATAGACAGCAAAGCGCGAGGAGTCCCGGTTCGAGTTTCGCGCGCGAATCGTGGTCGGGGTTGGTGTAAACGGGATTTATCGCCAGCCATCGTGCCGAGAAAGCGCCCACTTCGAAACCTTCATTGACTTGCCCGAGCCCCGGTCCTAAGATTTCAACCCAATGATTGGCGAAACCATCTCGCACTACCGCGTCGTCGAGAAGCTGGGTGGCGGCGGGATGGGTGTGGTGTACAAAGCTGAGGACACCGAGCTTGGGCGTTTCGTCGCGTTGAAGTTTCTGCCCGAAGACCTAGCCCAAGACCCGCAGGCATTGGAGCGCTTTCGGCGGGAGGCGCGTGCGGCATCCGCCCTGAACCACCCGAACATCTGCACGATCTACGAAATCGGCAAGTACGAAGCGCAGTCGTTCATCGCGATGGAATATCTCGATGGAATGACGCTCAAGCACCGGATCGGCAGCAAGCCGATGGAAATTGAAGAGCTGCTGGTGCTGGGCATCGAAATCGCCGATGCACTCGATGCCGCACACTCGGCTGGTATTGTGCACCGCGACATCAAACCAGCGAACATTTTCGTGACGAAGCGTGGTCACGCCAAGATTCTGGATTTTGGATTGGCAAAGGTGACGCCCGCCCCAGGCACGTTGGGCGAGGCTGGCGCGACAGCAGCTTCGAAGGTGACTCTGGAAGAACACTTGACTAGCCCCGGTCAGGCGCTGGGCACCGTCGCCTATATGTCTCCGGAACAAGTCCGCGCCAAAGAACTGGATGCGCGCACAGACTTGTTCTCATTTGGTGCGGTTCTCTATGAGATGGCAACTGGTACGTTGCCTTTCCGTGGCGAGAGTTCGGGCGTCATCTTCAAAACCATTCTGGACGGGACGCCCACGCCAGCCGTGCGGCTGAACCCAGACCTTCCGCACAGATTGGAAGACATCATCAGCAAGTGTCTGGAGAAGGACAGAAACCTTCGCTACCAACATGCTGCCGACATACGCACCGATCTGCAGCGACTGAAGCGGGACACAGAGTCCGGTCGCCAAGGGGCATCCCATCCAACGGACGCGGCGACTCGCATACCTTCAGCCGACAGTCCATCACAACCCAGCAGTTCGGCTGTCATCACAGCGGCCAAGCGTCACAAATTGGGAATAGTCGCTGGCGTTCTTATCCTCGTGATGGTGCTCGGCGCGGCGGGCCTTGGAGTCTACTCCCTCTTGCATCGCCCTGCCCCAACGCCTTTCGCGACGTTCACCGCCACCCAAATTACCAACTCAGGCAAAGCGGCGAGGGCTGCTATCTCACCCGACGGCAAATATGTACTCAGCGTGAACAATAACAACGGACTGCCAAGCCTTTGGCTCCGCAATGTGCCTACTGGTAGCGACACCCAGGTATTCCCGCCCTCGGATTCGTATTACACGAGTCTCGCTTTCTCCCCGGACGGCAACTACATCTACTTCCGCAAGGCTCAAAACGAAACTCGTACCTACTTCACCTTGTACCGTGCTCCGATCTTTGGGGGCACGCCGCAAACGATTGTGCAGAACATCGACAGCGATATCTCGTTTTCTCCCGACGGACATCGCATAGCCTTTTTGCGGCGGAACAGTCCCGAGGTCGGCCAATACACCATCGTCGCCGCCTCGTCGGATGGTGGGGGTGAGACCGTTTTGCAAACTCGAGTTGCGGCCGTGGAGCCAAACGCCCTGGCATGGTCGTCGAAGGGTGACGAAATCTACTACTCACTCTACTTGCCTGAGGAAGGTGCGGGCGCAATTGATGTTCTCGACGTTGCAACCGGTAAATCGCATCGCTTCGTCACCTTCAAAAACCAGTTTCCCTATGAAATCCAGTGGTCGCCAGATGGCGAGACGCTATACACAAACTATGGACGAACAGGAGCCAACCGTTTAAGAGGGCAAATCGGCTTCCTACGGAGAACGGGCAATGAGATTCAACCAATTACGCGTGACACCAGCTCCTATAAGGCTCTTTCACTCTCCGCAGACGGAAGAACCATCGCCACCATTCTGGTGAGAAGCTATGGAACGATTTCTGTGTTCTCAGAAACGGAGCGCGGATTGAGGGAGACCCGAACGTTGCCGGCGCGACCCAACGAATTTGACGATTGGAGCTATTTGAATCTGCTTCCCGATGGGAGTCTCGCGGTTAGCAGCCTTAGCCGCGTTATGAAACTGACATCTGACGGGAAGAATCAAACTCAACTCTTGGCGGATCCCGACGCCTCGATCTTCCACGTCACTACTTGTGGCTCGAATTATTTTGTTCTGACGTGGGCATTTCACGCCCGAACGACCGGCATGGAAGTTTGGCGCACCGATGCGGACGGTTCAAATCCTCTCAGGTTGACCGATGGAAAGCTCGATGTCTTCCCTGTCTGCTCCCCTGATCACGAATGGGTGTATTACATCAACTGGGATGACAAGAAAATCTACCGTGTACGAGTGGACGGCTCGGGTAAGACCGAAGCAGTCGTCGGTACTCCTCAAGATTTCCTGGGCGGACTGGGTATTGCTCCAGACGGCAAAACGCTTGCTGCACAAGTTCACAAGACGGAAAAGCAGGGAGTCTCGGTCAAGGTTGCACTCTTTGAAATTGGATCGCAGAATCAGCCGAGGTTGCTCGACGCCCCACACCTGTCAGACGGCGTGCTCTTTACCCCTGACGGGAAGTCTGTCGCTTACGCAATTCGGGAAAATGGTGTGGATAATGTGTGGGTGCAACCCCTCGACGGTTCGGCGGGTCATGCAATCACCGATTTCCAGTCGGAGCAAATCTGGTCGATGAGTTTTTCACCCGACGCCAAAAGCCTGGCTGTTCTGCGAGGACACTTCGATTCAGATGTCGTCCTGCTGCAAGAATCGAAGTAGGAAATCATTCAGATCGAGAAGCCCTCTGGAAAAGAACCTCCCCGTCCCCTGAAAGCGAAAGCCCACTGCGCCGGTTGGAATAGGTGTTCCATTTAGCCGGGCGTTTCTCAACTCTCAAAACCAGGCGATAGCGCTCATCGAACCTCAATGAGGGAGCGCGTCATCAGACCAATCGCGGATTGGAGTTGGTAAATCTCCGCGAGCGGCGCTTCAGGCACGGGTGCCTTGTTTGGGCTGCTCGGCGGTCTGCCGTGGTAGATGCTCCCATAACGCGCGCGCCGAGAGGATGACGGAGAAGAGCGCGGTCACGGCGAGCGCGAGGAGTGTCCAGATGAAGAAGAAGGCTCCGCTGGACTTGGCGATCGCTCCGCCGACCCCCGCCCCCTTCATGTGGACGACGGGGACGACCAATAAAAGGAGCGATCCGAGGAGGATGATGACGTACCCAGATCGCTTTCCGGCCAGCACCAGCGTCCCGTACAACTGGACGACAAGAATGGGCACCACAATCAGGTCTAAGAGCGTTCCTGGCTCCATCCCGCGGACGATGTCGTCGGTCATGTGAAACGTCATGAAGAGGATCGAGAGCACAGACGCGATGACTAACAGGATGTTGTGTTTCATTGGATATTCTCCTGGTTAGATGGGAGTGCCCTGGTTTTGTATTGCGCGTCCCGGGTTCCCGACGACGCGCTGCGGACTCACTGCGGCTTCGACCTCTGACCAAGTCCACGCCTGCCAGATGATGATCGAGGTGCATACAGTTTCGATCGTCGCGAAGAACAGATACTCAGGAAGAGCGGGCGTGCGGGCACCGAAAAAAGGTGGAACGTAGGTCAGGAAACCGTTTACAAGGGTCACAATCGCAGCCGCGATGATATTCGCCAGCCGGTTCGCTCGAAACGGAAGTAGCCGACACGCCACAATCATGGCCATGGGTATTTCCATCAAGATCGCTGAACCCGCCAGAGCCCATGGTGGGAGATGTGGGGCGTCGGTTACCTTTAGCGAGCCCACAATTTCCCACAGCGCAAGCACGTCCGCATACAGGTAGTTCAAAAACGCGAAGATCCAGAATAGAGACAACCGCTCCTTTGTGTCGTGCATGTCAGCCTCCTATGGTGGAGAGCTTACGGTCGAGCGGCAGAATAAGTTTCCAGATTTCTCGCAGAGTTCTCTCATGTGTGCGTCAGTTGGAGCTATCACAATTGCACTAATTGGCCCGGACGGGCCGTAGTTGGTGCAATCGCAATTTAGCAACAACCACCAAAGCACTGCACTTGGGATATTGAGGCGAGAGGAGAGAAGGTAGCGGTGAGCTAACATTGTGCGTTTGAAGCTGAACGAATCGCTACCGTTTAGCCATTCCCCGCGTCAAAATGTTGGACGGCCGCGGCCTAACGGGCCGAAGAATGGAGTGCCCATGAAAAATCTCTTCCCCTTGTTGCTGCTGTGTTCGTTGGCGCAGGGCGCAGTTTGCCCAACGGGTCAGCTGAAGGATCAAGCAGCGCTGGTGCAGATCGAACAGGTGTGGTTGCGAGCTGTGGAGCAGCACGATGTGGCTGCGCTGGGGTGTATTCTGGCAGATGGATTCGAAGAGGCTGGCTTTGACGGCTCACTGATCGACCGTTCCGCAATGCTGGCGAGTGCGGCGAATCCGAGCAAGGTTCACTCCGAATTGTCGGACTTGCATGCACACGTGTATGGCGATTTCGGGTATGTCCGTGGGCTGGGCGTGAACAGGAGTGATGACGGGAAGCCGCCGGTGAAGAATCGCTTTACGGATATCTTTGTCTATCGCGATGGGCGCTGGCAGTGTGTAGCGGGCCATGAATCGCATTTTCCTGAAGAGCACCAGCAGGCGCATTGAGCCAGACAAATCGGGCCGACTTTAACAGCCGACGAAAACCAGGCGATTGCACTAATTGGCCCGGACGGGCCGTAGTTGGTGCAATCGCGATTACAACAGTGATCGGCGCTACAATGCCCCCATGTGGCGAACAGCCGGAAACACGGCCGCTCTGGTGGGACTGACGCTAATGATAGCGGCCGCCGCACAGACCGAGAGCCCAGCCTTCGCAAAGTTCAAAAGTGAAATGATGCCCAAGGTCGGCCAGAAGATCACGGTCGTGGGGACCCTGCACGATGGGAAACAAGGCTTTTGGCTCGCGTTCAACAATTGGGGTGCCTATATCTATGCGGCCGACAGATCGGGCATTGCAAAAGGAAACAACCTTTATGCTCAATTTCGAAGGGGCCAGACAGTAAAAGTTACTGGCACGCTGCGACACTTTGCAGAGCCACCTGCAACGAAGAAAGAGGAGCCGGGCTCAGTGCAGCGCCCGCCCGAGCACTTCTTCTTCGATGCCGCGGAGATGGAGATGTCCGTTGATACCCAAGGCCACTAACGAGTCCGAAAAGGGAACGACGATGATGAGTGCTGAATTTATCGACAGCCATTCGTGTCTCACTTGGGGGAGCGCTACATTGCGCTTATAATTTCGCTGACGAAGCGCGATGAAGCTGAAGCTACCAACGCTTCCATGTTGTCTCGCGATTGCACACGCTCTGCTCGTCATTGCGGTGTTCGTTGTGATTAAGGTCGGTCATGACCCGCAAGCGTGGCTCTTCTTCATCATTGTGTTTGCAGCGGATTATCCTGCCTCGATTGGAATCAAATACCTATCCGACATACCCACTGCAAGCGGGAATGCAGGAGATTGGGTCACCTTTGGCATCTTTCTCCTTCTTGGTTCGGGGTGGTGGTTCCTGCTTGGGTGGGTTATCTCGAGGTTGGTATCAAGAGCGAGAGGCGGTTGACCACAGCCACCATAGCTGCCGATATCAGGTGATTTCAGGCTTTGAGCCGCAAAGCGGGATTTTGAGCCCAATGGAGATGTAGCCAGCGGAGTGTCCTCAGATGATGGGCCGTGCCAAACACAAGAACCCTAAATCTCACCGCCATCCAGCGACGTCAGACCCGAAGATGAATCTTCCCGACGAGAACGGGTGGACACAGTTGATGAAAGCGTGCAATCGGGAGTCACTCGACAATGTAAGACGGCTCATCGCAGCAGGAGCGGACGTAGACAAAGGGGACGCCGACGGCTTCGGACCGATGATGTGCGCTTGCGTGGAAGGTCGCGCTGACGTAGTGCGCTTTCTCCTCACCCACAGTGCAGCGGTTGACAGGGCTGATGAGCAAGGCCGAACGCCGCTGTCGTGGACGGTCACAAGAGGTGATTTTCACGAAGCAGCAGACGCCCTGATTTCAGCAGGTGCCGACGTGAACCGCCCTGACAAGGACGGATTTACACCCCTGATGAGAGCCGCGCTGCTTAGCCACGTTCGGTGTTTCGAGCTTCTTATTCGCAACGGCGCGAACGTCGCTCCGATGAATGCCTACTGGGGCAAGACCGCGCTGGAAATGGCAATTGAACGCGGCTCCGACGAAATGAGAAGACTTGCTGAGAGTGTCCGCCGTGGACAGAATCGGCGTTAGCCATCAACTGTCGAAATCAGCCCAATTTGACTCATGGACCCGCGCATCCGTGAGGAGTGCCAGAGTTCACCGCCCGCCGCCGCGCCCGGTTGCCTTTGCTGCAGAAGAAGCAGGCTAGACCGAAGAGGTAGCCGAAGTTGTACCAGGCGCCGTTGTTGTGGACCTCGTAGATACCGAGGTCTCTCCGGAACAGCGAGACCACGAACACAACGGGCGCAATCAAGCCTTGCCACAGGCCGAGCCAGAAGCCGGCAACTCCGCCGCGCTCGCTGGGCGTTCCTTTTGACGGGTTCGGGCCGGACGCGCATCCGGCCAGAACGCCCAGCAGCAGGACAATCACTAGCAAGGTCAAAAAGGGTTTCATCGGCAATACCTCCCGCTCATAGGTATTACGAAGCTACGTATTACGAAGCTACGTATTACGAAGCTACGTATTACGCGTATTACGAAGCAGGGGCATAAAAAGTCTCCGAAGGGGCTTGCAGGGTTTAACGCTCGCGGAACTGGTAGCCGCTGTAACCAGGCGATAGGGCCAACTTGATCATGAAAAAGGACTTGCACGCCACCTTGGAACTCAGTTTACGTAATCTGATTATGTTCACCAGTCCGGTGCGCGCTAGCCCGGAAAGCAATGCTTGACCTTGACTGCGACAGTATCCTGAGAGTATCCGCGTCATTATGGACATGCAGTCACTCGCCAGTGCGATCTCAAAGAGACTGCTGGTTTCGCTGGCAATCTTGGCCGCTGGGTTCGTATTGGTATGCGTTTTGGTTCCCGTACCATCTGGGGATTGGGCCATAGCCATGATCGGTGCCTTGCCTGCGGTGGTGCCCATCTTTATTGTGGTATCGGTGATCTGGTTTGTAGCCGGGCGCGTTCGCAATCGGCGACAGACTGCGAGTGAAATCAAGCGAAGGACGAGTCAATGAGCTGTGTTCGGGGACGGGCAACCTGTCCCCGAACCCTGCCGAAGAACCTCGAGCTTGGCCGGGCTGGTGCCAGCATGCGGGATTGGGCTTGGTAGTCATCGCGATAAGTAGCCACAAGTAGCGGGATAAATCTAGGGAGTTGGAATGGGGCTGAATTGGGGTGATTCGACTTCCAGCAGACGGTAGGCTTCCTCCATGGTACGGACGACATTCGCCTTGGAGCGGCTTTCTTCACCCACTGTCACAAACATTCGTGACAGGCCGTAAATGGCGTCCTTAGGAGCCACGAAGAACACAGCCTGGCCAAGTCCGTAGGCAGGTGGCAGACGGGCAATTTTTCTGATTGTCTCGCTGGAAGCATCGATTCTGGTTACGCTAGAAAAGTCCTGGATCCCTCGGCACGGAGGTCTCGCTGCCAAGAGCCTTCTGCCAGCGGCGTCGCCCTCCAACAAACTCTCGTCCGTAAGGTTGCCGTCCCAGGAATACCGAAGGATATTGTTGACGGGATCGAATTCGAAGGAACAGCCCACAATCGCCTCTCACATTTGCACGCGGCGGAAATCCCCGCAAGATTTCCTTATTTTAGTCACAGCAGTCGTGGAACGCGGGCTATTTTTGTTTTTCGCGGCTGACTAACCAGTGTCGTCGCAGGACAGGCGTCTTACGCTACACATCTGGCATTGAGAAACTGACCATATTGGTTAGCTCTGCTCAACTTCCGATCTTCTAGGGTTTTGATGCTGGCGGTTGACCTCAACAAGGTTGCTCCCCGGGCCGGGTTGCCGAGAGACGGGCTCTGACATTTACCCAGAGTGGACTTGTCTCGCGAGCACGGGCGTGATGTACATCACAAGGCCATGTGATCGAACCTAAACCGCAGCTACTTACCACGATATTCACGGCTGCACTCTGCAGAGAAGCACAACCCCGTGAACATCGTCCGCAAACCAAAGTAATGGCCATCGTGAGGCACCTCACTGCTACAGCGGATGAACTCCATTGAAATGGATGACGGGGGTTCCCCTTTGAGGAATCGGCAACGAATCATCTTGCTTGTGCTGGCGGCGCTGGCATTTTGCCCTTCTGCTTTCTGTGGCCAGTTCGTGGTATTTCCGAAGGCGAATGCGTTGCGGTCTCCTGACGGACGATACGAAGTGCGGAATGATGTGGCGCATCATGCTCCGTCTGACTTCTCGGGCATGTTCAACAGTCTTTGGCTGGTTGAGATTGCTACGGGGCGGTCGCGCAAACTCGATGATTATGTTGGCGTCGCCGCGGTTGCGTGGTCAGGAAACGAGTACCTAGCCGTCACGGAATACGTCGGCAGAAGGACCTCGCGTGCGCTGGTATTGCCATTGGCCCATCTCGACGACGCGGTGGTACTGGATGAACCGGGGTTGGTCCGTCTGGTTCCGTCTGATCTGCGACCGACGCTACGCGAGAACGACCACGTGTTCGTGGAGGCCTCGCGGATTGAAGAGGGAAAACTGTATCTCAGGGTGTGGGGATATGGTTCGCATGATATCAAGGGCTTTCATTGGCACTGTGAATACGGTCTTGAAAATGGAAAGATCTTGTGCACGGAAGATCATGTAGCTCACTAAGGCCGGGCGCTGGCTGACGGCATTTTGCTATCAGTCACAGGGTAATTTGCCTCTTAAATTTAGCGTGAAACGCGCGTTCGACCGCGACGCCTCTTCCCTTCCCTCCGTGCGTATACCGTCTGACAAAGTGAGCACTTTTGAACAGATTTCGAAACCGGGTTGTCGTAGTCTGACTTGGCCTAACCTTCACGAGGACAACCAAATCATCGGTTGCCTCTTTTTTTTTGGGCCGGTTGGTGGGTAAATTGGAGGCGGAAATCAGGGCGGAAAAAGGCACAGCGATTCCACCGGATTTCCAAGACATCGAAAGTTAATGGTGAGCGCGGCAGGAATCGAACCTGCGACCCACGCCTTAAAAGGGCGTTGCTCTACCAACTGAGCTACGCGCCCTCACCGCTTTACTATCAACAACTTACAAACACCAACCCAACATCAGCGTTGCACATCTGTTGCACAAATTCAAACACTCAGCTTGTCTTTCGCTTTTCATTCCCCAGAAGGCAGCGAACGCTCCTCAATGGCCCTCTGAAGCTGCAACATGGCCCCCGATCTGCTGTGAGTCCAAAGTCTTGATATACGATCCCTGGGTAATGGCAACGTTCGCATGTCTGAGAATGCCCTTGATCGTTTCGTCGTCAATTCCCAGGTCATGCAGATTTGTCGAAGATCAACCGGTTCACAATGTTGTTTGGACGAACTGACTTCTTCCCATCTATAGTAGCAAACATCGGCCCGGTTGTAGGATTTCCGCATCGAATTTTGTGTGCATCCAGTAATTTTTGCAATGGTTGGATCACCGGCACTGGCGCTTTCGACTTTCGAGTTTTGGCTCATCAACAATTCCCTCCCACACCGACTGCGCCACCCAGATCTTATCGCCGGTATAGTTTGACCAATCCATTCCGAACAGCTCAGCTCGTCTCAAACCTCCGAATGACGCCGGCCCAACGATGGTGCGGGCAGGTTCTGGCAGAAGTTTGAGCATGAGCAACTCTTCATTCAGCGAATAGGCGTAGGTTTCGTTCCCTTCCCTGGCGCGTGGCACGCTGGTTTCACGAATTGGGTTTGGTCCAGGGTGGTATCCCTGCTGAATGGCGTGCCGGAAAGCTCCCGACAGACAGTACAACCGCAGAAAACGGGGCCCGGATTGCCGTATTTGGCCTCAGATGAACATTATTGCGGTCCCGTGCTGTACTTGGATTCATCTGGCGAACGGAGAAGGTAGAATTCGAGCCGTGTTGCTAAGCCTTCGGTCGTGTATTTTGTTCGATGGCAATGAGAGCAGGCAGCAAAGTTGGGCTAGTGTTTATAGCAACCTGGGTGACCAAGCTAAGCAGTCCACCGGGTTGGAGCGTTGCAAGTTGACGCAAACTGCGTTCAATTGAGAACAAGTTCCCAAACCGCGATCAGAACAAAGATGTTCAGAGCAACAGCCACCACAGAAATGAGAAGTAGAAACGGCTCCATAACGGTACGCCTCCCAGCGGATTTCTTCGTCTCTAGCAGAATACCTCCAGCGGCGGGAGGTGGTACCGAGCCCTGTCACACCGTATTGTGACGTTTGGTGTTGCCCACGCCGAAGGAACGGCGGATGATGGTGGGCTGACGGTCAGGTAACTCACGAACTGGAGGACTTGCTCTGATCACAGGAAGGACTATCCGATGAAGATGATTCTCGTGGCGCTGCTTTGCCTCGCATCCTCTTTCCCGGCACTCGGGCAAAACAATCCTAAAATCCTTGCCTTGACAAGTGAATCAAATATTTCCGTTAAAGACATTTTGGCGCTATTACCGAAGGAATGCCCGAGTGTCAGCATCGTGAATGACGTGGCCAAGAGCGACTACATGCTCGAAGCCATCAAGCGCAAAGGTCGCGGAGGGTTCCTCAACAAACTGTTCGACCTCACTCTTTTCGACCGCGAGGGCGGAATCTTTATCGCTAGTTCAAACGATAATCTGCGCGACTCCGTGAAGGATGTATGCCACGCCATAAAGACCTCCGTTTTGGTTGAAGTGGTGGACACACAAACCCTAACCCAATCCAGAGATGCTCGTGGCGACACCAGCGGCGGGGCAGTCGCAGCCGCCGTAAATGCCACTACAGGACGAAGAACCCATACAGATACCTCTACGATTTCCGTCATCGTCAACGGCGAGCACGCTCTACTGGACTGCTATGAACGTCGCACTGGTTGCACGACCATCGCACCTGGCAAATACTATGGACAACTTGATGGTGGCTCTATTTGGGTGAACTATGAGATGCCTCTCACCCACAAGCCAGTCCGTAACCATTACAAAATAGCGGGGAGCTGGTGAAGACTGACATTCCCACCAACAATCACCACTAACAAATTGAATGGAGTCTCTGCCACGGGCATTTTTAGCGGGTTTTTGTACAACCATCCAAACTATAAGTGATTGATCCTACAGGTGATACTCCAGTTAAAAGGGCGTTGCTCTACCAACTGAGCTACGCGCCCTCACCGTTCGCTCGCCAGAAAAGGCACTGACTGGGTATTTCGCCCAACCACCAATAAACACTTTCTACTTCGGTGTCAGTCGTGATGTGCGTCGCTTTTTCTGACTAGCGAAAAACAGTATAACAGCTTCGTGGAGCTTGCCTTTTGGCCCCCTGAGATCAAATCTAAAAGGTCCCGCTCCGACGCCGGAAGTGAGCAACCTTGGGATGCTGAATCAGACCGTTGGGAGAAGAAGCCGGAGCCGTCAACCGGAGTAAGCGTACCATCGAGCGAATTTTGAAAGGGCGTCGCGCAAGTGTGATGGGGTATTGTTACGGTATCAAGCCGTGTTATCTTGTGTTTGAACGGATCGTCAGGGATGGGGACCTTGGAGATCCGTCCTCCCCCAACACACAGCCGCATTGCGCCGAAACGGGAGTAGCTCAGATGTCTGAGTATGCCGCATACTCCGAGGTCGAAGCTCGGGCCGCAGTGTCCCCGGCCACGGTTCGCGAGGCGGTCGAACGGATCCTCACTT
>JBEKLO010000019.1:0-43749 GCA_050010155.1 Terriglobales bacterium
CTGCACGCCTTGGATTCGGCCGTTTCGCTGGGCGCGATTGCTTTGGACTTATTTGCTTCCGATCATTCCGTTTGTGCTGCTGTTCGATGGGGTGGTCTCTTGCCTGCGGACATATCAGCCCCAGGAAATGCTCGAGATTGTCGATCGGCTGACAGCGAATGATTACGAGTGGGAAGCCGGCGAGTTGCCAACACGATTCGTGCCCATTACGTATCTGGTTGGTTATCCGCGGGCATCAGCTTCTTCCTAGTTCGACGCCAACACGTCGTCGTAATAATTCAGGAAGGCGCGTTTGGGCGCGTCTTTCAATCCCTTGAGTGGAATTTTCTCATCCACCACCTTGCTTCCGAAGAGACGCGCGCGTCCGAAGTTTATGATGCGGCCGTCGGCCAGCTCCAGGTAAACGGGAACCAGCATCCGGAATTTGTCATCGACGCCGGACTGCGTGACCTTGAGGCCAAAAACCACATCGCCATTGGCGTCTTTGTCGAACTTGTAATCGATCTTGTAGCTGGGTAGCGCGGTGCCGTAGACATATTCGTTAAAAAACCAGTCCAGGTGATGATTGCCGTCGAGATCCATTTCTCCCGTCATGTGTTTTTCCACCATCGCTTTGAAATCCTCGGTGGTGGCGGCTTTGCCCGAATAGGTCTGCACAAAATCCTGCATGGTGGCTTTGAAATTCTGATCGCCCGTCTTGTTGTCGAACATCATCATGCGAATCATGTGGAGAACATAAGCGCCCTTGGGGTAAATGAGGCGCCGGGTCACGTTAGATCCCGTCCGCGAATTATTGGCGCGGTATCCCATGGTTAACGGGCCCACGTCAATGGCGCGAAAGCCTTGCGCGTCCCGTTCCAGGAGTATTTGGCGCTCATCGTTCCAGAATTGGATCACTTTCTTCGGATCCTTCTCGATCATGCCGATATAGAGGGCCGCGGACATATCGGCGAACCCTTCGCTCATCCACTGGTCGCGGCCGGAAGCGAAGCCTACCGTATGTCCCCACCACTGGTGTGCCACTTCGTGAGGAGCAACCTCCTTCCAATATCCGCGGTCGCCCCAGTCCAGGCCAAGGGAATGGCGTAGCGTGGTGTCGAAGTAGTAGCAGATCGGAATCCACACCAGCTCCGGCCATGATTGGCCGAAGTTGCACGCCGCCTGTTGTGTGATTTGCAGGTGTTTGAACAGCGAGGGACCATAGTAATCGGTGTAGAGCTGCACCGCTAATTCGGCCTCGGCCAGCGATTTCTTGTTCAGCGAAACGGTGCTCATTTCGCCCAGCGGGATTTTGTCTCCCTTCATATTGAAAGATTTGTGCATGCCTTGGGTGAGAGAGTCACTTTCGGACTCGTTCTTGATGTTCGTCACCCAGTCCGGAGATGCCTCGTTGGCATAAGACTGGATCAAATATTCAGGTTTGGTGAGTTTGTCCTCCACTTCCTTGAACCTGCCGAAGCTGAATCCCGCTACTGTTTGCGGGGCTTCACTTTTCCACACGGTTGTATTCTGCCCGCCATCGTTGCTCTCGGAGACGAGCATGCCGGTCGCCGCCATCTTCATTCCTTTTGGAATACGCAGCGTCATATCATAGAGCGCGAATTCTCCAAGACTTGAACCCGGATCATTGGGATACCAGTTCTCGCGGGCCACCGGAAAGTAGTTCCCCCCGCCCTCGTTGCTAACCGCTTCCTTTCCACCGTAGGTGGTCGTAATCGTCACTTTCTCGCCTTCGCTGAGTGGTGCAGGCAATATCACCGCGAAGTTACCGTCGTCGTTTTTGTCCTCCTGAATAAAAGAGAGAGGTTGTCCGTTCGCGGTTACGCTCTGCACGCGCAATGGACGGAATAAGTTGAAGGGCACAACCCGCACACCCTTGCGCCTTGCAACCATATCGGTCGCAGCCTTCCCGGAAAGGGAGCCATTCTTCTCGAAGGTCACGTCGAGTTGCTGATGCTCAATCCGCATCAGGCTGCCCACGCCGCCGTGCTGGTGTTTCTCGGTAAGGTTGAACGAAGCCCACTCTCCTCGCTTGTTTTCATCGTAAGTCCAAAAGTTGACTTGAGCCGATCCCCAGTCCGGATCAATCTCATAGATTTCCTGATCGTTGTAGCGCTTGCCGTGGATGAACGCATAGAACAGCCCTCCGGGTTCGGGGCTCAACACGTCCTCCAGGATACGGGCCTCCAGGTTGCTTTTGATTTTGTGACGTGTCGCATTCTGGCTGTCTCTCAGCGGGCCGGCATCGCATCCGCCAGAGGCCGGGCTGCCGCCTTTCTTGATGTCGTCGTATGTGGAATCGGTGAAGCGGAGGACCGCGTGTGAAAAACTTTCGTTGAACTGATCTTCTTTTGTGAGCAGCTTCAAACTCTGACGCTCGGATTCCGACGGAGGATCGAGGACAAAGTTGCCATCGCCCACGAACACCGCTCCCGTGACCTTGCCCTGAACGGGCGCCACAAAACACACCGTTCCCGAGTGCAAATGGAAAGTGCCGGCGTCGCGCTTAAGATCAAAGTTACCAACGCTCACGGCCTCCCCTGACAGGGTCAAGTTGCGAAGTTGCTGATAAGTGGGGTCAGCGTTTGGGGCAGCAGCCGGATTGTCGGCGGCATGCAGCGGAAGAAATGAACCCAGCAGAACTATGGCAGCAAACAGGATAGGAGAACGCATGGCCGGCCAGACCTCCGTATATCTAAGGACATTGCAAAGTAGCATGAGCTGCCTGTTCGCGCAAAGGAGATAGATCACACTGTAAGGAGATGAGACTTAGGTCGTAGGAAGAAGTTACTGAGCGGGGTAGATGGAGGAACCGTGAGGGCAGTGAGGAAATGAATCTGCAGCAATTTGAATTGAGATACGACAGCTACGCTTACGCCACCTCGGAAGAAAAGCCTTGTTGCGTCTCGATACGCAGTTTCTCTCGTATCGTTCCGGCGATGCGGGCACGCTGCGTAAGCCTGAGCAGTCGTGCCCTTTTCGCAAGCCAGTGGGTATCGACCGGAACGCTACTTCTTGTAAAACGCGGCGTTCTTCTCCGCAAACTCTTTTTTGTCTTCGGGAAGCTCTTCGGCCACAAAGATCGAATCGGAGGTGCAAGCAGGGACGCAGGCGCCACAATCGATGCAACCTTCAGGATCGACGTACATCTGGGTCGCAGCCTCAAACTCCGGCTCGTCCTTTTTTGGATGGATGCAGTCGGTCGGGCAGACTTCGACGCAAAGCTCGTCTTTGATGCAGTTGTCGGTGATTACATACGCCATGGGTGTTTCTCCTGACTGGGGTACTTAAAGTAGATTGCGCTCTTACCTTATGTCCGAACGTCCGTCCTCGCGGTGATGTATGTCACAGCGCTATGTGTCCTAGTCACGATGATTGGTGATCGCGGTCACACGCGGAATCGTTCCTCTTGGCGTATAAAAGACCCAATTGCAATTCTGGTAACGAAGGAAATTGCCCGGCCTCACCCCACGACCCCACACAGCCGCTACCCAAGCGGCGGGCCGGGCAATCTCAAACCAGCAATTTTCCACGAATGCCGGAGCCTCCCCCGCTCCCCCCAATCCCCCAAAACATCCACCACCAAGGGCACGAAGGTACACAGAGGAAAAGCAGTAAGATTTAAGACCTTCGTGGCACTTTGCCTCCGCTAGAAGCTACGAGCTTTGTCTCTCCAGCAGGTACGACTTCTTATATCCGAGGTAATTCTCGGCGTAGCGGAGTATCGTTTCCTGATCTTTTTCGTCGAGGCGGCGGCGAAATTTCCCGGGAGAACCCATCCACAGGGAATAGGGCTCGACAATGGTCTTCTCGGGGATGAGTGTTCCTGCGGCAATGATGGAGCCGGTTCCGATGACTGCTCCGTTAAGGAGAATGCAACCCATGCCGATGAGGCAGCGGGCTTCGACCGTGCAACCGTGCAGGATGGCATTGTGGCCCACGGTGACGTAGTCGCCAACATAGACGCCATATTGTTCTTTCATCCCGTGAAGGACGGAGTTGTCCTGAATGTTGGAGTAGTGGCCGACGCGGATCTGGTGAACGTCGCCGCGGAGGACGGCATTCATCCAGACGCTGGAGTGTTCGCCGACAATCACATCGCCGATGAGCTGGGCCGAATCGTCGATGTAGGCGGTAGTAGGGAATTGTGGAGTGACGCCTTTGTAGGTGCGGATCATGGGATTTTTATACTACAGGTGGCTGGTCTCAGGTGTCAGGTCTCAGGCTGCGGCGCAGCGGTATGAGGTCTTCTTGAGACCCGACACCTGAGACCTTCTTTTGAGCGCTGTAGAATCCTTGACGAGAGTTGCGGTCGATGCCGATGAAACCCTCCGATTTCCGCAGGATTGCCCTGAGCCTCGAAGGTGCCGAGGAAGGTTCTCACATGGGAGCGGCCGACTTCCGCGTGGGCGGCAAAATCTTCGCCACGCTGGCTTCAGAGAAAGAGGGCTTCGGCAACTTGAAGCTGACGCCCGAGTTGCAGGCCGATTTTGTCGGAGAGTTGCCGGAGGTTTTCCTCCCGATTCATGGCGGGTGGGGACGGATGGGAATGACCCATATTCGCCTGGCGAAAGCGAGCGAGGACGTGCTCGCGGGCGCGTTGCGCGCAGCCTGGAAGCTGCGTGTGGAAAAGAATGCAGGCGCGAGGAAGAAACGTGCTCCGAAGCGAGTGTAGATACCCGAGAAAAGCGTCCCACCATTTTCAATGCCTGCTCTGTTTGTGACCGCGAGTCGATGATTTTCCGCAACATCTTGATTACGAAGGAACCGGGCGGGAGTCTATTCCGTATCTCTATCAAATAAGAAAGAGGGAAATGCCCGATGCGACGCGAAGCACTGTCGATGTTCCGGATACTTCTAGCCTTATTCTTTTGCACTCTATCGTTTAACCAACTGGCACAAGCCGCCGCGGATGGCCCCCAGCCGCCTCAGTTCCGTTTGCCGAAAACGGTCGCTCCTGTGCACTACAGCCTAAATCTGACCGTGGCTCCCGATCAGGACACATTCACGGGCGCCGTGGATATCGACCTTAACTTCAAAGAAGCTAGCTCGGTGCTCTGGCTGAACGCGGACAAGCTTACGGTGAGCGACGCGACCCTGACCGTAGGTGGTCAGACGCTAATAGCGAAAGTGCTCCCACAGCCGACGGATTTGGTTGGTTTTTCTTTTGACCGTGCGGTGGGCCCGGGTCCGGCCAAGTTACACGTCAACTACCGCGGCGAAATCAGCCGGAAAGATATGGAAGGAATTTTCCAGGTCAAGGACGGCGACCACTGGTACATCTATTCGCAATTCGAAAACATCTCAGCCCGTCGCGCTGTACCTTGCTTTGACGAACCTGGCTACAAAGTGCCCTGGCAAGTGACGCTGAACGTTCCCCGCGACGACGGCGCATTTTCGAATACGCCGCAGCTTTCGGAGACGCCGGGTTCCGGCGGCATGAAGACGGTGAGGTTTGCGGAAACCAAGCCGCTGCCGAGCTATCTGGTCGCGATCGCGGTTGGGCCCTTCGACATCGTCGAAGCCGGTCATGCCGGCGCCAAAAACACCGCGATTCGTATCATTGTGCCTCGTGGCCGCGGACCCGAAGCGAAATATGTGGCCGCGACCACTCCCGACATTGTGAACCTTCTCGAAAAATATTTCGCCATTCCCTATCCCTACGAGAAGCTCGACGAAGTTGCGATTCCGACGGCTGGCTTTGCCATGGAGCATCCCGGACTAGTGACTTACGGGGCGGGATTCTTCCTGATGACGGCCAGCGATGAGACTCTCGAGAAGAAGCACACCATCACCAGTGTGATGGCCCACGAACTGGCTCATCAGTGGTTTGGAGACTTGGTTACGACGGCCTGGTGGGAGGATATCTGGCTGAACGAAGGCTTCGCTTCCTGGATGGCCAACAAAATTGTCAATGAGTACCGGCCAGAATGGAAGATGAATATTGACGAACTCGATGCCGGTCAGCAAGCGATGGACACGGACGCGTTAGTCAGCTCGAGAAAGGTGCGGCAGGAGATTCTCTCCGACGACGACATTGCCAATGCGTTCGACGGCATTACGTACAGCAAGGGTTCGGCTCTGCTGAATATGTTTGAGTCGTACATGGGCGAGGAGAAATTCCGGCAGGGAGTCCAAGCCTATCTCAAGAAATACTCCTGGGGAAATGCGACGTCGGCGGACTTTCTCGCTTCGATCGGCGGCGGCGATCCGGCCATCGCCAAGGCATTTTCCACTTTCCTCGATCAGCCCGGAGTGCCGCTGGTGACCGCCCATTTGTCCTGTGGCGGAGGAAGCGCGGAACTCCAACTCGCGCAGCAGCGCTTTCTGCCGCGGGGCTCCTCGGGATCGGCTGATCAGTTGTGGGACATTCCCGTATGCGTTCGCTATCCCACAGGCAACAACAATAAGGATGGCCGGCAATGCATGATGGTTACGGCCAAGACCGCGACCTTGCATCTCGACCACGCGCAAGGTTGCCCGGCGTGGACTTACGACAACGCCGACCAGGCCGGCTACTATCGCGTGCGCTATGACGGCGACATGCTCAGCTCGATTCTGAAAGATGAGAAGGCGCTGGCGTTGCCCGAGCGCGTCGGACTCGTCGGCGATATTGCGGCTCTTACAAATGGGTACATGCCACTTGGAGAAGCCATGGCTCTGGCGCCGAAGTTCGCGCATGATCCTCATCGCGAAGTCGTCACCAAGACCCTCGCGCTTGTGGGAACGTTGGACGAACACCTCGTCCCCGAAGCGCTCATGCCAAAGTACCGCCGCTACATTTCAGATCTTTTCCAGGCGCGCGCCGTGCAGTTGGGATGGAAAGAGAAGCCCGGCGAAGACGATGACAGCCGGCTGCTGCGTCCGGCGGTGGTGGGAGCGGTAGCGATCCATGCCGAAGATCCAGCTTTTATCGAACAAGCCAAGAAACTGGCATGGGCTTGGCTGGACGACTACAAAGCAGTCGACCCCGAGATGCTGCAGGATGTAATGCTCACCGCCGCGCGGCATGGCGATCGGGCGCTGTTCGATCGCATGCACGAGCAGGCGAAAAAGGAAACGGATGAAAATGCGCGCGGCACGTTGCTCGCTGCCCTGGGTGCGTTCCGCGACCCGGCAATTCTGAAAGCGGCCTATGCGATCGTCCTGACCGACGAATTCCAACCGCGCGAATCCATCAACGTCTTTTTCGCAACCACCAGCTTCCCCGATACCCGCGAGATAGGCTATGAGTTTGTAAAACAGAATTGGGACGCGCTCATCGCCAAGCTCCCCACCGATTTTGGCGCGTTTCTTCCCTACGCGGCCATTGGCTATTGCGACAGCCAGCATCGGGCCGATGCGGAAGCATTTTTTAAGGACCGCGTCACCAAGGTGGTCGGTGCGCCTCGCAATCTGGCGCAAGTGCTGGAGTCGATCAGTCTGTGCGCAGCCAACAAGGAGGCGAACGAACCCAGCGTGGTCGAGTTCCTGACCAAATACTGATTTTCAGCAAATATGATGGGCACCGGCTGCTGCCACGTCGCGGGCGCAGGTGAATACTTGTCGATCGTGGGGCCAGTTGAGCACTCACTGCGCTGGTTTCGCGGACCGCTTTGGTGCATAGAAATAGTAGTCCGCGGTATAAGCGCCCTTGGTTTCCGCGCCGCTGTGTGCGTCGTCACACCCCGCGGTAGGCGGCTTACCGCCGTGAGTGTTGATACGCTGAATGCTCGTCACGCTCGAGAGCAAGCCGTCTCCAGTGGTGCCGACAACCTTGACCAGCAACCACGCAATGGAGCTGGGATCTTCGGAATCCAGGTGAGCCACCGCTTTGCCCGTGACTTCGCTGCCGTCTTTCAGTTTCCACGCGGGACCGGCGAAATGAGTTCCAATGAGGTTGCCCTTTCCGTCTTTCAGTTCCGCATCAGGTGCCTTGAGAACCCAACTGAACTTGCCGTCTGCGCTGGATTGGCAGGTATAGATTTGCGATCCGGAGGCATGCGCGACCAAAACAACTTCTTCATTCGCGGGTGCCTGAATTGCGTCTGGCACCTTGGGCAGAGGTATCCTCTGCGCCTCGGCCACGCGGAAACCGAGTGCAGATCCAAGCACGGCTAAAGTAATTAAGGCTGCGCGTCTTTTTGTAAAGGTTCGCATCGCGAAATTGTAGCAGGCAGGAAATTGCGCATGCCATTGCAGTTCCGTGCTCCGTCCTGGCGACAAGTTCCATTCCGGAGCACCGTGGCAACTGCGCGGATCGCGAACCTTATTTGCTGGGCAAGTAACTCAGATCGGGACGGAATTGGATGATCTCGGTGGTTTCATTCTCCACGGAGTGGTCAATGCGATCGACGATGGAATCCGCTTCCGCTTGTCCGAAAGCTTCTTTGAGCATGTCGCGGAAAGGTTTCATGTCAGGCTTGTCCTCGAATTCTGCCCAATTCTTCCGGGGTAGGGAGAGCACATATTCTCCGCTCTGTCCGCCATTGACCAGCGCGTACCATTCGTAATTGACGGGCCACTGTGTCTTTTCGGAGGCGTCATGGATGCGCTCGATGGCGGAGCGAAAATCCGAATTCTTTCCGTAGCGCACGTGGAAGATGGAGATCTCCGAGAACTTGGGAGGCGCCATGGCGCCGGCCGGCGGGTTGCTGATCTTGGGCATGAAATCGTAGTAGCGGGTGACGACGGAGTCAACGTAAATGCCGATCGCTTTCTGGAACTCCGCCAGATCGGCATCGTCGGAAATGGTTGGCTTGTCCATGTCCGCCCAATGTTGGTTGAAGCGGCCGACCAGGTACGTTCCCGTGCTGTCGCCGCTCATTGTCTCCCAGACCAGCAGTGCCTGGGTGTCGTTCTTTTCTTTGTGCCAGGCCGCTTTCTGCTTCCGTCCAGCCTCGTATTGCGGCACCATTCCGTTCTTTGGCTTCTGGAATTCAATCCCGGCCAGCGTTCCCGGCTTTTCCTGAGCCGCCAGTGAGCATGCCACAAACAAAATGATCCCCACGGCTGACAACAGTTGGTTTCGTTTCATTGTTTCCCCTTTGATTGATAAGTTGTTTGATGCCCACACATCACTACAACCAGCAACATTCACGTCGCTTGCGGGTGACAACAAATTCCAGTTAACTCTGGAGACGTACGGGAAGGTTGACGGATGTTACACCAGTTTTGCCCCGCCGCAACCAAAAAATCTTCAAGCAGCAATTACACTGAGGACCACGAGAGGCTTCGCCCACCTAAACACATTCGTTTACGTTCGTGACTTTTGCGGCTCATTCAACACGCTCCTGTACAATTGCCCCGAAATGAGACGGCGGACCCGAGTTACGGTAATCCATTGCTTCCTGTTGGGATGGATTCTGCTGAGGGCATCGGTGTGGCTTGCCGCCGAGCCGATTGCGTCTCTGAAGCCATCGAATTACGTCAATGATTTTGCGGGTGTTCTCGATGCCGCTACGCAAGCCAGTTTGAATGATCTCTGCCAGCAGGTGGATCAGAAAGCGCACGCCCAGATTGCCGTGGTTACGGTGAAGTCCCTGGATGGGCAGGACGCGGTGAGTTATGCCGTCGCGCTCTATCAGAAGTGGGGGATCGGAGCGAAAGGCAAGGATCGTGGCGTTCTGATCCTGCTGGCAACCAACGATCACAAGTATTGGACTACTGTCGGATACGGGCTGGAAGGAATTCTTCCCGATGGGAAGGTGGGTGGCTTCGGGCGGGATATGTTGCCCGCGCTGCGCAGCGGGAATTATGCGGCAGCCGTCATCTCAATCACGACGCGCGTTGCCACAGTGATTGCCGAGGATGCAGGCGTCAAGTTGGAGAATCAACCTGAGCCGCGAATGCCTCGTCAGCAACCCGGCCCCGACATTGGCGCGGGGGCGGTGGTGGTTTTAATCCTCATTGTTCTCTTTGTCGTCATTCCGATTCTGCGGGCGATCTTTCGCGGCGGCGGTCCCGGACGCGGGGGCGGATCTGGACTTCTGTCGGGAATCCTATGGGGCATGCTGTTTAGCAACTTGGGCGGAGGCCGCGGCGGGTATGGTGGCGGCGGATTCGGAGGCGGTGGGTTCGGTGGGGGTGGATTTGGCGGCGGGGGATTCGGCGGTTTTGGTGGTGGGAGTACGGGCGGTGGCGGAGCCGGTGGCAGTTGGTAGCGATAGTGAGAAGAGAGCGTGAGGCAAGGAAATGGTTCCAGAAAAACTGATTAACGATTTTGTCGAGCGCATACGCGGAGCCGCGGGGACCAATCTCTCGGCTGTGATTCTTTATGGGTCGGCGGCAGCGGGAGATTATGTTGCCGATCACTCGGATGTGAATCTGCTGTGCGTGCTCCGCGAAACGTCTTTCGTGGCGATTGAAGCGCTAGGTCCAGCGATCGCATGGTGGGCGAAGCAGAAACATCGCGAGCCGCTCCTGATGAGCGCGGAAGAGATACGGCGGTCGGCGGACGTGTTCTCCATTGAATTCCTGGACATGCGGCGGCACTATCGCGTGCTTTGGGGAGAAGATGTTCTGAAGACACTGGAAATCCCGATGCGCTTGCATCGCGCGCAGGTCGAGTATGAACTGCGGGAGAAAACGATTCTGCTACGGCAGCGGTTGCTGATGGTGTCGGGAAACGACGACGCGAAGTGGGAACTGCTGTTGCGCTCGCTACCGGCATTTGGCACCCTGTTCCGTCATGTGCTGATTGCGCTCGGCGAAGCGGGAGCGGGATCGAAGCGGGAATCGGCATCAGCGCTCGCGGCTAAGCTGGGCATCGATGCTAGCGTGTTTGGTGAGTTGCTCGACGTTCGAGAAGCGAAGAAAGATCGGAAGGCGGTGCGCGTGGATGATATTTTTGCCCGCTATCTGAAGTTGGTGGAGCAGGTCACGGCGGCGGTGGATAAGATGCTGGATCCGGCGGCATAAAAAATTGACTTTCTAATCAGGAGCGTGACATGAGCAAGGGCTTGATCGTACTGGCGGTAGTAGTGGTGATTGTGCTGGCGCTCTTTGGCCAGTACATCGGAGTAAAAAACACTCTGGTGGCGAAGGATCAGGCGGTGAAGGCCTCGTGGTCGCAGGTGGATATCGTGCTGCAGCGGCGAGCCGATCTGATTCCGAATCTGGTGGAGACGGTGAAAGGCTACGCACAACAGGAAGTGACTGTGTTTGGCGACATCGCGAAAGCGCGGTCGGCGCTGCTTTCGGCGCAGACGCCGTCCGATAAAATTGCGGCGAACGGACAATTGGATGGCGCGATCGGCCGGTTGCTGCTGGTGGTGGAGAATTACCCGCAGCTGAAGTCGAATGAAAATTTCCTGCGCCTGCAGGATGAGCTGGCGGGGACGGAGAACCGGATCGCCGTCGAGCGCAAGCGCTATAACGACACGCTGCAGGATTACAACACTTATGTGCTGCAGTTTCCGAACAGTATCTATGCGGGGTGGGCTGGCTACAAGCAGAACCCGGCGTACTTCCAGGCTACGGAAGCGTCGCGCGTGGTACCGAAGGTGGATTTTGGCGCGAAACCAGCGGTTCCAGCACCGGCCCCCGCGCCAGCTCCGGCACATTGAGCGGATCATGTTTTGGCGGTGGAGAGCCGTGCACCCCAGCCCGTCCCTCCACCGCCAGCTTGCCACGACCCCAAAACTGAACATATTTCCCGTGCGCCCGTCACATTCTGGCCCCACACCCTTTGCTATATACCTGCTCAGGGTTTCCGGAATCCCCTCCGATTCCGAAGTCTCATTTGCGAGGGGATTCGTATGCTTGCAGGTCTTGGGTGTCAGGTCTTAGGTCTCAGGAAGACCACCGCTCCGCTTGAACTCGTCATCATCCTTATTGTGATTTGTTGCCCGGCGTGGGCGCAGGACGCCTCTACCGGCGCGCTGCGGGGCGTCGTCTTGGATGC
This sequence comes from Terriglobales bacterium, assembly GCA_050010155.1. Taxonomy (GTDB): domain Bacteria; phylum Acidobacteriota; class Terriglobia; order Terriglobales; family Acidobacteriaceae; genus Acidiflorens. Next base: position 11,885 of record JBEKLO010000019.1, read on the forward strand.
TCAGGGAGCGCTGATTACGAATGCGGATATCGTGGCGATTCGGGTAGAGACCGGCGTCCGCTATCACTCAGCTACGGATTCGGCGGGACGATTCGTGGTGGACTTGCTGCCTCCGGGGCAGTATTCGGCGCGGGCGGAGGCGGAAGGAATGTCGCCGCAGATTTCTCCGGTGATTCGAGTGGAGGTGGGCGCGGCGGCACAGTTGACGTTCAAGCTGAAGGTGGCGGGGCCGATGGAATCGATCACGGTATCGGAGGCGCCGCGGATCGTCGATGCGAATCCGAGTTCGGTTTCGGCGCTGGTGAACGAGCAGGCAATCAAGGATCTGCCGCTGAATGGACGCAGGTTCACCGATCTGCTGTTGCTGTCACCGGGCGTGACGCAGGATCCGCGTGGGCTTACTTCGGGATCGAACGGCGATTTCTCCTATGGCGGGATTCGGGGGTACAACAACAGCTTTCTGGTGGATGGCGGGGACAACAACAACGGTTTCTTCGCGCAGGCCTCGGGACGCTATCACGCGCCTTATCAGTTTTCCGACGAGGTGATCCAGGAGTTTCGCGTGCAGTCGAGCGGCTATGGAGCGGAATCGGGACGGGCTGGGGGTGCGGTCGTGAATGTGGTGACGAAGTCGGGCACGAATCATTGGCATGGCACCACTTTCTATCATTTGCGTGACAGCGAACTGGGAGGAGCGGCGCCGCCATTTGTGGGTTTCAATCCCGGCAACGAGCAGCACCAGTTTGGCGCGACCATTGGAGGGCCAATCCAGCGCAGCAAGACTTTTTTCTTTGCCGGCTACGATCAGCACATTTTTAATGTACCGGCGGTAGTCGAGTTCGATAACGGTCAGACGGTCGTGGTTCCGCAGTTGGGTATTTATCCGACTCCTGGGGATTACGAGATCTGCAATCCCGCGATTGGTGGGCTAGCCTGTGATGAGGCGCTGGTGTTTGCCTCGGCAGCGCAGCTTTCGACCATGGGTGGAACGTTTCATGCCAAGTTGCTGGGAGAAACGGGCTTCGTGAAGCTTGACCGCGTGCTCTCGGCGCATCAGTTTCTGACTGCGCGCTTTAGCACCTCTCGGTCGTACGGCACGAACAACGTTTATTTTGATCCGGGCAGCCCGATCACATTCGATTCGATCAGCGCAAACGGGCAAGAGAATATTGCAACGGAAAGCGGGTCGCTAAGCCTGCTGAGCGGCATTACGCCACGGCTGACCAGCCATCTGCGGGTGCAGTTTTCGCGCGACCTGGAGCAGCAGTTTCCCAACACAACCGGCACGCAGACAAGTATCTACAATTGGATGGAGGATTTCGGGCAGTCCTCGACCTTGCCGCGCATAACTCGAGAGCAGCGGTTGCACACGGCGGAAACTTTGAGCCTGACGCGCGGGCGAAACCAGATTAAGTTCGGGGCAGACGGAATGGTGACCTGGGACTACGATTACTTTCCGTCGTTGTTCGGAGGTGAGTATTTCTACGACAACATTTCGGTGAACCCGTGGACGTTTGTCCCCATGCATGAAGGACTCTACTTAACGCCGTTGCGGGCGTGGGCGCACAATGTGCCGCGGTATTACGAGCAGAATTTCGGCAATCCCGTGTCGCATCCGAACAGCAACGACTATGCGGCTTTCATGCAGGACACGATGCGCCTCACGCCGCACTTCAGCCTGAGCCTGGGAGCCCGCTACGACCTGCAGACGTTTTCGCGGACGGGAGTGAGCAATCCACTGTGGTCGCAGGTAGGGAAGATGCCACAGAATGGAACGAATTTTGCGCCGCGTGTGGGCATTGGGTATTCGTTCGGCAACCAGCGGCCGACGATGGTGCGAGCCGGGTTCGGAATTTTCTATACGCGCATCCCGCAGCTGTATCAGACGGCGGTCACCAATGACAATGGGCTGAGCGATAACTTTATTTCTCTCGACAACACGGTTTCCGCCCAGGAACAAGTATTTCCGGCGTATCCGGGTGCGGCGGTCAACTGTCCGCGAGGTACGGTTTCATGCACCATACCGGCGGCGTGGCAGTCCTATGCGACCAACGAGGTGGCGGCGTTTGCTCCGAACTTCAAGACACCACGCGTGCAGCAGGCCAGTCTGAGCGTCGAGCGGGAGATGGGCACCGGCTTCATGGGCACCGTCTCTTATCTGTTTGTGCATGGCGTGGATATGATCCGGGCGCGAGATGTGAATCTACCCGCGCCAACGTACTACAGCTATCCTATCGTCAACGCGGCTGGCGCTGTGGTGCCGAATGAACTCTACAACGTGGAGTCGTTTGCGACCTGGCAAACAAGCTACAGCATCAGTTGTCCCTATCCGCCGTGTATTAACGCGTTGCAACGTCCTATTTCGCAACTGGGAGCAGTCGACCAGTTTGAGAGTGCGGCGACGAGCCTGTACAACGGCATGACGGTTGCGCTGCGCAAGCGGATGTCTGGGGGAATGTATTTCAACCTGGCCTACACCTGGGCCCACGCGATCGACGATGGGCAGGATGCACTGGTGGCGGGGCAGCCCGTTATTGTCCAGAACTCGTACTCGACGAAAAGTGAGCGAGGGCCGAGTGTGACCGATCAGCGGCAGAGGCTGACGATTTCCGCCATCGAAGAACCGCATCCATTTGCCGCGGGGCAGAAAGCACTGGCGACAATGTTCGATCACTGGAAAATCTCGGGGATCATGATGTACGGCAGCGGACGCCCCGCGAACGCGATGGTCTCGGGAGATCCGAATCAGGATGGGAACACGAGCAACGATCGTTTGTCCGGGTACGGGCGCAATGCATTTACCGGTCCCAACTACGCGAGCATGGATCTGAAATTGGGAAGGATGATGAATGTGGGCGAACACTATCATCTCGAGTTGACCGCCGAGTCGTTTAATCTTTTCAATCGTGACAATCAAAGGCTTGACATAAGCGACAACGGCTTTTATAAAACGGCCGGCCAGTTTATAAAGTGCACTCAATCCGTGGGAGGCACCTATTATCCGGCTTATTATCAGCAACCTACGAGTCTCATGAAGCCCACGAGCTCATTCGCGCCGCGCCAGATGCAACTATCGATGCGCTTGAATTTCTGAGGTTGTGTGAAGTTTTCTGCACATTCCACTTGACTTAGATAGGCAAGCCTTGCCATAACTATCGAGTCAGGTTGGTTCGTGGGTTGTAGGTTCGTTGGTGGAAGTTCGACTTCAAGAGGGTTGACTCCCTTGAAAACGTGCTTCGGCGTTTCGAGCGGAAGCTACAAACCGATGTCATAAACTAAGTAAAGTTTGTGTCACTCGTTTTGTCTGAGGCCGCGAAGCCGCAAGAAAGCACGCAAGGAGCAGGGACTAAGGGAAAGCCGGTCGTTTCCAGGGGTGGAGCGGCCCGTTCCTGAAAAACCTTGCACTTGAAATTGAAGCGCGGTCCGTCCGGTCGGCTCCACGGATGATTTGGTTCTAAAGGAATTTTAACTTCCCGCTGGTTCTTAAGCGTTGCATCAACAGAAAGTAGTAACAGAAAGCAGTAACCATGCGGTACACACCGCGTGGTGGGCCGAGTCCAAGGGGTCAGCATGAGGGGGATGTAAATCTCCTGCCCACGAAGTGAACCGGATCCTTCCCATTCGGGTCTCCCGTGCAGCAGGGACGCGAAATGGGAGCGCCTCTCCAATGGAATACCAGGACAAGATGCTGAAATGTGTGGATTGTGGCACGGATTTCGTGTTCACAGCGGGAGAACAGCTATTCTTCCACGACAAGCAGTTCAAGAATGAACCCAAACGCTGCAAGAACTGCAAGAACAAGCGGGTTTCCGTGCTCGGGTCTGCGCCGCACGCTGCGTCACGCGCACATTCCTACGCGAAAACCGAGACGCGGACGAACTGTTCGCAGTGCGGCAAGGAGACGACGGTGCCGTTCCGTCCGACCCAGGGGCGCCCGGTACTGTGCCGCGAATGCTTTCAGCAAGGACGCCAAGTCGCGAGCGCCTGAGTACTCCTCGATCGTTCAAGGGAGCCGGCCTGCGCGAGGATGTTTCCGCGCGGCCGAGGGTTTCTTGCGTACCACTCAATCACAAGCGAAGTACTACTTCGTTGATCCCTAGCTGTTTGAGTGCTCCGCCAGCGAGCCTCTCCGCAACTTGTCAGCGGCGGAATTGCGCTGGTCGAGTTGCTTGTCGGCATGTTGGATGAGCAAAGCTTCCACTTGGCGAAGCAGATCGCCGGTGCCAAGCGGTTTGATCAGCAACGAATCGGAACGTTCTTCGCCCCGATCTTTACCTCGGCCTTCGCCGCCCCAATGTTTCTCGTCGGGTGGAAATGCGGTGAGAAGAGCGGTCGCGGGATCGTAAGCCTGGCGCCGCGCGGCGCGCAGGACTTCCAGTCCGGCCTCTTCGGTTTCCATGCGCAAGTCGCTGATGACCATCTGATACACGCCCGACTCCAGGCGGACAAAGGCCTCGGCGGAACTGCCGGCGGTTTCTACTTCAAATCCGTGGAGTTCGAGTACCGCCTTGAGGGTTAGTAAAACCGCGAGATCGTCATCGACAAGAAGAATGCGGCGTTTCATGGGCACCTCTCGCGCTGGAGTTGGAGATGCAATCCGCGGCGAGCGAGCTCTTTCGGAGCTTCAGTCCCAGCATCCACTCATTTAGTATAGGAGCGTGCCCAGCTTCTACATAGAAAATTTTGGTTGCCGCGCGACGCAAGCCGATGGAGCGGCGCTGGAACGCCAGTTTCTGGAGCGCGGCTTGCAGCGAGCAGGAGCGGCTCGCGATGCCCAAATTGTTGTGCTCAATACCTGCACGGTGACCGAGGGCGCGGATAAAGACGCGCGCGCATCAATACGCAGGCTGCAGCGGGTGAATCCGGATTGCCGCATTCTGGTGACCGGCTGCTATGCACAGCGCGCGCCCGAAGAATTGGCAGCGCTGCCTGGCGTGACGTGGGTTGTGGGCAATTCGCACAAGCATCAGGCGGCGGAGATTGCGACTTCGTTCTCTTCCGCAGTCAACTCCTCCCCCTCAAGTTCCGGCTTCGTGCCACTGGGACACCTTGCCGCAACTCAATCATCCGACGAGCAAACCGAAGTCCGAGCCGCCAATGTGATCGTAGGCGATATTTTCGCGCATACCGAATTGTTAGCGGCTCCGGTATTTGAAGCGGCCAATGAGCGCACGCGTCCGAACCTGAAGGTGCAAGATGGATGCGACAATCGCTGCTCGTTCTGCGTGATTCCCTATGTTCGAGGACAGAGCCGCTCGTTGCCGCTCGAGCGTGTCATTGCGGAAGTGCGGACGCTGGTCGAGGCGGGCTACCGCGAGGTGGTCATTTCAGGAATTAATTTGGGGCGGTGGGGGAGAGATCTGCGCGCGGTTCGCGATTCGTCGTTAACGACTCGCAAAACCCAAACCCAAGCCGACGACGGTTTAATCTCAGATGTACTTTCCCCTGCGCAGACAAGCAATGCTTGCGGGGAAGTGAGCGAACGACGAATAGCGAACAGCGAACGACCAACGACTAACGACCATCGACTGATCGATCTGATTCGCGCGATTCTTACTCAGACATCCCTCGAAAAATTGCGCATCAGTTCGGTCGAGCCCATGGATTGGAGTGATGAACTGATCGCGCTGGTAGCGTCGTCCCCGCGGATCGCCAAACATGCGCACGTACCCATGCAGTCGGCGAGCGATGCCGTGTTGCGGCGCATGCATCGCAAATACCGGCCGTGGCATTACCGAGAGAAGATCCTGAAGATTCGCGCGGCCATGCCCACCGCTGCGATCGGCGCTGATGTGATGGTAGGGTTTCCGGGCGAGACGGAAGCAGAGTTTCAAGAAACCGAGCGCATGATCGAAGAGCTGCCGTTCACTTACCTACATGTGTTCACCTATTCGCCGCGTCCCGGAACACCGGCGGCCGAGCAGTCCGCCCAGGTCCCGGTAGCCGTGGCACGGGAGCGGAACCGCGTGTTGCGCGAACTAGCATCCAGGAAGAAAGCGGCGTTTATGCAGTCTCTGGTGGGAACAACAGTCCAGGCGATCACTCTGCAATCCGGCGGAAGGGACTTCACCGAAGCGCTGACGGAAAACTATCTGAAGACGAGAATTTTCGGGCGGCATGCGCCGAACCGCTGGCGCGCTGTGAACATCGAAGGGATCGATGGCGAGATGCTGGTCGGCTCGCCGTATTCTGATCCATCAGAGAGTCGCGGTTTAACCGGCAAGGCGCCCTATTCCCACATTTTGTGTTAGTGACTCGGGAGTGCACACCTGTGAATAAACGGATTGACCGGCAACCCTTGGCAGGCTTACGATAACCAAAACCCAGAACGACGGGAGTGATTCGGACTCATGTCACAGTCAGCGTTTCGGTCTGCTGTGTGCTGCATGCTCGCGATCCTGTTTCCGGCGCAAATGATGCTGGCAGGAGAGGCCGCGTCCGCCATGTTGTACACGAACGGTGCCGCCTGGTTGAACGGGAGCGAGGTGCCGAAATCGGTCGCCATGTTCTCGGGAGATTTATTGCAGACGCGCCCCGATTCGACAGCCAGCATTCAGGCAAACGGATCCAACGTGATGGTATTGGCGAACTCTCTGGTGAAATTTGAGGGACCCGCGGTCGAGCTTGAACATGGCTCCGTGCGCGTGACCACCTCGCGCGGATTGGCGGCAGTTGCTGGCGACGTTACCATCAAGCCAGCGGCCGATGCATGGACCGATTTTCAGGTAACCGACGTCGATGGGCGGGTCCAGATCGCCGCGAACAAGGGTGACGTGACGGTGCAAGATACTCAGGGAACGACTACCGTGGCGCAGGGACAACAGACCACTCGCGATGACACGGCTGATACAGAAAAAAAGAAGAAAAAGCGCCGCAAGGCGGTTGGGGCTGCAACCGCGGCGACGGGTGGAATCATGAGTTCGTCTCCGGTGGTCTACGGTGGGCTCGCTGCCATTGGCGGGGCTGCGATCTGGATTTGGACGCGGGAGCCATCCCCGGTAAGCCCGGCGTGCCCGACGAAGTGTCCGTGATTTTCTTGGGGCTTAGCACCGGTAGTTGCTGTCACTTCTCCCGAATCAGTTCTGAGATGAGCGACTGAATTCATGTCGCGCTACGTTTCCTACCGAGATTTCGACTGGGTTCTGCTGGGCTTCGTGCTGGTGATCTGCGCCCTCGGCGTGTTGCAGATTCACAGCGCCACCGAGCACACGAAATTTGCCGGAGCCCACATCAAGCAAATCTACTGGATTCTGGCGGGCGTCGGCGCCATGTTCCTGGTCAGCCTGCTGAACTATCAAGCTGTTCTTGAACAAATCCACTGGATGTACATAGCATCCTTGGCCTCCTTGATCGCGGTGTTGCTCTTCGGGCAGAAATATCTGGGAGCACGCCGCTGGATCAAAATGCCGGCCGGCGGCCATTTTCAGCCCTCAGAGTGGGTGAAGCTGATCCTGATTCTGGCCGTGGCCAAGTATTTTGCCGAGTTGCATGATAGGGAACTGTCGTGGCCGGACTTTCTCAAGGCGGGCGCGATTGTCGGCTTTCCCATGCTGATGGTGTTGGCGCAGCCCGACCTGGGAACGGCTCTCACCTACCTGCCGATCGCCGTTATGGGACTTTTTCTGGGAGGACTGAGGTTAAAGCAGGCGGGAGTGGTACTTCTCCTCGCTGCGCTCTGCATGCCTCTGGCTTGGCACCACATGAAGGACTACCAGAAGCAGCGTTTGCTCAGCTTCCGCGAACCGGATGCCGACCCCAAAGGCTCCGGGTACCAGGTGACCCAATCTTTAATTGCAGTGGGTTCGGGTGGAATCTTTGGCAGCAGCCAGGGATCGCAAACGCATCTGGCGTTCCTACCCGTGCCCCAGACCGACTTCATTTTTGCCGCGTTCGCCGAGGAACATGGGTTTGTAGGAGCTCTGGGGGTTCTGCTGTTATACTTTATAGTGCTGATGCGGTTGACCCAGAATGCACAAACGGCGCCCGACCGCGCCGGGGCATTTCTGGTCATGGGTGTGGTGGCTGTGCTTAGCTTTCACATTCTGGTTAACGTTGGCATGGTGGTTGGCTTTATGCCGGTCACTGGAATACCTCTGCCGCTCATGAGTTACGGTGGGTCTTCCGTTCTTTTCATGTTTTTGGCGCTGGGGATGGTCATGAACGTCAGGATGCGCCGTTTCGTGAATTAAGACGGTCGGCAGAAGTTGGGGCGCCCTTTTCAATTGGTTTTATCAACCTGGTCTTAACCGACCATGAGACCGGCGCCAGGAAACAAGATTTGAGCAAGAAACAAGATTAAGCATCGAAGATTACGAAGGCCCTCGCGAAAAAGGAGGGCAGAATGCCGGCAGAAGTTGAAGCCGGACAGGATTGAAGCCAGTCAGGCGGGGAACGGCCCCCTCAGCGAGAACGCGAGAGAGTGGCCACAGACCTGACAGAAGGCTTAACGCGATCAGTGCAGACGAGTCATCACAATTCACTGCAGTGTAGGCCCCGGGAAGATTTTCGGGACCGCGCCCGCTCCTACCCGGAGCGGCGCTGAACGCTATCGATCACCTGGTCCGCCTTGCGCTTCTGGTCCGGTAAGAAAAACCGGAGTAGAAATGAACAAGGAATTGTTTGTATCGGCCACGCCCCACGAAACCAAAGTGGGGATCACGGAAGACGATCAACTCGCAGAAATTTACCTCGAGCGGGAAAACGAATACACCTTAGCGGGCTCAATTTACAAGGGCCGTGTCACGCGCGTGCTGCCAGGCATGCAATCGGCGTTTGTCGACATTGGGTTGGAACGCGATGCCTTCCTGTACGTTTCCGATTTCATGGATCTCGAACAGCAGGACGAGGATCTGGACGAAGCGATCCCCGCGAACCGTCCGGTAACGGAAGCGCGTCCGCGCAATGGTATGGAAGCGGATGCTTCCGCAGACGGGCAACTTGCCGAGGCCGGCAGCGCCGAGGGTGAAGAACCGGGAGTTGCGGAAGCCGGCAATGCCACGGGGACGGGTGCATCCCGCGATTTTCGCGGACGCCGCCGCCGCCGTGGACGTCGCGGAGAGAACGGAGGACGCGGCGAGCGTCCAGAACGCAGCGAGATTCGAACCGAACCACGCACGGAAGCGAGCAACCCAACCATCAGCGAGCCTCGCGGTGAGGCAAGAGGTAGTGAAACAAGAGGCGAGCCAAGAAATGACCGCTTTGGCCGGGGCGACCGTCCGGGACGCAGTTCATCGGACTCACGATTCCAGCGGCCCGCGCCTACCGCTCGCGTCGGTCGCGACTACGACTACGGACCACCTCCGGGATATCAACCGATGGTGCTTCCGGGCGAATCGATCTCGAAGTACCAGCGCCAGGGTCTGGGTCAGAGTGCGACGGAGAGCGCAAGACAGAGCGAAATTGCGGCCGCACCGGCTGACAGCGCAGCCTTAACCGAGTTGCCGCCGTCGGCCGCCATCGTAGCTAGCTTTCCCGAGGATGAGCCGATCTTCGCAGCGCAGGTGGCCGAACCGCTTCACGAGCAGCACGAGCATATGCCGCACGTGGAAGTCGAGGAAGTGGAAATCGAGGCAGATGAGCACACCACCGCTGCCCGCACTGACTCCGAGATTACGGAAGCAGCGCACAGGGAGCGCGTCATCGCGGAACTTCGCGCGACGCCCGATACTGTCGAAGAGCCGCAGCGGGAAGCAGACTTTGCAGATGCTCCGCCATTTGCGCGCGATATGATCCACGAGGTTTCTCACAACGAAATCTCTGACAACCTGGCGCACGGTGCCGTAGAGGAACAGGAGATTGAGGAAGAAGAAGCTGACCTCACATCCTACGGAGAAGAACCCGGAGACGACGAAGGTTTCGAGGAACTGGAAGAAGAGACGCTTGCGTCCGGCGGAGAAGCGTCGGAGACCGCAGTGGTAGTTACCGCTCCCGGGCCAGTCGTCACCGGCGAACCAGCAGCGAATGGCGAGGCGGTTCCCGAAGCGGTGTTGGAAGCTGAAGAGCGCGAAGCGGAAGAGTTGGAACTCGAAGAGGCGCAAGCCGAAGCAGAAGCGCTGCTCGAGGCCGAGGCGATTGGCGATGGCACCGTGGATGCCAGCGCCGAGGTACGCGGTCCCGCTCCAGAAGCAAGGTTGTTGCAGCGTACGCAGCGTCGCGGTCCAGACCGCGGGTTCGACCGAGGCCGCGGACGTCGCGGCGGACGCCGATTCCGCAGTCGCGAGAACACGGTGGTGCCGCAGATCAGCGAACTGCTCAAGGAAGGGCAGGAAGTGCTGATTCAGATTGCCAAAGAACCGATCGCCAAAAAGGGCGCCCGCATCACCAGCCACATCGCGCTTCCAGGACGCTTCCTGGTCTTCATGCCCACGGTGAACCACACTGGCGTCTCGCGCAAGATCGCATCGGAGGAAGAGCGGCAGCGGCTGAAGCGGATCATCCAGAGCGAGCGTGAAAATGGCGGCGGCGGTTTTATTGTGCGTACGGCAGCCGCGGGCGCAACCGATGAAGAACTGCGGGCCGACATCCGCTTTCTGAAGAACCTTTGGAATGAGATCAAGTCACGCTCCGATAACAGCAAGGCTCCGGCGCTGATCTATCACGACCTGAACGTAGTGGAGCGTGTTCTGCGCGATCAGGTGAGTTCGGAATTTTCCGCCATCTGGGTCGACACCGAGCAGGAGTACGAGCGCATTCTGCGATTTGCCAATCGTTTCCAGCCCGGCCTGGTCAAGCGCGTCAAGCTTTATACCAAGGAGACGCCGCTTTACGACCAGTTCGGACTGAACGAGGAAATCAGCAAGGCGCTGAAGTCGAAAGTCTGGCTGAAGAGCGGTGGCTACATCGTCATCAATCAGACGGAGGCGCTGGTTGCAATCGACGTGAACACCGGCAAGTACGTCGGCAAAACGGCTCGCCTCGAAGACACGATCGTGAAAACCAACGTCGATGCCATCAAGGAGATCGTGCGCCAGGTGCGGCTGCGCGATCTGGGCGGCATCATCATCATCGACTTCATCGACATGGACGAGCGCCGCAACCGGCAGAAAGTAATGCAGGCGCTGGAAGAAGCCTTGCGCCTCGATCGCGCCCCGTCAAAAGTCCTGCAGTTCAATGATTTCGGGCTGGTGGCGATCACCCGCAAACGCGTGAAGCAGTCGCTCGAGCGGACGATTGGATCTCCGTGTCCCTATTGCCAATCCACCGGCTTCGTGAAATCGGTGAACACCATCTGCAACGAAGTTTATGTCGAGATGCGCAAGATTTCAGCTCATCTGGAGCACAGCGACGTAATGTTGCGGGTGAATCCGGAAGTAGCGAAAGCGCTGAAGGCGAACAACGCGAAACTGCTGAATGAAATGGAAGAGCTCACGAAGAAGACGATCATCGTGAAGTCCGATCCGGCGCTGCATCAGGAGCAGTTCGACATTCACTAAAACGACTAGTTGCTGCCTGCCGCCGCTACGGGCGGGCTTGAACATACTAGGGACGGGCCCTGCAGCCTGTCCCTTTTTCTTAGGCGACCATCCAATCATGGTTTTCCCGTTGCCCTTCCCCAAGTAGTGAGCAGCGCATCCCGGCGCCAAAAGAGAAGATCGGCTGCCGGGAACGTAGAGCTCTAGAAAATCAAAATTCATCCCAGTTTGAATGAGACCTTCCGCGCGTCTGACTATTGGTCAAAACCGGCGAACCCTCCAAACAAAGACACGAGCCAAGAGCCTTAAAAAAGCCATTGAAAGATCGTTTCTCCGTACGGTATCTTTCGTTGACCGGAGGTCAAAGAATCCGGGAGGAGTTGGGCCATGGAGGGAATTACCAGCAGTCTGGCAAAACCGATGCAGATGAAGCGTGGCGGGAAGCCTCGTCCGCGTTCGGAAGCGAAACGGGCGCGGATTGTGGACGTCGCGATCCGGCATTTTGCCGAACGGGGCTATAGCGCAGCGCGAGTGGAAGATATTGCGGCGCAGTTAGGCATTGCCAAGGGATCGGTGTTTCAGCACTTCAAGAGCAAGGATGGCTTATTTTTCGAAGCCTACAAAAAGGCCGTGCAGTCGTTTCCAAAATATATGCAGGCTCCGGCCGTCGCGCAGGAGCGAGGATTCTTCGAGTTGTTGCGCTACTGGCTGGGATGCACGGAGAACATGGTCCGCGATAACTGGTCCTCATACCGAATTTATCTGATCGGCAATTATGGGACGGATCTGGCGTTACGCAGGGAGATCAATCGATTCCTGGTGCAAGAGGATCCGTACGGATGGCGTGAGTTTGTGGCGTTCGGGGTGACACGGGGTGAGTTGCGCCGGGACTTGGACGTGGACATGATCGGCTCGATCCTGGAGTGGACGATGGACCGGTTTCAGGATGCGCTGCTCACGGAAGAGTTGGATCCGGGATTGTTCCGCAAGTCAGGCCCGGTTCCGGAAGAGAAAGAAGCGCGCATTGATCAATTTGTGGAATTGTTACGACGCGCAATCGGGTCGGAGAAAATACAGGGAACTGGAAAGAAAGCATGAAGAATGCAATTGACGGGCGCAAGAGCGTAGACGAGATCGTCGCAAGTTACGACACGGCGGCGCCGTTGACGGAAGCATCGACGATTCCGGCGCCGTGGTATGTGGATGCGCGAATCGCGGACCTTGAACGGCAAACGGTTTTTTCACGAACCTGGCAGGTGATGGCAAGAGTCGATCAGGTAGAAAAGCCCGGGCAGTTTGTGACGGCAAACGTGGCGGGAGAGCCGCTGGTCGTCGTGCGGGGAAACGATGGGGTTTTACGCGCCTTTTACAACGTGTGCCGCCATCATGCGGCGGCAGTGGTCACGGAGCCCTGCGGACAGGCTTCGATTTTGCATTGTCCGTATCACGGATGGAATTATGGCCTCGATGGCTCGCTCAAGGGGATGCCGGAGTTCGACGGGGTGAAGAACTTCGAACGTAAGGAAAACGGGCTGGTTCCGGTAAGAGTCGACACGTGGGAGCAATTTGTATTTGTAAATCTGGATGCCGATGCTGCTCCGTTAAAAGAGTTTCTAGGAGGATTGGTGAAGCGCGCAGCTCCCCTGGGCCTGACTAAGCTGCATTACTTTACCAGCAGAAGTTATGACATCCACTGCAATTGGAAGGTATTTGTCGATAACTATCTGGATGGCGGATATCATGTGCCGCATTTACACAAGGGACTGAATTCAGTTTTGGACTACAAGCAATACACAATCGAGAACGAAGATCGATATTGCCTGCAGTCCAGTCCCATGGTGAATTCGGATCAGGACGCAGCTACGGGCACGACGCGCAGAGGCGACCGTGCGTGGTATTTCTGGCTGCATCCGAATTTCATGTTCAACTGTTACGAGGGCTATCTGGATACGAACCTCGTGATTCCGTTGGATGTCGACCATTGCCGGGTGATTTTCGATTTCTACTTTTCGGATATTAGCGAATCGGCACGCCCCTACAACGAGCAGAGTGTCGCGGTGGGAAATCGAGTGCAGGATGAGGACTTGGGGATTTGCGAGGCGGTGCAACGCGGCCTGAAATCTCGCGCGTATCAAGCTGGAAGGCTTTCGCCACGAAGAGAAGCAGGGGAACAGCTGTTTCATCAGCTGCTTGCGGCGGATTTGAAAAGCGGCCTGGGCCACACAGCGGTTGCCCGCTAAGGCACAAGGCACAAATCGTGGTTGTCAGTGGTTGCAAAAACAAACATAATCGTAATCGGGGATCTCCGGGAATTTAGTTTTGCGAAATGTGAAGGAGTTGGAGATGGGGCTTCGATTACGCTGGTTGCTCGCGATCATATTCTGCGGATGTTCTGTTCTGAGCTTTGCACAGTCCGACTGTCCCGCTCGTCCCGCCGCTGGCACTGTCGTCAACAATCCCTTCTCGATTTCCTCGCAGAACGGCGCTCTCAATGCCAAATTCACGATGGCGTACTCGGTGGATCAGGAGGGCTATAGCCACTACTGCTACAAATACGACGCGTCAGGTCAGATTGTTGAGGCTCCAACGTTGCGCCTCAATCCCGGAGACACGCTGAATCTCGAGGTCCTCGACCGCATTCAGGATGACGATAAAAACGTTAAGAAGATGACGATGAAGATGTCAGGCGCGTCCGGCAAGACTTGCGGCGATGGCGGCGATGCGACGATTGACTCTACTAATGTCCATTTCCATGGCTTGAATGTTCCTCCCGTGTGCCACCAGGACGATGTGCTCGATACCCTGATTCAGCCCGGCTCACCGGGGTTTAAGTTCAGCATACAGATTCCAACTACCGAACCACCCGGCCTTTATTGGTACCATCCGCATGTCCACGGCTTCACCGAGTTTCAGGTGAACGGTGGCGCGGCTGGCGCCATCGTCGTCGAAGGCATGGAAAAATATCGCCCCGAGGTTCAGGGCCTTCCCGAACGCATTTTCGTAATTCGCCAGCAGTTTCTTGTCCCTTGGGTTCCCGGAGCTTATCAGTTGACCCTTAACTATCAAGTGACCTCTCAGGAGGGCCCTCAACCAATTATTCAAATGCAGCCCGGTCAGCAGGAGTTCTGGCGAGTCGCCAATGCATCTCTGCAGGACTTCCTGGAGTTGCAGGTGCTGCAAGGTGAGCAATCTTACAATCTCACGCTGATCGCGCTGGACGGCTATCCCTTGGCGGAAACCAGAACCGTGAATGAAATTTTGATTCCTCCGGCTGGGCGAGCTGAGTTCATCGTCCAAGCTCCACCGCAAGGCGCGACCGCGATTTTCTATACCCAGGCCTATTCCACTGGCCCCACCGGAAACCCGGATATCCCCCAGCCTCTTGCGACCATTCAGGTCATCCCTGGTGGATCTTCGCACACAGCAAAAGCGGCCACAGCCCCGCCTGCTCCAGCATCACCGGCATCCGGATCAAAACCCACGTCATTGTCCTCGTCAACCCCTACCCTTAAGTTTTCCGACCTCGCGCATGCAGCAGTAACCGCCGAGCGCAAGCTTTACTTTTCCGAAGAATTTGGCGGCACCAACGGTCCCATCCAGTTTTACATTACGGTCGACGGACAGAAGCAAAGAGTCTTCGAAGCCGATGAGAAGCCGGCCATCACCACGAAGGTCGGAGCGGTTGAGGATTGGACCATCGAAAACCGTGCCCTCGAAACTCACGCTTTCCACATCCACCAGATTCACTTTCAGGTGCTAGAGGTGGATGGCAAGCCAGTCACCAATGGCCCGCTGCTGGATACCATTGCCATCCCGTGTTGGTCTGGCCCGGGCACTCCGTATCACAGCGTGAAGGTACGCATGGATTTCCGCGACCCGACGATAGCGGGCACGTTTGTATTTCACTGTCATATTCTGCTACACGAAGATCTCGGCATGATGCACAAAATCCTGGTCGAGCCCTGATACTTCCTAATCAACATTCCACAAAAGACTTGGACGCGGCACGTCGAGGAGGAAAATCTGCTTGCCTGTGTCTCTGATAGGGACGGAAAGGCAGACCACCGACCTGGGGGCTGCCTGAAAGAGTATCCGTGTGCAAGACCTTGCACATTGACGCAAACAAGGATTGGGGAGACAATGACGAAACCTTTCGGGGTCGAGGGGGAATCGGGGCTGCCCCGACAATAATGTCTGGCTTCGTATACCGTCCGCGCGTTGTCAACTGTTTGAACAAACTGCGTTGTCCAAATCAAGCATCGAGAAGATGAGAGGAAAAACTATGAGGAAATTAATTGTAAGCTTGGCCGCCCTGGTGTGCTGTTTTGCGGCCTCTGCGGTGGCTCAGAATGAGAGCCAAATTGTAGGTCCGGTTGGCAGATTTGTTACTTTGCCGCCGACACCCAATACGGAACCAGCCAAGAAAGCCAAACTGCCTACCTGGACCGGCAAGTTCACCTACGACGGGAAGACGTACACCTACTACATGGTGGGTACTGCTCCGAAGACGGGCAAATCCACAACTGTCAACGCGTTCATTATCCCGGTGAAGATCACCATCGGTAGTGATGTGTTTGATCCCTTGACCACCAATGACGATGGGAAGAACGTGGTCACGCTCACTGAGGATTCTCCGATTTTCCAAACTCAGGATTACAACCTGGGTGGCGTCGACATCGGCACTACGCAGTATGAGGACGCCTTCCAGCGCGCCAATTTCTGGGGGACCGTCGAGAAAAAGACGGGTTACCATGTCCTGCTGGGCGGCCCGACCGTTTTGCCTGAGCTGGACTTGAGCCCCGGGTCGAATGGCGCGGTTCTGTCGTCTAATCCTTTCGGGGGATCGAATCCAACGGCGCTGGTTGACATCAACTATATTGACACCCAGCTCAATACGTACATCAAAGCCACCAGCCAGATCACGCCGGACACTTTGCCGATCTTCATGACCACGAACACTTACCTGACGGACGGCTCACCGGTCCTCAATAACTGCTGCATCGGCGGTTACCATAGCGCGACGGGCACACAGGCCTATTCGCAGTTCACCTTTATTCCCATCCCGGGCGATTTCTCGCAGGATGTATCGGCTCTATCCCACGAAGCCGGCGAATGGTTGGACGATCCCGGCACCAAGGGATATTTCAACCCGGTGGCTTGCGGAATTCTCGAAGTTGGCGATCCCGAAGAGGGCTTCACCAACTACGGTGGTTTTCCGTATACGCTGAACGGATTTACTTACAATCTGCAGGACCTGGTATTCCTTGAATACTTCGGTGCTCCAGACACAACCTCGGTTAACGGGTGGGAGACCTTCCACAACAATCCGTTTGGTCTCGGCATCTGTAACAACGGCGGCTAACCTTCCGCAGATCACTAGTGAGAAAGTATGCAGGATGCCCGCCGACATATAAGGCGGGCATCATGCTGATACACAAGTGGTTCCAGGTAGGTTTCGGTAGGGCGCTTCTCGGAAGGCAGTCAGCTTGCTGGGACTTGTGACAGGGGACAACAAGGGAGACCGCCGAGCCGGGGACTTCCTGAAAGTTCCTTAAGACAAGGGGCACGGAGAACCGCAGGGCCGTGGGGTGAGCGGAATGCATTTACCAGTTATTGGCAACAATTTGCACCGGCCGTAGCTGTTCTTCACGGGGATCGTAACGGTTGAACTATCCCCGGACCTGTGATCTACTTTCACGACTGGGGTCCCCACCTGAAGGAACACAATTTATGAAGAGCTCGAGGCAACCCTCGTGGTGGTGCGTGGCTGCTCTGTGTGCGTGCGTTCTGGCCGCCACCGGACTCGCCGCACAAACGGAGTATGTTGTAACCAACGATGATCCCGGAGTCAGCTTCTTTTCTGTGGGCCCGAGCGGTCTGCTGACCCTACAGCAACAAGTCCAGATCGGTGGTTTTGGTAACGTGGGCGGCTTTTTTGGCGCCAATCGGATCGTCGCTCTCAACAGCGGTAACCAGCAATGCGTCTACGCGTCCGTAGCTTCGACCGGAGAGATTACGGGAATCGCTATCAGCACCCTTACCGTAGGCGGCAGCGCCACCGGATCTCAGAACGACAACGGCACGGCTAATGGCATCGGCTTGGCGATGAACAGCCAATATTTGTACGCCGGCTTTACCTCATCGAACACCATCGGCACATTCCAGGTACTGCCTGGATGCAGTCTCACTTTTGTCAATGATGTGACGGTCAGCGGATTAGCTGGCGGGATGATCAACGGCATGGCGATCCATGGCAACATAATGATCGCCACCTTTACCGATGGCTCCATCCAATCCTTCGATATTTCGCAGGGCACGCCCGTACCCAATAGCGACGAACAATACTCCACTGCGACGGTAAGCTCGCAGGGTGCGACTTATCCCAACGGCATCGATATCACGAGTGATGGACACTACGCGATTTTCGGTGATACCTCGACCGCTGTCGTGGTGGAAGTGTCCGACATTTCCTCCGGGCAATTGACGCCGACCGTGGTGTATTCCTTCAAAGGAAGTATTAGCTCGAACAACATCATGCTAAGTCCGGACGAGACCGTCCTCTACGTAGTCAATACTCAGGGAGCCAGCGTCGGCGCAATGTTTTTTGATAAAACGACGGGCACAGTTTCCGCCGGTTGCACCTTGGGCAAGGTCAAAGGGGAGTCTGCGAACTGGTCGTATCTCGGCGGTCTTGGCTTAATCAGCCAAACTGGTAACGGTGGCGGAGTCTATGTGGCCGAGTTCAGCATCCCGTCCGCTATCGCGATGGTGGCGCTCAACTCCTCGGGCGGGAAATGTTCGCTGAGTGAAATACCCCAATCGCCATTCTCGGATCAAGGCAGTCAGGGGTTGCTATCCATCGGCACTTTTCCCCCGCGATCTTTCTAGCGGGCAGTTCCGTGCGAACCCCGCGGACCGTGCACAACCATTAAGAGACGATCTGCGGTTATTCGACTAGGAAATTAGGAAGGACTTGCATATGCGCTGGTTGCTGGCAATCGTATTCTGCGGATCTTCACTTCTGAGTTTTGCGGCGTCGTCCGACTGTCCGGCTCGTCCCGCTTCCGGGACCGTGGTCAAGAATCCCTACGCTATTTCCTCACAGCATGGCGTTCTCGATGCCAGATTCACCTTGGCGCACTCGGTCGATCAATTTGGCTACACTCACTACTGCTACAAATACGACGCGGCCGGACAAATCGAAGAGGCCCCCACCCTCCGCATCAACCCCGGCGACACACTCAATCTCGGAATCTTCAATCGCATCGAGGATCAGGACCAAAATGCGACAAAAATGAAGATGAACATGAGCATGAAGAAGTCAGGCGACGCCGGTAAGACCTGCGGCGATGGTGGCGAACCAACCCTTGATTCCACCAACGTCCACTTCCATGGCTTGAATGTTCCTCCCGTATGCCATCAGGACGATGTCATTGATACCGTGATTCAGCCCGGTTCACCCGAGTTCAAGTTCAGTATCCAGATTCCCAAGACTGAGCCCCCCGGCCTGTACTGGTACCATCCCCATATCCACGGCTTCACCGAGTTTCAAGTCAACGGCGGCGCGGCCGGAGCCATCGTAGTCGAGGGCATCGAGAAATATCGCCCCGAGGTTAAGGGCCTTACCGAACGCATCTTCGTGATTCGCCAGCAATACCTGGTTCCATGGATTCCCGGACCCTACCAGCTAAGCATTAATTTCCAGCCTGCTCCGTTTGCCGGTGGGGTACCGATCGTTAAAATGAAGCCCGGCGAGAAACAGTTCTGGCGCGTGGCCAACGCAACCATACAGGATTTCCTCGAGTTGCAGGTGGTGGTCAATGACAAGCCAGAACCACTGCAGATCATCGCGCTCGACGGCTATCCGCTGGAGAAGACCAGAGAAGAGAAAACAATTCTAATCCCACCGGCCAGCCGAGCTGAGTTCATCGTGCAAGCTCCTCCAGCCGGAGGAACGGGCGTGTTCTACACCCAGGCCTACTCCACCGGCCCTACCGGAAACCCGGATCTTCAGGGAGCGCTCGCAAATATCGAACTGACCGGCAACGGTAATGACGAATCCTCGCCCTCAGCAAACGCGCCCGCGCCGCCAATAGCGCCCACGCCCGCATCTGCCTCAACGCCCGCCCTCCTGTTCTCCGACCTCGCGAATCAAGCAGTAACGGCGCAGCGCAAGCTCTATTTCTCCGAGGAATTTGGCGGCACCAACGGTCCCATCCAGTTCTACATCACGGTGGATGGACAAAAGCAGAGGGTCTTCGAGCCCGATGAGAAACCTGCCATCACCACCAAAGTGGGGGCGGTTGAAGATTGGACGATCGAAAACCGCGCACTCGAGACGCATGCTTTCCACATCCATCAGATTCACTTTCAGGTGCTGGAAGTGGATGGCAAACCGGCCGGCGATAACGAACTGCGAGATACGATCGAAATCCCGTACTGGTCGGGCCCGGGCACTCCCTATCATAGTGTGAAGGTTCGTATGGATTTCCGCGATCCGACAATCGCGGGCACGTTTGTGTTTCACTGTCACATCCTGCTGCACGAAGATCTCGGCATGATGCACAAAATCTTGGTCGAACCCTAAGCTGCGGTTTCGCTTGTTTTGTCCGATTTGTTTGACCAATGGCTGCCTCATCCTTGCGCGTTTTTTTGCGCAAGGATGGGATTCCACGAAAGCGTCACCCGTCACCATAAAATCATCGAGGGGGACACCCAGATGCAGAAAAGAATACTGCTCATTTCCGGAAGCGCACTTTTGTTGATCGCCGGATACCTGGCCGGATCTCGCACCGCAACCGTGGCTCACGCCGGAGCACCCGCGCAACCCGCAGGCGATAAATCCTACGCTCCTACCCAAGGCGTCGTGCCTAAATCCTACGGCCGGATGGTCGCCGCGATCGCCGACAACATTGGCACCGGTCTGGTCTTTGAAGATGCCGAAGGCGTGATCCGCTTTGTCAGCGTCACTGGCATGAAGGAAGGAGAACTGGCGCGCTATGAGGGCACTCCGACGCGCGGCGGCATCCCCAAATCCTACGGTCATCTCGTAACGGCGGTCGTGAACAATGGAGCCACCGGACTCATCTTCGAGGACGCCAAGGGGGTAATTAGGTTTGTCACCCTGGCAGGCAAAACCGAGGGCGAATTGACTCGCGAATGAATCAGGGGCCGGCAGGTTGGGAAAAGCTGGGGTCTTTATCGGATATGGCTTTGGCGATAGTATAGTCCCCTCGAAATCCGACCTCAGGCGTTTTGTCGTCAAGCCCCCCGCACGAGATTCTTTGTTTAGGATAGTGGGTATTAAATTCCACACTGAATACCTGACTCTGCATACGAAAACCAAGCGCGCTTATGTTCACCTGACTCCGCAGGTTGAGAGTGCGCTTAAGAAATCTGGAATCAAGGACGGCATGATCCTGGTCTCCGCCATGCACATCACGGCGGGGGTTTACGTCAACGACAACGAGAGTGGTCTTATCAAGGACATCGACGCGTGGCTGGAAACGCTGGCTCCTTTCCGGCAGAGCTACCAGCATCATCAGACGGGCGAAGACAACGGAGACTCGCACCTCAAATCGCTGATCATTCACCATGAAGTCATCGTGCCGGTAACCAACGGGAAACTGGACTTCGGTCCGTGGCAGCAGATTTTCTATGCGGAGTTCGACGGGCAGCGCGACAAACGGGTCATCATAAAGGTAATGGGAGAATAGGGAACTTGGGTTATCCTCTTAGTTCGTCGATCTTAGGTCGTCGATTCTATGAGCCATCAGGAGCCGCAGAACATGAGCGATGAACTTAGCGAACTACACGAAAATGCCGAACACGCCCGGGAGCGTCCCGATCTCGCACCCGTCACACTGACCATGGCGGTGCTGGCCGTGCTGGTGGCGACCGTGTCGCTATTGGGCCATCGCACGCATACCGAAGAAATTATTTTGCAGAACAAGGTCACCGACCAGTGGGCCTACTACCAGGCCAAGAATATCCGCCGGCACACCGACGAATTGTTCGCCGACTTGACCACCGTGGTGGCCAGCAAGGACGCGGAAGCCGTCGCCAAACTGCAGGAAAAATACCGCGCTGAAGCCGACCGCTATAAAGATGAGCAGAAAGAACTCGACAAACAGGCGCGCGAAACGGAAAAGGAAACCGATCTTACCCGCGGCAAGGCGGACCGTTTCGATCTTGGCGAAGTGTTTTTGGAGATTGCCCTGGTAGTCACCTCGATTACCTTGCTCTCGGGACGACGCATATTCTGGTACTTCGGACTGCTGATGGCGGTGGCAGGAGTTCTCGTCGCGGCATCGACTAAACTGGTGCACTAGAAGGCTGCGGAGAAACTGGGCGAGGACGCTGACACTTACCTTTTTCCGCGGTATCCTCTCTCCATGCATCGGCAAAACTCTCAGCCACACTTCAGGATCGGCCTGCTCTCCGTTCTGTTAATTACCGCTCCGTTTGCTCTTTCGGCTCAGACGGCAGTTCAGATGTCAGCGACCACGCCGGTCGTCATCCGGGTGACGGATCCGACTGGAGTTAGCGTTCCGCATGCCCGGATTCGGCTCGTACCGTCGCCCGAGAATGCTCCAGCGAAACTGGAAACTGACGACAAGGGCCAGCTCTCGATCGAATTAGCGCCCGGCCCTTATGCTCTATTCATTTCCGCCGGAAGCTTCAAGAAGATCGCGCAGCACCTCGAAGTTGTCGCATCAGCGAGTAATGGCAGCGCTGCTCAGATGGTCGCGGTGCGTCTAGAGATCCCCGCCGCCGGTGCGCCCGTTCCGGTCAATCGCACTGCGCCGGCCCTTGAGAATCACGAGAGTCATCTGCTGCTCACCGCCGATCCTTATCATTCTCCCGTGGCGCTTTCGCCTGCGGACTTTCGCGCCTTGCCGCACACTACCATCACGGTACATAACAGCCATACCGATGCTAATGAAACTTACTCCGGCGTTCTGCTCGCAACTCTGCTGGCCAAAGTCAATGCGCCCCTTGGCAAGGACTTTCACGAAGAAGCGCTGACAAGTTATCTCATCGCGACGGGCTCCGATGGATACTCTGTCCTTTTTTCTCTCGCCGAGATCGATCCCAGCTTTCATGCAGGTCAAGTGCTGGTTGCCGACACTCGTGATGGCCAGCCACTGGCGAAAAACGGACCTTTCCAACTCATTGTGTCCGATGACAAGCGTCCGGCGCGTTGGGTCCATAATCTCGATTCCATCACTCTTACTGTGCAACCTGCTCCGCAACACCTCAACTAAGTATCGTTACTTACTCGTCGTAGTCTAGAAACTCACCTGTAAACATCTCGCGTGTGATCCACATCACACCTAAGGTGTGCGATAACACTGACGATCATTCGTCGGAGCCGACCGCTCACCGTCAGGACCACATAGCACAATGTGATCCAGGTCACTCGTCACATGTCTAAGTCTTTCTAACTACGTATTAACTACTTTTAATGTGGCGGCCGCGGTTTCGGTCTGTCGCGTGCAATATCCGCAGCGCTCGCTGGCCAAAACTCTATAGACGAGAAGACTGGATTTCAGCCAATGCTGCAAAAATGCGCCAACCCTACTTGCACGGTTCCCTTCCGTTCCCTGCGCGAAGGCAAACTGTTTCTGGCGGAAACTGCGCCTCCCAACGTCAGCGCTACGTTCGAAAGCAATCGGCGGAAGCTGCCGCGGCGGGAACATTTCTGGCTGTGCGATGCCTGTTCGGCTCACTTCACACTTCGTTTCGACGTAGCTCTAGGGATGCTGACTGTCCCGCTCAGCGAGCGTGCGGGGCCGCGGTCGCTGTCGCGCGCCGCCGGCGTCGCCTGCTGACTCTGAGAGGGATGTTATGGATTACGCAATCACAAAACGCTCGGTTTGTTCGGTATGCGGTGTCGACACGTTTCGCCGCGCAGGATGGTTCCTGGTGGCTGAGAACCGGTGGCTCGACCGTCTCAAGGTCTTATCGTGGCATTCTTCGCTGGCGGGTCAAAAAAATATGAAGAGTGTGTGCTGCCGGCAACATCTCAAAACGCTGCTGTCGCACTGGCTTTCAAGCGCTAATCTTCGACTTCCTCCAGCCCAGTATCCTCCGATGCCGATCGGCAGCGATCCGAACCTGGCCGATTTCGATCTCGGACCGGACTCGGTGGGACGGCTGGTTGGTGAGTTAGCGGTGCATCGCGAGTCTTTTTCCCGCGGTTGGTCGGGCTCCGCCGAGGCACTCGAGTGTATTCTCGATGCGCTGATTCCCATCGGAGCTGAAAACAGTCCGCGCGCTCCCGGTTACCCGTTCTTCGACCTTCGCCCGGAGTCCTCGCACGGACTTTCCCTCCAATAAAGCGCTGGCAGGGTCTAGCTCTGCCAGCGCTCCCTCCACACTCGCCAGTCTTTTTCCATCGCCTCCGCCATGGCCTGCGCGGCTTCTAGCAGCCAGTTGCTTTTTCGTCTTCGTTGTTGCAAGTCTTTCAGGATTGCTCGCCGCTTTTCTTCGGTGCCCACATGGATATTCGCTGTCTCTCTGCCCATCGCGTGCAGGAGCCGGCATTCTCCGCGGTTATTCGCCAGCGCGTCCAGTTCAATACGCGAGCAATGCGGCGACAGCCGGCGCACGATCCAGTGTCCGCGCATCTGCACATAGGGATCGGGGCAGCGCACCGAGCGCCGCAGAATCGCGCCGTATAAGATCTCGGACGGAACGCGCTTCGGAAACACGCACTGCAATGCCGACGGCAGCAACGCTTTCGCTTCTCGCGCCACACGCCCGCCATTCCAATCGGCGATGCCGACCAAGCGCGTGCGACCCAGGCTTCCGAGGCCTGCCCTGCGGCGGGCCAACCGGTAGCGCATACCCGTCTGCGGCAGCATATGCTCGATTGCCTCGCGCGCGCTCTCCGGAATATCTCCCTTCGCGGTCGGGTTCGCATCCATTTTTTTCCAGAACACTACCGGATCGCGCAGTCTGCTCTCGGCAATGGCGCGCAACCAGACATGGCCTTCCTCCAATACAAAGGGAAGGCCGCCGTCTTCCATCACGGTCTCGTATCCCTCGAGAATCGAAGCGGCTGCGTCTTTCGGCTTCATAGCCAGATGTTCGACCCGAGCCGCCAGCAGCGCGCTGGTTGCCAGCCGCACCAGATCCATGGTGTAGGGATACACACACGCCTCATCGAAATCGTTCACTCCCCAGACGAGCCGGCCGTCCGTGTCGCGCCAGGTGCCGTAGTTCTCCACGTGCAGATCGCCTACCGACAACAGATGGGGCGCGCGATCGAGGTGGGCGCACACTTCCGGCCACACTTGCACCCAGCGGTAGAAGGTCGCACGAAAAAACGGAAACACTGCCAACGCCATCTGCTCGTGCTTGAACTGCAAATCCGGCTCCACAATTTGGATGTGCAGCCGCAGCCATTCCTCGTACTTCTTGGTAGCCTTGACAATATTCATAGGTAGTTAGCCACGACAGGTTAGCAACAATAAAAAGATAGGTGAGAACTGTCAAGAAAGATAGAGCAGGAGGAGTTTACGGATGCGGCCTTGGGTTCAAATAAAAAAACCGGAGCGCGGATTCCCCACCGCGCTCCGGCACCGCGAACCAGGAGATCAGTTCCCGGTGATTCTGGTATGCGATACCACTTCGCACTTTCGTCGTGAGGTGGTGCTGCTCTTCGACTAGGGCACCTGAAAGACCGTGTTGCTGGTGAGCGTAGTCCCTCCGGCAGTTACTACCTTCACCACGCCTGTGGTGGCACCCTCCGGTACCGTGGTCGTAATTTCGGAACCGGAAGCTACTTTGAACGTGGCCGCCGTCCCGTTGAAGGTGACGCTGGTTGCGCCTATCAGATCCGTTCCCAAAATCTTGACCTTCGCGTTCACCTTGCCCGATGTGGGCAGCGTCTTCACAAAGGGGCCGAGACCCATGTCGAGGCTGAACACCACGCCACCACAGGTGCCGGGACAGTTTGGATAGCCCGCACCGCCGCCCCCGACTGTGCCGTAGAGGATGCCGTTGGTGTCCTGCACTATCGAATTGCTCCACTGTTGGGCATTTCCGTTCGTGCCGTCAAAGCTGAGGAGTGTGGTCAGGGTCCCGCTGGGAGTGATATGGAAAATCGTGCCGAGGCCATTGGCCCCGCCGAACCAGGTGATCCCATAGAAATTCCCGTCAGTAGCCAGATAGATGTTCTGGGGTTGAGAGCCATCGGCGCAATTTGGCAGGCTGCAGAAGTTATAGAGGTAGGTCACATCACCGCTGGTTGTAGCCTTGAAAAACGTGCCGGCTTCGTCGCCGCTGCCGTACTGGCCAGTGCCGCCGGTCAAGGTGGTGCCGTAGAAATTCCCATCCGCGCCTTCGATCAGCGCCGAACTGGGAGGCGTGTCGCCGGGAAAGTTGTAAATCGTGGTGAGGGCACCGTCGAGCGTGATTTTAAACATCGTGCCAGAACCAGCGTTGACGCCGTCGTTTCCGCCGGCGCTTGTGGTGCCGTAGAGGTTGCCGTCGCTGCCTTCAACCAGCGAATAGGAAGGGTACTGGCCATCTATGCAAACGCCATTTTGCTCGTCGGCGCAGAAAGAGTACAGCGTGGTCTCCTTGCCGCTGGTGGTTAGTTTAAAGACTGATCCGCAATAACTATCGCCGCAGTTGGCGTAGAGGCCGCCATAGTTTGTACCGTAGAGATCGCCGTTACTGGCTTGAATCGGAGGAGCATGGCCGGGGTTGTCGGCCTTGTAGAGAACCTTCAGCTTGCCGGTCGGGGTGAGTTGCCAGACCTGGCCACCGTTGTCGGTGCCGTAGAAGTCTCCATTGCTGGCTATAGACAAAGCGGCAAGAGGGTCGCCGCCCGCCTGGCAGTGTCCAGTGTAGAAAAAGCTGCATAGGTTCGTCAGGTTGCCGCTGGTGCTGATTTTGAAAAATACGCCATCCAGACTGTCTTTTTGCCCTCCTCCTCCCGTTACCCCATACAAAAATCCATCGCTGCCCTGCACCAGCCCGTAGGGGTTTGCGCCTTCACCCTCGTTCAGCCCCTCGAAGGAGTACAGCACGTTGAAAGTTTGCGCCTGCGCCGGGCGAACCACCCCGGCAAAAACTAGAGCGAGCATGATGAATGCGATTGCGGTCGCGCGAACTTTGTTTGTCGACTGCTGACTACATTTCATTGGAACATCTCCTGAGAGTTTGAGGTTCTTTGCATTTCGGGGAATGATGCGAAGGCCGCCTGCGCAGCCCGTAGCGCGACAAAGCGTACGGAGTACGCTCGGAACCTGGCACCCACCTTCTTCGAAATTTCGGCTAGAGTCAATTCTCGGCGGGTAACGGTTCAACTAAACTCTGGTAACGCGATAACTCTTGTTTTATGAATACGATATGGTGAACGGTCACGCCGTTTCATGTATTCAATCGAACGGCGTTTTGGTCTGAACTGGCGCGGTTTCCGCGTTGCCAGCCGTGATAAACTGGGTGTCCCTCCCTAGTAATTGTCACCTATGCCTGCAGATGTCTCCGCCAATGTCGTAGTGCGCTTCGGAGTATTCGAGGCCGACCTGCGCTCGGGCGAACTGCGCAAGTGTGGGAGCAAGGTCAAGATTCAGGAGTTGCCATTTCGGGCTCTGAAGCTGCTGCTCAGCCGGCCCAACGAAGTGCTGAGCCGCGAAGATCTTCGTCAGGCTCTATGGCCGGATGGCGTCTATGTGGATTTCGATCGCGGCGTCATCAGTGCCATCAACCGTGTGCGCGACGCGCTAGGCGATTCAGCCGAGAACCCAATTTTCATTGAAACCGTCGGACGGCGTGGCTATCGCTGGATCGCGCCCACACAGGTTGAACCACTGCCGGAAGCAGCGATTCGTGCCGAGAGTAAACATGTGGTTGTCGACGAGCCGGCTGCGTCCACGTCCGCTCGTCGTTTGACGGGGAATTGGACGGGGAAATGGAAATTCCTATTTGTCGTTCCGGCGCTGGCGGTGCTACTTGCGGCCGGGCATTATTGGCCAAGGCATGACGCAACGAACGCCGGGCCGTCCAGGTCCAACTCCGGCAAAGGAAACACCGCTCTGCCTCCGGGATCTTCGGCGCCCGGGCTTGCTCATCGTGCCGCCAATCGTGACGCCGAGGAATTCTACCTGAAGGGGCGATACTACTGGGAAAAGCGGACTCCGGAAAGCTTGACGAAAGCGGTGGACTTTTTCACTCAAGCCATCGTCCACGATCCGAACTTCGCGCAAGCCTATGTGGGCCTCGCGGACTGTTATAACCTGCTGCGCGAATACACGGTAATGCCCTCGTCAGAGGCCTTCCCGCGCGCGCAGGCCGCCGCGAAGAGAGCCGTTGAACTCGACCCTCAGTCCTCCGAAGCCCACGCCTCGCTGGCTTTTGTATCGTTCTTTGGCATGTGGGACGTGGTTACGGCGGATCGTGAATTCCGGCGGGCGATCGAACTTGATCCGAACAACGCCGCAGCTCATCACTGGTATGCAACGTATCTTATGTGTTTGCGGCGCCGTGCCGAGTCGCTGGCGGAAATCGAGCGCGCCCGGTCACTGGATCCCGCTTCAAAGTCGGTGCTGGCGGACAAGGGAATGCTGTTGTTCGATGCTGGCCAGCAGCAGGAAGGCATGGCGCTGCTGAAGCAGATGGAAGAAAGCGAGCCCGACTTTATCTCTCCGCATCGATTTCTGGGAGAGATCTATCTGCTCACGGGGGATTATCCTCATTACCTGAGCGAAGCAAGAAGCGAAGCGACACTGGTGCACGACAGCTCCGCGATCGCGATCGCCGACGCCGCGGAAAAGGGTTACGCTGCCAGGGGTAGCAAGGGTTTGCTGGAGGCCCTGCTCAGGCAGCAGCAGGAACTCTACGATCATGGGCAACTTTCCCCTTACAACCTAGCCGAGACTTACTCCGTCCTGGAGAGAAGACAAGAGGCTCTGCAATATCTCAGAAGAGCTTACGACCTTCACGCCGATGGCATGTTCTCAATAGAGATCGATCGCGCTTTCGACAAGCTCCACGACGAGCCCGCCTTTCGCCGCATTCTTGCCGATGTTGGACTGCCTCCGCTCAACTAACCACCAGTTTTGTTATGGCGGAAGCGTGCCTTACCGCATCGACTCTTCTATCTCCGAGATCCAGTCTGGACGCTTCAGCACTTCGCGAGGTTTGGGTCCATCGGCTGCGCCGACGATGCCATCGCGTTCCATGAGGTCGATTAGATGAGCGGCGCGTCCATAGCCGATGCGCAGGCGGCGTTGAAGAAGGGAAGTGGACGCTTTGCCGAACTCGATCACTAGCCGAACCGCATCGTTGAAAAGCGGATCGTTGTCGTCTGCTGAAATTTCTCCAGAGTCATCGGTCCCATCGCCAGCTGCCGCGCGATCTTCTTTCGGAGTCTCGAGGAATTTCTCCTGATACTGCGCCAGTCCCTGCGCCTTCCAGAACTCCACCACGCCTGCGATTTCTTTCTCGGTGACGTAAGGAGCATGGAGTCGATGCACGCGCGCCGAGCCAGACGGCAAGTAGAGCATGTCGCCGCGTCCTAGGAGCGATTCGGCGCCGTTGGCGTCAAGGATGGTGCGCGAGTCGACTTTGGTCGCGACGCGGAATGACACGCGGGCAGGGAAGTTTGCCTTGATCAATCCGGTAATCACGTCCACCGAAGGCCGCTGCGTAGCCAGCACTAAGTGAATGCCAACGGCGCGAGCCATCTGGGCCAGCCGCGTGATTGATTCTTCCACGTTGTGGCCGTCGAGCATCATCAGGTCGGCCAACTCGTCGATGATGATGACAATCTTTGGAATCCGCCCTTCCTCGGACGTAGCCTGCTCGCTGAATAAACTCGGCGTGTCGTCGAACAGGCGATTGTAGCTGTCAATATTACGAACGCCCTTGGCAGCCAGCAGTTTGAGCCGCCGCTCCATTTCGCGGACCGCGTTGCGCAAAGCGTTCGCGGCAAGTTTCGGTTCGGTAATGATCGGCGTGTAAAGGTGCGGCACGCCTTCGTAATTGCCGAGTTCAAGACGCTTCGGGTCCACGAGTACGAGCCGCACTTCGTCCGGTGTCGACTTATAGAGAATGGACATGATCATGGCGTTGATGGCCACGCTCTTGCCGGTACCGGTCGAACCCGCGATCAGCAGGTGCGGCATGCCGGCCAGATCGGCAGCGGCGATGCGTCCGTTGATGTCCTTGCCCATGGCGACCGTGAGCTTCGATTTCGAGCCGAGGAATTCCTGTGATTCGATGTTCTCGCGCAGCCAGATGATTTCGCGTTCGCGGTTCGGCACCTGGATGCCCACGGTGCTCTTGCCCGGCATGCGTTCGACCAGGATGCTTTCCGCGCGCAGCGCTAAACAAAGATCGTCGGTGAGCCCGATGATGCGGCTGTACTTGATGCCGGCTTCGGGTTTGAATTCGAAAGTCGTGACGACCGGGCCAGGGTTGATCTGCGTGACTTGCCCAAGCACTTCGAATTCCGCATACTTCGCGGTCAGAACCTGGGCGATGAGCTTGAGTTCATCTTCGTGTACAGACTGTTGCTCGTCGGGGCGATGCAACAGGCTCGACGGCGGCAACTTGTAACTGCCCGCAATTTTCGGCAGGATCGTCTTCGGCCGGTGCTCGGTGTCGGCGCGTTCGGTGACTTCGATATCGGAAGCTTGCACAGGTTGCGGCGGCGAGGCGACCGTGTCGGCGGCGCCTTCCTCGGCCATCATGCGCTCGATGCCATTGCGCGGAGCGGGAGTCACCGACTGCACTCCCGGAATTTCTGGCCGGACTTCTCGATCGTTCTCCTCGCCACGGCCAGCAACTTCCTGACGCGCCATCTCGGGACGGGTCATCTCCGGACGAGCGGGCGCGGGACGCGCGGGCACAAGTTGCGCCGTAATGGTGGGCTTCTCAGCGCGCCGTTTTTCAAGTTCCTTCTGTTGGCGCATGCGCTCGCGTTCGTCCTGCCAATCCCGGAAACGATCTCGCAGCGCCAAAACGAAAGCAAAGCGCGTCGGCGCCCATAGTTCAATCGCCGAAAATGAGAAGGCGGTGGTGAGATAAAGCGCGACCGCGAGAACCGTCGTGCAGACAATGTAGGCGCCCGCAACGTTAAGGTAACGGATCAGGAAATCGCCGACGATGCGGCCGGCCAAACCTTCGATCGGGATGGCGCCCATCCACCGAATATGGCCTGGCAGAATGGCGAGCAGAGCTGGCACGAACATGAGCAGCCAGATTCCGCCTAGAGTTTTAGCGATGGGAGTCTGCACCGCTCGCGAGCGGAACCAGCGCATCCCGAGCATGCCCATAAACACGGGCAGCAGAAACGATCCGACGCCCCAGAATTGCAGGATGAGGTCGGAAAGATAGGCTCCCAGGATGCCGATCCAGTTGCGGGCAGCGTGCGATCCGGTAAGGATGGAGGCGCTGTCCAGCGAGGGATCAAGCGGCGAGTACGACGCCAGCGCGAGGAAAAGGAGGAGTGCGGAGACGCACAACAGGAACCCGACCAGCTCGTTCAGTCGCCGGTTCTTAGTGGGCGTAAAAATCTTCGAAAAAAATGTCATGTGGCAGCGACGGCGTTGCCCGGGCGAGACTCACCCAACAGCACCGTTACATGGCCAGAGCTTGATAATTATGACAAGAAGAGGCGGTTCCGGCAATGCGGGAAAGAGGACGGGGTGGCGAGTTGGATACGGGCGGGGAAACTCGCAAGGGCTCTTAGTGCAGCCCCTTCAGGGACAAAAGGGCGCGATCTTGTTGATCTCGTTCACTGCCCCAAACCACTCCCATTCTTCGCCGTCGCTGAAGATGTAAAAGGTCGCCCCATTCGGCAATAAGAGCACGGAGTTCCCGCCGTACCCGCTCATAAGAGGCACCCAGAAATCGCAGCGGTACTGCGGGAATTCCGCGGTCGTCATGTGCCTCGCCCAGAAATAGTTGTGATACCGGTAGGTGTTTTGCACGGGCGTTTCGCTCCACGGAACAGGCAGGCTCACGCTGGTAGGATCTGTGGTGCGGAACAGAGACTCTTTCAGCCGGGTTGGTTCCAGCACCTGCTTGCCGTCAATCATGCCCTTGCTGTTGTTAAGCAGACGTCCGAGTTTGGCGACGTCGTCCTGGATAAAGTACAGCCCCCAGCCTCCAATCGGCCTTCCCGTAGGGCTGTTATCCGTGCGCAGCGTGGTCAGTCCACCCTGGCTTATGTGAATCGGCTTGTAAACCGTATCGCGTATGGAATCGAAGATGTCGGCTCCGCTTCCGTGCCGTTGTTGCAGGTAGCTATTCATGGCCTGGGTCAGGATGAATGTCGCGGACGATTGATAAACGAAAGTCGTTCCCGGATTTGCTTTGTGAGGGAATGGCGTAAAGGCATCTCTGATTTTCTCGGGGTAAGGCTCGGCGTCAACAAAAGGGTCCGCCAGAGGGCCGTTCTCATCTTCTTCCTCTTTCGTGCTGACATAGTTG
>JBEKLO010000020.1:0-89486 GCA_050010155.1 Terriglobales bacterium
CTGCCCGCCCGCAGCCCGCAGACTTTCGTCGCCGTCGACAAACTCGGCGCGCTCCGGACGTGGCGAACTGTCGAACACGAGGTTAAACCGCGCCGCGACTGGCTTACTCGTGATGGCCGCGAGTTTCACGGTGCGAGCTTGCACCAGTTCCAACGGTGCCTGCGCGATTTCTTTCTCTGCTGCCGCGGGATCGAGTTTTGCCAGCCGCGCCCGCGAGTCCAGCACGTCGCTGCCGCCCGCCGCCACGGCCAGCGCATACATATGACGCGCCTTTTCCGGCTGCCCTTGCTTGTCGAGTGCCTGCCCGAGCCGGTTTGCGACTGTTCCCGACTGGCTCAAAAGCCATGCCGAGGTTAGGAACTGCATCGCCGTCAGATTTTCGCCGCGCTCAAATTTTGCCCATCCGATTCGCGCCCATGACAGCGCCACCAGTCGCATCGACGAAAACGCCGATGGCCCGAGCCGGTCGAACTCGCCCGAGTCGAATTGCCCTCCGATGTCATAGAGAACTTGCTGCGCGTCGTTCTCGGTTTGCGTCGGATCAATGTCGTTCTTGAGAGCCGACGCGAAAATGTCCTGGCCAGAATCTGCGCCCGAGTCACCCGTCAATCCCTTCATCAAAGCTTGGGCGAGTGTTTTCTCTCCCAACCGACCATAGACCTGCGCCAACGTCATCTTTGTTTCCGGATCATCCGGAGGAATCGCGGCCGCTGCTTCCAGTTCCGTGCGTGCGTCGGCATCTCGCCCCATCTGCGCCAGCAGCAGGCCGAAATTCTTAAGCGTTGTTTTGTCGTAGGGAGAAGCTTCCAGCTGTTTGCGATACGCTGCAATCGCCTCCTCGTTCTTACCGGTTTGCTGGAGTTCCATCGCCAAATCGCCGTTCGCGTGCTTGTGATCCGGATCGAATTCGAGCTGCTTGCGAAACGAAGCAATTGCCGACGGGTGCTGGTTGGCTCCGGCATAGGCCAGCCCGAGATCGTACCAGCCGTCCTTTAGACTGGTTTGTGGGCCACCCGCATCTAGCGCGCGCTTGAGCAGGTCGATCGCGGTGCGATAGTCCTTGCTCTGCAGCGCTTTCACTCCCGCTTTTTGCAGCTCCGCGGGAGTTCCTTCCATTTTCGAAGCCGCTTCCGCCCCTCGCCCCGAGGGGGTTTGGATGGAGCACGACAATAACGTATCTTCAACGCTCTGCGCCGCATTGCGAAACGATTCGTAATCCGCGCGCCGCGCCGCTGGTAATTCGTTCGTCTTCACGTTCAGTTTCCGTTCTCCCTCCAGGATTCCTTTGCTCAGGGAATACGATGAGGAATAGTCGCCGTAATCTCGCGACATTTTCACCGCCGTAGGCGTATGCACCGTGTAGTTCGAGGGAAACTGTAAGCGGACCCTGTAGTCGGTTTCACCGGCGGGGCCGATATTCAAAGGTTCCGTGCTCTTTTGCGACGCTCGAATCACAGGCAGCCCCAGCGGCGGAATCGGACGAAAGTCCACGCTCGCTGATGGCACGATGAAATACCGGTCCTGATGCAGGTGATACTTCAGGTGAAACGGCTTGCTCGTATCCTCGATGGAATCCAGCTGAACGTCAACGACGTCACCGGGCAATCCCCAACTCGCTGAAAGCGCTTTCACGAAATCCTTCCACTGCGCCTGCGAGTAGCGCCGAAAGTTCGCGCGAAACATCCAATCGCGATCTCCCTGGGCGGTGATTTCCAGCGTGGCGTCGAGCGCGCCGAACTCGCTGAACTCGCCGTCAAGCGTGAAGTGCATGAAGCTCTTGATCGGCGAATCCGCCGGTGTCCGCTGTAACCCTCCCTCGCTATCCTCAGATGCCAGCACTGCCTGCTTGTTTCGCAGTTGATAAAGAATCAATCCAAAGGGAGTCACTTCCGGAGTTGTGTCGAGCCAGGTCAACGTGGTTCCCGTTCCGAGTCGAGCAGCCGTGATCACGTGATCGAATTGCGCTGGTGAAGGAATGTCCGCATCCAATGTGCGCGCGCTGCCGATCAGCACGGGATAACTCTGAATTCCCTCCGCCCGCAACAGCGCGGAAAACAACGTGTGCTTGTCCTTGCAATCGCCGTAGCCATTCTGCAAAACGTCCGCCGCAGAGTGCGGCTGGTAGCGCCCAATCCCGAGCGAAATGCTGACGTAACGCACATTGCGTGCCACGAAATCATAGAGCCGTCGCGCCTTTTCGGTGGGCGTCTCCGCTCCCTTGGTAAGCTCATCAGCTTTTTTTTGCACGCTCGCGTCGACCGTCATGCGCTCGCCCTGCAATTTCGCATACCATTGCGCGACCTGCCTCCAGTCGGTGAAAGTCGTCAGCTGCACATCGGGACCCGTGTCCTCGTCCGCCTCGTTTTTATCTTTGTCTTTGTCGCGTTCCGGGCGAATATCTTTCACTACCCAGGTGTAAATGCGACGGTCCGCAGTCTCGTCAATCTCCGGCTCGTGCGTCGGTGACTTGACTTTCACTTCGCGCGATTTCGGAACATTGATCTCGAGCCGATCTTCGTTGACCGCCACTCCCTTAGGAAAGGTAGCTTCGTACCAGAAATTTCCAGTAGCCAACGGCGTGATTGACCGCGTCACCGTACGGTATTCCAGCGTGTCTCCGGGTCGCAGCGCCGCCACTGAAATATGCCGCTGCCGGTAGTCGCTGTACATCGGAGCTTCTTTCAGCACATCCGGAGCGAAATCTTGCGCCGTCGCTTCCGGCGTCACCACAAGCTGTCCATCGGGTTTGCGCACCCGGACATATTCGACTTCCAGTTTTTCAGTCGCCGATGAATATCCAAAAACCAGTTGGCCGAATGCTTCCACGCCCGCCTGGCTCTGAATCCGAATCACTGCTTCGGTCTCGCTCACTTCCGTTCCATCGTTCTCAAAGCGAACACGGTTCAGGATTCGGTCGAAGACGGCAGCCTCTTCTGAGTTAGCGGTGGGCGCATTTTGTTTAGGCGAAGGCGAAGATGAAGGGGAATCCTGCGCCACAGCGCCCCCAGTCATCAAGCAGCAAAGTAGGCAAGCGATCACGCAGACGAAGCGACCGATTGAAGTGCGCGACAAGCAATAAGACATATTGCAGTTCTTTTACGCCGTGCCCAGCGTAAAATCAAACCAACGGGGATGAACTTCATTCACATGCGCTTCATTGTGATCCTGATTTGTTTTGGCGGTTTGCTTGCCGCGCAGCCTCCGCCGCTCGCCGTGGTGAATGAAGCCCTGCCCGCGCTCGACGCCGGGGTGGAATTCCATATGCTTCTGCATGCCAGTGGCGGCGTCCCGCCATACCTCTGGAGCGTGGACAGTGGCGAGATCCCTGAAGGAATCACGCTCACGCCGGAAGGCCTCTTGGCCGGACGCCCAGCCAAGGCAGGAGTTTTCACGTTCACATTGAGTGTCGAAGACTCGGCTCATCCCGCGCACACCATCAACAAAGAGTTTCACGCGGAGGTCACCGCGCCTTTGCTATTGGAATGGCTTGAACCTCCGAAGGTCCGCGACGACCATATTGACGGGTCCGTGCAGGTGTCTAATGGTTCCAAAGACACCTTCGATCTGACGGTCATCATCGTGGCCGTTGCCGAGAATGGGCGCGCGACGGCCCTCGGCTACCAACACATCCCGCTGAAAGCGGGCACCACCAATTTTAAAATCCCCTTTGGCACCACCCTTCCGTATGGCGTCTACGAAATTCGCGCCGATGCCATTGCTGAAATCCCAGCCCGGGGAACTATCCTCCGCCAGGGACTCCAAACCCCTTACCCTTTGCAGATTGTGCAGACTCCATAGCGATTGTTGCGCTCCTAGGTACCCAAGTTACTTGCTCTCTCTGTGCTATCCTGATTAGGTTGAAGGAGTTGCATCGCGTTACTCGGCGGTGCTGCGTGCAACCGGGTCCGCCATTTTGTATGGAGCTTTTTCTTAATCTCTGCTGGCTGTCGCTGCTGTTGCCAGCTTATTTGCTGTGGCGGCGACGGAGTTCTCGGACCAACCGATCAACTCCGGCGGCGCATCCGCTCGTCTTCCTCTGCGTTCTCGGCTGTGCCATCGTTCTGCTGTTCCCGGTAATCTCGGCCTCCGATGACCTGCACGCCATGCGCGCCGAAATGGAAGAATCCTCGACCAGCAAACGCGGTGTCTGCCAGGCAGCCGGGGAAAGGGCTTCTGTCTGGAATGGCCGATGCGAGAATCTGCCCGCTGTTGTCGCAACCTCAGCCTCGTTTGGCCTCGCGCATGAACGCTGGCAGGAAATTCTTACTCTTCGTCTGGCGCTGCCGACGGCGCCGTCGATTCTCCGCGCCAGCCGCGCTCCTCCGTACTCCCGCCTCGCGTAGCTCGCTAAATCGCTGATCCGTTGCATACAAGAATCGGCGGCAAGTTTCCCTCATTTTTACGAAATTTTTATGAGGGAGATCACATACTCGTAGGAGTTCGCCTGTATGCGATGGCGGGCTCCATAGAGACAGCAAGGGCAAAAATCAACCAAGCCTTCGGAAGATTTGACGGCTCGACGGAGTTACTGGATGCGTAGAAAACTCCAGCGATATTGCTGGTTATTCCTGGTGCTAACCATGGGACTTGCCTCGGATTCGTCTGCCCAACAGCCCACACAAAATTGGACCTGGGAGAACGTGAAAGACCGCTTCGAGCAGAACAACCCGACACTGCTGGCGGACAAGTTGAGCGTGGACGAGTCGAAGGCGGATGAGATCACCGCATTTCTGCGTCCCAACCCAGAGTTCAATCTCACCGTGGACGGGACCCAGATCACCCCGAATAATGGTGTCTGGAAACCGTTCGCCGGCACTTTTGAGTCGCCCGGCCTAAGCTATCTGCACGAGCGGCGGCACAAGCGAGAGTTGCGCCTGGAGAGCGCAAAGAAGGCCACTGCGATCGCCGATTCCAACCACTCCGATCTCGAGAGAACGCTGCTCTTCAACTTACGCAGCGCATTTGTGTCGACGCTACAGGCAAAAGCGGTGCTGCAACTGTCCAAAGACAACCTTGCCTACTACGACCACGTACTCAAGATCAGCAGAGATCGTTTTGAGGCAGGCGATATCGCGCAAATCGACCTCGACCGGTTAGAGTTGCAGCGCGTGCAGTATGAATCCGATTTGCAAACCGCCGACGTGAATTTGCGCACGGCGAAAATCCAGCTGCTGACGCTACTCAACGACCGCACTCCGATTGACCAATTCGACGTGAATGGGCCGTTCGATTTCAGCGACCAACTCGCCTCGCGCGACGACTTTCGGAAGATTGCAATTGACACTCGTCCGGATCTCAAGGCGGCGGTGGAAGCGGTCGATAAAGCGCAGACCGATCACAAACTGGCGGTGGCGAATGGCTCGACCGACCCGACTTTCGGCGTGTGGTATACGCACAACTCCTCCACCAACAACCCGTTTGCCATCAACACGGTGGGTGTAAGTGTCAGTATTCCTCTGCGCATTTTCGACCGCAACCAGGGAAACAAGCTGCACACGCAGATCGATATCACGCGCAACGAAAAATTGCGCGATGCCGCGGAAGCAGGAGTGCTGAGCGACGTGGATTCTGCCTATGCCACGCTGAATAGCAACGTAATTCTGCTGCAGCCCTACAAAGCGAAATACCTGCAACAGGCGGTGCGCGTCCGCGACACGATGTTTTTTTCCTATCAACACGGCGGCGCCTCGCTGCTCGATTACCTGAGCGCGCAAAGCGATTACCGCACCGTGGAACTCAGCTACGTGAACCTGGTGGGTTCGTACTTGACCGCAGCGGCCCAATTGAATGAGGCCGTCGGCCGGGAGGTTATCCAATGAAAATCAAACCGAGATTCGCCGGCTTGATGGTGCTGGCGACTCTTTGCTGGTCGTTGAGCTTGCTGCTGCAGGGTTGTGGCGAAACCAAAGCCGACCCCAAGGCCGAAGCTCCGCCTGCGGCAAAGGTCGAGCCCGATCTCGATGCCAACAATTTCAAAGTCGATCACCCGGAGCAGTTTCCAGTGGTGACGGCGGCTGAGCACAAGTCCGCGCCTGCGCTGAATGTCACCGGCGTGGTGCAGCCCGATATCGCCCGCTCCGTGCCCGTGATCTCGCTGGCTTCGGGACGCGTGGTGGAAATCAAGGCCCGGCTCGGCGACACGGTGAAGCAGGGCCAGTTGCTGCTGCGTGTGCGAAGCAACGACGTCTCCACCGCTTACCAGACCTATCTGAAGGCCCAGAACGATGAGCGGCTGGCGCGCGTACAACTGGAACGCGCCCAGACACTTTACGACAAGGGCGCAATCGCCAAGAGCGCTCTGGAACAGGCGGAGGACGCCGAACAGGATGCCAAAACGGATCTTAATGCCGCAACCGAACAGCTAGTAACGCTTGGAGTGGACAAGGATCATCCTTCGGCAATCGTCGATGTCAAAGCGCCGATCTCCGGTGTAATTACCGACCAGCAGGTCACGAACGCTGCCGGGGTGCAGGGTCTCGGAGGTCCCAATCCCTTCACCGTTTCCGACCTATCTTATGTCTGGATCGTCTGCGATGTTTACGAGAACGATCTCGACGCGGTGCACATTGGTGAATTCGCCGACATCCGCCTCAATGGCTATCCGGGCAAAGTTTTCAAAGGCCGGATCGACAACATCCTCGCAGTTCTTGATCCCACCCTTCACACGGCGAAAGTTCGTCTCGAAGTACCCAATCCCGGCATGATGCGCATCGGCATGTTCGTCACTGCGACCTTTTACGGCAAGCAGCCAGAAACCCGGGCCGCGATTCCGGCCACTGCAATTCTGCACCTGCATGATCGCGAGTGGGTTTACACGCCCATTCCAACGAGCGCCGGACATTTCAAGCGCCTCGAGGTGGTTACAGGAAACATGCTTCCGGGTAACCAGCAGGAAGTTGTTTCCGGCCTTAAGCCGGGAGATCAAGTGGTTTCGAATGCGTTGGTACTGCAGAATACGGTGGAGCAATAGATGATTCGTCGACTCGTCGATTTTGCTCTCGACAACCGCCTGCTCGTGTTGGGCCTGGCGCTCATCCTTTTCGCTGGAGGAATCGTTGCCTTCCGTGACCTGCCCATCGAAGCCTATCCTGACGTAGCCGACAACTACGTTGAAATCATCACGCAATGGCCGGGAATTTCGGCGGAGCAAATCGAGCAGCAAGTCACGATTCCACTCGAAATCGTCATGAACGGCATCCCCCACGTCGTCCATTTGCGTTCGTTCTCGCTTTTCGGACTTTCCGACCTGAAGCTGATTTTCGACGAAGACTCAGACAACGACTGGAACCGCGAGCGCGTTCTGGAGCGGCTCAGCCAAGTCACTCTGCCTCCGAACGTAGTGCCGCAAATGGGCACCGACTGGAGCCCCGTCGGTCAAATCTATTTCTTCACCCTCCACAGCACCAATCCCGCTTATGACGCGATGGAGCTGAAGTCTATTGAAGACTGGGTCGTCGAAAAGAATTTCAAATCCGTGCCCAACATCGTCGACGTTTCCAGTTTTGGCGGTCCCACCCGCGAATATCAGGTTCGTGTCGACCCCAACAAACTCGTCGCCTATGGCCTAAGTCTGGCGCAGGTCGAACAGCAACTGACCAACAACAACGTGAACGCGGGCGGAAGCTTCATCCAGGAGGGTCTACAGCAGGTCAATGTGCGTTCCGTTGGTCTGATCGACCATGTTCATGACATCGAGCAGACCGTGATCACGACCAAGAATGGCACGCCGCTGCGCGTCAAGGACATCGCCGTCGTCGAGCAAGGTCCCAAGATTCGGCTCGGCCAGTTTGCCCGGGCATGCAGTGCTTGTCCTTACGGTCCTAACGGTGCAATCGAACGCGAAAACGGAAAGATCGTCGACAATGACGATGTCGTGTCGGGCATCGTACTCCTCCGCAAAGGCGCGACGGCAGAGAAGGCTCTGCAAGGCATCCACGACAAAGTCGACGAACTGAACAATCACATTTTGCCTCCGGGTGTGAAGGTTGTACCCTTTATCGATCGCAGTACGCTGGTTAAGTTCACCAGTCATACCGTTCTCCACAACCTCACCGAGGGGATGATCCTGGTATCGATCATCCTGTTCTTGTTTCTGGGCAATGTTCGAGGCGCGATCATCGTTGCTGCGACCATTCCGTTCTCGTTGTTGTTCGCTTCCATTTGTCTGGACTTGAGGCACATTCCCGCGAACCTGCTGTCACTGGGGGCGCTCGATTTTGGCATGGTGGTGGATGGCGCGGTGGTGATGGTTGAAAACATTGTGCGCCACTTAGGCCGCAAGAACGGAGATACCAAGACTCCCGCCGAAAAAATCAGTGAGGCTTCGCACGAAGTGCAGCGTCCGGTGTTCTACGCCATCGCCATCATCATTACGGCGTACTTGCCGATCTTTACGCTGGAGCGCGTCGAAGGCCGCCTGTTTCATCCCATGGCTTGGACCGTGGCCTTTGCGCTTCTCGGAGCTTTGCTGTTCTCGATCGTGATTGCGCCGGTGCTGGCTAGTTTCGCCTTCGCCAAAGGGGCGCAGGAATGGCGCAATCCCATCATGCAATTTCTGATTGAGCGCTATCGCGTCGCCGTCCGATGGGCCATTCGTCATCGCGCGATCACGGTCGGCGTGTGCGTGCTGCTCGCGGCGGTAGGGAATTATCTCGCCTTCAGCGGAGTCATCGGTTCCGAATTTCTGCCTCATCTCGATGAAGGAGCGCTTTGGGTCCGTGGCACGCTTGCGCCCAGCACCGGGCCGGACGAAGGCATCCGGGTTTCGAACCAAGCCCGCATCATCCTGTGCTCGTTCCCAGAGGTCCCGCAATGCACCAGTCAAACCGGACGGCCGGATGACGGCACCGATACGACTAGTTTCTTCAACACAGAGTACTTCGTGGATCTCAAACCGAAGGAAGACTGGCGGCCCGTTTTCCATGAAAACAAGGACGAGTTGATCGCCGCTATGCAGCGCGAGCTAGATAAAATTCCGGGCGTTGACTGGGGCTTTTCCCAGCCCATCGAAGACAACATGGAAGAGGCAGTCAGCGGAGTAAAAGGCGCGCTGGCCACCAAAATATACGGCGACGATCTGAAGGTTCTCGAAGCGAAAAGCGACGAGATTGTCAACATCATGCGCCACATCAAGGGTATTGAAGATCTAGCGGTTTTTCGCGTTCTCGGCCAGCCCAATCTGAATGTGACGGTAGACCGCAGTGCGGCGGCCCGTTATCAGATCAATGTTGCGGATGTTCAGGACGCGATCCAAACCGCGGTGGGCGGCAATGCCCTGACGCAGGTTCTTAAGGGCGAGGCCCGCTACGATCTGACGCTGCGTTATCTGCCGCGCTTCCGTGACACCAGGGAAGCGATTGAGAATATTCGCCTGCTGTCGCCTTCGGGCGAACGGGTATCGCTGGCCCAGCTCTGCAAGATCGAAGAGAAGGACGAAGGGTCCGAAATCTACCGCGAGGGTAACCGGCGTTATGTGGCAGTCAAATACAGTGTCCGTGGCCGCGACCTTGGCAGCACGGTGGAAGAGGCGATCAAAAAAGTAAACGAACAGGTCAAGCTTCCCACCGGCTATAGCCTGGATTGGGAGGGAGAATACGAGAGCCAGAAGCGAGCCAACGCGCGCCTGCTCATCGTGCTTCCCATTACCATTCTCATCATTTTTGTCATTCTTTACACCATGTTCAAATCATTCAAATGGGCCCTCCTGATTCTCGTAAACATTGCCATTGCGCCCATTGGCGGTGTGCTTGCACTTTTGTTTACCGGCACTAATTTCAGCGTTTCGTCTGGCGTGGGTTTCCTGGCGCTGTTCGGCGTCTCCGTGCAAACGGGAGTCATCATGCTCGAATACATCAACCAGCTCCGCGCCTTGCGCTATCCCATCGAGGATGCCGCGGTTGAGGGCGCCGTATTGCGGCTGCGCCCCATCATGATGACCATGCTGGTGGCGACGCTCGGTCTTCTCCCCGCAGCTCTTTCTCACGCGATCGGTTCCGATTCGCAGCGCCCGTTTGCAATCGTCATCGTGGGAGGTCTCATCGCCGCCCTCGCTATGAGCATCTTCCTGTTGCCAACGCTCTATGTGTGGGTCGCCGGCGAACGCGATGTGCTGCCTGCGGCGGAAGAGGGCTTTGAGATGGGCGAGCACGTGGACTAAGCAACACTAAGCATGGATCGGCGCTGTGGCAGCATACAGTCATCCGTAGGCCGCGTGATTGTGTATCCTGTCCAGCTATATTCTTGCTGGTAGGAGTCACGCATGCCCGACCAACCCGAGCCGCGCGTTGAAGACGTTTTGGCTCGCCACACGTCCGAACTCGATCGCTTGAAAGATGCCCTTGGATTGCTGGGGGTCAGTCCCTGTTCCTGGTGCAAGAATTTTTTTCGCCGTTCCGATTCCGGCGCCCTGTTCGATGCCAGAGGCGACTTGGTTTGCTACGCCTGCATTCATGATTGGTGGGCGCACTGCTGCACCGAACTGAGTACGAAAGAGCGTGAAGATCTCGAGAGCAAGCTGGTCTTCTGGCTTCGTGGCACGCATCATGCCGAAATACTCAAGGATCCCGCCAAACTCCCGGATCGTTCCCGGCAGGAATTGAACCTCGTCGCCAACTGCCTGGAATGCCGCGGAA
The DNA here is from genome assembly GCA_050010155.1 of Terriglobales bacterium. Taxonomy (GTDB): domain Bacteria; phylum Acidobacteriota; class Terriglobia; order Terriglobales; family Acidobacteriaceae; genus Acidiflorens. The sequence goes on from JBEKLO010000020.1 coordinate 10,632, forward strand.
CGGGAAAGTCATTGGGTGAGGACCGCTGCCGCTATTGTGAAGGGCGCGGGACGGTGTGGGTTGTCGTAGCCAGACCGCAGGCGTAACCGAGAAGTGGACTTCCGCGCCCGGAGCGGCGCAGGAACTTTCCAAATTGCCGCCCGTTTCTTGCTTTTTGCACGTCCTTCCACTAGATTTCATATTTCCCTGGTTTGACAGAGCGGGCAGGCCGAATCTTGCCCCGAGGAGCAGTGAGTATGAAGCGGAATTATGTGGGGCTTGCCTTGGCCGCAATGGTGGCATTGGGAGCGTCGTTAAGTCTGCCAAGTTGCGGACACTCACAGAAGCTGGTAAGCCTTACGATCACGCCCACAACATTTACCTTTCTGGAGCCGGGTTTCACTCCGCCCCCTGCCAACCCAACGGAACAGTACACCGCGACTGCCACTTACATTCATCCCCCGGAAACGAAGGATGTGACTAGTCAAGCGACTTGGACGATTGATGACGGAGTGGCGACCTTGTCGTCTCCTGGACTGTTCACTGCGACGCAGCCGCCGGCCCACTCCCCGCCAGGAACGCCAGGCCCTTGCGGCGTCGGGGATATCTCGGCAAGTGTTCCTGAGGGTACGGGCGGTTCGGACAATATTGTGGTCGCGGTTGCGACCGTCACGGTGGACGATCCGAGCAATGTTCTTTGCCCTGGCGGCGGGAAACTCGGGACATTAGCCGTCGGGGTCTTTGGAAGCGGGACGGTGACGAGTCTCCCTGCCGCCATCAGTTGCACGGCAACCGGGGGTACGTGCATTGCGACCTACGACGTGGGGGCCTCGGTCTTGCTCACGGCCAGCTCGATCCCTGTTTGGCAGAATTGTCCCAGCGCGACGGGGACAAACACTTGCGTCGTTACCATACCAACTGGCGGCACAGCCGTGAGTGCGACTTTCTAAAAGTGCGGGGAAATCCGCCCATTACTCATCAGTTAGCAGCTTACCCAGAGTGGGCTTGTGTTTATCGGGCTTTACTTTTTTTGCCGGAACCAGACGCGAAGGCCGTGGACTTCCCACCCGTTCGCGGGCCATTTCGCGAACCACCTTGGCAGCGGAAAAGATTTTTTTCTTGCGTTTACGCGGCATACCGATGCCCGCATCTTCGCACATTTGACTTGCAAAAGTGCAATAATCGAGAAATAGTGTCGCGCATATTTCGTGCGGCGCCATTGGTTTCGAGGCCTGCTATTTATGGATGAGCGCGAATTTTTTGACGAACGTTCCGACAAGAAACCGGCAAACTTGAGCTGTCCCCATTGCCAGCAGTCGGGGGAATATGAGATCCAGTGGTTGGTGCGCACGAAGAAAAAGAATTTGCCGCCGCGGGCAGACGATCGCGACCGCGCTAAATTCGCCAAAGCCCAGTCGTACATGCTGCGGCGTGATGACAAGATGGTTTGCAAGAACATGCGCTGCCGCAAGAGCTTTGAGATTACGGGCGTGCAGAGCGTAGCGTTTCTACAGGATGGCCTGCCGGCCGGCGGTCGTTAGTCGATGACGTGCCAGTGTCCATACGTTGAGACTCGTGTGGGCGCTTGCTGGACGCGAGGTTCACAGCTCCCAGTCGCCTTTGTCTACGTCCACAATTGCTGCGCGTAGAATTTTCTAGGGTCTATCCTGTACCGCGAATTTTCCTCCGGCACGGCAGAATTTGCCGCTAGAAATCCCCAACGCTTCCTACCATTTCTTGCAAGCCGCTGAGTCCTGCCGAGATGCACCCTTTAGCAAACCTTTGGCAGGCGGGGTGCACCTATGCTGCAGATGAGCCACATGCTCATTACAGGAGGTTCTGTGGATATCGCAATCAAGAAAAAACTATATGCACGGGCAGGTTTGGCGCCAATACTAATTTTGGGAATGTTGTTTTCAGTCGGAAGCATGGCAAGTGGACAGAGCACACAGCCGATGCAGCCGGCTCCGCCCTCCGCCATGCCACCATCAACACCTAACCAGCCCCCTAGTGCACAACCCGTAGGACCGACGCCGCGCTGGAATCCGCCTGACGATATCACCCGTCGTGAAATCGCCGACATGGACCATTTCCTCGACAGCCATCCGGAGATCGCGGAGCAGCTGCGTAGAGATCCTTCTCTGATCGACAACCGGCAGTGGGTCGCGGCTCATCCTGAGCTGCAGGAGTACCTGCGCTCGCACCAGCGGATCGCCGACATCTTCCGGCAGCACCCGGACGCCTTCATGCACGACGAGGATCGCTACGATCAGCGAACCAATATTAACCCGAGGGATTTGGAAGATATGGGTCACTTCCTGAACAGCCATCCGGAGATCGCGGAACAACTGCGGAAGGATCCCTCTTTGATCGACAACCGGCAGTGGGTCGCGAACCATCCTGAACTGCAGGAGTATTTGCGATCGCATCAGCAGGTAGCCGATGCGTTTCGAGCGCACCCAGACGCCTTCATGCGCGATGAGGAGCGCTACGACCGGGATCATGATCGGTACGCTACCAACAGCTACGGTGATCGTAACCGTGGTGAATTGGCGAGCTTCGGTCAGTTCCTTGGCGGTCATACCAACGTGGCGTCCGAACTCTCCGCCGATCCGACGTTAGCCACCAACAAGGAGTACTTGGCTAACCACCCGGAACTGGACGAATATCTCAAAGCCCATCCGGCAGTGAGCCAGCAACTGACCGCGAACCCGCAAGCGGTGATGAGTTCGAACGACGTGATGCAGCCAAGTGGCGTCGGCGCCAAGCCCGTTGGCCCCACGCCGAGACCCAAGTCTTCTACCGTCACCCCGAATCAGTAGCGAATTTCCGGGTGGCACAACGTAGTGAAAAGAGAAGCTGGGAAGCGGGGGCCGGAATGGACAGAAAAGTCTGGCCCCCGCATCGGTTTATTTAAGCGAAGTCTTCTATTAGGGAGGTGCTATGAAAGTCAAAAATTCGCTCATCGCCGCACTTTTACTGGTTCTGGCGGTTCCCTCGATTGCGGTAGCGAGAGATAAAAAAATTGGACAGAGGGGTATGTTGGAAAGCATGCAGTCCGTTCCTTGCGGCGCCAAGGAACGAGGGGTCAACGGCTTGGGAAGCGTATTCGCCTCCGTTGGCGTGGCCCACGTAAATTCTCATGAGCAGTTATGTCCCCAATACCTGCTCCGCACCGACGCCATGGATTACCACATTCGCCCGCTGGATCTGAAGCACCCGGTCGTTCTTCCGGTAGGCCACGAAGCTGAGTTCAGAGTAAAGAAGGATCGGCTCTACCTGAGGATGGCCGACGGAGAAAAGAAAGAGCTGGAATACCAGGTAGTGTCGCAGCAGCCGGCAAATACCGAAAACAATGTCGAGAGCACCGCGTACCGTCCTCCTCAGAATGATAATAATGCGCAGCCCCCGGCAAATTCTCAACCCACGAATCCGGGCGTAGCGAAAGCGACGGCACCGGCAAACAACGTTGCGCCTCCGCCACCTCCGCCGCCGCAGCAGTGACGGGACATGTGGGGCTGGAGTGCGATAGCGTTTCGTGAGAATTGAGATGCGAATGATGGGATCGGGACTTGAAGATGGCTGATGATTCGCTAGCGGTTCGCGACGAGCGTGGCAGCCAGACGGCGGACGCTTTGTAGCAGCAGCCCTAGCGCCTCGGATGCCGGCGCGGAAAGCGGGGAAGGTTTCGGCGACAACGCGTCGCTGTAGCCTTCCTTTTCCATTTGTTCCGCGGCGGCGGCGAATCGCTTCGCACTCGTCTCCTCCATGGAGATAAAGCGGAAAGCTTGCGCCAGCGGAATACCATCGGCGCCGGTCTGCAGGAACTCAATCTGCGCGCTGACTTTCCCGTAGACGCTGCGAAGAGCGATAGCTCCCATCGTGCCATGGGGAATGGGTCCTTTGGCCAGGACGGCCGAACCACCTGTCAGTGAGAGGCGCTGCAGCACGCCAACGAATCGAGTCTCATCAATCGTAAATAGTGCGCGCTCGCTATTGGGGACACGGATGCGTGGCGGGCGTGGACTTTTGCGTGCCTTTGGAGACTTCTTCACGATATCAGCATGGCAAGCGCAAACGCCGCGGTCAAGATTACGGCGGTGCCTATGAGTTTGTGTGGTGGCGGGTCTTTCCCGCCAAAATGGGGAGAACCCGTGCCACACAAGTACCGAAGCCTCTGTCCGCCTTCCGTTGACTCGTTTATACTGATGAGTTTCCCCTGTACCTACTGGATGCTCTTAGGGAGTCGATCCGTGAAGATTCTGGTTTGCATCAAGCAAGTTCCGCAGAAAGACGCTCCGCTCAAGCTCAATGAAGCGGGAACGTGGATCCGCGAGGATGTTTCCTACGAAGTGAATGAACCCGACGCCTTTGCCCTGGAAGAGGCGCTGCGGCAGAAGGAAAAGCACACCGGCGAGGTGGTGGTGATTACGGCGGGTCCGGCACGCGCGTTGCAGGTCCTGCGCGAGGCGCTGGCCAAAGGAGCCGACCGCGCTATCCATCTCGAGGACGATGCTTTTGTCGGACTCGATGCCTACAACACCGCGCGAGCCATTGCGGCAGCTATCAAGGATGAGAAGTTTGACCTGATCTTTACTGGCCTCCAATCGGACGATTACGGATACGCGCAAACCGGCGTGATTCTGGCGCAGATTCTTGGATGGCCGCACGCGACCATCATTATGCAAATTGAGAAGAACGAAACCGGTATCCGCGTGAAGCGCGAACTGGAAGCTGGCTTCTTTCAGTTTGTTGACATGCCGTTACCCGCCGTACTGACCATCCAGTCGGGAATCAATAAGCTGCGTTATGCGACCCTGATCGGAATCAAGCAGGCGAAAAACAAGCCGATGCGCAAGGTAACGCTGGCCGAGGTGCAGTCGGCCATGGGCGCGAATCTGCAGAAGATCGAGAAGCTGTATGCCCCCCAGAAATCGAAGAATACGGAGTTTCTGGAAGGTCCTCCAGCCGAAGTAGCTAAGAAGCTGGTGGAAAAGTTGAAAAATGAATTGCGGGTAATTTAGGTACCCAGGACTTATGGACACAATTCTAGTAGTCGTTGAACAGCGTGAAGGAAAACTGAACCGCGTCTCGTGGGAAACCATAACCGCGGGGCAAACCATTGCCGCTCAAACCGGATGGACGCTGGAAGCCGCGGTGGTGGGCTCCGGTGTGGCTGCGATTGCGGGCGAGGTAGCCGCCAAAAAACTCGCCAAGGTGTATGCCGTCGAGTCGGCCAGGCTTGAGCCCTACACTCCCGATGCGTTCGCGCATGCTTTGCATGAGTTTTTGGGAAAGCATCCGGCAAAGCTGGTGTTGATGCCGCATACCTACCAGGTGCGCGATTTCGTACCGAAGCTCGCTACCGCTTTGCAGACGACGGCCATCAGCGACGTGATCGGAGCCAAGTACGAAGGCGGCAAACTGCTCTTCACTCGGCAGATGTTTCAAGGGAAGTTTGTCGCCGACGTAAGCTTTGCGGGCGCCGGACCGTGCTTCGTGACCTTTCAGAACGGCTCCTTCCGCGCCGATAAAGTCGAAGCGGGAGCAGCACCGGACCCGGTTGAGACCGTCAATGTCGAGATCCCCGATGGCGTGGTACGAAACCAGCCACAGGAAGTTTTCAAGGAAGCCAAACAAGCCGTAGATTTGACGCAGGCCGAGATTATTGTGTCGGTAGGTCGCGGCATCAAGGAGCAGAAAAATATCGATCTCGCGAAGCAACTGGCGGACGCGCTCGGCGGCGAGCTCGCGGCCTCGCGTCCGATCTGCGACAGCGGGTGGTTGCCTATGGATCGTCAGGTTGGATCGTCCGGACAGACGGTCGCTCCGAAGCTTTATCTGGCGCTCGGAATCTCAGGAGCCATTCAGCATGTTGTCGGCATGAAGGGTTCGCGCAGCATCGTGGCCATTAACAAAGACTCCGAAGCCCCGATTTTTGAGATTGCGGATATTGCCGTCGTCGGAAATTTGTTCGACATCGTGCCTCCCCTGATCGAAGAGGTGAAGAAGGCAAAAGGGTAGAACTTCGATATGCGCGAGAAAATCGAAGCTTGCCGGGGCTGTTATCCTGACTCTCCGGCAGGTGCCCGATGCTGAATATAAAGAATATCCTCCTTCCGGTCGATTTCCCGAACACCTCGCTGCCTGTGCTCCATCAGGCTGCGACCTTAGCCCATCATTTCCATTCGGAGATTGTGATGCTCCACGTCGCGACCGTGGAGAGCCACGCCGCCGGTGTACCGGATGACGCCCCGGAGCACGGGCCCGCGTTTCCGGCTTGGGATCTGCTCGCTGAAATTGTTAAACGGGCAGAGAAGAACAACGACCAGTCTCTTGGCCCGAAGCTCGAAGGCCTTGCCATCCGGCGCGTGTTGGTCAAAGGCGACCCGGCCCAGGCGATTGTGCAGGCGGCTGAGGTGGAAAAAGCCGACCTGATCATGATGCCCTCCCACGGCTATACCTTCAACCGGTTTCTGCTGGGCTCCGTGACCGCAAAAGTTTTATACGGAACTGAGTGTCCGGTTTGGACCGGCGCGCACGTGGAACAATCGCCGGCGCAGGAATTTGCCATCCGCAACGTCCTGTGCGCGGTCGATTTTGGTCCCCGTAGTCAGAAAACCGTGTCGTGGGCCGCGCAGATCGCCGATGAGTTCGGTGCCCGTCTTACGCTCACTCACGTAACTGGCTCCGTGGAGCTTTGGGGACCCGGCGGCAGTTACATCGTTCCAAAGTGGAAAGAGTCGTTTGTCACCTCCGCCTCTCAACAACTCGCTGACCTTCAGAAAGAAATGAACATCAAGGCAGACGTACTAATCGGCAGCGGGGATGTGCCGAAAGTGTTAAGCGAAGTTGCGAGGCAGACAAATGCGGATTTGCTGGTGATTGCCTGCTATCCCTATGGTGGGAACCTGCGCATCCACGGCTATGCCATCATTTGCGCGGTACCGATTCCAGTGCTGAGCGTGTGAGGGTAAGCTTACGGCTTATTCGCCCGGTACAAGCCCGCCAACCTGCGCCACGGTCAGCCGCAGATACTTGTAGGGATTTACCGGAACATCGTTGATGCGGACTTCGTAGTGAAGATGCGGGCCGGTGGAGCGTCCGCTCTGGCCCACGTAGCCGATCGTGTCGCCGCGGTGAATATATTGTCCGGCAGTGACGGCGAAGCTGGAAAGGTGTCCATAGCGTGTCGAGATGCCGTGCCCGTGGTCGACCATAATGGCGCGTCCATAGCCGCCAAGAAAGTCTGCGAAGGTGATGACGCCATCGGCAGGAGCAATCACGGGAGATCCCACACCAGCGGAAATATCTACGCCAGAGTGGAAGGCTCCTTCTCCGTTAAACGGATCGATTCGTTCCCCAAATGACCCGGTAACCTGGCCTTCGACCGGCCATAGGTTCGGAGCCGAGTTGGCGCGTACCCAGTCTGCCGTAGTGGAATTCCTGGTAAGGCCAAGGGAGATGCCCACGCTGGCTGCGCCGCTCAGCGCGGTGTGCTTCAGCGCGTAAAGCTGATCGAGCGAAGAATGAACCTGCGCTTCCTGTATCTGCTCAGTAGAGGCAGCGACCATCGCCGGATCAGACTTAAGGCCGTAAAGTGCCGAAACTTCGCTCGCCAGCGATCCGAGGGACGCTACCTGAATGTCACGTTCTTTGGCTACCTGTTCCAGACGCGAATAACGGTCCTTGAGCTGTTCCTGCTCCGTCCGGAGCTGGTTGTAGTGCGCGACTTTCTGCAGCATCCGGGTGTAAGAGCTGGCTATGCCCGTGAGGCAAAGTGCGCTAATCGTTAGCCCGGCCAGAAGAATGTAGACGTATTGAACGGGAATGGAGATCTTGCGAAGCTGTCCAGCTTCGTCGCGAGCTACGAAAAAAATATAAAAACGTTTACGCAATATCCTATCTTTCGCCTAACAGATTTTGTTTTCGGAAACCTGCCGGAGCGAGAACTGTCACGCTAAGGCTCGGAATCCTGATTCCACCAGCTGCATCAGGAGCACGCTGGCTAATTACCAATCCCCGGAACCAGGCAAGCCGAATTCCAAGTTTCCCTGCAAATGATTCATGTTGCAGCACTTGGTTCGGCAAAATATGTGTGAACTTCGAGTTAACGGTAGCAAACCTGATCCCCCCTGTCAACCTCGATACGCCCCTTGGTACGGTTACCAAGGCAGGGTAATTTGGGGCGTCCAACCGGACAAATTACTGACGTAACCTGCCTCGGCCAACCTCCAAGCCCGCGCCAGCACGCAGCTACTAGTCCGCGAAGGAGGGGTTAAGATTGATTCGATATGCCGTTTGGCGAAAAGAAGCTGATTCAACAGATCCGCAGCCTTGCCCCCAGGGGGTCGTCCCTTGTCACCGGAATAGGCGATGACTGCGCCGTGCTGCGTGTTCCTCCGGGATATGAGTTGCTGGTCACCACCGACTTCACCATCGAGAACGTGCACTTCCGGCGCGAATGGCATCCTCCCGAACTGGTAGGACGGCGCTGCTTGACGCGCGGGCTGAGCGACATCGCGGCCATGGGTGGCGAGCCGCGCGCGGCATTCCTGTCGCTGGCGGTGGCGAGCGATGTTGCGCAGAAGTGGGTAGATCGCTTCCTGAAAGGTTTACTGGATCTGGCGAAGGAGCACAAGGTTCCGCTGGCCGGTGGCGATACAGCCCAGTCGGCGGGCGGAATCCAGGCGGACATCGTGGTCGTGGGCTCAGTGCCGAAAGGGAAGGCGGTGCTGCGATCGGGAGCAAAGCCCGGAGAGCAGATTTATGTGACCGGAGAGCTGGGCGGCGCCGCGGCAGCGCTGGCGCGCCTTCGGGAATCTAAGCCCGCGGGAGGGAAGGATTCTGGGCACGTCTCCAGGGGCTTTTCCAGGAGCTCCCGTGGCTTCGGCGCTCCGCAAGCCCGCGTTGCCGTGGGCCAGAGTCTGCGACGCCGGGGATGGGCTTCGGCCATGATCGACTTGAGCGATGGCCTTTCCACCGACCTCGAACACATCTGCCAGGAAAGCCATGTGGGTGCGGAGATCGAGGCGGAAGCGATTCCGCGAGCGCAGGATGAAGATGGGCAGGGAAAGAAACGGGTCGCGCTTGCGCTGGCGTTGCACGGTGGTGACGACTACGAACTGCTGTTTACCTCCGCTATCGCAGTCCCCGCGCAGATCGCGGGAGTACGAGTCACGCGAATCGGGCGAATTGTCCGCTCCAGGACCATGCGACTGATCACCACAGATGGAAAGCCGCAACCGCTCGAAGCCGGGGGATGGGAGCATTTCAGAGGCAAATCGTAGTTGGCAGTTTGTGTTTGGTTTCGAGGACTCTTTCAATCGATGGCAAACTCCAGGCCTTGGAGCCTTCTGCTATGTGACTTTCGTTACCTGCCAGTAATCACACCAAACGACTAGAGTAGGCCCATGAGAAATGTATCCCTACTCATGGTGTTCAGTGTCGCGCTGCTGCTTCCAGCCTTCGGGCAGACGCCTGCAGCGTCTCGCCCAATTGATAACGAATTTGTGCAAAAGCAGTTTGGCAATCAGTTCACTCTGCTGCCCCAGGGCGGGGTCGCGGTCGGCGATCTGGACGGCGATGGCGTGGAAGACGTAGTGATTGCGGCGCGCTGCAAGAGTCCGATGCTCGATCAAGCCGAGCACAATTTCACAGTCGTGGATCCCTACTACGAGTATTTTGGGTACGGCGATCCCAAGACGACGACGACCTTCAGCGAAGGCGATCCCGCGCGCCGCGGTATGGTGGTGCTCGTCATCTACGGCATCGGGCACGACACCTGGCGCTCGGAAACCCCGAAAGCGAAGTTCGTGATTGTGAATTTGCCCTTTCAAACGATCTCCGTCCGAAAAATACAGATGAAAAAGAAAACGATCGAAGCGATATACGGAGAAGAATCAGGCGACACAACGGAGCAGAACTCCGCCGTATTCTTCGACGGCAAGAAATTCCACTACGTGCCGATGGGCGGAGATATGCACTAAGGGCAAGCGCCTTTCCATTCGCCTGCGCGATGCGTCATCCTCGGGGCACCAATCGCCATTCGACCCCGTTTTATCACCAAATGCTGCGGTAAATTGGGCATGGGGCCTGCCCGTGTGTTGAAATAGAAGCAGGTCAACCGATGATAACCAGGTCAGCGGCATTGCGCCGCAAGCTCAAGGCACTCGAGCGGGACGCTCATGGATTGTGGCAGATCCTTAAGGCAGTAGTGTCGACCGACCATCCTCTGCTGGCGCATCTGATCCCGATTCGACGCTGCAATCTGGCCTGCACGTACTGCAACGAGTTCGATGACTTTTCCAAGCCCGTGCCCAAAGACCAGATGTTGCGGCGTGTAGACCTGCTGGGGGATCTCGGCACTTCGGTGATCACCATCAGCGGAGGCGAACCGCTGCTGCATCCGCAACTGGACGACATCATTCACCACATGCGGAAGCGCCGTATCGTCTCGGGACTGATTACGAATGGCTATCTGCTGGTCGCCGACCGCATCAAGCGGTTGAACCAAGCGGGCCTGGAGTGGCTGCAGATTTCGATTGATAACGTCAATCCTGACGAGGTTTCGAAGAAAAGCCTGAAGGTGCTCGACCGCAAGCTCGAACTGCTGGCCGAGCACGCGGAATTTCATGTGAATATCAATTCCGTGGTGGGCAGCGGGGTGAGCCATCCGCAGGACGCTCTTACCATCGGCAAGCGCGCGCTCGAGTTGGGGTTCAGCTCGACAATTGGAATCATCCACGACGGCTCGGGACAGGTACAGCCCTTGAATGATGAGGAACGGCGCGTGTACCACGAGATGAAGAACCTGGAGAAACGCAGCTTCACGCGTGTGAATGCGTTTCAGGACAACATCGCCCTAGGCCGTCCCAATCAGTGGCGCTGCCGCGCCGGCGGTCGCTATCTTTACATCTGCGAGGACGGGTTAGTGCATTACTGCTCGCAGCAGCGCGGGTATCCGGGCATTCCGTTGGAAAAGTATACGATTGCCGATGTGCGCCGCGAGTACCACACGGAGAAGCCCTGTGCTCCGCATTGCACGGTCTCGTGCGTGCACCAGGTGTCGGTGCTGGATGCATGGCGTGCTCCACAACAGCCGGCGCCAGCCGGGGCCGCTAGCGGATTGGTCCAGATCGAGTAATTCTCAGCTCTCAACAACACCTTGAACCGCAAAGACGCGGAGGCCGCGGAGAGATCGTTTTGTCTAAGAGCTCTCCGCGTGCTCGCCGGTAGAGGCTTTTGATTTTACTGAGAGCTGAGAACTGACGGCTGAGAGCTGTTTTTTAGAACGTCGTGGCAACCGTGAAGCGGAAGGTTTTTCTCGGTTCCAGGAGAGTGTAGGTCGAGCCCAGAGTCGAAAGCGTGGTTCTGTAGGTATAAAGGCCAGCCGCGCCGACCGGGAACATGTCGCGCGTGATGGGCACGGGCGGTGCCGCGGTGCCATCGAGGCGCAGCGCGTTATAGGCGTAGTAAATACGGAAGGGCGCATTGACGACCGGAAGCATCGTCTGCAATTCCAGTCCGGTGGACATACGCGCTACCCAGTTGGTCCCGGGAACGGGCCTGAGATCTTGTGGCAGGACGCTGGGGGAAAGGTTTACGCCGCCGGCGCATCCGTAAGCCGGGGTCAGTGTCGGACAGCCGAACAGGGTGCTTAGGAGAGTCTGATACTGCACGGGATTAATCTGCAACTGTGAGGTACGAAGAATCGGATCGGTGCCCAAGTCTACAAAGGGTGCGATCGCTACGGGGCCGGCAATGGTGATGCGGTATTCCACGTTGCCATGAATACTGAGGTCACCGCCGGGAGTAACGAGTTGCTGGTATGGGACCGGGATATTCCAGCAGTTCGCGGTACATACTCCGTTAGCGCCGGTTACGACTGGAAACCGGGGGTTGGCGGGGACGTAGCTGCCGTCGGGGTTTCTCAGGGACACAGTCTGCGCGCTCGGCAGGTAGGCGATTGGAGAAACGGTGCGAATGTCGAAACCGCGGAGATCGTTTTCCCCGCCCAGGTAGGCCCGCTCAAATGGAGGGGCCACGATTCCGCCGTACCCCGTGATGAACGAACCTTGCACGTTGTAGCCGAGTGCGTTGCGGCGCTTTTGCATCGGGAAAAACTGTTTGAACTGGATCACCGGCCGGATGGTGTGAACCGTGCCGCCGAGGCCGGCGAACTCCGTGCCGATGAACAGGCTCTTGCCATGATGGGGCGTGTAAGCCGAATCCAGAGTGCTCATGCTGAAACTGGGGGTGATCTTGCTGGTGATGATGCCGCTGAGCGCGTTCGGGCCGCTAATGCCTCGGAAGTTGAGATTGTCGAACAGCAACTTGGAAGCGTTGCTTACGGCGACCAGTGACGAGCGGTCAAAGGAATAGCTGATGCCAAAGCGCTTGAACGAACGGTGCAACGGATAGCTTACGTTCACCGTCGCGCCAGTGCTCGATTGCGAGTAGTTCTGCAGATTCTGCAAATAGGCCGAGGGCAGGTTCAGATTCTGACCGCTCAAGATTGCATACTGCCGAGCCTGGTCATAGTTGGTCTTCCGGGTATAGACGTTGAAGCCCGCCTGGATGGGCCGGTCAAACAAGTAAGGTTCGGTGAATCCGAAGACCAGATCGCGCTGGCGGCTGCCGAGGCTGGCCTGCACGGAAAGCGTCTCGCCCAGTCCAAGAAAGTTGTTCGTGCTGTAATTGAGGCCGACAAAGGCGCCGGCCAGACCGCTGACGCCGCCTTGCAGTCCGATGCTGTTCTTGCCCTTTTCATGGACCTTCAGGGTGAGATCGACCGTGCCGTTCTTTTCGTCGAGGTGGCGTTCGGTAGTATTCGGATCGTCGGGCTTCAGTTGGTCGAAATAGCCAAGTTGGTTCAGGCGTAGCAAACTCAGTTCCCAGAAACGCGAGTTGTAGATCTGACCTTCTTCGAGCGCAATTTCTCGGCGGATGACCTTGTCGCGCGTGGTGGTGTTGCCCTGGAACTCGATGCGCCGGACGTAGAACTGCTTGCCTTCGTCCACGTCAATGATCAGGTTCACGATCTTCTTTTCGTCGTCGAACTTGGTGTCGGGGACGGATGTGAAGTTGATGTACCCGGCCTCGCCATAGGCCTTGCGCAGATTCTCGAGACCCTTCGCGACTTTTTCGCGGCTGAAAATCTCACCGTCCTTCATCGGAAACAGCCCGCGCAGCGCGTTTACGTTCGAAATGGCCTTATTGTTCTTAAAAGTAATGCTGCCGAGACGATAGCGGTCGCCCTCCTCGATGGGCATAGTGATATCCACCGACTTCCCCTGGCCGCTCTGGATCCACGGGATATGGAAGCCCTCGTGGCCGGTGTCGTGGATTTCGGTCTTAGGGTCGTCGACCAGCACCTTGAAATAGCCGCGGTTCTGGTACTCCGCGCGGACGCGCTCGGTATCTTCCTCGAGTTTGGTGGCGTCGTAGGTTTTGGAGAAGATATTTTCCAAAAAGATGGAGTGCGGGATGCCGATGGGCTTGAGGTTCTTCATGGCCGCACGCAGAGTGCGGTCATTGATGTGTTTGTTGCCTCGGAAGCGAATGCGTCCAACTTTGACCTTGGGCCCCTCTTTAATGACGAACGTGACGCCGACGGCAGCAGGCGGAATGGGCCGGATTTCTGTGCGGATGGTGGCGAACTGCCGGCCGTGCTCGGCGAGCAACTCCTTCAGAACGACTTCGGCCCTCTTGATCTTCGTGGGATCGTACTGGTTCTCCACCGCGAGTCCGACCTTGCGCTCCTTGAACCGATCGAGCACGTCGCTGGTGGAAACTGCATTCAGGCCGGTGTAGTTGATTTCGCGGATGGTCGGTCGCTCTTTGAGGTAAATGTGGAGGATCCAGCCCTTGGCGCTCTGCTCGCGCTCAAAGCGGATGTCTTCGAAGTAACCGGTATTCCAGAGGGCGTTGAAGTCACGCTCGATGGCGGATGGGTCATAGACGTCGCCAACCTTGGTGAAGATGCGGGCTCTTACCGTATCGGCCGGAATGCGTCGATTCCCGTGTACAGAGATCCCGACGACGAGATCCGACTGGCCAAGAACTGGCGTAGCCAGGAGTACCAGCAGCGTAAGCCAACAGAGCACCTGATTCCAGACCAGACTCCGCCTCCAAGTTCTTGTGGAAAAAGAAGATGGAGACCAAGTTGGCGCGCTCTGCGGGCCCTTGTGGTGGCCGAGTCGCGGAGCCCACACAGGGATTGCCTGTTGACGGCGATGAATTGCAACTCCCTCGAAAAACAAGATTTAGGAAAACGGTAATTATACGGTAGAGAGTGAGAACCGTCCAAGGCGGAGAGCAGCGCTCTTAGCTCTTGGCTGTTGGCTCTTAGCTAAAGGCTAAGAGCTAAAAGCGCTTTGCCGCCTTGAATCCTCCTGAAAGTCACGCCCGAAAAAGTTCTACCTCAACACAGACGGAATAGAACGTCGCCGCGTTGCCCATGTCGGAAAGTTTTTCTGAGGTGAGCACATTGATATTGCCGCGGCCGGGGCTGAATCGTGCCCAATCAAGCCGCGCTGCCACCACCCCTGAGGGCACTGAACCGTCAACTCGAGCGCGCAGCACAATTTCGCCGCGCGTGTTGAAGGCGCGAACCCGGTCACCATCGCGCACGCCGCGGGCTTTAGCATCATGCGGATGCATCTCAAGGTCCCCGATCCCCGGTTCCATCTTGCGCACAGATGGGACGTTGGCGAACGACGAGTTGAGATGATTGTCCGGTTTCCGGGCGAGAAGTTCGAGCGGGAAGCCCGCGGCTTTCGATCCCAATCCGTGGCGCGATTCGTCGGGCGGAGTGAAGGCGACGACCGGGTCAAGCCCCTGAGCCTTCAGAGTTTCGCTGAAGAACTCAGCTTTGCCGCTAGGCGTCGGGAACTTGCCATGCGCGAAGGGAAGAAAAGGTTCGACCGAGGCACGGCCCGCGTGGGGACGGACGCCCTCGTCCGTCCCGCCCAGCGAAGCTCGGCGAGAAGCTTCGTCGCTTTCGAAGTTCAGCCGAATGCTGTGCTCGCGTTCTAACCGCTCCCGCGAAATTCCTTTTAGCCAGGAGTTGGGCGACTCGAGCGCGCGGTCGATCATGGAATCCACCGTTTCGCAAAAGCATTCGTCTTCAAATCCCATGCGCTCGGCAAGCGCGCGGAACAAATCGACATTGGACCGGCATTCGCCCACCGGCTCCATCGCCTGATCAGATACCTGGAGGTAGAAGTGCCCGTAAGAGGTCTGCAGGTCTTTGTGTTCGAAAAAAGTGGTCGCGGGTAGCACGATATCGGCGTAGTCGGTCGTATCGGTGAAGAACTGCTCGTGGACCACGGTGAAAAGGCCGGGGCGCATGAGTCCGCGGACGACTTCGTTGTGGTCGGGGCAAACCGCCGCCGGATTTGAGTTGTACACAAACAGCGCTCGGATCGGTGGCGTCATCGTCGTCGAGTTCAGCACGCTGCCGAGTTGCACCATGTTGATGATGCGAGCGGGGCGCCCCAGGCTTTTCTGCATCAACTCGGGCATTTCGAGCGCGCCGCGATTCAAGCCGAAAGCGCCGCTGAGAGACATCTGGAGTCCGCCACCGACTTCTCTCCACGATCCGATCAAACACGGCAGCATAGTGACCGCCCGCATCGCCATGCCGCCGCCCTCGGACCGCTGGATGCCATAGTTGACGCGAATCACCGACGGCCGCTCCGTGGCATATTCGCGCGCCAGTTTGCGGATATCGCTGGCGGATATCCCGGTCCAGCAGGCAACCTTCTCCGGCGGATATTGTTCGGCGCGAGCCTTCAGGTCTTCGAATCCCACGGTGTAGCGAGAAACGTAGTCGGCGTCGCAAAGATCTTCGTGAATGATGACGTGCATCAAGCTGAGAGCAAGCGCGGCATCCGTGCCGGGATTGATCGGCAGGTACCAGTCGGCGCACTTCGCCGTCCGCGTGCGGTAGGGATCGATCACCACCAACTTCGCGCCTTTGCGGCGAGCTTCCTCGATAAACGGCCACAGATGCACATTGTTGCCGTGAATATTCGAGCCCCAGGCAATGATGTAGCGCGATTGCGCAAACTGTTCTGGTTCGGTACCGAATTGTGCGCCAATCACCGATTTCAAGCCTGCCTCGCCTGCGCTCGAGCAGATGCTGCGCTCCAGTTGCGAAGCGCCCAGGCGATGGAAGAAGCGGCGATCCATGGAAGCGCCGTTGAGAGCGCCAAGGGTGCCTCCGTAAGAGTAAGGCAGGATGGATTCGCTGCCATACTCAGCGGCCGTATGGCGCAAGCGGTGCGCAATTTCGTCAAGCGCCTCATCCCAGGAAATGCGCTCAAACGCATTTGGTGGAGCGACGGGCGTCGCCCGTCCCTCCCGCAGGGAAGCCGACCCTTTCGGCCTTACCCGTCGCATCGGATACAGTACCCGCTCCGGCGAGTAGACGCGGTCCAGATACTTCGCCACTTTGGCGCAAAGAAATCCGCGGGTCACCGGGTGTTGGGGATCGCCCTGAATCTTCGTGGCGCGGCCGTCTTCGATAGTGATGAGGACGCCGCAGGCATCCGGGCAATCGTGCGGGCAGGCGGCGTGGACGACGCGCTTCATCCCCGGATTATAGGTCAAATGCGTTGGGGCAGAATCGTACCCTTACCAGCCAACTCAATGCTTGATCCGGGCTCTTTGTAGGGTCCGAAAATAGAGTGCCTTCAGGAAGGGCTTCCAAGTGCTTCGCATCTGATGCTACTGTCGTGGACGTGCCAGCAAATTCCGCGGAACCTTCCCGTCCAAACGTCCTGACACTCGCGTCCGCGGGGGCCATCGCATGCGTGGCCGCAGACATGGTCCATGAAGCGCTCGGCCACGGGATTGTCTCATGGCTCACTGGCGATCAAATCTTATCCATTTCCACCGTTGCCATCCAAAACGCGACTGCCAGCCGTCTGGTTGCCGCGGCTGGGACTTCGGCGAATTGCCTCGTCGGTGCGCTCTCGCTTCTCTCGCTGCGCCGTAGGCGGACTTTCACCACTTGGACATACTTTCTCTGGATCTTCGGCGCGTACAACTTGTTGAACTCGGGATATCTCGTTGTTTCGGCAGCATTGAACAATGGCGATTGGGCCAACGTGATTGCCGGACTTTCTCCGCCATGGTTGTGGCGGTGCCTTCTTGGGGTGGTGGGAGCGCCTCTCTATTTTTTGGCCATTCGGTGGACGGCAAGTTCCATGGGCGATATGGTGAACCGCGGCGAAGTCGCCGTGATCGATTTGCAGCGTCTGGTTTTGCCAGCTTATCTTGCGGGTGGCGCGGTGATGACTATCGCTTCCGTCTTCAATCCAATTAGCCCGAGCCTCATCCTCATGTCGGGAGTCGGCGCTTCTTTCGGCTTGAATTGCGGCCTTCTATTTCTTCCCGGAATCGTCGCAGCCGATACTCGCAGTCATACGAGCGTCACTCGCTCGTTGGAGCTCAGTTTTTTCTGGATCGTCCTTGCGATCGTCATCTCCGGCGTTTTCATCGGAGTCATGGGGCCGGGCTTACATTTTTCCCGTTGAGGATGGGCCTCTCGTAATGCTAAGCGGCGTTCTTGGCTGCGCGTACCGATGACCACGGTCCGGTTCTATTTGAATTCCAGAACTTCTTTTTCCTTGCCCTTGCTCATCTCTTCCATCTTCTTGATTTCGTCGTCCGTGAGCTTCTGAATTTCGTCGAGAGCGCGCTTCTCGTCGTCCTCGGCAATTTTTTTGTCTTTTAGCGTCTTCTTGATGGCATCGTTGCCGTCGCGGCGGACGTTGCGTATCGCGGTGCGATGTTCTTCGAGAATGCGGTGCAAGTGCTTGACCATATCCTTGCGACGATCTTCGGTGAGCGCGGGCACGGGCACACGGATCAGTTTGCCGTCGTTCATCGGGTTCAGGCCAAGGTCCGCGCTGCGGATGGCCTTTTCGATCGCGCCGAGTTGCGAGGTATCAAACGGCTGGACCGTAATCATCTGCGGCTCCGGCGCATGAATCTGCGCGACTTGGTTGAGCGGCATCTGCGACCCGTAATAGTCGACCGAAACCGTGTCGAGCATATGAACATTCGCGCGCCCGGTGCGCGTAGCGGCCATTTCGCGGCGGAAGTCTTCCACCGCTTTATCCATCCGCGTCTTGAGTGCAGCAAAGACTTCTTTCAGGGCAGGATGAGCCATAGCTCTCAGCTCCCAAACATGGCGATATAGAACCGTGAATTATAAACGCTTTTGGCTGTTAGCTTTTAGCTAAAGGCCAAAAGCTAATTGCCAACAGCTATCAGGCGCTTACCAGCGACCCGATCTTCTCTCCCAAAACAACTCTCCGGATATTGCCGCGCTGGTTCAGGTTGAACACGATGATGGGAAGGTTATTATCTTTGCACAAAGAGATGGCCGTCGAATCCATTACCTTCAGACCCTGCTTCAGCACGTCCATGTAGGTCAGTTGCGAAAACTTCTTGGCGTCTGGCACTTTCATGGGGTCGGCGTCGTAGATGCCGTCCACTTTCGTGGCTTTGAGAATGGCATCGGCTTTGATTTCCATGGCGCGGAGCGAGGCAGCTGTGTCGGTCGAGAAATACGGGTTGCCGGTGCCGCCGGCAAAGATGACGACGCGTCCTTTTTCCAGATGCCGGATGGCGCGGCGCCGGATAAACGGCTCCGCCACCTGGTTCATCTCGATCGCCGTCTGCACGCGGGTGAATACGTGCTGCTTTTCGAGCGCGTCCTGCAAGGCCAGCGAGTTGATGACTGTGGCCAGCATGCCCATGTGATCGGCGGAAACCCGGTCCATGTTCCTCGCTTGGTCGGCGACCCCGCGAAAGAAATTGCCGCCGCCTACCACGATCGCCATTTGGATTCCGAGTTGGTGCACATCGGCAAGTTCAGCCGCTACCTCATGAATTCGCGTGGTATCGACGCCGAAGCCTTGCGTGGCCGCGAGGGCCTCGCCGGAAATTTTGAGCAGGATCCGTTTGAAGACCGGTGCAGGCATGGAGAGCGGGGTCCTTCACTTCGCACAAGATGACTAGCTATGTGGAGAGCATAAACGAAAGGGGCGCCGCAGCGCCCCTCAATTATTTTGGCTGCTACTTGCCAGCCGAAGCAGGCTCTTCGCCACCCTCGTCCGGTTTGCTGCTGGTGAAGGCCACGGTAGCTCCCACATCGCCCACCTTGAAGCGGGCAAAGCGGCGCACGGCGATGTTCTCGCCCAGTTTGCCAACCTTCGCAGCGATCAATTGCGAGATGCTGATAGTCTGGTCCTTGATGAAGGGCTGTTCCAGCAGGCACACCTCTTCGTAGAACTTTTCCATCTTGCCGGCCACCATCTTTTCGATGATGGGCGCGGGCTTGCCGCTGGCGGCGGCCTGGGCGCGATAAATATCCTTCTCGCGTTCGAAAGCTTCAGGTGTCACGTCCTCTTTCCGGACAAACTTCGGATCGCTGGCGGCAATGTGCATGGCGATGTCATGCACCAGTTCTTTGAAATCTTCGGTGCGCGCCACGAAATCGCTTTCGCAGTTGACCTCGACCAATACACCAATCTTGCCGCCAGCGTGAATGTAGTATCCGACAGAACCTTCGCTGGTCACGCGCGTCGCCTTCTTGGCTGCGACCGAAACGCCTTTCTTGCGCAACACGACGACCGCCTGCTCCATGTCGCCCTTGGCCTCGGTCAAGGCCTGTTTGCAATCCATCATCGGCGCTCCGGTCTTTTCGCGGAGCTCTTTTACCTGCGCTGCAGAAATGTTAGCCATAGTAGTGCTCATTGGAATTAGTACCTCGGAAATCAGGTTGCAAAGTTTCAAGATTGCAGAGTTTCAAGGCGGGTCAGTCGGAGGGCCACACTGAGGTCGAATCAAGGTTGCTCCCTTGAAAACTCCGCAACCTTGAACCCTTGAAACCTGCGTTTTGCTAGAACCGGCGCGTCTCCGCCTGCAGTTCGTCGACATCTTCCGTGGCGGCCGAGGGACGCTTGCGCGTGCCCTTGCCCAACACGTCTTCCATGCGGATCTCTTCGCCTTCAGGGGTCGTGCCGTCGGTTCCCGCAGCCGCAGCCACTGGTTCACCTTCGGCCACAGCTTCAGCTAGCAGGTCCACGGCGCCCGGCTCTTCGACCGCCGCTTCGGGCGCGGCCACTGCCTGGATATCCGCCATCTGCTTGTCGTCCCGGGCATGTACGCCCTCGGCAATCGACTCCGAGATCTTCGACGTGAACAACCGGATCGCGCGCAGTGCGTCGTCGTTGCCGGGTATCACGTAATCGACTTCGCTCGGATCGCAGTTCGTATCGACCACAGCGACCACGGGTATGCCCAGCTTGCGCGATTCGCGCACCGCGATCTGCTCTTTGTTCGAATCGATCACGAAGATCGCATCCGGCAGCCGCGTCATATTCTTGATGCCGGCGAGATTCGCCTGCAAGTGCTTGCGCTCGCGCTCGAGTTTGATGACTTCCTTCTTCGGAAGCAGATCGTAACGGCCGTCCGTGGCCATTTCGTCGAGTTCCTTGAGCCGCTTCACCGATTTCTGTACCGTGACCCAATTCGTCAGCAGGCCACCCAGCCAGCGCTGGTTCACGTAGTACATCGAGCAGCGCTGCGCCTCTTCGGCAATCGCGTCTTGTGCCTGGCGCTTGGTACCCACGAAGAGGATGATTCTGCCTTCGGCGGCCAGATCCTGCACGAATTTCGACGCTTCCTTGAACATCTTTAGCGTCTTCTGCAGATCGATTATGTAAATACCATTGCGCTCGCCGAAGATGTACTCCTTCATCTTCGGGTTCCACCGCTTCGTCTGGTGCCCGAAGTGAACGCCAGCTTCGAGCAACTCTTTCATCGTGATATTCGCCAATCAACCTCCTCAGTTGGTCTGCATCCGGACACTAATGGGCCCCGGATTGCCATTCCCGTTCACCCCATCTCAGTTGGAGGTGGGGGGATGAATTGAACTCCTAAACCAATCGTTCGTCGTTGGTCGCTAGTCGTTCGCAAAGGACCATCGACAAACGGCCATCGATTATCTCTTCGAGAACTGGAAGCGCTTACGTGCACCCTTCTGTCCGTACTTCTTGCGCTCTTTGGCGCGCGGGTCACGCGTTACCATGCCTTCGGACTTGAGCTTCGCGCGCAGTTCCGCGTTGAACTCCATGAGGGCGCGCGTGATGCCCAGGCGCACCGCATCGGCTTGCCCGGCGACTCCGCCGCCGCACACGTTCGCCAGCACGTTGAAGTTGGCTGCAGTATCGGTCGAGACCAGCGGCGACTTCGCGCTGATTCGCTGCGAAGGCGTCACAAAGTATTCTTCGAACCCTTTGCCATTCACCTTGAATTCGCCGCTGCCAGGACGAAGAAAAACCCGCGCGATTGCGGCCTTGCGCCGTCCCGTTCCGTAGTATTGAACTATTTCTGCCATTTTTAGCTTCGAGCCGCGAGCTTCGAGCTTCGAGCACCCAGTGCACGAAGAAATGAAACTCTTAGCCTCTCAACCTTTCCAGAAATCTAAAATCCGTCTTGCTCGCTCGCAGCCCGAGGCTCGCAGCGATCCTACGCAAACACCTTTGCTTCCGGCTTCTGCGCCTCGTGCGGGTGCTTGTCGCCACGGTAAACCTTCAGCTTGGTAAACATCTGCTTGCCCAGTTTATTCTTGGGAAGCATGCGCGACACGGCATCTTCAATAATCAGCTCTGGCTTGCGGACCAAGCGCTTCTTCATTTCTTCCGAGCGCAATCCGCCGGGATAACCCGTATAGCGGTGATAAACCTTCTGATCCGCCTTCATGCCGGTGATCTTGATCTTCTCGGCATTGATGATGACGACGTGATCGCCGGTGTCGATAAACGGCGTATACTTCGGGTTCTCTTTACCCATCAAAATGCGAGCGACGCGCGAGGCAAGGCGCCCGAGCGCCAGCCCGCTTGCATCCACCACAAACCACTTACGCGCAATATCTCCCTCTTTAGGGAAATAAGTTGACATCGGAAATCTCCCAGAAATTAAAGAACGCTATGAAGACCGCTGAGTGCCCTGATCAATATTCCATCCACGCAGAACGCGCGCTAGGTGTTCCAGGCGGGCAGCCGCAGGACTTCCAAAGAGATATTAGAATACCCCGGCCGCGCTGCCCTTGTCAACGACCTGTGCTCGCAAGTCCTGTCCCTTAAGGACAATACCCGCGAATCGGCTGGGCCCGCCTCATCGCAACGACCGTCATCGCAAGCTCATCACCGCGTCGGTTGCCGATAACAAAAGCACTCCACCGCGTGGTCGTTGACCATCCCGGTAGCCTGCATGAAGGCGTAGCAGATGGTCGAGCCAACAAAATTGAAGCCGCGCTTCTTCAAATCCTTGCTCATCGCGTCCGATTCCTCGGTACGCGCCGGAATCTTCTGCCCTAGCCGCCAGGCGTTCACCAGCGGTTTTCCCCCGACAAACTGCCAGATGTAGCTGTCGAACGCCCCAAACTCCTTTTGCACCGTTAGAAATGCTCGGGCATTCCGTATCGCCGAAGCAATCTTCAGCCGGTTGCGGATAATCCCCTCATCGCGCAGCAGCCGCGCCGCCCTCCGTCCGTCGTAGCGAGCGATTTTCTTCGCGTCGAACCCGTCGAAAGCCGTGCGATAGTTTTCGCGCTTCCGCAGAATTGTGTCCCAGCTCAGTCCCGCCTGCGCTCCCTCAAGAATCAGGAATTCGAACAGCACTCGGTCGTCATGTTGCGGCACACCCCACTCGCGGTCGTGATAAAGAATCGAGAGATCATTGCTAGGCCAACTGCATCGAACCACATCGTTCGTAGGTGTCTTCATCACGCGGCCGGCTGCCCGCCAAGAATTCCGTCAATCTTGCGCAGTTCCTCCGCCGAGAATTTCAGGTTCTTCAGCGCCGCCACATTGTCGTCCACCTGCGACACTTTGCTCGTGCCCACCAGCGCGCTGGTGATGCGTGGATCGCGCAGTACCCATGCCACCGCCATCTCCGCCAGCGTCTGCCCGCGCTGCACGGCGATTTCATTTAGCGCACGAACTTTGGCAAGCTTCTCCTCGCCCAGATCCTTTTTCTTCAGAAAGAAGTCGCGCGCGGCGCGCGAGTCGCTCGGAATCCCGTTCAGATAGCGATCCGACAGCACTCCCTGCGCCAGTGGGCTAAAGACAATCGCTCCCACGCCTTCTTTTTCCAGGACGTCAAGCAACCCCTGTTCCGGATCGCGTACCAGCATCGAATATTTCGGTTGATGAATCAGACAGGGCGTTCCCAAGTCGTGCAAAATCCTGATCGCTTCGGACGTCTGTTTTGCGTTGTAGGCTGAAATGCCCACGTAAAGTGCCCGCCCCGAGCGTACGGCTGTATCGAGCGCGCCCATCGACTCTTCCATCGGTGTCTCGGGATCGGGCCGATGATGATAGAAAATATCAACATAGGCGAGTCCCATGCGTTTCAGGCTCTGATCCAAGCTCGCCAGCATGTACTTGCGCGAACCCCGGTCTCCATAGGGACCAGGCCACATATCCCAGCCCGCCTTGGTGGAGATGATCAGTTCGTCGCGGTACGGAAGAAAGTCTTTTTTCAGGATCTGACCGAAAGTTTCTTCCGCCGATCCATAGGGAGGGCCGTAATTATTCGCGAGATCAAAATGCGTGATGCCGAGATCGAAGGCGCGGCGCAGCATCGCGCGTGAATTTTCGAAGTTATCGATGCCGCCGAAGTTGTGCCACAGCCCGAGCGACACAGCCGGAAGTTTGATGCCGCTTTGCCCCGACCGGCGATATTGCATCGATTCGTAACGTTTTTCAGCAGCGCCGTACATCATTCCCCTCGAGGACTCGCAACGGCCACCATTCTAAGGTGTCGTCCGCTCAGTCGTATCTTTCGTAACGGATCGCAGTTCGATCCCAGCCCAAACCCTTTAACAACTCCCGATTCGCCTTGACCATCTTGGCGAGGCCGCAGATATAAGCGTGCATGTCGGTACGCGTCCCGACGATTTTACCCACATGTTCCTGTACATATCCACGCAACCCCGTCCATTGTGCGGCACCGCGGCTCAATGTAGGCAGAAAATGGAAGTTGGAGTGGTCGGCGGCAAGACGTTCAAATTCCTCTCGATAGTAAATATCCTGCTCGCGGCGCGCCCCTAAGAGCAGCCAGAATTGGCGCCCCTGATGACGATTGCTCTCGGCCAGCAGCCAGTGCAGCATGGAGCGGAACGGCGCGATCCCGGTTCCGGTGGCAATGAACACGGAGTCGCTCACAGACGGATGCAAAACGAAATTGCCGAACGGTCCCTGAAATGTAATCTCGGCGCCGGCATCCAGATTGCAGAGATGGTTCGACATGAATCCTTCGTGCACGCGATTCAGGCAGAACGCGACATGTCCGTTCTCGGACGGCGGCGACGCAATCGAATAGGGCCGAATCATCTCCTCGCCCTCCGGAGTCGTGGCCTTCACCGAAAGCCATTGTCCGGGAACAAAGCCGAAGTGATCTACTCCGTTCACCTCGAGTTCGAGGTGCTTGGTAAACTCGGAAAGCGGGAGAGAGCGAAGCACCCGCGCGTTGAAGGTTTTAAACTGAGCCATCAGCAAATTAGATGATGGAGAGCGGTTCGAGGACGCTTCGGCATCAGGCGTCGCCGGTCCGCTTTCAAACGCTCGGGCTAAAATTCAGGTTGAACCAATGCGGCTATGGCCCCCAGATCCGATGCAATGACGCCGCCTGAACTCTTGCCTTCGTCTCCCGCCTCTGGCACTGCGCCGCAGAGGGAGAGAGAAAGCGAAGACCAATTAGGGTTTCTCTGCGCCTTAGCCGGTGCGGACCTGACGCCGGAGCGACGTGCGCGCATCGCGACTTGGAATCGAGCCGCCCTCGACTGGAATAAATTTATTCACATGGCGGAGCACCATGGAGTTCTTCAGCTGGTCGCCTATCACTTGCTCGAACCTGGCTCTAGGGAAAATGGTTCCACGGAAAATCGCGCGCTTCCACCGGAAGTCGAGCGCTCGCTGCGGTCTGCGTACGAAATGAACCTGCGGCGGAGCTTGTGGTTCACGGCCGAACTGGCGCGCATCATGAAGCATTTTGAACGGCAGCAGTTGCGGGCAATCCCCTACAAAGGGCCGGCACTGGCGCACTCGCTGTACGGCAATCTGGCCCTTCGAAGTTTTTCCGATCTTGACTTCCTGATCTCTCCCCCTGACTTCGAGCCAGCGAAACGGGCGCTTGCCGAAATTGGATATCGCCCCTCTGCGGACATCACGCCGGCCGTCGAGCGATTCTGGCTGCGCAAAGGCTACGAACGTTCATTTGATAGCGCCGCTGGCGCAAACCTTGTCGAATTGCAGTGGGCGCTCCTGCCGCAGTTTTACGCGGTCGATCTGCCCGTGGAGGATTTGCTGGCGCGAGCCGGTCGCACCGCCGTGGGCGGGTGCGATGTGCTCTGCCTCTCTCCGGAAGATTCGCTGTTGGTGCTCTGCCTCCACGCGGCCAAGCATCTCTGGACGCGGCTGATCTGGCTGGCAGACATTGCGGAGACGCTGCGATCTCAATCTCCCACCCAGACGATCGACTTCACTCTTGTGTTTTCCCGGGCGCGGGCGCTGGGAATCACTCGTGTTCTCACCGTGAGTTTCTGGCTGGTAAAGAACGTGCTTCGCGCGGAGCTTCCCACCGCCGCGGAAGAATTTCTGGCGGAGGATTCTCAGTCGGCTGTTCTAGGCACTGAATTTGCCGGCCGTCTTGCGCGCGGTGCGGGCTATGATTTCGAATCTACAGAATACTTCCGTCTCATCCTGAAACTACGCGAGCGAGCGGTCGATCGCTGGCGATACCTGTGGCGACTGGGTTGGACGCCAAGCGCAGGAGATATCGCCGCCGTGCAATTGCCCGAAACGCTGTTTCCTCTCTATCGCATCGTCCGCATCGTCCGCCTGATGGGAAAGGGTTTCACTGAGAGCTGATGGCTGAGAGCTGCATTCAGTGCAATTCGCCGTCGCCGGGCGCAACATCGGGAGTATCCACTTTCCGCGCTACGGCTGAGTTCCCCTGCCCCGGCGCGGGCTGGAATTCACCCGGATCTTTCCCGGCCAGCGCAACATTCATGAATTGCATCCAGATCGGCAGAGCGGCTCGCGCTCCGGTCTCTTTGTCGCCGAGCGATTTTTTTTCGTCGTACCCAATCCATACACCGCAGGTGAGCGACGGAGAAAACCCCACGAACCAGGCGTCAGTGAAATCATTCGTCGTCCCCGTCTTCCCGGCCAGCGGATACGGCATTTTGGCGGCGGCTGCCGCGGTACCATGCAGCACCACCTCCCGCAGCATCGAGGTCATGACGCGAGCGGTGCGTGAACTGACCACGTCTTTAATGTCGGAGAAATCTTCCTCCAGAATGCGCCCTTCGTAGTCAGTCACCTTGGTGATGTAGCGCGGGGCAACACGTACTCCGTCGTTCGGAAACACGCTGAAGGCGGAGGTCTGCTCGAGCGGCGTGATTTCCGCCGACCCGAGCGCTACAGGAAGATACGCAGGAATGTTCGCTGTAATGCCGAAGCGATGCGCGTAGTCGATGACTGTCTTAATACCGATGCGGTCCGCCAGTTTGAGCGCGGGAATGTTTCTCGATTGCGCGAGCGCCCGCCGCAGCGTAATCGTGCCTTCAAATTTGGCGTCGTAGTTGTGCGGCGAATAAGGCCCAGAGGCGGTTTGAAAGGTTACTGGCGCGTCCAGAATCGTGTCATCCGGGCTTCCACCCTGGTCGATGACAGCGGTGTAGACGTACGGTTTGAAAGACGACCCCACTTGCCGCAGGGCCTGCGTGGCGCGGTTGAACTTCGAGAGATTGAAATCGCGTCCGCCGACCATGGCCTTGATTTCTCCGGTTGCGTTATCGATGGCGACCAGCGCTCCTTCGGCTCCTGAATCCTGCTCCAGGCTTACCCGCGACTTTCCTCCCGCATCCAGCGAGAGCACTTTGATGTAGACAACGTCGCCAATGTGGAAAATGTCCGGAAACTTGAGTTTCGTCTTGATCCATGCCGCATCGGCCGGCGCGAGCGTTGCCGTACGCTGGCCGAAGCGGATTTCCGCACTTCCCGGCGAGACCTGTGTGACCAGCGCGTGCATGTATCCGTTCACTTCCGGTTCTTCATCCCAATCCGGATCCACATACTTGTCGAGCTTCTGCCCCTCGGCTATTACGTTGAGAAGTGGGCCGTGCCAACCATGCCTCCGTTCGTAAGCAGCGAGCCCATCAAGCAGCGCCTGGCGCGCAGATTTCTGCAGATCCATGTCGAGCGAGGTGTAAACACGGAGCCCGCCTTCGTGCACCTGGTCGCTGCCATACTTCGCTTCAAGGTAACGCCGTATTTCTTCCACATAATGCGGCGCCAGCGAATTCGGATCCTTCTGCAAATCGAGCACGATCGGCCTGCTCTTGGCATCCGCAGCCTGGGCCGCGGTAATCTTGCCATCCTCGAGCATGGCATTCAGCACCAGGTTGCGCCGTCTGATGGCGCGGTCGGGATGGTTGATCGGTGAATAATACTGCGGCGCCTTGGGAAGTCCCGCAAGCAGCGCGGCTTCGTCCAGATTCAGTTTCTTCGCCGGTTTGCTGAAATAGTATTCCGACGCGGCCTCATAGCCGTATGCGCCGTGGCCCAGAAATATCTGGTTGGCATAGAGGGTGAAGATTTGCGGCTTGGTAAACCGGCGTTCAATCTGGATGGCGAGCAGAGCCTCCTGCACCTTGCGATAAAACGAGCGGTCGGGAGAGAGAAACAGATTGCGAGCGAGTTGCATGGTGAGCGTCGACGCTCCCTGTACCTTTCCGCCCGATTCGATATCGCGGTAGGCCGCGCCGACGATGCGCCAGATGTTGATGCCCGAATGCCGGTAGAAATCCTTGTCTTCGATTGAGACCAGCGCAGTGCGGAGCACTTCCGGATAGTCGTCGTACGTGGCGATCACGCGCCGTTGCAGCGCAAACGTGCCAATGACTCTGCCCTTTCCATCGTAGAGTTCGGTGACGGAACTGGGACGGTAACGCTCGAGTTCCTCGACCTGTGGCAGGTCGGTTGAGTAGACAAGCAACAGCCCCGCGGCCGCGCCCACCGCGGCGGAGAACAGGACGAGCAATCCGAACAGGAAGCGCCCCACCAATGTCCGTCCGGCAATTTTTATCTTAAGCAAAGTTCAAGTTTTCGACTTCTAAAGTTTCAACGTTTCAATGGTAGCTGAAAGGTTGGTCCAAAGTTGTAAGCCTTCAGCAAAAAAAATCGCCCGCCGAAGCGAGCGATGGTGGATCTTGACGCCTTGAAATATCTTGGCTTGTTCTAGCTATCCCTTCGCGCCACGGTTCTTCAGCACTTCCAGCGCCTTGTTCAGTTGGTCGTCGGGCAGGTTCTTCGGTTTCTCGTCCTTCTTGTCGCCTGGCTTTGCAGGAGCTACCTGATCGTCTTCGTCCGGCAATCCGCCGCCGAGGTCATCTTCCGTGGAGTCAGCGACCAGCACATTCGGGGTCACCGAGACATCCTGAATCGCTTTTCCGCTCGGAGAGTAATACTTCGCGACCGAGAGAATCAGAGCGGAGTTATCCGGCATCTCAATCAGTTTTTGCACCGAGCCGTCGCCGAAGGTTTTGTCTCCCACTACGTCGCCGCGCGCATTTTCCAAAATCGCGGAGGCCACAATCTCGGCGGGTCCCGCCGTGCCGCGATTCACCAGCACCGCGACCGGAAGCTTGGTGATGTCCTTGACGGGATCGGCGTTGAATGCCTGGCGCGGATACTTCTGCCCCTGCAGATAAGTAATGGTGCCGTGATCCAGGAAAAGATTGGCGGTGGCAACGCCTTCAGACTCCACGCCTCCAGCGGAGTTGCGCAGATCAAGCACCAGTTTCTTTGCTCCCTGCCTTTGCAGGTCGGCTATTTTGCCGGCGATCTCCTGCGACTTGCCTTCGGGGAACGCGTCTACCTGGATGTAGCCGACGTTGTCGGCCAGCATTTTTTCGCTGACCGGCGGAATGGCAACGATATCGCGCGTGACCACAATCTTCTGAGGCTCCGCGCGCCGCGGCCGCACGACAGCCACGGTAATCGTGGATCCGACTTCGCCCGACAGCAGCGCGCGAATCTCCGCCAGCGACATTTCGTGCGTGCTCTTGCCCTCGATAGACTCGATGTAATCGGAGTTCTCAATCCCGGCCTTATCTGCGGGTCCTCCCGGAATCACCGCGACCACGGTTGCGTATCCCGAGCGCTTGGAAATATCGGCGCCAATATCAGCTTTGCCGCCGTTCTTCATCGTCTTATAGTGCTTGTATTCCTCTGCCGACAAGTAGCTGGAATTGGCATCGAGCGATTCCAAGAGGCCATGCAGCGCGCCATCGGTCACGCCTGCGATATTGGGCTCTTCCACATATTCCAGGCGGATGCGCGACAGGACTTCGCTGTACACCGAAAGCTGGCGATACGCGCCATCGTTCGAAGAAGCGCGCACGTTGACGAAACCGCCAACAATCGTGAACAGCAGAATCGCCAGCGAACTGACAATGACCGTGACCTTCAACTTCGTCGACATAATTTAATCTTCGCTCTTTTTGATCTTTGTGTTTTTGATCGTGCTTTCCCGAGGAACCGTTAGGACATTATAGATGGTTTGATGCATAGATCGGAAAGCATGATTTTCCGGGTGGTACTTCGGTTTCACGAAAACGAAACACGATTACGAAGCCAGCGAAATTAAAAGACAAGGCGTAAAGTGAAGCGGATGCCGTTCGCTTTCCTCCCCCCTAGTGCGGTCTTTTGGAATCAGAGACTTAGCGGTTGATTTTTCCCAAGTCTTTGAGGAATAAGGACTTACTCGTAAAGTCTTTATTCGTCAAAGACTTGGGTGATTTGATTGGTAAGTAACTGACAATAATCGCGACTGTGAAAGAGGGGAACGTCCCGCGGAGTGGGACTTCGTCTTCTGAGGCTCCTGCCAGCGCGAACTTGCCGGTTCGGCATCTCTTAGGCGCGATCCCGCGGATAAGAAATGACTCCTTGACACCGTTCCCGCTCAAGGGAAGAATGGCGCAAGGTTTCACTAACTCTTGAAGCAGGCGCGCCTCATCCGAGACTGTCTCCCGAGAACCGGCAGCACAACACGGAACGATACAAGGTCTACAGACCAACCGAATTGAGGTAGACGACGATGCATTCAGGAACGACATGGACGCCCGGGGGAGCCGGTGCGATTCGCAAAGTTCTGCCCCTAACCATACTTTCCGCACTACTTCTGATCGTCGCCGTGACCCCGGCGCAGGCCCAGACTGAGACGGTGCTCTACAACTTTTGTTCCCAACCGAACTGCAGCGATGGAGGCGATATTTTCTCCGGTCTCACTTCGGACGGCGCTGGCAACTTCTATGGGACAACTGGATTCGGCGTCCAGGGAAATGGAACGGTATTTGAGCTTTCTCCGAACGGCAGCGGAGGCTACAACGAAACCGTGATCCATGCCTTCTGCTCAGGGGGTGGCAACAGCTGCCCGGATGGGGCGGATCCATATTTCTCGAACGTGATATTCGACAGCCAGGGCAACCTTTATGGAACGACGAGCGCGGGCGGCGCATATGGGTTCGGCGTGGCATTCGAGCTGAGCCCCTTGGCAGGAACGTGGACGGAAACCGTCCTGTATAGCTTCGCCAACAATGGAGACGGCGCGGGTCCGGGAAACGGTCTGATCATGGATTCGGCGGGCAATCTTTATGGCACAAATTCCGCGGGTGTCTTCGAACTGCGGCCGTCCGGCGGGAACTGGACTGAGCAAGTGATCTACAGCGTAGACGGTGCGTACGACCGATCGGGGCTGACGATGGATAGCTCCGGAAACATCTTCGGTGTGACAAATTCGACAGTATTCGAGGTCTCACCGAACGGCCAAGGTGGGTGGAATGCGAATGTGATCTACAGCTTCCCTGGTTATGCGAGAGATGGCAGCTCACCCGCGAGCGCTCCCGTGCTCGACCAAGCCGGAAGCCTGTATGGTACGACAGCGGCCGGCGGCTCCCACAACTATGGCACGGTGTATAAGCTGACGAGTGGAAAGAATGGATGGACGGAGAAGCGTCTCTACTCCTTCAAGAGCCCCAAAAAGGATGCCGGCGCGCCTTTTGCTGGGGTCGTGCTCGACCAGACCGGGAATATCTACGGCACTACGCTTGGCGGCGGCACGGACGACGCTGGAGCTGTTTTCGAACTGGTGCCTCCAGTCGGAAAGGGCAAATACGAAGAGAAGGTTCTCTGGTATTTCAACATCGCGGACGGGGAATGGCCGTATGGCACCCTGATTCTGGACAGCGCCGGCAACCTCTACGGCACGACTAACGATGGTGGATCAGGCGGATATGGCGAATACGGCACTGTGTTCGAAGTAACTCCGTAGGATGCCATCAATCAACAAAATAGAACGAAGGTGGCGCGACCCAGCTTAAATGTCGCGCTTTCGACCTGTGGGTGGGACGCCACGTCCAGCAGACCCGTTTGACCGACAGCTTGCAGCTACATTCCGTCGGCCACGGGATTACGCAGCACTCCAATGCTTTCTATCGAAACCTCGATCACATCTCCGGCCCGCACCGGCGCAATGCCTTCGGGAGTGCCGGTAGCGATCAGGTCGCCGGGTTCCAAGGTCATGATCTGCGAAATGTAACGGATGACGAGATCGAGCGGGAAAATAAAATCTTTTGTGTTGCCCGATTGGCGCACCTCGCCATTCACGCGGGTCTCGACCTGCACGCCGACCCAGGGATCGATGTTGACGCCGTCAGCGACAACGGGTCCGACGGGGCAAAAAGTGTCGAAGCCCTTTCCCCGCACCCACTGCGGTTCTTTTTTCTGCAGATCTCGAGCGGTGAAATCGTTAAGGCAGGTATAGCCAAGAATGTAAGGGCGGACGTCTTCGCCCTCCGGGAGCTGGTGGCAGCGCCGCGCCATCACGACTGCCAGTTCACCTTCGTAGTCAGTGCGCTCGGAAACTTTGGGGCGGAGAATCGTTCCACCTGGCGGCAGAAGCGACGAAGGCGGCTTGAAAAATAAGAGCGGCTCGTCCGGAACGCCGTTGCCGAGCTCGGCAGCGTGCGCGCGATAGTTGCGTCCGACGCAGACAATTTTCGAAGGTTCGACCGGCGGCAGCAGAATTGCTTGCGCGAATGGAATGCGGTCGATGCGGCGGCTGGGAAGGCCTTCGACGTCGCCATCGCTATGCTGCGGAGCCTGGAGAAGCAGGCGAGTGATTTCGTCGCTGCCTGCGACAGATTCAACCAGGCCGTAGTGGGCGGAACCGCTAAGAAGGAATCGGCAGTATTTCATCAGGGATTATTCAAACACAAACCAAGGGTAGATCGACGAAAAATATCAAGCGCCGGTTTGGAGTCGGCGCTTAAGGCACCGATTCGCTGGTCTCTTCAGAACGCTGGCTTTCGTTTCCACGCACGTCCACGGCGGAGACGGAGTAGGTATAGGTTTTTCCAGAGGCAACCGCAATATCGCGATAGGACGGCGATTTCACCAGTTCGGCATTCAGCTTGACCGCGGTTCCGTTTGCTTCCGACCGATAAATGTTGTAGCCCGCAAGATCGGTGTTCGTGACCGGAGCCCAAATCAAATCGATAAAGGGCTTTTGTCCTTCGCCAGAGTACGCTGCCTGCAACCCGCCCGGTACGTTGGGCGGAAATACGTCGTGGGCAACAACGCGCACCTGTGGACTGTCGTCTCCCTCGATCTGTACTTCGCTATCGGGATGCTTGATGATGCTCACGGCAGTGACGCGGTAAAGGTACGTCTTCTCCCATTCGAGTCCCGAGTCGGTGAAATGCAACCGGCCTGGTTCGGCCGGTGAAGTGGGAACTGGCACTTCGCCGGCAATTGCGTCTTGGACAGAGCTTCCGTCGCCGGGACCTTTCTGGCTGGGGCCTTTCTGACTAGAATTTTCCTGGCGACGATAGATTCGATAGCGGAATTCGAGTCCGGAGTTGTGCCATGGGCTGGCGCTTGTCCAGGTAAGCACGACGCCATCGCCGGTTAATTCAGGAGCCAGATCAGCGGGCGGAGGCAAGGTCACGACCGCGGGTACGTGCACACACGGTTCGACAATCCCGCGCCTCGCGCGTTGCGATTCAACACCTCGACGGCGTAGGTGACTTCGGCGTCCGGATTCTGCCGCAACATGGCTGCGGGCAGGGTGTCGATGTAGACCTCCGGCTCGGGGCGCGCGCCGCCCGAGTTGTGCTGAGGGTGTTTGGGGACTTTCCTTGCCACGGTGGCGGGCGCCGGCAGCATGGCTGCGGGATTTCCGCATTCGCTGATTTCAGACTCTGGGCTGCGGCACACGAGCGTCGGACCGATATAGCGCACGCTCTGGCGGTCGGTGGTGAGAGTAGGCCCGCTCCAGTTCAGGGTGACGTGATTCCCTTTGCGGCTGGCGCGCAGATCGGTGGGCGGTTTGGGGAGTTCGAGCGATGGCGGCAACGGCGGGCCAAGCTGGGCGCAGCTGGCCAACAGCAGGCAGAGTGCTGGAGGAGCGATGACCTTTACGAGATGTCGCCTCATGCGGAAAAGGAAAGAGTATCAGAGAAGCAGTTGCCAGTTGCCAGCAGCCAGTTGCCAGCCCGGGTGATGGGGCGCGATTTGGCGGCTACGCAAATGCACCGGCGTAACTTGGCCGGGAAAGTTGGCGGATGGAGAATATAAAAATCCGTGATTGAAGCTTCCCATCCCGAAGAGCAGATGCGCGCATTGGTTTGGTACGGCCTCGTTGTCGTGGCTGCCTACTTCTTTTTGGCTAGTTTGATGTTGCGCTGGCGTCATCGCAGAGGGGTTCGCGTTGCGCAATACGATCCGCCTCCGGGAATTTCCCCTGCCGTGGCAGCGTATCTGTGGGAACGGGGGGTTAGCGACAAACCTTTCGTGGTGGCTCTGATCAATATGGCTGCCAAGGGCTGGCTGAAGATCGAGCAAGGGCCGGCCGATTATCTCTTGTCGCGCGGAGACGCTTCGCCGCAACTGGCAGATGAGGAGCAGGTGATCGCCGATGAACTTCTTCGCGGCAGTACATCTACCCAAGAAGTCTCTGGCGTCCTTGTCTCAACTCTTCACGTTGGGCAGGATCCCGCGTGCCTGTCTCGACTATTCACGTTGGGACGGACGGCACGACTCGTACGTAACTCGCTGCAATCGGCGGTAGAACCGGAGTTGATCTCGTCTCATTTTGCGTGGTTTGTTCCCGGACTGACTTTGTCGTTCTGGTGCTTTCTTGCGGCGTTGTATCCGGACCTGGGCGGCATTTGGAACTCGGTGGGCGGAGTGGTAGTTCTTCCGGCGTTTGTGGTGGTGTGGGCTATGCTGGCGACGATCAAGACGCTGCCTGCCACTTTATACAAGCTCAAGAGTCACTCGCCCGGCCGAACTCCGCGGCCGCTACCCTTGGTGAAACGCGATCGCATGGTGTTCGTCATGCTGGCCATCACGCTGGCGTCGCTGGCAGTTCTTGCGTGGCTCAGTTCGGTGCAACTGGCATTGCAGTTCGGAGGGTTTTTGCTGGTTAATCTCCTTGGTTCGGTTGCGCTTCGCTCGCCGACCGCTGCCGGTCATCGTCTGTTGGATCAACTCAGAGACTTCCGGATGTTTCTGGCGCAAGTGGATTCGGACCGGGTGAATCGCATGAACACTGCAACTGCATCCTCTCCGGCTGCGGAGAAATACTGGGTGTGGGCTCTGGCTCTGGGCGTGGAGCATGCCTGGGGCGAGCAGTTTACGGCGGCGATTCTGAATCTCTTAGGACCTGAGTCGGCGACGGCCGGTATGAACGCAGTGGCTCCCGAGGAGGGTCCCCGCGCCGCCGAAATTATGGATTTACATTTGCGGTAGCGGTAACCCTCTACAAAATGTAGCGCGACAAATCCTGGTCTTTCACGATCTCACTCAGCATCTTCTGCACGTAGGCCGAGTCGACCACGAACTGCTGGCCTTTCCTCTCGGGCGCCTCGAAGCTGATCTCGTCGAGCACTCTTTCCATGATGGTGTGCAAACGGCGGGCGCCGATGTTCTCCGTGCCCTCATTCACTCGAAACGCAAAGCGCGCTACTTCTTCCAGCGCGTCGGGAGTGAACTCCAGCTTCACGCCTTCGGTTTCCAACAGCGCAATGTACTGCCGGGTCAGCGACGATTTTGGTTCGGTCAGGATGCGGACGAAGTCTTCCATGGTGAGCGACTGCAATTCCACGCGGATCGGGAAGCGTCCCTGGAGTTCGGGGATCAGGTCGCTCGGCTTCGAAACGTGGAACGCGCCCGCGGCGATGAATAGGATGTGATCGGTGCGGACCATGCCGTAACGCGTGTTGACGGTGGTGCCTTCGACAATGGGAAGGATGTCGCGCTGCACGCCTTCGCGCGAAACGTCCGGGCCATGGCCGCTTTCACGGCCGGCGATCTTGTCGATCTCGTCGAGAAAAATGATGCCCGAGTTTTCGACGCGGTCGATGGCTGTGCGCGTGACCTGTTCCATGTCGATCAGGCGCTGCTCTTCTTCCTGGATCAGGTATTCGAAGGCCTCGTTGACCTTCATCTTCCGCTTCTTGGTGCGCTGGCCGAAGATGTTGGGCAGCATGTCCTTGAGATTGACGTCCATTTCTTCGACGCCCTGGTTGGAGATAATTTCAAACGATGGGAAATTACGCTCCCGGGTCTCGATTTCCACGGTGCGGTCGTCGAGTTTGCCCTCGCGCAACTGTTGCCGCAGTTTCTCGCGAGTGCGGCTGGAGGATTCGGTCAGCGTGGTACTGGCGTCGATGACCACTCCGCCCGTGGAACCGGCGGACGAACTGGAATCCGACGGACGCGGCGAGGTCGGGGGCAGCAGAATGTCGAGCAACCGCTCTTCAGCGTTGAGTTCCGCTTTATCCGCGACATCTTCCAGCTTTTCTTCGCGGATCATTTCGATGGCGATCTCAACCAGGTCGCGAATCATGGATTCAACGTCGCGGCCAACATAGCCGACTTCCGTGAACTTGGAAGCTTCCACCTTGAGGAACGGCGAGTTCGCTAGCTTGGCAAGGCGACGGGCAATTTCGGTTTTGCCTACGCCGGTGGGCCCTATCATTATGATGTTCTTTGGAATGACCTCTTCGGCCATTTCCGGCCCAAGCTTCTGGCGGCGCATGCGATTGCGCAGGGCGATGGCAACGGCGCGCTTCGCATCTTTTTGCCCGACAACGTACTTGTCGAGTTCGGTGACGATTTCGCGCGGCGTCAGTTCGTCGAGCGTGACTTGTTCTTCTTCGGCGGTTCCGGGTAGATAAATGGCCATAAAAATTCAGGTGTCAGGTCTCAGGTGTTAGGTGTCAGGTTTTGTTTTTCCTGAGACCTGATACCTGACACCTGAGACCTGCCTCACAACTCCTCGATCGTAACCTTCTCATTGGTATAGATGCACATCCGGCCCGCAATCTTCATTGCTTCTTCTGCGATTTCGCGCGGCGAGAGCGTGGTATGGTCGGCCAGGGCCTGGGCCGCGGCTTGCGCGAACGGGCCGCCGGAGCCGATCGCGGCAATGCCGGTGTCGGGCTCGATCACGTCTCCCTGCCCGCTCAAAAGGAATGTCGTCTCTTTGTCGGAAACTAGCAGCAGGGCTTCCAGATGTCGCAGAAACTTGTCGGTGCGCCAGTCTTTTGCGAGTTCGACGGCAGCGCGGCCGAGGTTGCCGTGGTACTGCTCCAGTTTGGCTTCGAAGCGGCTGAATAAAGTGAAAGCGTCGGCGGTTGAGCCGGCAAATCCGGCAAGAATCTTGTCCTGATAAAGGCGGCGGATCTTCTTCGCCCCGTGCTTGATGATCGATTCGCCGAGCGTGACCTGGCCGTCTCCGGCCATGACGACTTTGTTGTCGCGACGGACACAGAGGACGGTGGTGGAGCGGATGAGGCGGCGAGTTGCGGCTTGGGTATTGCCGGTAACAGCGGGTACGGATGAGTTCTTTGTCATGAGTGCAATTCTTGATTATAGCAGCGGGGAACCGAGGACTCTTTCTTCGCCCAGACGAGGTGGGCCCAGACACACGAATCCAGCCTGGATCGCTGCTTCCCCAACGATGTACATAAATTATACTTCCGTGTACATCCGTGATATACTGGGTTGCCTGGGGGTAATCATGGCCGCCACCAATCGCCGCGTACACAAGCACTTCCAATTGGACTCGGTAAAAATCAAGCGGGCTCAAAAAGCTCTGCGGGCGAAGACGGAAACCGAGACCATCGAACGTGCGCTGGATTTCACGATTAACGAGCATGAAAGCAATCGGTTGGCTTTCGAGGCAAACGAGCGTTTTTTCAAGAGCGGCGGCGAGATCAAAGATGTCTACGGTAAACTGGACCGCTAAATGCGGGCTGCCTTGTTCGACTCTTCCGTTTACATTTCGGGAATACGTCGGGGCGACGATGCCATCCTGGCGCAGCGCCGCTTGTCACCGGATACTCTGCTATGGCTGAGTTCGGTGGTGCTCGAAGAGCTCTATGCAGGGGCGTGGGGAGAAATTCGTGACTCGGTAGAGCGGTTGGAGCACGATTTCGAGCGGGCTAGGCGAATACTGGTTCCGAATCTTGGCGACTGGACCCAAGCCGGCCGAGTACTGGCACGCGTCGCAGCCAAGTACGGATACGAGAAAATCGGGCAAGGACGCTTAACGAATGATGCACTGATCGCAATGAGCGCAGCGCGGAGCGGAGTGCGAGTCATAACGGTTAACGAGCGCGATTTCCGCAAGCTTGCCGAGTTCCGGTCGTTCCAATGGGAAGTGGGCATGCTCTAGTCTTGTCCGGTCGCAGGGGGCAACGTGAAATATCGCGTCGAAGGGACGTTGTGGCTTGTCTCGTTCGTTTCTCTAATTGTGGCGGCATTGACGACTACAAGAGCCTGCCTTCTGGTTATCGCTATCGTGTGGCTCCTATCGTCAGTCACTGTAATTCCGCTCCATTTCTATAAGGCTTGGCGACGACGGCGTGAAGCACCAAACGAGCGGGAATATGCGGCGTGGGTTGGCTTCGAAACGCTTGCCACGATTGCGTTTGTTGGGCTGTTTATTTACTCGGTTTCTTCGCGGTGATCCCTCTCCTGACGGACGGGTACGCCCGTCGTTCCAGTAATTTAATTGCAATGTAGAATTTGAATAGCGATTTGGTGGGAGCCATTCTCTTTTGTCGTTTTTGGACGAGTTAAACCCGCAACAACGCGAAGCAGTCGAGACTACCGACGGGCCGGTGCTGATTCTGGCCGGCGCGGGCAGCGGGAAAACTCGCGTCATTACGTTTCGCATCGCCTATCTCATAGAGAAGATGGGCGTGATGCCGGAATCGATTCTTGCGGTGACTTTTACCAACAAGGCGTCGTCGGAAATGGCCGACCGCGTCGATAAACTCGTCGGCGGGCTCAGCGTTGCCAAGCCGGTGATTTCCACTTTCCATTCGTTTTGCGTGCGCGTCTTGCGGCGCGACATCGAGGCTTTGCGGATTCCTTCCACCGTGCCAGGACAACCGCCAATAGGGCTCACGAAAAACTTCGTGATTTACGACGAGAGCGATCAGCAGCAGGTGGTGAAGGGCATCATGCGGCGGTTGGGCCTCGACGACAAACAGTTAACGCCGCGCAATGTGCTCTCGCGGATTTCCTGGGCCAAGAATCACATGCTCGATCCGCAGGAGATTTATCTGCAATCGGGCGATCCGAAAAACGAGAAGATTGCACATATTTTTGAGGAATACCGCAAGGAGCTTCGAAAGGCGAATGCGATGGACTTCGACGATTTGCTGCTCGAAGCCATGCGACTGCTCAAGTCGGTGGCGGCGGTGCGCGAATACTACAACCGTCGATTCCGGTATTTGTTGGTGGATGAATATCAGGATACGAACCGTCCGCAGTACGAGTTGATGCGACTGCTGGCGGGCGAGGGGCACAACGTGTGCGCGGTCGGCGATGAGGACCAGTCGATCTATTCGTGGCGGGGAGCTGACATTCGCAACATTCTGGAATTTGAACGCGACTTTCCGGAAGCGAAAATTGTACGCCTGGAGCAGAACTATCGCTCGACGCAGAACATTCTGGAGGCGGCGTCAGTGGTAGTGGCGAACAACGTCCGTCGCAAGGGCAAGAA
Source organism: Terriglobales bacterium (assembly GCA_050010155.1). Classification (GTDB taxonomy): domain Bacteria; phylum Acidobacteriota; class Terriglobia; order Terriglobales; family Acidobacteriaceae; genus Acidiflorens. Next base: position 49,788 of record JBEKLO010000020.1, read on the forward strand.
TCTTTGGACCTCGCGGCAGGGTGGAGCGAAGATCGGGTATTACGAAGCTCCGGATGGCGAGAACGAGGCGCTGTTTGCGGCCGATACGATCAATAAGTACGTGCGCGCGGCGGGTGAAAGCGGCGAAACAGCGCGCGCGGCAGTGCTCTATCGAACGAACTCGCAATCACGACTGTTCGAAGAGGCGATGCGCCGCTACCAGTTGAAGTATCACGTCGTGGGTGGCTTTTCGTTCTATGAGCGGGCGGAGATCAAGGACCTGATTTCGTATCTGAAGGTTATCCAGAATCCGGATGATTCGGTTTCCTTGCTGCGCGTGATCAATACTCCAGTGCGCGGGATCGGCAAGACGACGATTGAGATGATTGAGCGACTTGCGCTCGAAACGGGATTATCGATGTGGGGTGCGTTGGGCGAGGCCATCAATCGGCAATTGGCGCCGGTGCGGGCTTTGGCGGCTTTGAACAGCTTTCGGGCGCTGATTGAGGACGGACGCGCCATGTTGGCGGGGACATTTGTGGAACGGGTCGCGGAGACGGCTGCGGCGTCCGACGAAAGTGTTGCCGAGCTTCGCTCGGCTGGACGGCCGAGGGCGGCCGTCCCTGCGCGAGATCAGGAGGACGACACCGATTTCGATCCTGGGAACTTCAGTTTTGATTTTGCTGCTCAAGATTCGGTGGACAGTGAGGCAACGGGAGCGGACGAATTTCTCCCTATGAATGAGTCGACGACTGATGGGGCGGTCGAAGAGGCCGTCGACGGCTTTCGCGCTCCGGGTGCGGCCGCGAATACTGCCGAGCTACTCAAGTTTCTGATCGACCGCACGGGATATATAAAACAATTGGAAGAGGAAGACACGCCAGAAGCCTACTCGCGCATCGAGAACCTGCGCGAACTGGTAAACGCGGCCATGGACTCGCGGGATCGCGGCGAAACGCTCGACCAGTTCCTCGATCATGCGGCGTTGGTTAGCGATGCCGACCAATACGACGAGCACGCGCAAATTACATTGATGACGCTGCACGCGGCCAAGGGACTGGAGTTTCCACTGGTGGTGCTCGCAGGAATGGAGGAAGGCCTGTTTCCACATTCGCGGACCATGCTCGAGCCGGATGCGGTCGAAGAAGAAAGACGCCTCTGCTACGTGGGCATGACGCGCGCCATGGACACGTTGATTCTGTCTCGTGCCGTGTATCGACGGCGCTACGGAACGGATATGCCGGAGGCTAGCGTGCCGTCGCGGTTTTTGGAGGAGGTTCCGCCGCAGCTGGTCGAAGAGTTGGGTGGCTCCCGGCGGCGAGGATCTGCTGCTTCCACTGCCTCGTCGACGTTTTCGTCTTCTTCTGGCCTTTCGCGGGCGGGGGCGCCCGCGCCACACGGGCAAAGGGCTCACTACTCTTACGAAGACGAAGACCAGAGCGCCACCTGGAATCCGGCGCGAGTCAAACCGAAGGCCGTACCCTCGCTGCAGAGTTACAACTCGATCGACAACATTGCGGAGTTTTTTGCGTCGCGCGGCAAGAAATTCAATGTTCCGAAGATGCGTCCTGAAGAGCCCACCGGCAGGCGCGGATTCCGTCCCGGGCAGAAGGTCAAACACCCGAAATATGGGGAAGGAACGGTGTATCAGCGCGAAGGAGATGGGGAAGATGCCAAGATTACGGTACAATTTCCTCGCTTCGGTTTGAAGAAATTAGTTGAGCGCTACGCGCAACTGGAGAAGGCCTAGAACTGCGACCCTCCAACCGCAAGCAAGATGCGCGGCGCTTGAGTCGAGCGTTCGATTCCGAGATTTTGCGGCATTGCTCAAGCGATGCCCTGATACGAAACCTAAACACTAAAGGAAACCAACTGGATTCATGGCAAATACAAAGAAGCTGACCAAAGAAGAGCGCAAGAAAACCAAGCGAGCTTCCCGCAAAAAAATCAAAGCGGAAAAGCCGAAGAAGCCCCGCGACTACGCCCGCGGATCGAAGAAGCGCAAGGTGAAAAAGCTGGCACGCGGTCAGGCGAAACGGTAGGTCAACGCTGATCTTGCCGGAGCCGCAAGCATTGCCGGGCATGGGCCGACGCCCATGCCCGACTCCCGCTGTGAGAGGACAACTAACTCTTGTCGCAATCATCCCTTGAGCCAGCAGCTGGCGTGATCCGTACTTCCAACAGCCAAGCCTTCTGTTGCAAGTCCATCGACAAACTGATCGCGGAGTCGGAGAGCCCGGAGCATCGGCTCAGTAAAACACTGGGGCCGTGGTCGCTGACCGCGCTCGGCATCGGTGCCATCATTGGCTCAGGGATCTTTGTTCTTACGGGCACGGCCGCGGCGGGAGAATATTTCCAGGCGCCGTCCATCTTGCACGCGCAGGCGCTCGATCTGATTGTGAATTTTCTGCGCACCGGCAGCACGGCTGGAGCGCTGATGCACGGGCGCCCGCCCGCTGGCCCTTCGATTGCAATTTCCTTTTTTCTGGTGGCCGTCGCCTGCAGTTTTGCGGGGTTGTGCTACGCCGAACTCGCCTCGATGATTCCTATTGCCGGGAGTGCCTACACCTACTCGTACGCGACGCTCGGCGAAATCTTTGCCTGGATCATCGGTTGGGACCTGATTCTTGAATATGTGGTCAGCAACGTCGCCGTGGCGGTGGGCTTCGCCGGTTACACCAAGGCGCAATTTGCGGCGTTCGGTATCAATTTGCCGGACAAGTGGGCGAGTCCCGTGTGGGCTTCGGGGCAGTGGACGGGGGCGTATTTCAATCTCCCAGGCTTCCTGATTGTATTTATTCTCACGCTGCTCCTCGTGCGTGGAGTGAAGGAATCGGCCGAGACAAATAACATCATGGTCGCCATCAAGATCGGCGCCATTCTGACCTTTTTGGTTGTAGGCGGGATGCTGGTGAAACCGGCGAACTGGACGCCATTCGCGCCCTCCGGCTTTGCTGGAATCGTCACCGGGGGCGCGATTGTTTTCTTCACCTACATCGGATTCGACTCGGTTTCAACCGCCGCGGAAGAATCGCGCAATCCGCAAAAAGACTTGCCCTTCGGCATCATCATGTCGCTGATCGTCTGCACGCTGTTGTATGTCGGCGTCGCGTTGGTCTTGCTCGGCATGATGAAGTACACGACCTTCGTTTCCGGAGAAGCCGCCGACGCTCCCGTCGCCTACGCGATGAAGTATCTCGGAGTGCACCCATTCTTCCGGTCGGTCATCGTAATCGGAGCGCTGACGGGGATGATTTCTTCGTTGCTCGTATTTCAGTATGGCCAGGCGCGCATCTGGTATGCCATGTCCCGCGACGGCTTGCTTCCGAAGTTGTTCTCGGCGGTTCACCCGAAATACAAAACGCCGTACTGGTCGACCTGGATCGCCTGTTTTGCCGTGGGAATTCCCGCCGGGCTTGTGGATATTGGCGATGCGGCCGATCTCGCCAATATCGGAACGCTGTTTGCCTTCGTGCTGGTTTCGCTCGGAGTCATTCTGCTGCGACGCAATCAGCCCGATCGCAAACGCGCGTTCCGCGTGCCTTTTGTGCCGTGGTTTCCGCTAATTTCGGTCATTTTGTGCGGCGGACTGATGTTGGGGCTGACGCTGATCACCTGGCTGCGGTTCGTGATCTGGCTGGCGCTGGGGCTGGTGATTTACATTTTTTACAGCCGCCATCATAGCGAGTTCCGCAAAGCGAAGTCAGAAGTAAGAAGTTAGAATGCAGAAGTGAAGGCATTCGTTGAGGGAGGAGAATTTACTTCTTCAATTTGACTTCTAACTTTTGACTTTCCGGCCATGAATTCCAGCTCGTCCAAGTCATTCCTTCTCGCGCTTCCGAAGGCCGAACTCCATCTCCATCTTGAGGGCTCGATCGAGCCGTCCACGCTTCTGGAACTGCGTCAGCGTCACCAGATGGATGGCGCCTCTCTTGCCGGAGTGGAGCAACTGTACAACTACGGCGACTTCAAAGGCTTTCTCTCGGCCTTCAAGGATGTGACAGGACATTTGCGCACTCCGGAAGATTACGAGCTGATTACTTACCGGTTGATGGAGCGGCTGAAAGCTCAGAACGTTCTGCATGCCGAGGTGATTGTTTCGGTCGGCGTCTGCCTCTGGCGCAAACAGGACTTCGCCACGATTTTCGAAGGACTGGAGCGCGGCCGCCAGCGCGGTGAGAAGGATTTCGGCATTTCTCTGTTGTGGATCTTTGACGCCATCCGGCAGTTCGGCGCCGAGAAGGCGCAGAGCGTGCTCGATCTTGCGGTCCAGTTTCGCGAGCGCAACGTGGTTGCCTTCGGAATAGGCGGCGATGAGCATGCCGGCCCACCCGAGTGGTTCGCGGAGGTCTACGCGCGCGCCGCGGAGCACGGCCTTCATCTTACGGCGCACGCTGGGGAAAGCGCCGGACCGGAATCGATTTGGGGCGCGTTGAACCTCAAGGCGGAACGCATCGGCCACGGCCTGACTGCCGCGCAGGATCCTGAATTGATGGAAGAATTGGCGCAACGCCAGGTCCCGATTGAAATCTGCCTGACCAGCAATCTGCGAACGGGATGCTGCCCCGATCTCGCGCAACATCCCGTGCGCCGCTACTTTGACGAGGGACTTATGCTGACTCTCAACAGCGACGATCCCGCCATGTTTCGCACCTCGCTGGTCGCGGAATACGCGCTGGTGCAGGAGGCTTTCGGCTTTACCGACGAACACCTGCGAGAAATGGCGCGCAATTCGTTTGAGGCGTCTTTCCTGCCTCCGGAAAAGAAAATAGCCTTCTTGAACCTGTTGGACGCTGCGACCTTGCGGGCGTAGGGAGCGGGGGTTCGTCGTTCGCTGGTCGCTTTTCGCCGGTCCGCTGTCAACTTCCGGCTTGGAGACGAATCGCAAACAGCGAAAAGCGAACGACGAACAGCGCTCCGAGCGAACGATCCTGCATCACACGCGGCTGTGGCAATCGTCACACCTTCGCCGCCGCAATGCTCGCCTATAATGTCTCCCTATGAAACTCGAAGAGAAAATTGCCGAACTGAAAAAGCGAGACCAGATGGCACTCGAAGGCGGTGGCGCGCAGCGGCGCGAACGCCAGCACAAAGAGGGCAAAATGTCGGCCCGCGAGCGCGTGGAATTTCTCCTCGACGAAGGCACCTTCGAGGAAACCGACAAACTGGTTACGCATCGCTGCCACAACTTTGGTATGGCCGAGCAGAAATACTATGGCGACGGTTTTATCACTGGCTATGGACGCGTCGAAGGGCGGCTCGTTTTTGTTTTTGCGCAGGACTTCACGGTGTTCGGCGGCTCGCTCTCCGAAGCTAACGCCTTGAAGATCGTCAAGATCATGGATCTCGCGGCCAAGATGGGCGCGCCAGTGATCGGCTTGAACGATTCCGGCGGAGCGCGCATTCAGGAAGGTGTGATGTCGCTGGCCGGATATGCCGAAATCTTCTTGCGCAACACGCTTTATAGCGGAGTCGTGCCGCAGATCTCAGCCATCATGGGGCCGTGCGCTGGCGGCGCCGTTTACTCTCCGGCTATCACCGATTTCATTTTGATGGTCGACCAGACTTCGTACATGTTTATCACCGGTCCAGACGTGATCAAAACCGTCACGCACGAAGAGGTAACCAAGGACCAACTTGGCGGAGCGCACACGCACAACGAAACGTCAGGCGTGGCGCACTTCATGTGCCGCGATGATGCCGAGTGCTTGTCGATGGTGCGCGAGCTGTTGAGTTTTATTCCATCGAACAATCTGGAAGACCCGCCACGCAAGCCTTGCACCGATCCGATCGATCGTTTGGACGAGAAGCTCGACACGCTGATTCCCGATCAATCGAACATGCCGTATGACATGAAAGATGTGATTCACACGGTCGTCGACGATGGATACTTCTTCGAAGTTCATGAGCACTATGCCAAGAACCTTGTCGTGGGATTTGCGCGCTTCAACGGAAAGCCGGTCGGAATCGTGGCCAATCAGCCTGCGATGCTTGCGGGCACGCTCGATATCAACGCGTCGGTGAAGGGCGCGCGCTTCGTGCGCTTTTGCGACTGCTTCAACATTCCGCTGGTGACGTTTGAAGATGTTCCTGGATTTTTGCCCGGCACGCAGCAGGAGTATGGCGGAATCATCCGGCATGGCGCCAAATTGCTGTACGCGTTTGCGGAAGCGACCGTTCCGAAAGTGACCGTAATCACGCGCAAAGCGTACGGGGGAGCCTATTGCGTCATGGCCTCAAAGCACATTCGCACCGATGTGAACTACGCCTGGCCCAGCGCCGAAATCGCGGTGATGGGGCCGGAAGGCGCGGTAGATATCGTTTACAAGCGAGAACTCGATCACGCCGAAAACCGCGAAGCAGTGCGCCAGCAAAAGATCGAAGAATTCCGTGACCGACTGGCGAACCCTTATGTAGCGGCCGACCGCGGATTCGTGGATGCTGTCATCCAGCCGCGCGAGACGCGCAAGAAACTGATCCAGGCGCTGGAGATGCTGGAGACCAAGCGTGACAAGAACCCGCCTAAGAAGCATGGGAATATACCGCTGTAGGTTTTGTTCGGTGGGTTGCTAGGAGTGAGCAGTTCGTAACTGGAATCGCACCACAAATAGAGAGTCCCGAGGTGATGTTGATCTCATTCGTCTCGGCCAGTAGCTCGCGTTTAGACCCTTGCTGACCTTTTCCTGTAACTCCCTTGCGGGTTCATTACAAGCCGATCTTTGCTCGGGCTCCGGGCTCACCGCCAACCGGATAAATCAGTTCAACGCCTCGGGACTCTATCCTGCCTTTAACAGTGGCTCCTGTTCTCCTCGACCAGCGCTTAGCTATAGACCCTTGCTTGCCCTCCCAGACCCACCTCGCGGTTGTCTGAGTGACTTCGCTCGAGCCCCGGACGCTGCACCAACCGGAAAAACTTCAGAACGTGTCAAAGAACGATTATGGTTTTAACACTTCTATTTTTTACGTCAACGAAAAACGTACATCTGTAACTGCTTGCTCATCAATCGAGTGCAGCCCGTGCACAGGCGGGTGACACGGAAATTGTGCAATCGGTTGCGTCCGACCGCGAAAGCTCCAGCATTCATGCGGTTTTTCTGGGTTTCTGTCGCCTGAGTGTCTGAGCGGCTACGCGGATCACATCCGATTGTGATTGTGCAAATCGGAGTTTCACCCGCATGGACCCTACATTTCCGCGAGTCGTTTGCGGTTCTTTCGGGGACACTTACCTCCTCCCCATCCCTTTCTTTACAATCGCGGGAGAGCAAAGTCGGTGGATGGAGGCTCTTTTGTGATGCGAAGGCGACGTTCGACAGCAGTGGCATGGTTTCTGGTCGCTCTTTGTTTGGCACCAGGCCTGGCGCAGGTCTCCGGGGCGCAGATATCTCGGGAGCAAACCGGCGAAGAGAAGACGGCGAAGTATATGGAATCGGTTCGGCATCAGCCGGGGTTGCTGCTGGCATTTTTGCAGCAGATGCCCAAGGGCGGCGATCTGCACGTCCACCTGAGCGGCGCAATCTATGCCGAAAGCTTCATTGACTGGGCGTCGGAAAATGCTCTGTGTGTAGACCGCAGCACTTCGAAACTGACTCACGCCGCGTGCGATTCCTGCGAGCCCTACAACAGTAAGCCCTCGGTTCGTTGCGTCTATCGGGATCAGGTTCTTTATGATCAGCTCATTGATGCCTGGTCGATGCGCAACTGGCACCGCGAAGAGGAATCGGGACACGACCATTTCTTCGGTACGTTCGAGAAATTCGGGCCGGCCATGGAAAAGCACGTGGGCGATGCTCTGGCTGAAGTAGCTGCGCGAGCGGCCGCCGATCATCTGCAATATGTGGAGGTGATGCATACAGCCGACGGCGCGCAGGCGGCTATTCTGGGCACGAAGGTTGGATGGGACCTTGGATCGGCCATTCCATCAGACGACGACTTCGGCAGACTGCGCGAGAAACTGCTCGCCGGCGGAATGGCGGATGTGGTGTCGTCCGTCCGCAGTGCGCTTGATTCGGATGAAGCCCGCAAAAAAGAAGTATTGCATTGCGGGACGGCGCAGGCTGCTCCGGGATGCGCGGTTACCATCCATTATTTGTACCAGGTGCTTCGGGGCTTGCCTCGCGAGCAGGTTTTCGCTCAGATACTGCTGGGTTTCGAACTGGCCAAGGCGGACCCTCGGTTTGTCGGTTTCAACCTGGTGATGCCGGAAGATTATTACGTGCCTATGCACGACTTTGATCTGCACATGCGGATGATCGAGGCCTTGCGCAAATTCTATCCGGGGACGCATATCTCGTTGCATGCCGATGAGCTGTGGATGGGACTGGTTCCACCAGAGGGGTTGCGCTTTCACATTCGCGAATCGATCGAGCGCGGGGGGGCGGAGCGCATTGGGCATGGCACTGCCGTCATGAGCGAAAACGACCCGATTGGGCTGCTGCGGGAAATGGCCGCGAAACATATATTGGTTGAGATTTGCCTGACGTCGAATGACGTCATTCTGGGGGTGAGCGGCGATCGCCATCCTCTGCCAGTGTATTTGAAATACGGAGTGCCGGTTGCGCTCGCTACCGACGACGAGGGCGTCTCGCGCAGTGATATGACGCACGAATATCAGCGGGCGGTCGAGACTTATGGCTTTTCCTATGCAGAACTGAAGCGCATGGCGCGCGCGAGTCTGGAACACAGCTTTATTCCCGGTGATAGCCTTTGGAAAGATGGGGGGAGCGATGGACTTGAGTTTCGCGGCGCGCCCGCGTGCGCCGATGATCTCGGTTCCGACAACGAGTCGGGCGATCGCGTCTCGGGAAAATGTCAGCAGTGGATTGGGACCAATGAACGCGCTCGCGTGCAGTGGCAGTTGGAGAAGGCGTTCGCCGAGTTCGAGATGAAATTCTAGTGCGCTATCTAATGGCTCTGTCATGTTGAGCGAAGCGAAACAGCTATCTATTTTCTTGGAGCCGCCCAAGTCCATAGGTCTTTCGCTTTGCTCGGGATGACAACGTGTACCTATGACCCCAGACCTGTTTGCTCGCGCCGAATCCGCTGCTGCATTCTTGTTTTCGCAAACTGATCTGCGGCCGCAGATCGGACTTGTGCTTGGCTCGGGCCTCGGATCCTTTGCTGACGATCTCACCGAAGCGGTCCGCATTCCTTATGCGCAAATTCCGACGTTCCCGCGCTCGACCGCTGTTGGTCACGCCGGACAGCTTGTGATTGGAAAGTTGACTGGAACGACCGGCGACATTCCTGTTGCAGTAATGCAAGGACGCGTACATCTGTACGAAGGCTATCCCGCGGCCGAAGTTGCTTTTCCAACTCGCGTGCTTGGGCGGTCTGGCATACGCGCTTTGATTCTCACCAACGCCGCCGGTGGCATCAACGTGGAATACGGACAGGGCGCGCTGGTCATTCTTCGCGATCACATCAATCTTCAGGGACAGAATCCGCTGACGGGTGCGAACGACGAGCGCCTCGGGCCGCGCTTCCCCGACATGACGCATGCGTACGCGAAACGCTATCGCGACATCGCGCTCGAAGAAATGAAGAGGCTAGCGATTCCGCCGCGCGAGGGCGTGTATGCGGCGCTGGCGGGTCCGAGCTACGAAACTCCTGCCGAGATTCGTTACCTGCGCACCATCGGTGCCGACTTGGTGGGTATGTCGACGGTTCCGGAAGCCATTGCGGCGCGGCACATGGGAATGAACGTGCTGGCCATTTCCTGTGTGACGAATATGGCCGCGGGGATTCTCGATCAAGCGCTCGTTCACGAAGAAGTGCTGGAGGTGGGACGGCGCGTGACGGGACAGCTGATTGCGCTACTGCGAGCTGTGCTGCCGCGGGTTGCAGCGGACTTGCGGACTCTTATCTGAAGCCGCGTCTCTACTCATCTGCTCAGAAGGTTACCTTCAACGCCAGTTGAAGTACTCTGGGGCCACCGCCCCCGAGGCCGGGGTTGGTTTGGGCTACATCGGGAGTTTGAGTAAGTTCGCCTCCCGAACTTCCGCCAGGCACGATGACGTGGTTCGGCTGCGCGAAATTCGGGTGGTTCAGGATATTGAAAAACTCGACACGAGCTTGCATTCCGAGCCGCTCCGTCATCTGCGTGCTTTTGGTGAAGGAGAAGTCAAGGTTCTTATAGCCTGGGCCATAGATGGAGTTGCGTCCCAAGTCTCCGAATGTCCCGTCGGCGGGCTGAGAAAATGCATTCAGATTCAGATAACCGGTCGTCGAGTTCCAGTTGGGCACAATCGGATTGATCCCCGGAACCACGTTGGGGCGCTGATTGAAGTAATAGCGTCCGCTGGTGTCGTCGGCGGTTACGATTGGAATCGGGCGACCACTTTGCAGGCTGGCAATCCAGTTCAACTGCCAGCCCGAACCGAATTTCCCCAAAGCTTGCCATGCGGGCACATCGTAATTGACCGCTGCTGTAAAGCGATGGCGTGTATCGAAGCAGGAAGGTCCGTGCTCGGCTCTCAGATTGCTGGGGTCCTGCGGGAAAGCGACAGCGGGAGCGAAGTCGATACCGTCGGAGGCATCGTCAAGCGACTTGGACCAGTTATAAGTGGCAAAGCCGGAGACGCGATGCGTGTTCTGCAAATTCAACGTTGTCTGCAAGGCATTGTAATTAGACGAACTGATCGGCGTCAGCAGGTCGATCGCACCAAAATTCGGATTAGGGCGGACATCCTGGGCATTCGGCTCGTTGGCATCGGTTAGCCGCACCAACTTGGTTCCCTTGCTACCGACGTAGCCGATTTCGAACGACGCATTTTCGGCCAGCTTCTGCTGCACATTGACGTTAAAGTTCTGGATATAGGGGCTGTGAAACTTAAGAGGAGTTGCAAAGATGTCGTACGGCCCGCTGGTGTTTACGGTCATGATGGGATCGGTCGTATCAGTGCCATTGAACGCGGCCGAGTTGAAGTTCATAGGCAATACGGCCTTCGGTCCTATCGGATTGGTGGCAACCCCGGCGGAGTTGGTGAAATTTGCGATGAGAAGATCCTGGGGGACATAGTCGTAATAAACGCCATAGCCGCCGCGCACCACGGTGTCCTTGAGAGCGTTCCATGCGAACCCGATGCGCGGACCGAAGTCGTGCAGATCCCGCCGGTAGAGGCCATTCAAGCCATGTGTTCCGACCATGGCCAAGGTTCCGTCAGACGCATAGTTTGACAGCAGATTGTTCTTTTCGCTCAGCGGGCCAAAATACTCCCAGCGCAAGCCCGCATTTAAAGTGAATTTCGGAGCGAGACGATAATCGTCCTGAGCGAAGAAGCTGACGCCGTTGTTGTAAGTGGTCCGCTGCGTGTTGCCAGTATCAACCGAAACGGAAGTGCAGCAGTCATTGAAGTCCTGCGCCCCGCCGGTATAGAAGTCCGCCAGAGAGTCGACAATGGGATCTGAGCTCAATCCGAGCCCTGCCGTAAACTGATAGATGCCGCGTTCGAGGTTGTCATTGAAATTATTGACCGCTGCCCGGCGGAACTCTCCGCCGAACTTCATCGTGTGCTTGCCTCGCAGCCAGGTGAAGTTATCGAGGATCTGGTAAGTCTGGCTGATACGTCCGCGAGGTACGCTGTAGCCGATCGCGCCCAGGTTTTCGATCCCCGTGAAATCAAACTCCGGCAGCCCAAGCTTGCCCGTGCCGAAGTTCAGGCCATACAATTCCGGATTCCAGTCTTCGTTCAGCGAACTGAATGAAGTGCGATAACGGCTGTAGCCAAAACGAACTTCGTTGATTTGCGATGAAGAAAGAGTAGAAAGCCAACTCAACGAAAGTACCTGAACCCGGGTTGGCGAGGTTTGCGAGAACGCGGCCAGGCGTGATCCCGTGCCGTATCCACCCGGAGAACCCAAAGGGAACACCTGATAGTTGCGCGCGAAGGCGTAGCGGCCCGTCAGAAGTTCTCGATTGGAAAAGCTGTGATCCACCTTGACGATCAGATTGTCCCCGCTGTTCTGATCATTCGCCGAACTGGCCAAGGTATTCGTGTTGCTCTGCGGATAAAAAGCCATAATGGCGTCGAGGCCTGGGTTGATCACACCGCCGTTCAGCCCCTTCGCGATCGTACGCGCCTCTGAAATTTCGGTTTGCGTAGGGACCAGCAACAGAAAGTCCGATCCCACTCGCTCCCGCTCTCCTTCGTAGGCGCCAAAGAAAAAAGTTTTATCTTTGACAATTGGGCCGCCCAAAGCACCGCCGAAGTTGTTGTTCTGGAAAACGGATTTCCGCGATTCCGTATTGAAGTAATTCCGCGCGTCGAGGCCGCTGTTCCGCAAGAAATCGAAAGCAGAACCATGCAGATGATTGGTCCCCGAGCGTGTGACGATGTTCACTACCGAACCGCTGTTCCTTCCATACTCGGCACCGAACTGTGACTGCAGATTGAATTCCTGAATGGCCTCAACCGGCAGAAGAGCGGCGGGCGCGCCGCCGATCCCGGCTTGGTTCAGTGCGGAGTTATTGAAGTAAGGGTCATTGTCGTCCGTGCCATCGAGCGTGTAATTGTTCGAACGGTCGCGGTTGCCATTAATGTTGAACTGCCCGAAACCTCCCTGGGTTCCCGCGACTCCCGAGGGATCCACCGTGGTGCCCGGAGTGAGCGCCACTAACTTTCCGAAATCACGCCCGTTTAACGGGAGTTCGTTCACAAGCCGACGCTCCACCACCTCGCCGAGCACATCGCGCGTGGTTTCGATCACCGGCGCTTCGGCGGTTACCTCCAACTGCTGCGTCACCTTCTGCACTTTGGTCAGATCGAAATTTGCGGAGGTGTCTAATCCAACGTTGACCAGAACATTTTGCGCACTTGGAGAGAGAGCCTCCGATGCCGCAGTTACCGTATATTCTCCGGCGGGAAGTTCGGCGAGCACGTAGCCTCCATCCTGACCGGTGGTGGCCTCGCGTTGCAGGCCGGTGCTGATGTTCTTGGCGGTGATTTTTGCTCCGGTGATCACGCTGCCGCTCGGGTCGGTTACTGTGCCACGAATGGATCCGCGAAAGCTCTGCGCCCACGCGGGCGCGGCTAGCAGCAGGAGCGCTCCTATGGCGATGGTCAGGATCACGATTGCTCGCTCCCGGCGATTCACTGTTCGATGATTCTTACTGTTATGCATGATGACTTCCTCGGATGACTCAACGTAATCGTCTTTCTTATTTTCGTTTCGAAGTCGTGCCTCGCTTCTTAACTCAGTTCTTTTTTCGCGGAATGAATATCGGTTGCGGCGGACTTACGTCGTACGCTGCCGCGAAGCTGGCCTGGTTGAGGGCGAAACTGGCTCGCCCGCGCGAATCGATGAACAGAAGTGGCTGTTTGAGCGGTACGTCGCTGAACGTCCTCACAAATGGCATCTCGACTTCGTGTCCGGCGATTGTGACTTTCAATTTGTCGCCGCGCTGATAGCCCAGCTTCAGAAAATCATCGGCGCTGATATTCGTAATCAGGTTGCCGAACGGACCATCCAGGGCAATTACTTCTCCGGTCAGACCTTTGTCATCCACGCTGGCGGGCTTCAGATCGAGGCGGACCAATTGCTTGACCACGGGTCCGACCTGGGTCCAGTCGTCTCCGCGCGCAAGGTGAGCGCCTACAGGAGAGAAAATATCGCGGCCGTGAAAGGTGGAGGAAATCTTGGCACCCACCATCCAGTCAGGGTTGGTGGCCTCGCGAATGCTTTCGATGCCGTCGCGGTCCTCAACCATGGTCATCAGGCCGTTGTCGGGGAGCACGAAGAATTGCCCGCGCTTCGATTTCACGACTACGGCCTTGCGCGAACTGCCCACCGTGGGATCAATGACCACCACGAACACTGTGCCCGCCGGGAAGTATGGCGTGGCGCCGAAGAGGAAGCGAGCGCCATCCCGAATCGAAAAGGGTGTGACTTGATGCGTGAGATCGACGATGCGGAGATTGGGCGCGATGCCGTACATGACGCCCTTGCAGAGCGCCACGGAATCGTCCACGATGCCGAAATCGGTCATAAAGACGATGGTGGGCGGTGGTTGCACCGCGGGTTGCTGCGCCAGAAGTGGGCTTGCGACCGAAAGTAAAATGGCCGTCGCTACGACGAGCCACAAGATGACGAGCGACAAACCGAACCGTCCCGCCGATTTCGCCGAAGTGAATATCATTCGCATAACGTAGAACTCTCCGAAAAGACTACTAGTTTACTAGGGATTTCGAAAAGCGCAACCCGCGAAGGGCGGCCCATCAGGAATCGGTGGACCTGACTTTAACTTAGCGCGTTTCGTGAAGCCCTTGATTGTACTCGTTGCAGCGGCGGACTCCAAAGAACGCTTCCGGGCGTCTATAATTTCGTCGTCGATAAAGTGGTCCCAGATCAACCGAGGAGAGAGCCAGGATGTCTAACGTGATTCCCGAAAAATACGCCGACCTTTTTCAGAAGAAAGCTTTCGCCAGCCTTGGCACCCTGATGCCCGACGGACGACCACAAGTCACTCCTGTGTGGTGCGACTTCGACGGCCAACACGTCATTTTCAATTCGGCGCGCGGACGCCAGAAAGATCGCAACGTGCGGCGCGATCCGCGGGTGGCGCTAGCCATCATCGATCCCGATAATCCCTATCGCTATTTGGAAATCCGCGGCACCGTGGTCGAAATTACCGAAGACGGCGCCGCCCAACACATCGACAAGATGGCGAAGAAATATATGGGAGTCGACAAGTATCCGTACGCCCAACCGGGAGAGGTGCGCGTGCTTTACAAAATCCGCATCGAGCACACTACGGTGATGGGCTAGAGCAAAATGTGGCGCGGGCGCCCTCGCCCGCGTCCGGCCACACATCTTCGTGGGAATGCTAGTCGAGAGCCCGCTAACTAGAGACCGCCAACCAGCGCGGACCGAGCACTGACCATGGGCGAGTTCAAAGGCATGTGTGCGCCCCATAAACTCCAACTGTTTCTTCGATAACCTTTCTCCAGCAAACGAGTCCAACCATCATCGGAACTTTGCCGGGTCTGTCTCCGTATTAGAAAGTGGAGAGGATGCCCGTCATCGTTTGTTTTTTGAAGGAGGCGTTTGTGGAAGTTGGAAAAGATGGCCGCGATGCTTTGCACGCCACCGCTGTTTCGGCCAACAACATTTCGGCGCAGCAGGTGGTGAAGGCGGCCCATGAGGAATTACTCCAGCTTATGCGGCAGCGCGCCGAGATCATGAAGCGCATTGGCACGGTGAAGCAGACGATTGCTGGATTGGCGAATCTTTTCGGCGAACAGGTGCTGGGCGACGACTTGCTCGAGTTGATCGATCGCAAGCCCAATGGCCGCCAACCCGGATTCACCAAGGCGTGCCGCAGTGTGCTCATGGACGTGCGGCGTCCGCTGGGAGCGCGCGAGGTTTGCGTGGAACTGGAACGATATGCTCCGGCCATTCTGGCGCGGCACAAGGATCCGCTGGCTTCGGTCACTACGGTTTTGAATCGTCTGGTGGATTATGGCGAGGCCCGCAGTTTGAGCAACGACCGCGGCCGGCGCGTCTGGGAGTGGATCAGCGACGCCGAGACGAACGCCATGCCTTCTCGGAGAACGGCCTGAGCTCTCGAGCGCGCTATGCCGGCAACAGTCGTCCTTTTTCTAGATGCCGCGTCACGTGCGCATACTGGGCGGCGTGCGGGTCGTGCGTCACCATCACGATCGTCTTCTTAAAGCTTTCATTCAGCCGCTTCAAAATTTCCAGAATGTCGGTGGCGGAATTACTGTCAAGATCGCCGGTCGGTTCGTCAGCCAGAATCAGCGTAGGATCGCTGACGATGGCGCGGGCGATGGCCACGCGCTGTTCCTGTCCGCCCGACAGTTGCTTCGGAAGATGGTGGACGCGGTCTTCAAGGCCGACGAGCTTTAGCGCGGTCATGACGTGATCGCGGCGTTGCGCGCTGGTCATCTTGGTGAGCAGCAGCGGTAATTCAACGTTCTCAAATGCGGTCAAAACGGGAATCAGATTGAAAGTCTGAAAAACGTATCCTACGTGCGTGTTGCGCCAGTTGGCGGACTGAGCATCGTTCAATCGAAAAATGTTTTCGCCCATCACCAGCAGCTCGCCGGAACTGGGACGGTCGATGGCTGCAATCATATTGAGCAGCGTTGTCTTGCCCGACCCGGAAGGCCCCATCAGCGCCAGAAACTCTCCGGCAGCGATATCGAGGGAAACGTTGTCGAGCGCGGTCACCTGGAAAGCGTCGCGCTTGAAAATTTTACTCACGCCGCGCGCCTGGACGACTTTGCTGCCCACGGCCGGCTGCGTTGGTGTCTGCGTTGTTGCACTCATGATTGCCCCTTGATACGAATCTTTTGACCGTCGCGCAAATCCGCGGGCCCTGCGGTGATTACGCTTTCGCCGCCCACCAATGAATCCACCAGATAGCCCCCTGAGCGCTGGCCCTCAACATGAACATCGCGGCGAAGGGCTTTGCCGTTGAAAGCGAGCAGCACAAACTTTGCGCCATCTTTGTCACGCAAGGCCGTGGTGGGGACGAAGATATAAGTTTGTTTCTTTACCGCGCTCTTGTCGTCGTTCGCTTTCGCCTTGAACTGCACCGTGGCATTCATTTCCGGCCGCAGGTAAGAATCGGGTTGCAGAATCTGAACCTTGACCTGGACCGTGGCTTTCTGCCGGTTCGCTTCCGGAGACATTTCGGCGATCTCGCCTTTGTAGGAGCGGTCTTTGAAGGCATCCAGGGTGACGATACCTTCCTGCTTGGGAGATAGTTTGGCAAAATCGTCCTGCGCGATATCGAGCTCGACCTGAATGTCATTCAGATCCGCCAGCGCCACGACCGATCCGCGCGGACCTCCTTCAGCGCCGCTCGCAAATTGCGCAGTGACCAGTTCACCTTTTTCCGCCGTGCGTTCCAGAATCGTGCCGCTGACAGGGGCGCGAATCACCGTCGCGTCGAGTTGAGACTTGGCATACGCCATCTGACCTTCGGCCTGCAGCAAGTCGCCCTTGGCGCGCTCAATTTCTTCGGAGCGTGGACCCAGTTGCATCAGTTTGAATGCCCGCTCCAGCGAATTCATTCTTTGTTGCGAAGCTTCATACTTGCCCGTTGCGTCGTCGAGACTTTGTTTGGAGGCCACTCCCTGCGCGACTAGGTCCCGTGTGCGATCGAGATTGAGCTTGTCATTCACTGCCGTGGCCCGCGCCTCCGACAAGTTGTGATCCGCCTGTTCAATCTCTTCAGGGCGCGAGCCGTGCTCATTTTCGAGCAGCCGCGCCTTGGCGCTTTCCACCGCGCCTCTGGCCTGTTCGTACTGGGCGCGGAACTCCTCGTCTTCCAGGCGCACCAGAACTTGTCCTTCTTTTACCTTGTCGCCTTTTTCCACGCCAATCCAGGCGACGCGCCCCGTGACCTTGGAATTCACACTGATCTTGTGATGAGCGACGATATATCCGCTGGCGGAAAGCACAGTGCTGCCTGCAAGTTCGCTGCCTTCGGCAGTGGCGCGCGCCACTTCCACCTCCGCTGTCTCCGAGGCGAGCGCGCGGTACGCTAGCGCGGTGATCCCGAGCAGGACAACCAAGGCGATTCCGCCCAGAATGAAGCGGCGCGACCATGCCGGCGGTTCTCCGCCGCCGTCACGCAGCGAATGATCGATGCGCAGACTGCTCAGTTCGTCGTGCCTTGTATCCGCAGGTCCCGTTTCAGTGGGCATTACTGAGATCGATGCTCCCGGTGTGTATGTGATGCAAAATCCAAGTTGCAATCATTGTACGGACTATGTGTGAACAGACTGCAAATCAGGCTCGCAGCGAAGTCAGAATATCCTGCCGCGCCGCATGCCACGCGGGCGCGAAGCCGCCCAGCAATCCCATGATCAGCGCGAAGCCAACCGCTGCCAGCGCGACTTCCCAAGTCATGTGCAAACTGAAAACCGTCTCGCTGAAAGTAAGCGAGTTGCCGATTCCCGTGCTCATACCGTTGAACGGCAAGATCAAAATGATTCCGACTACCGCCCCCAGCAGCGAAAGCAGCAACGCCTCAATCACGAACGAGGTCAGAATACTGGGCCGGGAGAAGCCGATGATACGCAACGTCGCGATCTCCTTCGAGCGATAGGCCACCGCCGCATACATCGTATTCATGGCGGCGAAGCTGGAACCGATCGCCATGATGATGGCAACGAAAGTGCCAATAAATTTGATAGGGCCGCCGGAGCTGGTTTGCTTCTCGTAATACTCCGTCTCCAGCGTGCCTTCGAGTTTCAGGCGCTGGTCGTCACTGACGCGATGTTTCAGCGCATCGGCCGCAACCGGGTCGGTAGCACGCAGATAAGCGGAAGCATATCCGCCCTGGCGGTCGAAGTCGGCCGCGATCTGGTTGACGTCTCCCCAGATTTCCGAATCGTAGGCGGTGCCGCCGGAATCGAAAACGCCGACGACTTTCCACTGTCCCTTGGCAAAATCAAGAGTGTCGCCTACGTTCGCGCCGGAAAAACGGTTGTGAATGGAATTTCCCACCACCACTTCGCGCTGTCCGGGAGTAAACCAACGCCCCTCAATCAATTTTGCGCCCGGCCGCAGCGTGAGGCCGGCGGGCATCAGGCCGCGAACCGACACGTTCACTTCGCCGGTTCCATCTTTGCGGGGCAATACCACCACTACCACCCATTCGCCGGAGGCGATCGGCTCGCCCTGGGCGTCCTTGGCAATTCCGGGCAGCGTTTTCAGCGTCGGGAAAAGACTGGCGTCGAAGCCTCCCGAAAGTTCCGCCGTCGAGCCCTTGCGCATGACGAGCACGTTCACCGGATCGCCACTCGTCATGAAGGCTTTGTTCAGACCCGCGAGCAACGCCATGAGGAACACCGCCGTGGTCACGGTGAGCGCAATGCCGAGCGCGGTCATGATGGTGAGGCCTTTGCGCAACTTCAGATTGCGAATGTTGTAGCTGATTGGAATCGCCATGCTGTTTTCTCGCTACCCGATGTAGCGCAAGCCCTCCACAATGTCTAACTTTGCCGCGTGGTAGGCAGGCAAGATCGCGCTCAGGAACCCCACCATTGCGGCGACAAAGAGGGCGAGGAGAAAAGTGGGAAGAGTCACGTTCATTCCCAGGAAGAAGAATCCCATCCCCGGTGCCTTCGCCAGCCCCGTCACCAGTAGACTTGCCAACAGGCAACCAAGAACGCCGCCAGTCAAAGCCACTGTGATGGCTTCACTCACATAAAGACGGAGAATCGTTTGCCGCGTAAATCCCAGCGTCTTCAGCACGGCCACTTCGCGCGTGCGTTCGCGGATGGACATGGCCATGGTATTCGCAGAGACCAGCAACGTCGCGAACAATACCGCTAAGCAGATACTCAAGATAAAAGCTTTTACGTTGCCGATGCTGTTGATAAAACTGAGCTGAAACGCTTTTTCGCTTTCGGTCTTCGTGGGCTCGGGAGAATTGCGGAACATGGCATCAACCGCGGCCGCAATCTTGGGAACGTCGTCGGGAGAATCGGCCAAGATGTTAAACGTGCCGGCCTGGCCTTTGGCGAAGGCAACGGCTTCCTCAACATATTTCTGGTTGAAGTAAACCGTGAGCGTGGGCTGGGGCGCAGTGAAAATTCCGCGAATAGTGAGTTCGAGATCGACAGGGAAGATCGTTCCTTTGAGAACGATGCGATCCCCGATTTTCCATCCATATTTTTTCGCCAGTTCGCTGTCGACAACGCAGCCAGCTTGATCGCGCTGCCAGGCGGCTAGTTGGTCGGCGGGAATTTTGAGGTCCGTCGCCACCGTGAAGACCTCCGTGGGATCGGTGCCAAACTGCGCGAAAAAGTTCTCGGGCTTGTCGTCGATGTACAAGCCACCGAACCAGTTGGTGGGTGCAACGGCCACCACGCCGGGAATGGTGCGGATCTTTTCCCGGTAATACACCGGCATGCTCTCGGTCAACGAAACACGATGCCGGGTAATCAGCCGCTGCGCCGACTGCGCGGTGCCCTTGTCAATGTAGAAGCTGCGCCAGATGGTCATCATCAGAGTCAGCAACAGAAGCGAGAACGCGATGCTCAACACGGTCAGGGTGCTGCGCCGCTTGTTGCGAAATGCGCTTTTGGTCACGAAGCGGGTTAAGGTCATGCGACTCCGGAAAGCTCACCCTGGGATTTAAGAGAATTCCCCGAGAGGGAATGACTGCGCCAATGACTGCTGCAATTGCACTAGCCCTGAGAATAATGCAGGGGTCGGGGTGAGGACAACTGGACCGGATTTTATTTCGTCGACGGTGATCAGGAAGCAACCTGGTGCGAGAGATTGGCCGTGTCGCTTTGTGACCGCACATCAATGAGTGACTTTTCTCACTGACAGGACGCGCTGATTCGTGTCCAATAGCGGCGAGTCGCCTCCTCGAAGAGCAGTTCCCGCCAGTTGAGACGCAGCACCCCCCGAGGCGAAGGGCCCCTTTCCTTTTATTGGTTGCTTTAGTTGTCCCACTCGCAAGTGGGGACCACCCCCATTAACCACATCGGTTGAGCGTGAAAAGGAGAACACTATGCAAGTCAATTTAAAGACAGGCCGGAAATCCAGAATTTTCATGTTGTTTACCGCCGTGACCGCATTCGTCCTGCTGGCGTTTACGGTTCAGGCGTACGCCGGAGAATTCACAACGTTTGACGTGCCGGGCGCGGGCCCAGGCGCTGAACAAGGAACTTGGGCCATTGGCATCAACGCGCGGGGATTGGTCGTGGGTCAATACATTGACACGAATGGCATCTATCACGCCTTCTTGCGCAGGCCCAACGGTAAATTCAACAAGTTTGATCCTGCGGGGTCTATGGGTACATGGGCCTACGCTCTCAACGATGAGGACGTCGTCGCGGGATGGTACGCTGACAATGCTCAGGTGTGTCATGGCTATCTCCGCACCCCGGACGGAACCATCACCGCTTTCGACGCTCCGGCCGCGGGCGCAGCGGCGGGTCAAGGCACATGGGCCCTCGACATTAACGATCACGGGACCATCGCGGGATTTTACATCGACGCGAATGGCGTGTTTCACGGCTACGTGCTCACGGATGGTATCTTCACCACGTTCGATGCTCCGGGCGCAGGCACAGGCGCGGGCCAGGGCACCGAACCCATGGCATTTTCCGCTCTCACTACTTTCGGAGCGATTACGGGAATCTACATCGACGCGAACTATGCGATGCATGGCTTCGTGCGTGCCCCCGACGGCACCATCACATCCTTCGACGTTCTGGGCGCTGGCACCGGGGCTGGCCAAGGCACCGAACCGGACAGTATCGACAAGAAGGGGGAGACGACGGGACCCTACATTGACCGGAACGGCGTGAATCACGGCTTTGTGCGCAATGCTGATGGCCTCATCACCACGTTCGACGTTCCGCATGCGGGCACAGGCGCGGGCCAGGGCACCATTCCGAATGGCAACAACCGGCCGGGAGTAATCGTCGGAACCTACATCGACGCGAACGGAGCGAATCATGGCTTCCTGCGCGGCGAACCCAATGGCACCATCACCACCTTCGATGCCCCGAACGCCGGCAAAGGCGCTGGTCAGGGCACCATCGCCGGAAGCAACAACCGGAAGGGAGCAATCGCGGGATACTACATTGACGCGAGCGGGGTGTATCACGGCTTCGTACGGAACTAAACGCAGGCAAACAATTTAAGCCGCCCGATGTCCGGGCGGCTTTTCTTTTCCCGAACGAACACCTGATCGTTTATGTAGGACAGCTTCGCGTTTCCGCCGGTCTTCAGGCGTACCTTTTCGCGGACATTTTTCGGGTACTTTCGTAACTCTCATTGGGGCAGTTGATAGCGGTATTCTTAGTTTGATTCTCCCCCTGTTTTCAGCCAATTACATCAGGGTGTAGTGCGGCTTATTGCCGCGAGGGATTGCAATGGCAACGATGTTTGGCCGTTTCGAAATTCAGAGTGAACTTTCCAAGTCCGATACCGCCTTGATCCACAAGGCGCTGGACACGGAAACCAACCAGGTTGTAGCGCTCAAGACGCAAAGTCTGGAGCCGCTGGGCGACCGCGCCGAGGCGTTTGTGGAAACGCTGATTGCCGAGGGCGAAAACACCCGCGATCTTGTCGGCCAGAACATCGTGCTGCTCTATGGCGCGGGCGAGATTGAGGGGCAGTTTTGCGCTGCCATGGAGTACATCCAAGGCAACAGCATTGCCACCATGTTGGCCCGCAAAGAAGGCTTCTCCATCTGGGATCTGCTCGACATCACAAGGCAGGTCTGCGCCGGACTGGAACAGGCGGCGGCGAAGAATGTAACTCACTGTTCGCTCGAGCCCGCGAAGATCCTGGTGCAGTGGGACGGGACCGTTAAAATTCTCGGCTATGGCATCTCCAACATGAGTTTGATCGAAGCCGAAGCGGGAAAAGGTTTAGGGCGGCTCATGCCCTATTGTTCACCCGAACAAATCCGCGGCGAAGCCATCGACCTGCGTTCGAACCTGTTTACCCTGGGCGCCATTCTCTACGAGATGGTGGTCGGGAACCCTGCGTTCGACGATGCCGATCCGGTTACGCTGGTGGGGCGAATTGAGAATGAAATGCCCGCCAGCCCGTCAGCAGTAAATCCCAAGATTCAACCGGCGGTGAGCGCGCTGATTATGAAAGCGCTGGCCAAAGATCCCGCCGAACGCTATCAGAGCGCGCGCGAGCTAGTGGAGGATCTGGAGAAGTGCAAGGAAACCGGCAAGAAAGCCGCGACCGAAGTTAAGAAAGCCACGGCACAGGATCTTGCCGTCAGTCGCGCGGATCGCGCAGCGGCGGCCAGCAAGTTTGTCTCGTCCTCCTCCGGCGCACCCAAGCCGCAGCCTTCGGCCCCGCCCGTTGCACCGAGAGCGGTTGCGCCGAAACCTGCCTCCAACGTTCCTGCCGAATCGGTTTCTCCCAAGCCAGTTGCTCCCCGCGTCGCCGCGCCGATAGCCGAAACCAAAGCAGCGGCAGCCGCCGCCGGAGGAAACGCCTCGCGCTTATCCGATGCGCATGCTGGTGCCAACTCCGCTGCGGATGTTGGTTCGACCGCTAATTGGAATGTTGATTCGAAGTCTGAGTCCAGCACTGGGCCGAATTCGGGTGCGCGCTTCGTCGGCGACTTTGAAGTGAGTGCTCCACAATCTCAGGCACCGGCCAGCCCCGTTTTGTCGGTGGCACCGGCGGAGCCGGCAACCGAGCAGCATTCTTCCCGCGTGTCCGTCGATCCCATGATGTCCGAGGCCGCGGGAACTTCATCTGGCACAAGCTTTTCCGATCTGGCGGAGATGCCTCCGCTGAAGGAGCCCGTTTTTGCGCCGCCAACTCCCGTACCGGCTGAGCCGTCGCTTTCCCTTAGTGACGTACGATTGTCCCCGAAAAAAGAAGAGAAACCAAAAATCCAACCGCGGGAAGTAGCGGAAAAAGCAATCCATCAAATTGCTACCGTTCCCCCGCGGCTGATGCTTTATTCGATTTTGGGCGCAATTGCATTGATCCTGGTCGTTGCGATCGCGGTCTTCTTTCATGTTCGCTCAGAAGATGACGGGTCCACGGCTGCTCCGCAGCCGACGAATGCCGCCCGCGCCAGCTCCACGTCATCCTCAACCCAACCTTCCGGCCAGACGCAAGCGCCGCCGCGGGTTGAGCCACGAACCGACAATTCAGCTCCACCCGTGGCGCCAATCGTGGAAGCGCAACCGAGTCTGAAAGTTCGCCAGATCGAAAAGCGCAACGCGAACAATAGCCGGCGTGCTCCTGCTCCGGCTCTTGCTCCGGTCGTCATCCCCGGCCAGGCGCTAGTCGATTCCACCCCGCAGGGCGCGCAGTTCCAGGTCGACGGCAAAAGCGATCCGGCGTGGGTTACACCGTTCACGTTGGCGGATCTGAATCCCGGTAAGCACGTCATCTCGGTAAGTAAGAACGGCTATTCGCCCGACATACGATCCGTCGACGTCGTTTCCGGCAGCAAAGCGTCTCTCCTGATTCGTTTGTCGCCGATGAATGCCCTGATGGTGGTGAACAGCACGCCGCCCGGGGCCAACATCGTCATTGACGGCAGGCCTACCGGAAAAGTGACACCGGCGCAGTTCGCCGTAGAAAAAGGCAGCCACACCGTCTTCCTGCGCAAGCAGGGATACCTCGACGAGACCGTCACCGCCGACCTCGGTCCCGCGCAGAACTTCCAGTATGCGCCGGTCCTCAGGGCGCTCGGCAACGCAGCAGACATGAAGACCGTGGGTAAGCTTGACCACTTGTTTGGGCGCGGCGGCGAGAACGCAGCCGGCACGGGTACCATTCTTATCCACACCCAACCGAAGGGTGCACAGGTGGCCATCAACCAGCAGATTGTGGAGAAGCTGTCGCCCGTCAGCGTCGTCCTCGGGCCGGGGAATTATATCGTGGATATAACGCTGACTGGATTCAAGCCGGTCCATAAAATCGTGAGCGTCGACAAAGGCGGCAAGACCCCGATCGACGAAGTTCTCGAGCGCCAATAAGCGATTCGACTAGGCTCGGCTGATTCAGGCTATCCGACGGAAATACGCGCGCCGTTCCGCGCAGGAAACTCCACTGCCGGGCAGTCGCGACCCATCATTCATCAAGTTGAAGCTAGAACAGGACTCTTTCACCGCCTGTCCGCAGGGACTGGTCTCAGCAGTTCCCGGTCATTTGTCTCCTACAAAGGTGATGCAAATCACAGTCCGCGCTTCTGGGCCAGTCCAGAATAAGCTTGACTTAGAAGAACACATCATGTTGCCCCCTACGCCCGGCAAGCTCAGCCCCGAGATGCTACACGCTCTTCACCGGATCAAGTCGATCCGGCGGTTCGCCAAAGGCGCCGTACTGTTTCAAGAAGGTTCCCCCGCGACCGGCGTTTACGTCGTGGAAAGTGGAGAGGTTCGTGTTCTGCTGCCTGACGGCCAGAGTCAAAGCCAGGTTCTGGAGGTCGTCGGCCCTGGGACCATTCTCGGGGTAAGCGAGAGCATGAGCGGTGAAAGGTATCGCATTACCGCTCAAGCGGACGTCCAAACGACAGCCGCCTTTGTCGCGCGCGCTGAATTCATGGAGTTTCTGAGGGAGCACAGCGATTTCTGCATGCAGGTCGTGCGCCTGTTAAGCGAAGATTTGCACGCGCTCTACCACAAATTCCGCAGTATCACCGCCCATCCAGGCCGTCCGCGGCACCGGCCTCTGGACGAGCAGCTGAACTAAGCTGTCAGCCATCAGCTATCAGCTGTCAACAACACCCTTCAGAGTTGCTCCTTCCAGAAGAGACGACTCTCCCGGTTGATGTCGGCGTTTTCTGGAAACTGAGAGCTGATAGCTGACGGCTGAAAGCTGCGTTTTTCAATTTGCTTTGAAGTTGACGGTGATCTGGGTCTGGATTTCGACGGGTGCGCCGTCGAGGAAGTAGGGCTTGTATCTCCACTGGCGTACAGCTTCCAGAGCCGCTTGCGAGAGGACTCGATCGCCACTGAGCACTTTCGGATTCGTGACGTTACCCTCTTTGCTGATCGTCACCTCGATCTGTACTGCTCCCTGGGTGTGAAGTCGTAGCGCAGCTGGCGGATAGGTTGGCGTTACGCGCTTGATCAGAAGCCCCTGCGACACGCCCTGCGAAACTCTCAGAGTTGACAGAGCCGGCTTGGCGAGATGTGACGACGTCGAAGACATCAGGCCACTCAAGGCGCTGTCGTTGGCCGAGGCAACCATCGGGCTCGAAAGCGGTGGTGCGGACTCCTCATCATGAGCCTGCGATTTGGCCGCGACGCTGTTCGGCTTGACGAGGATGGGTGCCGAATCGGGTTTCTCAACTCCCGCCGCGGAATTCGCCGCGCTGTTCGGGCTGATGTTCGCGCTGCTTTTCGCGCTGATGCCCGGTGCGTTGTTCTCGGACGAGGTCGCTGCAATCCGAAGCGCGGGAGGTTTGGTGGTACCGGGAGACGGATTGCCAGTCGCCGCTCCAGTCGTCGTTTTAGAGGTCAAAGTTGGGGTTGCGATGCTTGCGGAGTCGGGCGTAGTTGGCAAAGGCGTTTCCACTGGTGCAGACGTGGGCCGCAGAGTCTTCGGCTGTCCCGAGTCCTGAGGCGTGGTTGCCGGCTGCGAACCTCCCGGTCTTGAATGAGTCACGTATCCATAACCGAAGTAGCCGAGCGCAGCCACGGCAAGAACCACGGCCGCTGCGATCAAAATCTTCTTTTTTCCGCCCGACTCGCCCGAATCTTCGTCCAATGCCGCAAACGACGGGGTATGCCCCACGTTTGCCGAATCCATAGTTGAAGAACTGAGCGTTGAAGCTGGAGCGGTTTCGAGCGCTGCTTCTTGCGGCGCATCCTGCGGTGTGTCGTGGACCACTGGGTTCCGGAAAGGCGTGGCGGGCTCCGCTACGGCCGTCTTGTTCTGTTTGGCTGGCGGCGCTATCACCTCTTTCGCTGGAGCCGCCGCAGCGGCGGATCCCGGGACTGAGGGGACCGCGGAAGTCTGAGTCTGCGATGGTACGGTTACGGCGTTGACGGGTACCGGGGCAGCGGCTTTGCGCCTTTCTGGCGGCGCTGTCGCCGCGATTGTGATCGTAGTTGTTGCCGTGGCCGGCGGAACTGCCGCGGGTTTGTCTTCGATTTTCGCCGATGCGGTCGTTGCTGGAAGTTTCTCCAAGAACTCCGCCGCCATCGTCTGCGGGATCATCGGAGCGAGCGGAGCCTGAAATTCAAAAGTCTCCGGACGAGTGGACCGTGCCGGCATCGCTGGCGTACTCGGATTCGTTGGTTGGTAGGATCTCTCAGCTGGCACAAACGTTGTTTTTGCCGGTACGGCCGGATGAGCGGCTACGGCACCGGTTTCGGCAGCGTCAGAACTTTTGCGCAGCAGTCCTCGCGCCACCCGAAGTGTTCCCTTCGTCTGCTCGACATTAATCGGTTTGGTGAGCACGAGGTTGGCGCCAATGCGGTAGGCCTTGGCGACGCCCATTTGTCCTTCGGCTAAAGCGATTGCCAGGGAACCTTGGTTAAAGCTGGAATTTCTTGCGCTCTTGAAGAGCAACGAAGCGTTTTGTTCGTTCTCGCTGTCGACCACCAGCGCGTCGTAACGCTGCGCCATCAATTTCTTGACCGCGCCGAAGGGATCGTGCACCGTTTCGACCGTGAAGTCCAGTTCGCTGAATACTTGACTTACGACAGCAGCCAATTTTTCATCAGGGCAGAAGAGTAAAGCTTGGTAACCCATAATGAGGTCATCCTAGGTAATGCTGGGGTTACCGGCAAGTTACGTGAGTAATTGGCCGGCTGATTTGCAGTGGCAACTTGCAAGACTCCGCTCACGACTTGGACCAGTGCGATGAGCGCCAATTACGGCTTCTGAAAGTCGACGATCACGACAGTCTGAAAGACCTGAGCTTTTCCGTCGCGCACATAAGGTCGATAGCGCCACTGCTTCACAGCTTGCATGGCAGCCGTTGCCAGGTTGGCGTTCCCTTCGATCAGCCGCAGACCTTCGACCTTGCCCTCCGCATCTACGACCGCCTTCAGCAGGACCGTTCCTTCCGCATGCGCTTCGGCCGGATACTTCACGGGAACACTGTGAGCGAGCCGGTTTTCCGCACCCTTGGAAGAGAGAATGACCGCGCTGTTTTCCCCGGGCAATGGTGCATTGGACAGTGCCGCAGCGGCATCTACCTTACTGTCGTTCTTGTTGGTGCTGAGACCGATGTCGCCAGGCTTGGTCGTCACCGGCTTGGTCGCGACCGCCGCGGTAGTGGTGCCGGAAGCTGGCGGAGCCACTGCGGTACTCGCAACCGCCAAAGGTTTTACAGGAGGTGTCGGTGCGTCGGACACGGTTGACGGTCCAGTCGTCGCACCAGTCGTCGCAGCGGTGGATGGACTGCCCGCCGGGCTAGTTGTGGAATCCGGGGCGGCTGCCGGCGACAGGCTCGAATCGCTTGGCGATGCCTGTGCAGTCGCCGGAGTCGTGGCCGGCGTTGTTTGCGCCAAAGGTTTTGCAGGGATGGGCGCGGGAGTCGGCGATGTTGCCATTCCGACGAGCGCCAGCACGCGATCAATCTGGGGTTGCGCAAGGGCTCGGAAGCCGGGCTGATAGGTCCAGGCGGTATAGAAGCCGCCGGCGGCAAGTGTCAGCATGAGCAACGCGAGCAGCGGCGCGCGCGTTTTTCGCTGGCTTTTCTGGTAGGACGAAAACACTGGGGCGGCGGCAGATTCGGCAGCCCCTTTGTCCGGCAGTGATTTGTCCGAAGAAGATTTATCTAGCGCTTTTTTGTCCGAGCTTTGCGTAGGCGGTTCCGGTTTCTGCGATTCTGCAGGTTTCGATTCTTCCAGTTCCATTCTCTCCAACTCGGCAAGCACCGGATCGTCGGAAGGTACCAGCGGGCGCGTGGACTTCGATTCGACCGGCGCAGCTTGGGTTGACCCTTGACTCACCGATGGAGCACTCACGAATGGAGCGTCGATCTCCTCTACAGCGGAATGCATTTTCGTCGTGACAACTGGCGGGTCGAGCAGCGCCGTTGAAGCCGCGTTCGCGGCCATGGCCGGCGCAGCGCTCGAAAGGGAACTCGCGACGAAGCTCGGAGCGGGCTCGGCAAAATTCGTCAGTTGCGAAGAAACTGCTGCTGCGGCTGCCGCCTGCGTGTGTTCTTCGGTCATGGCAGAGACGTTCGTGGCCGGGTTTACTACGGCCGCGCTTGCCGCCTGCGTGGTAATGTTCTCATCTGCCGGAACAGGTTTTCGCACCCGGCCGACTGCGGTGCGGATCGTCCCCCGGGCCTGGTCTTTCGCGACTGGCTTGGTCAGAATCAACTCTGCGCCCAGGCGAAAAGCCGTGGGTAGACCGGCGCGGCCATCGACAATCGCGATCGGGACAGGGTTGTTGCCGTTTTTTCCCCGGCGGCAGACGTCAAAGATCAGCTTGGCGGCCGGCAAATTTTCGCAATCGACCAACACCAGGTCGAAGCTTTGCGAATTGAGCTTTTGGGCAGCAGACACTCCATCCAGGGGGCGCTCGCAAGTTACTGACATTTCTTGCAAAACGTCAGTAATTGCGGTGACGGCCTGGTCATCCGGCGACAACAGCAGAGCATGAGGCATGGCTCTTTCATGCTAGGAACCACCGCCCAAAGCCGCAAGTTACCGGAGTAAGCAGTGCGCGCTCCATAGTTCCGGGAAAAGTTCGGGGAAAGCTTCAGGGAAGCCGCTCTTTTCCGACAGCCGATTCCGGTGGAGGATAGACAATCGAACCGCGGAAGGCGGATTTCTCGGAGGCAGCAAAATCGGGGAAGGGCAGCTTGTGCTGGTCCCGCCACTGATCGACCTGTTGCTCGGCGGCAGCTGTTTTTTCCTTGTCCAGCGCCGATTCGCGCGACAAGTACAGTGTCTGCGATGGGAAGGCGAAACCGCTGCCCGACTTCTCCACAATGTCCATGATGCGCAGCAACAAGTCTTCGCGAATCGCCGCGAATTCGTTGGCGTCGCGGGTCAGCACGTAGCCCGCGATCTCCAGCCGCAAAGAGCTGCTATCAAAATTGGCGAAGCGGATGCTGGCGCTGTCACTTTCAATTTTCGGATGCTCGTAGAGCATGCGGCGGATTTCCGCCAGCAGATAGCGCAGTTGGTCGCCACTGGTCTCATATCGGATTGCCAGCACCGGGTTGAACAGAATTTTGTCGCGACGGGTGAAATTCTCGATGTTCATGGTCGCGAGTGCTCCATTCGGAATGGAGAGTTCGGTGCGCGCGTCGGTTCGAACTCGCGTCGAGCGCAAGCTGATGTCTTCCACGGTTCCTGTGCGGTCGGCAAAGCGGCAGTAGTCGCCGACGCGGATCACTTCATCGGCCAGTACAGAAATTCCGCCAAAAAGATTTTCCAGCGTTTTTTGCGCCGCGAAGGCGATCGCAATGCCGCCAATGCCCAGGCCGGCGAGTACGGTGGTCAGGTTGAACCCGACGATTGCGAGCACGGAGAGGACGGCCGTGACCACCACAACGGCGGTGAGCAGGCGCTCGGCCAAAACCATCAGCGTTCCCGTGCCAATGCGGCCTCCACTGATCGCGTGCATGCGCAGGCGCTGCATGGTTAGGCTGGTGAGGCGGAGCAGAAACCAGAAGAAGCCAATGGCGATGAAAACAGCGACGGTCCGGTAATAATAAAGACGCGGCAGCAGCGGCAGACCGAGGTAGCTGGCGATCACACGGTCGGCTAGCGCACTGAATGTAACCAGCAGAGGCTTGGAAACGCGGCTGTAAGTGTGCAAGTTCGGGCGATTCCTGAACTTGAGCCAAAGCCGGCGGGGAATCGCCAGCAGCAGAACGATCACCCATCCGATGGCGAAGGCTACCGGAATCGCGATCAGAAGCGCCAGCCACTGCCAGCGCGCCAATCCCCACAAAGTCTGCACCAGGCTTGGCGGCAGCTTATTTTCGACCAGGTGAGACTCGACGTTGTCGTACAGCTCCGGAATTTGGCTGAGCGTCTCAGCAGAAAAAAGCCAGATTTTCCCCGCGCTCGGATCTGTAACCCGTACCAGGCTTACCGGAACATCCGTGTCGCCGGAGGAGAAATCTCCGATCGTTTGCTGATCGGATGTGCCGTAATTCGGATCGCCCTCCGGACGCGTGCTGATGTTCCGCACGCTGCCCACGAAGGTATTATCCATGAGTACTTTCAACTTGCCGGCTACGTCGGGCCCTTGGGACAGACGCCGTGCGGCGCTCATTTGCAGGTAATCGGCGGCCGCTTTTTCATTTCCGTCTTGCGCCGCCTTCAGAAATCCCAGCACCGTCCCCGACGGCGTATCGCGTCCCAGTGGATCGGCAGAAGCGGGACTCGGCGCAACAGCCGGGGTTCCTGGCTTGAGCAGGCTGGTCACTTGGGCGACCAAGGACTGGGCCGCCAGTCCGTGAACAGAAAGGCAAACGACGAGAATGAAGAACGCCAATTTTTTCATTTAAGTTTCAATAGTGGAGAGCCGGGCGTCCCCGCCCGGCCGCGATGCTTTGGACGGCGAGCCGCCCGTCCCAACTACCTTTTCGGACGATAAATGTCGGTGGCTTGTCCGTAGAAAACTTCTGATGCTTCCATCATAGTCTCCGATAGCGTGGGGTGCGGGTGGATGGTCATGCCCACATCGGCCGCCAGCGCGCACATTTCGATGGCCAGCACGCCTTCGGCAATCAGTTCGCCCGCACCGGCGCCCACGATGCCGACGCCAAGCACGCGCTCCGTTTTCGGATCGATGAGCAACTTGGTGAGGCCTTCGGGGCGGTCGATGGTGATGGCGCGGCCGGATGCAGCCCAGGGAAATTTGGCGACCGTGATTTCGCGCCCTTGTTCTTTAGCTTGCGTTTCCGTCAGTCCGGCCCATGCGATTTCAGGATCGGTGAATACGACTGCGGGAATCGCGTTCGGTTCGAAAGCCACTTTGTGGCCGGCGATGGCTTCGACCGCGGTGCGTCCTTCGTGCATTGCCTTGTGCGCCAGCATCGGTTCGCCGGCGACGTCACCAATCGCGTAGATCGTAGGGTCAGCGGTCTGCCGCTGCGCATTGATTTCGATGAATCCCTTTTGATTGACCTTGACTTTCGTCCTGTCGAGGCCGGGGATCTCCGAATTCGGTCGGCGGCCTACCGACATCAG
Organism: Terriglobales bacterium; assembly: GCA_050010155.1. GTDB lineage: Bacteria > Acidobacteriota > Terriglobia > Terriglobales > Acidobacteriaceae > Acidiflorens. Next base: position 81,374 of record JBEKLO010000020.1, read on the forward strand.
CACGCGATCGAACACCTGCTCTTTTTCTTTTACATTGGGACCATCCAGCGTCACGCGAATGCCCGTCTTCTCGTCCTTAAGCGACTTGACCGTGGTATTCAGCAGGATCGCGGAGAAAAGCTTTTCGAGCCGCTTGTGCAGCGGCAGAACCAGGTCGCGGTCGGCACCGGGTAGCAAGCCGGACATCATTTCGACGCAAGTCACCTTGGTGCCAAGCGTGGCATACACCGATCCCAGTTCCAATCCAATGTAGCCGCCGCCTATCACAAGCAGAGTCTTCGGAATATCGGGCAGGTCGAGAGCGCCCGTAGAATCCATAAGACGCGGGCTGTCGAGCTTGAGGCTCGGCACCACGGTCGGACGCGATCCGGTAGCGATAATGATGCGGTCGAAGGTCAGGTTCTCTTCGCCGCCGGCCCCGGTCTTAGTTACTTTCAGAGTCGTCGAGTTCACGAACGCGGCTTTGCCCTGTATGAAGGTGACTTTGCGTTGTTTCGAGAGCTGTCCAAGTCCGCCGGTGAGCTTGTTGACCACGCTCTCTTTCCATCCTTGGGCTCGCTGAATTCGATACCCCAGTTCTTCGCCTGCTCAGCTTCTTCGAGCAGCTTGGCCACATGCAACAGAGACTTGGAAGGGATGCAGCCGCGATACAAACAGACGCCGCCCGGGTTCACTTCCGGATCGATCAGCGTAACTTTCATGCCCAGGTCGGCCGCCAGAAATGCAGCGGCGTATCCGCCGGGACCACCACCAATCACTGCCACGCGAAGATTCGTATCGTTCGTCATTTCGTTTTTCATCCTTAGAATTCGCTGTCTCAGGCACAAGCTTCAACGCAGAGGACGCCGAGTCTACGCAGAGGGCGCGGAGAAATAACTAACAAAGACCCAAAGTACGCCACTCGAAGCGCCAGCTTGCGCTATCTTTGTATTCCACGTCCGAACAACAAGAAAAAGAACTTCTCTGCGAACTCTGCGAAAACTCCGCGTCCTCTGCGTTAAAAGCTTTCGGCCTACCCCTGCACCGAAAGCAGAAACGGCTGCTCAAATGCCTCCGCGATCCAGCGCAAAAAACGCGCGGCGTCGGCGCCGTCGATCAACCGGTGATCGTACGAGAGTGAGAGCGGAAGAATCAAGCGTAGTAATGGTGAAGGTGCCGCCTTCCATCTCTTCGGGCGTCAGTTTGCGGTCTTTCGCTTTTTTCGAAAGCTGCGTCAACTCGGCCGCCAGCTCGACGATATTTTTCTTGTCTACGTCGCGAATTACCGGGACCAGCAGTCCGCGATCCGTGTCTACCGCAACGCCGATGCTGATGTACTGCTTATAGATAATTTCTTCCTTCCCCATATCAATAGAGGCATTGAACTGAGGGAAAACTTTGAGAGCCGAGGCGCACACTTTCAGCGCGATCGCCGTCACCGTCATCTTGCCCCCAGCTTCTTCGGCACGCGGCGCGAATTTGGCGCGTAGTTGTTCGAGTTCCGTGATGTCGGCGCGATCCTGTTGCGTGACATGCGGAATCGTGTTCCAGGCCTGGCGCAGATGCTCGGCGGTTTTGCGCCGCACTCCACGCATCGAAACTCTTTCTGTCTTGCCCCACTTGGCGAAGTCGGGCAGTTCGGGCTCGACGAAGCTCCCGCGCGGAGTTTGTGCGGCGGCGGCCGACGCCAGCAGCGCATTCTTGGCGCAGAGCTTCACGTCGTCTTCACTAATGCGCCCGCCGGGACCGCTGCCTGCGACACTGCGAATATTCACACCGATCTCGCGGGCCAAACGCCGCACATGCGGCGCTGCCGCAATGGGATCGTGGTCCGTGCCCGCAACTTTACCCAGTTGCACCGGCATGCTGAACGCCACGGTCGCCGCTGGTGGTTGATCGGGCGGCAGCGCTTGTTCTTCGGTTTTGCCCTCGGCGCGCATGGCCAACTGGAACGCGAGCCGCGCTCCGTGCTGCCCCGACATGTGTTCCACGGGCTCGTGTCGGCGCGCGGGTTCTGTTGGGGTGACTACGCCGCCCTCCAGAGTAAAAATCACCTGCCCAACCTTGACCTTCTGGCCCTCTTTGACTTTGACCTCGCCTACCACGCCGCTCACGTTGGATGGAACCTCGACAACAGCTTTTTCGGTTTCGAGTTCCATGACTGGCTGGCCTTCGGAAACATTCGCGCCCGGCGTAATCATCAATCGCACGAGATCACCGGAATCGATGTTTTCTCCGAGCTCGGGGAGCTTGAACTCCCCGGCCGTGGCCGAGGCTGTAGAAGTCGAGTGGCGATCGGCTTTAGGTGCAACCGTGGCCGCTGGTTTGGCGGCGTCTGCCTTAGCCGGAGTTGCCGAAGCTGCGGCTGCGCGAGCCGGTGTTGCTGGCGCCGGTTTTTCCGAGGCGTCCCGTTTCGACCGAGACGCAGTAGCGGAAGCGCCGTTTTCCACCGTGAAGATGACCTGCCCCACTCGCAGTTTGTCGCCTTCCTTTACCCGTATTTCCCCAATCGTGCCCGTCACCGATGAAGGAACTTCGACAACTGCTTTATCGGTTTCGAGTTCCATCACCGGCTCGCCTTCGGCGATGCTCGCGCCGGGCTTGATCATCAAGCGGACGAGATCTCCGCTCTCGATATTCTCGCCCAGTTCGGGCAGTTTAAATTCCGTTGCCATTCTTTCGATTTCCCTTTATCTGCTAGCCGGTGGCTGGGTTGCGTTTTTCCGGATCGATGCCAAGATCGCGGATAGCTTTTTCGATGAGTTTCGCGCTGACTCCTTCGCCGCCGTTTTCTCTTACGCTCGGCTTCTCGCCCGCCAGCGCATGCAGCGTCGCTAGCACGATATGTTTGGCGTCCACTTCGAAAAAATCCCGCAGCGACGCGCGATTCTCGCTGCGCCCAAAGCCATCCGTGCCAAGCGATACAAGCTTCCCAGGCACCCACTGCGCGATGCTCTCCGGCAACACTTTCATGTAATCGGATGCGGCGATGAACGGGCCGGATGCGCCTTGCAGCGTCTGCGTAACATACGGCACTTTTGCTTTCTGCGTCGGGTGCAGCATATTCCAGCGCGCGCAGTCGTTCGCGTCGCGGTAGAGCTCCTTGTAGCTGGTCACGCTCCACACGTCCGCCGCCACGCCGTAATCTTTTTCCAGAATCGCCTGTGCCTTGAGCACCTCGAACATGATCGTGCCGCTACCCAGCAATTGCGCGCGCAGCTTGGCGTTTTTCTTTTCGGAACTCTTGTAGCGATACAGGCCCTTGAGAATTCCTTCGCGAATGCCCGGCTGGCTGGGCATTTCGGGCATCGGCAGCGGCTCGTTCGTGACCGTCAGGTAATAGAAGACAGATTCGCCATCGACATACATGCGCTTGATGCCGTCTTGAATGATGATAGCGATCTCATATGCAAATGCCGGATCATAGGCGAGCAGATTCGGGACTGGAAGCGCCAGTACATGGCTGTTTCCATCCTGATGCTGCAGGCCTTCGCCCGCCAGCGTCGTGCGTCCGGCGGTTCCTCCGACCAGGAAACCACGGCAGCGCATGTCGGCCGCGGCCCAGATCAGATCACCGATCCGCTGCAGTCCGAACATCGAGTAATAAATAAAGAAGGGAATCGTGTTGATGCCGTGATTGGCATACGCAGTACCGGCGGCGATGAACGAACACATCGATCCCGCCTCGGTGATGCCCTCTTCGAGAATTTGTCCGTTTTTCGCCTCCTTGTAATAAAGGAGCGTATCCATGTCAACCGGCTCATAAAGCTGGCCGACGTTCGAGTAAATGCCGACTTGCCGGAAGAGCGCTTCCATGCCGAATGTGCGAGCTTCATCGGGAACCACCGGCACGATCAACTTCCCAACCTCAGGGTCGCGCAGCAGCTTCGAGAGCATGCGCACAAAAACCATGGTGGTCGAAGCCTCTCGACCTTCCGTGCCTTTGTAGAATTCCTCAAAGATCGCCTCAGAAACCGGCTTCAGCGGCGTGGCGCGTACTTTCCGCACCGGAATGTAGCCGCCCAGTTGCTTGCGCCGTTCCTGCATGTACTTGATTTCCGCACTGTCGTCGGCGGGGCGATAAAAGGGCGCATCGTGCAGCTCGCCGTCGGGAATCGGAATGCCAAAGCGCGAGCGGAAGATTTGCAATTCATCGTCGTTCAGCTTTTTCTGCTGGTGCGTGATGTTCTTGCCCTCGCCCGCTTCGCCAAGTCCATAGCCCTTGATCGTCTTGGCCAGAATGATGGTGGGCGATCCCTTGTGGTCCACCGCGACCTTATATGCGGCGTGTACTTTGATTGGGTCGTGGCCGCCGAGGCGCATGCGCGCGAGTTGCTCGTCCGAAAGATGCTCGACCATTTTCAGTAGGCGCGGATCGGTGCCGAAGAAATTCTGCCGGAAGTAAGCGCCGCTTTCGACGAAATATTTCTGATACTGTCCGTCGGTGATTTCGCCCATGCGCCGCACCAGCAGCCCATCGCGATCGGCCTGAATCAGGCGATCCCAATCGCCGCCCCAGATCACCTTGATCACGTTCCATCCCGCGCCGCGGAAAATCGCTTCCAGTTCCTGGATGATCTTGCCGTTTCCGCGCACCGGCCCATCAAGCCGCTGCAAATTGCAATTCACGACGAAAATCAGGTTGTCGAGCCGCTCCCGCGAAGCCAACGTAATCGAGCCCAGCGATTCCGGTTCATCCATTTCGCCATCGCCCATGAACGCCCAGACTTTGCCGCCAGTCGAAGTTTTCAGCCCGCGATTTTCCAGATATTTAATGAAGCGCGCGTGATAGATCGCCTGGATCGGGCCCAGCCCCATCGAAACGGTAGGAAATTCCCAGAATTCGGGCATCAGCCACGGATGCGGATACGACGAGAGTCCGCCGCCCGGTTTTAACTCGCGCCGGAAGTTCTCCAACTTTTCCTTGGGGATACGGCCTTCGAGGTAAGCGCGAGCGTAGATTCCAGGTGCTGCGTGTCCCTGAAAATAAACAATGTCGCGGTCGCCGGATTCAGTGGACGCCTGAAAAAAGTGATTGAAGGCGACTTCGTAGAGCGTGGCCGCCGACGCAAACGTGGAAATGTGTCCGCCGATCCCTTCCTGAATCTTGTTGGCCCGCACGACCATAGCCATGGCATTCCAGCGCACCAGGCTCTTGATACGGCGCTCCATTTCCTGACTGCCGGGAAAGGGCGGTTGCTGCCGCGAAGGAATCGTATTCTGGTAGGGAGTCGTCGCCGAAAACGGCAGGTTGATCCCGGCCTCACGCCGGGCATGGAGCGCCAGGTGCTGTAAAAGCCGTCCGGCCCGCTCCGGTCCGCCGTGCGAAAGGACATAATCGAGCGAGTCCAGCCACTCCCGCGTCTCCAGGACTTCAATTCCGTTCGTCTTTACCTGGGCGCCAGTCTGCGTACCACTCTGCGTCGGTTGCGTCCCAATCGGTAGTGTCTCAGTCTCCTGCGCCTCGGCCACGTTGAACCACCCCACGGAAGGATTGAACTTCCATCATAAAGAATTGAGAGGAATTTTGCTGGAGCCCGTGTGGCGCGGGCGCGCTCCCGCCCGCGTGAGGAGCTTGGGCGTGAAACATCCTGATTTCGGAGCAAACTTATGACCTCCAGGAATGAAAGACTTTGCCCACCTTGCCACAACGATTTCGATCGCCTCATAACGAGCGGCCCGACGCGCACATTTCCAATGCCGCAACCCGCGAGTGGTGTATGTGCTGGTTACCGTCACAGAGGCGTAAGTCCTACATAAGACTGCCTGCATGGCCTTTTTTTGGTAGAAGGTATTTCGCCGCACAACCAGACGTCGTTATTCTTCAACAAATGCAATGTCTCGCAAATGAGCATTAGTGCTCAGACCTAGTGGCAAATGGAGTGCTAGTGTCGAGATGGGCTTGTGGCGGCTCGTCAGGAAGAGTAGGAACTCGTCTTCCAGGAGTGGGCGTGGTAAAGCGAATCGCACCCGTTGCAGTGGTTTCTTTTGTTTTGGTAGCTGTCTGCGCCGCGGTATGCCAGAACGCCGATCAATCCCTGCCGGATGCTCCTTCGAAACAGATCGCACCTCAGGAACAGAACTTCAACGAGTTCATCTTGGAAGCACGCTCACCTTCGAAACTTGGCGCGTTGGGCATCGACCCGGCCCTGATGCGCCGAGGCGGATTCGCCGCATTTAACGAGCCGGTATTCAATCAGACAGACTCGAACACGATTATAGTCAGGTACTTCGAACCGCCTCCGCCGAGGCAGAGCTATCACACTTCAAGCAGCGGAAGCATGATAGGCAGGGCCACGTACGCGGCTTCGCGTATTTTTTTCACCCGGGATGACTCCGGAAAGGGCAGGCTGAACACTTCCTATCTCCTGCGGACTCTGACTTCCGTGGCCGCGTCCACCGCGTCCCGTCCATATTGGAGGCGGCCTTTGGGGGCGCCTTTCAGCGATTTTGGTTCGACCGTCGGCAACGACGCGGGGATGAACCTGTGGCACGAGTTCGGACCTGGAATTCAGCAGCTCATGAAAAGCCATGCTCCGAAATTCATTTCCAGGATCGAAGAGCGGGTCAGCCAAAAGTAGGCCAGCTCAGCATTCGATTCCGCCCACGAAGGTTCGCTCCACCTCGCCCTGCGCGTTGAGCACCACAAAATCCGCATCCGCTCCCGCACTGAGAACGCCCTTATTCGCCAAGCGCGCCACACGCGCCGGATTCCGGCTAGCTGCCGCGACCGCATGCGGCAAATCCCATTCGGCAAAGCGCGCTAGGTTTCGCACAGCGCGGTCCATGGTTAAAACGCTCCCCGCCAGTGAGCCGTCTCGAGTGCACTTGCCTTCGCGAAGATCGACTTCGAAACCGCCAAGCCGATATTGTCCGTCGGGCATGCCAGTCGCCGAAATTGCATCGGTGATCAGCACCGTTCGTTCCGGTCCCTTAGCCTCGGCGATGAGCTTAACGATTGCCGGATCAAGATGAATGCCATCGGCGATAAGGTCCACGCTTACGCGGCGATCAGTGAGCACCGCGCCCAGAATGCCGGGATTGCGATTGTCGAGATTATTATGACTCAGCGGACGCATGGCGTTGAACGTATGCGTAGCATGCCGCGCACCTGCTGTGATGCCGTGTTCGGCAGCGGCAAAATCCGCATCCGAATGTCCCAGGCTGACGCAAACGCCGCGCCGCGCGGCTTCCGCAATCACTTCGAATGCGCCCTCCAATTCGGGAGCAATCGTCATCATGCGGATCCGTCCGCGCGCCGCCTGCCACAATTGCTCGAACACAATCAGCGTTGGAGCCAGCAAATATTCCGGCGGATGTACTCCTCGCCGCGCGTGGCTGAGGAACGGTCCCTCCAGATGGATTCCGAGAGGAAGCGCTCGAGGCTTGTCTTCCCCCTTCGTTGTATCGCGATCTTTTTCGCGCGTTTCGATCGCATTCGCGAGCCGTTCCAGCGCCCGCAAAGTTGGTTCCATCGAAGCCGTGACAGTGGTGGGGAAGTAGCTGGTGACTCCGTTCCGCACGAGCAAACGTTCGATCGCCGGCATCGCCTCCGCGCGATCGTCCATCACGTCATAGCCCGCGCTGCCGTGAATATGAAGATCAACATAACCTGGCGCGATCACGCTGTCGCCGAAGTCGGATAGAGGGACATCGGGAAGCTGCCGGCCATTCCGCGCAGAAATCTCGAGGATGCGTCCCTGCTCGACGAGCACGACTGGATGCTCAACGGCATCGGTCGGAGTCAGCAGTCTTCCGGCAGTAAAAGCCTGCATAGGAACTTCAACAGTGAGAAGCGAAGATGGCCAAGATTGTAACAGCCCTAGCTCGCCGGTCCCGCAGGTATAACGAACCGGTTATGTCGTGAAACCGTCGCTTCAGCCAACGTGGTGTGAGTTGGCGGATCGATTCCGAGATCTGGCGATCCACCGGCGGCGCTCGAGTTCGCATCGAACGCCGCCGGCTTCCATGTCTAGCCCGCGCTCAGTGTTAGCGTCCCCACGGTCACATGCGGCCAAAGGACGTTGTTGAAAATCAGAATCACCAACTGCGAGTACTGCAATTGCAGGTAAGTGCCTTCCGGCCAGAACGGCTCAAGCTCCTTAACCGCCGGGCCGGGATCCGTTTTCAGGAG
>JBEKLO010000021.1:0-43069 GCA_050010155.1 Terriglobales bacterium
GTCGTTGGTCGTTGGTCGTTCGTCGTTGGCGATCACTTCGCGCAAGTTGGCCGACGACCAACGACTATCGACAGACTCCGGATGGCAGCCGATGCCGACCTGGGCCGCCTTGCGTTACGCTCGTAACCCCTTTAACGAGCGGGGATTACAGAAGTATTACAAAGAATTGAGCGGACTCTTGGTATCGTCCTATTCGGACCCCAGTCAAATAGGTATAGGGAGAAAAGATGAGCGAAGCCGTGCGCGAGACGATGAGCGAAATGAGTAGCCAGGAAATGCGAGACGCGGGAGAAGGCAGCAATCGTAGAGAACGAGCGAACCGGGATGGGTTCAACTGGGGCACGGCAATCGCCATGGGGCTGTTTCATGTGGGCGCAATTGCGGCGTTATTTTACTTTACCTGGAGCGCATTGTTCGTCGCCATTTTCTTATGGTGGGTTTCTGGGAGCTTGGGCATCGGGATGAGCTATCACCGCCTGCTGACGCATCGCGGGTACAAGACACCGAAGTGGGTGGAGTACTTCCTGACCTGGTGCGCAACCCTGGCGCTTGAGGGCGGTCCGATTTTCTGGGTAGCCACACACCGGATTCACCATCAGTTTTCTGATGAGGAAGGCGATCCGCACTCTCCGAACGATGGCAAGTGGTGGTCGCACATGGGATGGATCCTGATGGGCAAGTCGATGCATCACGACACCACGACGCTGGCGCGTTATGTGCCTGATCTCACCAAAGATAAAGTTCACGTCTGGCTGACCAAATATCACTGGACGTCCAACGTCATTCTGGGCGTCATTCTTTATGCGATCGGCGGATTGCCGTGGTTGCTCTGGGGAGTATTCGCGCGCACCGTGGTTGGACTGCATTCCACCTGGATGGTGAATTCGGTTACGCACTTTTGGGGCTCGCGGCGCTTCGCGACCAAAGACCTTTCGACCAACAATTTTCTGGTGGCTGTGCTTACCTTTGGTGAAGGCTGGCACAACAATCATCATGCGCATCCGGTTTCCGCGCGCCACGGCTTGCGCTGGTATGAGATCGACATGAACTGGTATGGCATCTGGACACTCAAAAAACTCGGGCTGGCGCGGCACGTTTATAAGGTCGAACTCGATCACCTGCCGCCTAAGCCGGCACTGGTGCGGGATGTCGAAGCGGCTGGGGCCATGGCCGCGGCGGCCGGCAACGATTAAAGCTTAACGCGGAAAACGCAGAGTCTTACGCAGAGTTCGCAGAGAAAACCGGGGATAACGCCCCGGTTTTTCTTTTGTCTGTACTTCTTGGCGAACTTCGCGTTTTCTTTGCGTCCTCTGCGTTTGTGCTTATTTCCCGCTAAAATCTCCCTGTGCGCATCATCAGCCGCCAGAAAGCGATCTATACCTTTCTCTCTCTGGGCGTGTGCCTCGCCGCCATAGCGTTCGCGGTGGGCAGCGGTTGGATCATCCTAAACTGGCGCGAAGGGATCAAGGTTTTTCTTGGCATTATTTTTTTTGGCGCCATTGTGGCCGGGCTTGTTCTGAATACGATTTTTTTAGTGCGCGAAATCCGCCGCAACGAACAACATGACAGCTTCATCAACGCCGTTACCCATGAATTAAAGACTCCGATCGCGTCCATCCGGCTTTATCTCGAAACTTTGCAGAGGCGCGAGGTGGATGAGGCGCAGCGGCAGGAGTTCTACGGGTCCATGCTGCTCGATACCGATCGCCTGCTGCACACGGTGGAACAGGTGCTGAAGGCGGGGGCCGCGGCGCAGAAGAAAGGGCCGCAGCAGCGCTCGCCGGTGGAATTCAACACGCTGGTGCGCGAGTGCATGGAACTGGCGCGCGTGCGCCATCATTTGCAGGCAGCCGATCTCGGCTACTGCGAGCCTTCCCCTTTGTCTTCATCTTCAGCAGTGCAGAATGACGGCGGAGCGTGGGTTCTGGGCGATGCGGAGGAGTTGCGGACCGCGGTTTCGAACCTGCTGGATAATGCCGTGAAGTACTCGCCGGATGGCGTGCACATTTCCGTGGAACTGGAGACTCCCGATGAGGAGCGGGTAGTGTTACGCGTGCGCGATCGGGGCGTCGGGATCCCGCAGCCGGAGTTGAAACGTATCTTCAAGCGGTTCTACCGCGTGACGCAGCGTTCCCTTTCGCAAGTGAAGGGCACGGGGCTGGGGCTATTCATCGTGCGCTCAATCGCGCGCAAGCACGGCGGGCGGGTGTTTGCCGAGAGTGAAGGCGCAGGCAAGGGGACAACCGTGACCCTGGAATTGCCTCGAAAAGTGACGGCGGCATGAGCCGAGTGCTGGTGGTCGAGGACGAGGCGCACCTAGCGCAGGGCTTGCGCTTTAACCTGCAGGCCGAAGGACACGCCGTGGAAGTTGCAGCCGACGGCGAGGCGGCGCTGGAGCGGCTGGTCGAAAAAAAAGAACGCTTCGACGTGGTAGTTCTGGACGTGATGCTGCCGGGAAAAAGCGGCTTTGACGTCGCAGCGTTGCTGCGCGAGAAGAAGAATTATGTACCGATTCTGATGCTGACGGCTCGCGGGCGTCCGGAAGACGTGCTGGAGGGATTCGCGTCGGGGGCGGATGACTATCTGCCCAAGCCGTTTGAGCTGGCGATTCTGATCGCGCGGCTCGAAAGCCTGCTGCGGCGCAGCGTGTGGATGAAACATGCGGACAGGGGCGCGACTGAAGGCGAGGAGGAAGACGGTGACAAAAAACAACGGGCCCCGGCAGGCGAAGCAGTTGCTGATACCTTCAGTTTTGGCGACAAGACCATTGATTTCGGCGAACTGGAACTGCGCGCGCTGGGAAACACTATTCACCTGACGGTGATGGAGGCGGAGTTTCTTCGCTATCTGGTGCGGAGCGAAGGTCGCGTAGTTTCGCGGAAGGCAATCCTCGAAGAAGTGTGGGGCTTGCGCGAAGACACCGATACGCGCGCCATCGATAATTTTGTGGTGCGGCTGCGGCGCTACATCGAAGAGGACCCATCACGCCCGAAGCATCTGCAGACGGTCCGAGGAGTGGGATATCGATTTGTGGCGGAGCCGGAGCAGGCTGAATAGCCGGACGGCGATTTCACTCGCCGATTTTCGGTCATTGCCCGGCGGAACGGGGGCTTGCGTGTAAAAGCTAATTCAGCATCCAGAATCATCGCGTCTGGGCGTGGGACTCTTCAAAATTGGTATGATCGCATTTATTGTGTTCCAATTCCGGGTCGTAGCTGGCACGCCGTACAGTTTGTCGATCTGGCCAAGATAGCCGATTGTCTTCATGTGACGACGGTACATGCCGAACACGAACTGCCCTGCGGCCGCAATCACCCTTACCAACCACTCGCCCTCTGAGGGAAATGTGACTGGAAGCGACGCCCTGACGCCGCCGGCTTTCGACAGGACACTTACGAACCGGACAACATCCGGCGGTGATGGGCGACTTCCAAACGGATTCTCCATCTCCAGTCGCAAGAGATCGCGACCATCGCACAGCACAATGTGCGCTTCGAACGGCAGCTTGCTGCGCAATGCTGCGCGGAATTTTGCTCGGGATCCAGGTTTACGGACAACAAAAGTGCCCGCAGCACCCACGTTCAGGACATCATAGCCGCTCAGTTCTCGTGCAAGGATGCTCGGGCGAAACGTTCTGTGTCCGCCAACATTGACACCGCGGAGGAAGACAACTAGGGCCATACCGACGGATTATGAAGAAAAAAGCGAAAGTGCGCTACAGCAAACCACGTTTGCAACTACTGGCGAGTGTGCAATTTTGACCAGCTTCCAGAATTGGTATGGTTGTAGAGTAGCTCTCCAACGAGCTACGCGGCCCCAAAGCGGTCGCCGGGGTTGTTTGCTCTAGCTGATGGCGCAGCAGAGGATGCTGCGCCATTTCCTCGTAGAATAAGCCCGCTCAAGTAAGAGTCATTGGTATCCTTATTTCGCAGGATCCTTCTGCCGCGTAGCCTTTACTCCCGACAGAATTCCAATGCCCAAGAGTACGATCGCGCCCACGACAATCCAGTGTGCAGGCATGTGCAACAGGTGTGCGGCATAAATCAGCCCGCTAATCAAGATTGCGAATCCAACTGCATAAATACCGAACGACATAACCCTCTCCTTTGTATATCGTGGCATTTCCTGGGTGGTGTCCTAAGGGACTCTTCAGGAGGCTTGATAATCGCTAGTGAATCGGTCCAAGAATGGCTTCAATTGACTCCTCTAATTCTTGAACGCTCGGAAAATCAGCCAAAGAGGGTTGAGTCTTGGAATTAGTACGCAGGTCGGAGAATAGCGAATGCACATCAGGAGCACGCTTTTCAAGGGATTCAGTCAGGGCCCTGTTATCCATAGAGAGTTCGAAGAGCCGATTTCGCAAGCTGCCGGTTATCTTGGTCAAACGCAAGAGGAGCGAAACGAGCTTCCGCTGATCCGCTTCGAGGGACGTGATTTGGCTCTTCCCGTCTTCCACGCTCCGCCCGGATTCCTTGGCTAAGTCTATTAGCTGTTCCTTGCTCATCTGTTGTACATCCATACTTAGGTCATCCTCCGGATCGACTTGGTGATAGTTCAAAGAAGGCTGCTTCTCTCGGCACGTTTGCGACCGGGCTGCAACGCAGATTTCAAAGGGCAACCAGGCCTGTTACTAGAGTTCGGTTTGTTGTTCCACCGCTTCAGCGGCCGAAAGTTTTCGATCCCGGTGAGGTTCGGTGCGCGGGGTACCCGTGTTCAGTTCACAGACTTCTCCGACGGCTGCGCCACAAGTGGGGCAAGGCATAGCAAGTACCTGTTTCGGGGTGAGATCTTTGGCCTTCACAATCGCATTGTGCAACTCTTTATAACCGGCACGATGTTCCATATTGCTCACTGAATTCATTTTTGAAGCGGCCAAGTTGAACCCAGCGGCAACGCACTTATTTCGGAGATATGTGCAAAAGTGAACACTCTTCTCAATCTCATCGTGGCATGATGTTTGGGAGTGTAACTTGACTTAGAGAGGCTGGTATGACATCCCCAATGGCATTAGCCAAGAAAGGGCGCGACCTCGACCCGAGAAGTTTCCTTGCCACGATCGGAGACGGTAAGAAGGATTTAGTAGTACCTCAGAAACAGTCCGTCTTCGCGCAAGGAGACGCGGCGGACTGCATCTTCTACATCCAGGAAGGCAAGGTTCGACTTACGGTAGTTTCCAAGATCGGCAAGGAAGCGACTTTGGGCATATTGTGCGAGGGAGAGTTTTTCGGAGAAGGCAGCTTGGCTGGACAAGCGTTCCGCATGGGGTCAGCTACCGCCATGACGGACTGCGAACTTCTGCGCATCGACAAAAAAGCCATGATGGAAGCGCTTCATCGGGAACACGAGTTTTCCGACATTTTCGTAGCCTATCTGCTGGCGAGGAACATTCGCTACGAAGAAGACTTAGTCGACCAACTATTCAATTCCAGCGAAAAAAGACTGGCTCGTGTTCTGCTCTTGCTGGCACATTTCGGCAAGGAAGGAGTGCCCGAAACCGTGATCCCCAAGATCAGCCAGGAGACCCTCGCCGATATGATCGGCACAACCCGTTCCCGGGTTAGTTTTTTCATGAACCGGTTCAGAAAGCTAGGCTTTATCGACTATGGAAGCGATGGGCTGCAAGTGCACAGTTCACTCCTAAATATCGTTCTTCACGACTGACTGCTTCCCTGCCAAACGTTACCTCACACCTGAATACACCAATAACGACCTGAGCCGCTGGGCGAATTGGATATGAAATTCCGCCTTACGAGCAAACACAGTCGATGGGAAGGGCTCTGGTAAAGGCGCTCACTGGCCGCCCAACTCGATAGGTCAAGCAGAACACTGCGCAGTAACGGAGGAACGAGATCGAATTGCTTACGTCTGAACTCGCTGCGCGGAGCGGGTGGCCTCTCTGATGCTACCGAGTCCGATGGATGAGAGCCCGTCCGGTCCGGGGGGAGATCCTTCCGCGCAACCCTCGCTGGCCGATTCCAGCATGCGGCTGTTGCCGTGGTTGATTGCAGTGGCTTTCTTTATGGAGTCGCTGGACACCACGATTCTAAATACCGGGGTGCCGACGATCGCGGCGGCGCTCCACGTCGCTCCACTCAGCATGAAGTCCGTACTGGCAAGCTACACTTTGAGCCTTGCGGTTTTCATTCCGATCAGCGGCTGGATGGCCGACCGGTTCGGAACCCGCCGCGTGTTTGCCTCTGCCATCGGCATCTTTACGCTGGGCTCATTTCTTTGCGGTATCTCCAGCAGCATTCATCTGCTGGTTGCGTGTCGCATCCTGCAGGGCTGCGGCGGATCGATGATGGTGCCCGTCGGCCGCCTCACTCTAGTGCGTACGTTCGCGAAGTCCGAACTGGTTCGCGCCATGAGCTTCGTTGCAATCCCGAGTTTGGTTGGCCCCATGCTCGGCCCGATCGCGGGCGGACTAATCGTCGGATACCTTCACTGGAGGTTTATTTTCTTCGTGAATATTCCGATTGGACTCGCCGGTTTGTATATGGTCTACCGGCATCTGCCGGACTATCGCGAGCGCACCAACCCGTTGGATGTGGCTGGGCTGATTCTTTTCGGTTCCGGCGTGGCCCTGCTTTCCTACGTGCTGGAAGTGTTTGGCGAACACACGCTGAACACCCGCGAAATTCTGGAAGCTCTGGCGGTTTCAATTCTCCTGCTGGCAGGCTACGGATTTCACGCAACGAAGACGGCTTATCCAATGCTGCGTCTCGCCCTATTTCGAATTCGCACCTTTCGCGCGTCGGTTAGCGGAAGCTTCCTGACTCGACTGGGCATTGGCGGTATTCCATTTCTCTTTCCACTCTTGTATCAGGTTGGCCTCGGGTTCACGCCGGTTCAATCCGGTCTGCTCATGATGCCGCAGGCCATTGCCGCCATGAGCCTGAAGGTGGCCATGCCGCGGATATTGGCACGCTTTGGATATCGTGCCGTGCTGGTTTCGAACACGCTGATCATTGGCCTGATGATTATGCTTTTTGCAACCATCGGGCAAGGGACGCCCGTTTGGCTCATTGTGGCCGAAGTCTTCTGCTACGGATTCTTCACGTCGCTGCAATATACAAGCATGAATACGCTGGTATACGCCGATGTCACGGACGAACAGGCGAGCAGCGCCAGCTCTATCGCCAGCACCACGCAGCAGATGGCCATCAGTTTCGGCGTGGCTTCAGCGTCGCTGGTGACTGTATTCTTCCTTCCCGATCGCTATCGGTCCGATCCCCAGCAATTCATTCACGGCATTCACCGCGCGTTCTTCGTGCTAGGCGCAATGACGATCCTCTCCACGATCGTCTTCAGTGAATTAAAAATAGGAGACGGGGCTACCATTAGCCAGGCGCAGGCACTACACGGCGGCTAAGGCGGCGACCGGAGAGCGTCGCAGGACGTATCCTGGGATGCTTGCCATTGTCATGCCGTGCTGGCTTTTGCGTCCTTTTGCTTGGTGGCGAGTTCTTCAGCCAGCTTGTGCACGTTCATGGAATGCTCGTGCGCCTGTTTGCTCAGTTCGTGCGCGGTCAAGTGATCTGCTTTACCGTGTGCGACTGCAGCCGCGGCGTGAGCATGCGCGGCAAGGTTGTGGAGTTCGGCGAGTCGATTGTGCGGACTCTGTGGCATGGTGTTCTCCTTCAGTTGACTGGACGACGACTGCCGGCTCTCGGGCGCGATTCGGCTTTGCGCAATGTGCCTAGTCCTGGTTCCGATATTCTTCAGGGACGTCGTCTTCGGGCACTTCGCGCGTTCTGACCTCCGATACGTCGGGGTCCTTGGCGTTTTCCACACCGTCAACGGCGTCGGCTTCGAATGCGTTGCCCTGCTCTATCAGTTCCTTCACGCTTTCAGAATCCGCATCGGCCAGGTCCGATATACCTTGCAGGTCGCCGGACTGTCCGGCTGAGTCGGGTCCGAGTTCGTCTTGGTGGTCATTACTTTGGCGGTCATAATTTTGGCGGTTGTTATTTTTCGCAAGCATATTGCCACCTCAGAATTTGGATGCATTCTTCTATGTCTTCGGCAAACCCCGCTCTCTCAACGAAGCCGGCAAACCATGAACGGTCACAGGCTTCAGAGCTTCGGCCGAACGGCAATAATAGTTAGATGGCACTCTTTCAATGATGGAGACAGAAATTTCTGCCCTATGCCGCGACTGGTTCAGCCGTGTGCAGTGTGCAGTACAGTAGGGTGGGTGTTTTCGATGATTTTCTTGGCCGTGGCGACTTCTGCGGCGGTCCCGTGAGCGATCACCAGGAATTGATCGGTCTTGATGGCGGTCTCGTACTTCACGATGCTGTCCTTTGGTATTCCGATACAGAAAAACCCGCCGCGAATTGGCCCACCGTGGCAAAGGCTCGGTGGTTTCATTGGGCATATAATCGATCACGCCGTTTCTCGCGCGAGTGAGAAATAAAAGCCGCCAGTTCGACTGGTCAATTTCGATGCGGAGGCGAAGAGCATGAAAGTGTTGCTGTATACAGGACTGATCCTGGTTGCGCTGGGTCTCGTGTCCCTGGCCGTCCCCATCCCCCATACCGAAACGGAGGGCATTAAGGTGGGAGGCGCGAATTTTGGCGTTCAAACCAGCCACAGTGAGCGTGTCTCGCCGATCATCAGCGTTGTGTTGATCGTAGGTGGGATCGGCTTGAGCATCGCCAGTGCACGTTCGCGAAGCTGACGGCATGCGCAACTCACAACTCAATGCGGTCCCGCGTGAATACTTCCGTGCCGGGCTGCGCGCGCTTTTCACTAAACCTCGTCATTTGGATTCTCGAGCGTTCGGGCGAAGAGGTTACACCTAGACACCCCGGCCGCTCACCAGGTTAATGATCAGCACTACTACCGCGACAACCAGCAGCAAGTGAATCAGACCGCCTGCGATGTGAAGGCTAAAACCAAGCAGCCACAAAATCAGCAATACAACAAAAATAGTCCAAAGCATATTGGTCTCCTAGCTCACTTGAGCGTTTCTTGAAAATCCGCATACCGGAACGATACGGACCACGAACTCTAATTAACCCTAAGCTTCTCTCAGCTCATGATGCCACTCCCGCGCCAATGATTCTGTGCAAGATTGCTCACAGGCGCGAGAGAATGGCGGCAACCACACGACCGCTCTTGTTTTCGACCGGACCTTGTTAGGGACACCCGGGGCCTCGAACGATGGGCTAAAAGTGGAACCCGAGTTGAGCCGTCAGAGCGCGTGGTGTCACATAGTGCGTCCCGCTGAAGGTTGACAGAAAGTTATACAGTGCCAGCTTGTTGGCGATATTTATGGCCGTCAGCGTGAGACTCCATTTGTAGCGATCGCCATGGAAAAGGTTGTCGTGGCCGAGCGAAAGGTCAAACAGGTTGCGGGACGCAATGCGCTGCGGATTGTGGTCGTCGTTTTCCGTTCCGGGCGCCGGGATCTTGATAAGTGCTGACCCAAACTCGGACGCGGGGCATGACGTCGGTAGCGGCGTTGTGGGCGTCGCACCTACTCCGTTGCAAGTGAATCCGGCCTGATGCTCCTGGTCGGCGGTCAGAGGCAGGTTCGCTGGAGTAACCATGGCCACGTAGCCGGTAGGAATGTAAGGGTTCGATCCTCCATCGGCCGTCGAGGTCGAAAAGGTGCAGGTGGCAGTGCTTGCGACACAGGGGGTGGAGCCGGCTACGAGTCCGCTGTCATATCGCCAGTTGAACCCTAGCCATGGCCCGCGTTTCCAGGGCTGGTATTGCAGGTGAGTTGTCTGGTTGAACTTCTCATCGTGGTCGATGCGGAACGGGAGGCTGGAACCGGCGGCGCCGGTCGCGACTGTTGCACCGGCTCCGCCAATCTGCGGAGTAAAGAACCGGGCCGCCACGCTGGAGAAAACCATGAGCGCCGAAAAACCATGCAAGTTGGGCACGCTTACGCGGCCCGCGTATCCGGGAATCTTCGCATTGTGCCACTCAATGGGGAAAGTAATAGGAGTGTTGCCAAGCACGCTGAAATCGTAGCCATTGTGCGTGTATTTTGAGATCCACTCGCCGGAAAAGACCAGGTAGCGCCCGAAAGCTTGCTCGATGCCGGCGTGGAATTCATTGCGAAAGCCGGGGCTCAGCGGGTTCGATTTCGGAGCGGAACAGAGGAGAAGGGGGTTCAGGACAGGATTGCTGCATCCGATGCTGGAGAGAATCAGGTTCTCGTTAAAAGGAGATTCGAGAGTGCGCGCATAGGAAACGCGAAGAATCGTGCTCGTTTTCTTGACGTTGTAGGAGATTCCGACGCGAGGCTCTGCCTGACTTGCCGTTGTGAGGCCGTTGTAGAGATCGCCACGCATCCCAAGGTTCAAAGACCAATTTCGTACCGTGATCACGTCCCGAACGTAGAGAGCAAGTTCCTTCACATCGGTGTGGCCATGGAAAGCGAAAGGGACTCCGCCGCGAGTCAAGTCGTAGGGAGCCAGAGTTGGATTGAAGAGAGGGTAGAGGGCCGCGTTCGGGTTGATCGAGTTCGGCGCGCCAGGAGCGTTCGGGTTCGTAGCGCTGTTTTGCTGGTAGGTGCCGGTGTTGCTCGGGCAGTCCGCGGGAGTGAGTCCGGGGGCCGCGACATACTGACTGCCATAAAGCTCTATGCAAGGTGCGTTGTAGATTGGATCGACGATACCGAGAGTATCGTTTTCATTGAGAAAAGTTTGTTCGTAGGTGACTCCCGCCTTGATCTGGTTGATCCCTTTGACGTAGGAGAGATCGGAGCGAAGGCCCGTGTTGGTGAGGGTGCGGTTCTGGCCCACCGACTGCCGCTGAAGGCTGGGCGGGCCGAGGTCAGCGAACGGATCGTTGCTGGGGTAGTAGTTATAGTCGTCGCGGCGGACGAATGCGCCCAGAGTGAATACGGCGTTGTTGCTGATGAGGCGCGTCCACGATGGCGCGATGTTAAAGGTGCCGATCTTCGAGCGCTGGTCGGTTGGTCCGACGGTATCGCCGTTTGGAGCCACGCCGTTATAGAAGGCCCCTACTTGGGGCTCAACCGTGTTTAGGGCACCCCATGGGGTTGCATTCTGTGCGTCGAAGGAATTCGGCGTTTGGAACCAGCTCCGGCTGTAGCCAAGATTCAGGTGAATCGAATCAGCGTTTGAGATCTGGTAATCCACGCGGTCGAAAACGTTTTGTTCGTTGCCCTTGTCGTGCATCACTGAGAATTCCGGTGGATCCAGGAATCGGCCGCTGTTCAAGCCGTCCACGGAGATGAAATTGCCCCAGTTCTTACCTCCATAAGCAACATCGGCTGCCAATGTAGAGGCGCCAAACGACCCGTAGGAAGTGTTCACGCTGCCATGGGGCGTTGTTACGCCCTGACCCGAGCGTGTGGCGGCCACGATCACGACGCTGGTCTTACCTCCATATTCCGCGGGTGGCGCACCGGAGATGACCTCCAACGATTGGACGGAATCGAGTGGGATCTGGTTCGAGAACACCTTGCTTTGCTGATCTGTGATCGGCTGGCCGTCTACGGAGAACGAATTCTCCGCATGGTCGCCAAGACCGTGAAACAGGCCATTGGAATCGGCAGCTACGCCCGGCGTGGTTTGGGTCACGAGCGCGCTCATGTTAGAGGAAGCGCTTTCGAGCGGGAGTTTGTCGAATAACTCCTTGTCGATGTCGGAGTGAAAGGTCGAATCGTTTTCTACGAGGTCTCCCTTATCCTCGACCGTAACCGTGGTGGAAGAGGCAGCGGCGACTTGAAGATTGATCTGGACATTGGCCGGCACGACGGACCGGACCACTACGTCCTGCGCGTATTGTGCGAATCCCGTGGCCGTAACCGTAAGGTGATACGGATTAAAGGGGACGTTCGGGAAACTGAAGTTCCCCTTGCTATCTGTCGTGGTCGTTCGATCATAACCGCTCACCGGGTTATGAATCTCGACACTGGAATTTCCTACCAGCGCGCCCGAAGGGTCGAGGACGGTGCCGCTTATCGATCCTGAATTTCCCCCCGACTGCGCATAACTATGCGATCCGAGCGCCAAGCAGAAAACTACTATAAAAGCCGCATACAGCGACTTCTTGTGCGAAGTCAGCATGAATTCCTCCAGAAAACAATGGTCCGTACTAAAGATCGAGGACACGGTTCACCCCAAAACAAACCGGCCCATATAGCAGAAGGAGATGCGATCTTTAAACGTTAGGAGGCGGGCGCACACACAGGGCGAAGGCTATCAGGCGCTGCTGAGCGGGAACCGACTGTGGCCGAAATGTGGCGACGACAACAAACGTGACATGCGTCAGTGTGGCAGGGGCTTTAGGAGACGCCGACAACGCAGCGGCACAGACCGAACACTTAGCCGACTCGATCGCGCTCGAATGCTGATGCGCAGCAGATGCTGTTGCCGACCACAATGTCAGCAAGATACACAGCCACGCAATCCGCTTCGAGATCGACCCCATGAAAGCTGCCTCACCAACCCGTAATTTGAATCTATACTAAAACAGAAATGAAACGCAACGGGAGCACTCGGGCGAAACTGCTGATTCCATAAAGCCTACTCGGGCTTCCCCGTGTAGTGTTGTTCGCGGTGGACATCGGCATGGTCTTCTAAAGACTCCAGGTGAGTGGTAACCTCAGCGGGCATTCCCAATTCTTCTTGCAGGCGTTCCTCCAGAATGGTGGCGAGGCGGTGAGCTTCGCTGACTGAGGTCAGGCGCGGAAACAGCAAGTGCACTTCGATAATCTGGCGGTATCCCGTGGTTCGGAAGCGCACGCCATGGTATTGAATCGCCAGCTGCGAGCAAATTGCATCCAGCTTATCCCGAATTTTCCGGCCGGTGGTCGGATCAGAATAGTCCATCAGACCGACTGCCGAGCGCCAGACCAGCCGCCCTCCCGACCAGAGGATATTCGCCGCAACCGCGATCGCCACGAGTGGATCCAGGGGTTTCCAGTGCGTCAGGAGTACCAGCGCCAGTCCTCCCACCACGCCAAAGCTAGTACAGCTATCGGTCAAGACGTGCTTGCCATCGGCTTCGAGAATAAGCGAATGGGCGCGGCGGCCGGTCCGCAGGAGATAGTAACCGAGACCCGCATTGATCACTCCCGCCATCAGGATCAGCACCGCTCCGGCTCCAAGATGCTCCAGTTGTAGCCCAGCCATCCACCGCCGGACCGATTCATAGACGATGGCAACTGCAGCGACCACGATCATCGCTCCTTCAAATCCAGCGGAGAAGAAGGTGATGCGCTCGTAACCGTAAAGAAATTGAGGGGAAGCCGATCGGGTGCTGAGTCGAAAACTAAAACTGGCAAACCCCACCGCAACGACGTGGACAACAGACTCGGCAGCGTCGGAAAAAATCGCGGCCGAATGCGTCATGAAATAGACTGTGGTCTTCGCGATGAGCATTGCCACGCCAACCACCAAAGAAAGCCGCATGGCGAATTGCGCATCGCATAACTCTCGATCGTCTCTTCTTGTTGTTGATCTGGCCGTCGCTGGAGTGGACATGCTCATCATCCTTCGATCAGAGGCTGCCGGGGAAGTAAACGCGCGCGCGTTCCTGAAATGAGTTCTTACTTCAGGTAAGCGCGTACGAGACTAATCAGATCTTCCGTCAACTCTTCGGGCGTTTCTGTGCCACTGTTCGGATGGGTAATGTGCAGGCGGATGTGGTCTTCGAGGATCTCCGCCATCAGACTGTTAACACCGCCGCGAATCGCCGCCAGCAGCATCAAAATATCGGCACACTCGTCGCCTGCAGTCACGGAACGCTCCACGGCGACAATCTGCCCGGCCATGCGCTTGATCCGGGAGAGCAGTTTTTGTTTTTCTTTCGAGATTTCCGGGAGTTTGTCTTTCATAGATTCGATCATGACCGCATTATTCTCGTGCAATGTACCCTACGGGGGTATGATAGAAAATTTCCAGGGGGAACACCAGACCTCTAACGATGCTCGAAAATCGCCTTCAAGTGCGGGACCAAAATGTCGTTCAGGCAAGTAAGAAAACCAAATATGAAGAAAAGGAGGGCCACGATGGCCAGGGGGCGGCGGTAGCTCACTGGTTGGGCGGGTGTCGTCACAGTATGCGATTGCGTGCCGGTGCTGGCCATAGTTGATTCACGACAGTCGATTCACGACAGTTGATTCACAGCGGTTGATTACGACGTAACGATGGTAAGTCGCGCCTCCACGCGCACATCTTGCCAACTCCCGACTTTATCGGAACTGGTATCCGGGTTTCAGTTCGCAGCGATAGGTTGTGGATTGATCCCTATCTATACCGACGTGGCAATCGGCCCAGCGTAAAATTGGGGTTGGTCCCAGAGGAAAGACAATGGCTTCGCCATCGATTTCCGCTTCAATGCTAGGTCCTTCCGCAGCCGGTGGCAGACTGAAATTCAAGGCGCGCCCAAAAATCACGGGATAAGAATCGCGCACCATGTCGCTGACCATGGGATGCACAACCTCGGCCTCCAATAAGAACGTGGTTGTGTCGGACCAATTGCGCACGGATACGTTAAAGTAGCGACGATCTGGGGAAAGATCTTCGCGATCGATCCTGGTAAACGAACAGGGGCCGGCAATGCAAGAGACTCTGGCGTTTCGGAATTGATTCCTCTCGCCAGCGTCGAGAGACATGGAGCCGATTGTTGCCTTCCATTTACCGTCGGGGGAGCACGGAAACCGTTTGTGGCAAAGTTGGTTTCCCGTGTTCCTGACTTCGAACGTCTTGACGGAACTGCCTACGTCCGCTTCGGTTGTGGCCTTCACCGAATATCGCACGCGAGCATTGGAGACCGCTACTTCGGGATGATGGGATTCGGCATTTGTTGCCTGGCGGATTGGCACCATACGGGCAATGTAAAGCTTATCGCTAATAAAATCGTCCCATTCCAGCGGTTGATAATCCTTGTGACGGAATTGAAGCGTGACTGGTTGTCGCCGCCTGAGCCCCTTGGGCAGCGTGAGCGAGAAGTAACCTAGGGAATTAGACTTGGCTGTCCCAGTTCCTAAATCATTGACCGCCGTGATCTCAACGTCGGCGATCGGCAACTGTTTCCGCGCGTCACTGTCCTGTACCAAGATTGCGCCCTTCAGCGTGATCGGTTGTCGCTCGTGTACGCGGACAATGGTGAAGACGGTTGCCGAAATCCCGAGAACTGAAATTGCCCAGATCGCAATTTTTCTTCTCCTACTCATGGCCTGGCCCCCGGGTAACATTCTATGACGCGCGCTTCTGAATGCAGGTTGGCTGGCTCAATTTGGATGAGGACGCCCTTAATTCTCCCACAGACTTCACGTTTCTCATCTACATGAGAAAGCATCTAAAATTAAACTGATGAATGAGAACGAAGAGATCAGGCCGCGTGCGGATCGCGTTTCGAGACGAGAGGTTCTCATACGGATCTCTGGCGCGAGCCTGTGGGGCTTGTCGAATGCGTGGAATTTGTTTCCCGCGCTGGCGCTGGCCGAGCCACCGCGACATGCTCCGCAACCGGCGCAAACTCCAAGTCTTCTATCGCAATCCGACGATCAGTTTCTCGAGGAACTGGAGAAGCTAAACTGCCAGTTTTTTTGGGACCAAGCGAGTCCGCAAACCGGGCTGGTCAGGGATCGATGCAATGTACGGGCGAATGACGCCAACATAGTCGCGAGTATCGCGGCAACCGGGTTTGGGCTCACCGCTCTTTGCATTGGGCAAAAACGCGGATTCATTTCATTTGCGGATGCGCGGGAACGAGTGTTTGTCACTCTCAGCTTCCTCGCAAAGAAGATGCCCACGCATCGGGGATTTTTTTACCACTTCGCCGACGTGAACACCGGCGAGAGAACGTGGGATTCCGAAGTTTCTTCGATCGACACGGCGATTCTGCTCTGCGGGGTGCTTACGTGCCGGCAACATTTCGAGGAGCACTCCGAAATCAGCTTTCTGGCCTATGAGATATTCAACCGAGTGGATTGGTCCTGGTTATCGGAGGACACATCTTTATTGCCTCACGGCTGGACGCCGGAAATTGGTTTTCTTCCCTATCGCTGGGATTATTACAGCGAGATGATGATGCTGTATCTGCTGGGATTGGGATCGCTTTCCCATCCCCTGCCGGTGGCAGCCTGGGACGCGTGGAAACGGACGACCTTTGAATATGACGGCATTCGTTACATCGGTTCGTTCGCCCCTTTGTTTGTGCATCAGTACTCGCAGGCCTGGTTCGATTTCCGCGATAAACGAGACAAGTACGCCGACTATTTCCAGAACTCGAAACTGGCCACGGAGGCGCATCGTCTTTTCTGTACCGATCTTGGCAAACAGTTTCCCGATTACCGCGATGATCTCTGGGGTATCAGCGCCTCCGATTCCGACAAGGGCTACGTGATTTGGGGAGGACCGCCGGCGATGGGTCCGATTGATGGAACAGTAGTTCCCAGTGCGTCCGCGGGTTCGCTGCCATTTCTGCCGCAGCCCGTGATGCAAGTGCTCCGGAATATCAAGGATCACTATGGACAGGCCTGGAGCAAGTATGGATTTGTGAATGCGTTCAATCCGCTCAAGAACTGGTATGACCACGACGTGGTTGGAATTGACGTGGGAATTACGATGCTCATGGCAGAAAATGCCCGCACCGGTTTCGTGTGGGATACGTTTATGAAAAACCCGGAGGCGCAGCGCGGCATGGATCGCGCTGGCTTCAAAAAATACCAGCCGTCGGAGAGGCGCGCTTCCTCGCCGACAAAATAGTGGCCCAGTGTGGCGAATCAGCTTCACTTTGAATTCAGAACCCTGAACCACCAAGGGCACAAAGGATCACGAAGGCTTTGGGGCGCGGCTCTCGTCGTGGATGCTTTTACTCTACTCAATTCCATTATTCCATCTACTTCAATTCGATGACCGCCAAACCGTGCCCTGGCAAAGTCAAAGTTAGCTCACCGTTCTGCATTTGGCGGACTTCCGGTGCTGGAAGTTCAGCAGCCTTACGCAATTCTTCAATCTGCGACTTCGTCGGATATCGCGGAGCGCCCATCTTTTCGTAAGCGGAGTGAAAGTCTCCGTGATCGCGGTCCACGCGCGTAATGAAGGCTTGCGTGGCATTCGTGCCCTTTAGTCGCACGGTGACAGTTTTCGGAGAGCCGGCCTGCTCGGGTGAAGCATAGTTCCACAGCGCCAATACCAAGGTACCGTCCTGCCTACGCGTTAGCAGCGCGAAATCAGAATCGAGATGGATGCGCTGATCGCCGAGCCGATGCAGCAGTTGAAAGGCATTGAAGGCGGGCTTGGCAATGCCATTCTCCGCGACTAATCCGTAGCCGCCATAGAATGGTGTTTTCACCACTCCCTGCTCTTCGAACACGTCTGAGAATGTCCAGTACGACATGATATCCACCAGGCCGTCACATTGGCGTATGGTGTCGGCCAGCCACGGACCCATGTAGATAGAATCTGTAACCTCGGGCTCAGTTTTGTAGCTGGCGTTGAACTCGCTCCAGATCAGCGGCAGATTTGGCATGCTCGAGGCTGTGATCTGGTTGTGAACTTTCTGAACGGCGCGCGCGACCATCTGATCGCGAGGAATGTCTGCGGGCGCGCCGAAAACGTCTTGCGCGAGATCGTTGCCATAGACATGGGTAGAGGCAAAATCCACCGGGATTTTTTTCTCGGCACAATGGCGGATGAACACATCTACCCACGCGGCTTGCGCGGTCGCCGGGCCGCCGACGCGCAATCGCGGACTTATCGATTTAATGGCCAGCGCGGTGTGATCGTACAGATCCCAGTAAGTGGCCTGTTTGGGCTCGCCTGCCCAAAAGTCCAGGTTCGGCTCATTCCACACTTCGAAATACCATTGCGCAACTTCATCGATGCCGTAACGATCGACCAGATGCTGCGTGAACGCCGAAATGAGGCCGTCCCATCGGCTCCAATCTTTCGGTGGGGAAACATTGGGCTTGTACCAGAAGGCATGCAGGATATGTCGGTCTGCCAGTTTGTTTGGCATAAAGCTGATCTCGACAAAAGGGCGCACACCGTTGGCAAGTAAACCATCGTAAATCTGGTCAACGTAGGAGAAGTTATAGACGGGGTGTCCCTGGCCATCTTCGTCGTAGACGCCGACCTCATCGTGTAAGATCGCGTGGAAACGCACGTATGTAAAGCCGGTGATTTGCTTAACCGCGCGCAGGTCGTGCCGATAGCTGTCCCGCAAACTTAGGATCGCGCGCCCCGAACCAAACATCTGCTCCCAAAAATGCGGGAAGGGATGAGCACGGGCGTCAGCGTTGATGACGATCACTTCCGGTCTGGCGACGAGTTGCGCGCTGGTCCTGGGCATATTCCACGAGCACGTCAAGAGAACGGCGAGGCCGAGACCGTGCCTGCGGCAGATCCGCATCGTGATTCCCGTTAGCCCGGGTTGGCCATTCCCTCGATGCGATGGCTTCATGCTGCCTTTGTGCGACCCCTGCGTATCGGACGGGGATGGGCAGTAGGTTTCTCTTGCAGCAACAGTTCGGTAGCCTGCACTCGCGGATGACTGTGAAACCAGCCTTGCACCACGTCCTCGTGCAGGAAGTTGGCGATGGAAAGCAAGCTCATGCCCAGGTGGTGCGCCATCCAACAACGCACAAGTTCGTGACCGCGGAGCCATGAGCGGCAGCGGGTAGGATCGAAGTCGATCGCCTCATAAAAGCCGTAGGCTCCCTGCCACCGCTTGCCATCCATGTTGTGCAAGTTCTGTAGTGCGGCTGAGGGGTCGACATGCAGCGCCAGGAAACTTGAATAGGGCGAAATGACCGGTGCATCCTGATCGACCCGTCGCAAGGCGAGCCCTGGAACACCAAAAGCATAGTACTGGTAGTTGCCCGCCTCATCCATTCTGAAGTAAGCCGACTCGGAGATTCCCCAGGGAATGCGGCGGTCTTCAACGTAGGCTTTTTGCGACTGCACCGCCGCAGCCAGCGAACGTTGCAATAGCGTATCCGGGTAAAGGCGCATCCAGAGAACTGGCATCAGGTACTCAAACATTGTCCCCGTCCACGAAAGCAGCACATCCCTGCCCCGATCGAGAGCATGGGGTCTGCCCATCAGGAACCAGGTGTCTTGCGGAATGTCGTCTTTGGCGATTGCGGCAAAGACGGCAATACGTGATTCCGTGGCTAACAGGTCATAACACGCGGCCTGGAGGTGCTCCGTTTCTACCTCGAAGCCAACCGAAAGTAGCTGCCTGCCGCGATCCAGAAGAAATCCAAAATCCATTTCACTGGCAAGTGTGCTGGCCTGATCGGCAATTTTCCTGAGGTCCTCTATCAGACGCACCACGTTGGAACGAGCCTCCGGAAGCAAAGACATGAGCTGCCGGTAAAGGGCGCTCCGCTCTCTGCGGCCGTTCGAATCTCTAGAGTCGGAATCAACTTTCGAATCAACTTTCGAATCCATGGCGCCTTGCAACCGGACCGAGAGACGATCGATGAAATTCGGAATACTCTCGAGCACCGGGGTAGCAGACCGGTATTCCGGACGAAACGCCGGATCATTCCCCAGGGTGGAAAACTCGGGCAGCAGCCATGGAGCGTAGAGCCGCACGGTTCGCCTGATATTCTCGATCCGCTCTACCGCTTGCGCCCCAAACCAGCGAGCGTCCGCAAAGTGCTTTGACTTGGAGTCTCGCTTTGCGACGTCGTGCCGCTGGAATTCAGGCTGCTGCAGGCCATGAAGAACCGCATCCGGAATTCCCAGGAGAAACTGCAGCCCATCTTGTTTCTTGAGCTCGCGGCCCACCGCAAAGAGCCGTCGGCGGGGCAGGGCGCGGAGTTTGGTCATCACGCGCAGGTGATCCAGAAAACCATCCGACAATTCGGTCTGCAGCAGAGGCCGGTCCAATAACTCAAGACATCCCTGCTGGAGGGTCCAGAGCGAGGCGAGTAAGTTGCCGCTATCCACAGAGGAAACGACGGGTTGTCCGAGCGGGGCCAGCGTTCGTGTGTCATACCAGTTGAACAGGTGGCCGCGATATCGTTGCAGTTCGAAAACGGTACCCAAGGTTCGGAGCGTCTGTTCGGCGAATTCCGGCACCGTGAGATAGCCGAAGCGGCACGCCACTTGTCGGGCATTGAAAAGAAAGCCGAGATTGGTCGGGGAAATGCGTCCTGCGATGTTGGCGGGTTCCTCCTGCACGTTGTCGGGAATCAGCCAATGGTGCTCCTCGTTGCTGAATTCAGCGAAGTATCGCCAAATGCGGAGCGCGGCAAGACGGAGGAATCGCTGATTTCTATCCGACGCTTGCTTGCGCGGAGCACGAGACGGCCGGTTCAGCCACAACGAGATCGGTTTGCTGCACGCCCACAACAAGAGGACTGGAAGCGCAGCCGCGAGTGCCGGCGGGTTCACCAGCCATACCAACAGAAATAACGCCAATGCGAGCGCGGGAGTGAAATCCAGATAAATGTCGAGCACGGTGCGTTTATAACCTGCCAACTCCGCTTGGGCGGCCGTTTCCCATTGCAATAACCGCTCGCGCGTGATCATACGACGCACTATGGTTCGCACCACCGCATCGATCGCCAACAAGGTTTGGTGGGCCAGAAATGTAAGCGTCAACACGTCAGTAACAATGGCGTCGAAGAACGCGTTCATCCCGTCAAGGGCGATGATTTGTTTGCGCACGGCCGCGGCGTGCGCCAAGTCGATCACCAACTGGCAGAATGCCGGCAAAAATAGAATGGCAATCGTGGCAAGAGTCCAGAACAGCGGCCGTCCTGGCAAGCAGAGCCATCCCAGAACGAACAAAACGAGCATCGCAGGCTCTACCAGACTGCGCCGCAGGTTATCGAGTATCTTCCACTGGGAAATTACCGAGAGTGGATTAGGGACCATCCGCCACGACTCGTCAGGAACGCGCGGACGGAGCCAAGCTGTAATCTGCCAGTCGCCTCTCACCCAACGGTGTTTCCGCCGGTTGTGAGCACTGTAGTGCGAAGGGTAGTCCTCGATCAGTTCGATGTCGCTGACCAGGCCCGCGCGCGCATAGGCGCCTTCGATCAGGTCATGACTCAGCAGAGCATTCCGGGGGAATCGTCGATCGAAAATTTGGTGCAGTGTTTCTACTTCGTAGATTCCTTTTCCGACAAAGCTGCCCTCACCGTATAGGTCCTGGTACACATCGGAAACCGCGCGAGTGTAAATGTCGAAACCCGTTTGCCCCGAATAAATGCTCGCCAGCCTGGAACGCGCCGTACTTTGAACGCTGACCCCGACTCGCGGTTGCAGAATGCCGTAGCCGGCGACGACAATGCTCCGCTCACGATCGACGATCGCCTGATGCAACGGGTGCGCTAAAGTCCCAATCATTCGAAGGGCCGATCCCCTTGGCAACTCGGTGTCTGAATCGAGAGTGATTACGAAGCGAACGCTGGGCAGGATCGAGAGATTGCCAGCCTTGATTGGGAAGCTGTCAAATTCACCGCGCAGCAGGTTATTCAAGTCCATTAATTTGCCCCGCTTGCGTTCCCAACCAATCCAGAGTTTTTCGCGTGGGTTGTAAACGCGGCGCCGATGCAATAACAGAAACGACCCTGTCCCTTGCCCAGCATACTTCTCGTTCAATCTGTTAATGAGACCCGCACACAGGTCTACGAGCGGATCATGTTCGCGCGGCTCCGCTGCGGCATCGGGGAGGTCGGAGAGTAATGCAAAATGCAGATTTGCATCCTGGTTCCCGAGGAAACGCACTTCCAGATCTTCTACCAGTTTGTGGACCTGTTTTTCATTTAAGAGCACGGTCGGAATCGCTACCAAGGTGACACAATCGCCGGGAAGTCCTTCCGAAAAATCCAGCTTCGGCAAAATCTCCGCAGGCACCAGCAGCGTTATCAGGTAGTTGATGATCTGCACAGCGCTTTGCGAACTGGGTAACAAGACGGCCAGCGTCGCCAGCAAAATGAGCCAGGGCGAGCTGTGCGGGTCGGTCAGAAGCAGGACGACTCCTGCCAGGATCGCGCAAGTGAGCACGGCGATGCCGGGCAGATAGATCTCATCCGGGTGAGCGCGCAAGAAAGCGCGCATGCGCTCGGCAACGGATGGACGAAAACCCACTTTCCGCTTGAGCGCCGGCGCTCCCTCAGCCAGCAAATACAAGCCGACGTGCGAGGCGCGCAGCGTCCCCCGCGGGTCGGACTGTTCCTGGGCCTGGCGAGCAAGCGCAAGCGCTTCGCTGGCAACCTCCATCTCGGTGCAGTCAGAGTGGTCTGCGATCTTCACCAGCTTCTTCCGGTACAGCTCGCGACTGTCGTAGTCCATTCGGGGATAGGCGCCCGCAGGATCTTCGCGCAAAATGTGGTCGAACAGAATCAGTGGCTCGACGACATCTTTCCAGCCGGTTTGTGCAACCTCGCGCAGACTTCGGACCGGGACATCAACACCGTGCTTTCCGTTTGGGTCCTCGAGTAAGCGACGGCCACGCGCGGCAATCTGTTCGAGCAAGACCAGTTTGAGGACGGGTGCGAGCCTCCACAGCTCTACCATTTTGAGGGGCATGACTTCCTGAAAGGCCCCGATGTAAGCGGTAAAGCCTGATCCTCCAAACTGGTATGCGGTGCCAGCGAGGAAATCCTCCGCGATCGCGGCTATTCTGGGGATGACGGTTCCGTCGGGAAGACGAACTAGAGGGATTTTGTCGGGAAGTTCTAAGGTTTCACAAACATCTTCCAGTTCCGACTCCAGCAGGCGGAGATTGTCATACAGCCAGCGGAAATCCTCTGACACAGTTTTAGGAGCTGGAGATTCGAGCGCCGCGAACAATGGTTTGAGTGCATGAGACAGCGCTCGGCAACGACTTCGAAAGGGACGCGATGCAGGCTGACCCGGTATCCAGGCAACCATGCGCGATAAGTCCGCAGCGCGTCCACACAAAGTGCTTGTGTCAACATTCGGGGCCATTTTCTTCGGATCTTGGCCGAGGCCTTCGGATTCCGCACTCACGAGTTCCGGCTGAGCATTCTCTGGCATTTCTTAGGCTTCCTAACGATAGCTGGAGGCCTGCATCTCAAACATTTCGGCGTAGCGACCTCCCAGGCTTGCCAACTGGTCGTGACTTCCTTCCTCAACAATGACGCCATTGTCGAGCACTACGATGCGATCGGCCATGCGGACGGTAGAGAATCGGTGTGAAATAAAGAGCGCGGTCTTGCCGGAGGTGAGTTCGGAAAAGCGGCGAAAGACTTCGAACTCACTGCGCGCATCGAGTGCAGCCGTTGGCTCGTCGAGGATCAGGAGTTGTGCGTCCCGCAAATAGGCCCGTGCCAGTGCGACTTTCTGCCACTCGCCCCCAGAAAGGTCCACGCCCTGATCGAAGCGGCGGCCGAGCATCTGTTCGTAGCCCTGGGGCAGTCGCCCGACAATGTCATCCGCCATGCTCTTCCGCGCTGCTGTCTCTAGGAGTTCTAGATTGCCGATTTCCTCGACACGGCCGACGGCAATATTTTCGCGAGCAGTCATCTCATAGCGCATGAAATCTTGAAAGATGACACCCATCTCCCGATGGAGATCTTCAAGCTGGTATTCCCGAAGATCGATGCCATCGAGCAGGATTTGTCCTTCGGAGGGGTCATAAAGCCGGGTAATCAGTTTTACAATCGTAGTCTTACCCTGCCCGTTTTCGCCAATCAGCGCCACCCGCTCTCCTGGACGCAATTGAAAATTCAAGCGGTTAAGAATCAGGCGCGAGTTCCCTGGATAGCTGAAGGAGACGTTTCGAAATTCAAATCCACGCACGATCGGTCGAGGCGCAGGCAGGGCGTTCGGCTTGGAGCAAATCGTCGGTTGCATCGCAAAGAATGCCAGCAAATCGGTAAGAAACAAAGCCTGGTCCGCGATGCCTGCGAGGGTCGAAAAGATCTGTTGAATGTTACTGCTAGCTTGTAGAATCGCGCCCGCAAGAAACGTCAACGTACCAATACTCAGAGCGCCATTAACCGTTCGCCAGATCACGAATACGTAGGCCGAATAGTAGCCCATGGTGCCGATCACTGACAGCATCGAGCCGGCGATCAGCTTGCGCCGCGACAAGGCGACGTTCTCCTCATAGATTTCGTCCGACAAGCCGGTGAAGCGTGCGAGGAGGAAATCTTTCAGCCCGAAGAGCTTCAACTCTTTTGCGGCTTCTTTGCTCCCACCCAAGATTCGCAAGTAGTCCAGTTGGCGCCGGATCGGCGTCTGGCGGAAGTTCTTGGCATAACCAAGGAAAGCAAAATGACTCTCGCCGAGGAATGCCGGAACCACCCCGGCGATCAGCAGGAGCATCAGCCACGGAGAGTACACCATGATGGAGACCGACAAAGTCAGCGTGGTGATCGCCTGCTGCACCAGCCGTCCGATGGCTTGAATCATTCCCAACCGGTCGGTGGCCTGCACCCGCGCGCGCTCCAGACGATCGTAAAAAACCGGATCCTCGTAGGCTAGTAGATCCAGTCCTGCCGCGTGATTCATGACTTGAATGCTGACGTGACGCGTGTATTTGTCAGCCAGCAAGGAATCGGAGTAGTCGATCGCCCGGGTGAGAACGCTGGTTAGAACCGCCAGTGAAAATTCCGTCGCCACCAGCCACCAGAACTGAGGCTGCACCGGTTGATGTGTTGAGACGGCATGGACAATGCCATCGATAATCAGCTTTGTAATCCAAAGCAGGGCCACCGGCAGGAGCGCGGCCAGCAGCCGAGATACCAATCCAAACACCACCACCGCCGGCCCGGAGTCCCAAACGATGCTTAGGACAGCCGGCACATTGCGAAGGGCTGAGAGACGCTCGCGCCATCCCGTCCAGAAGTTTTTGCGCTCGGCCATACTTGGATTCTTCCGTACTTCGAGGGTATTCCAAACGCCAGATGGACAGACAAACGAAGTGGGCGGTCAGTTCGGTGAACTCACATTAGCCCTGAGTAAAGATGCCGAAACTCTTTCTAAGGTTTGTCGCGCGGAGGCCGTGCACGCCCACCGCCGGCCGTTTCTTTACCAAGGCTGCGATGCAACAAAACTACAGCATCCGTTCGATATTCTGCAACACTAGTCCACAAGGGCGGAGGGACACCGCGCAGCTGGAATTCACTTCTTGATCGGTGAAGCGTTTCTAATTTTTTGTGTTCCTGTATTCCCAGTTCGGATGCGAATCATTCGTTGAAGGCGTTCAGGGATCCGCAAGACAAGCCCTAAATATCGAAAACCCGATACACCTTCGATGGATTCTGTGCTTGCAGCAAAGTGATGGCAACATTGTGCACCGGGACACCAGCGGTCGTTTTGCCGTCGGGCTTTCCATTGTGAGCGTGACCGTGCAGGACGAGGTCGGCGCCGTGACGATCCACTACTTCTGCTAGACGGGATGTGCCGAGAAACGGATAGATTTCGCGGGCTTCGCCGTCAACCGTAGCAGCGATCGGGGAATAGTGAAGGACCACCACTCTTTTGGGCGAACGCAACTGCGACATTGCGCGCTCCAGTTTTACCGCCTCGTCAATTCCCGCCCGAACAAAGGTTTTGATCTCAGGCTCGCCGAAAGCGGTTAGCATCCCGCGGCCAAATCCCCCCACGAATCCTTTAGTGCCAGCAAAGCCTACGCCATCGCGCTCGTAGGCGCTGCCATCGAGCACTTTGACACCTGCATCGGTCAGCATTCGGATCAGGTCAGATTGTTTGTCGGATTCGTAATCATGGTTGCCCAACACTACTACTACAGGAACTCGGAGGCGAACCAGGGCATTCAGGAGCGGTTCCATTTCCTCGGGCTGGCCGAAATTTGTAAGATCTCCGGCGACTACGAAAATGTCAGCTTCGTCGCGGACGCGATTCAGTTGATCGCGCAAAGCCCCGTAGCGCTGAGGGGTAAAGTGAAGATCGGCGGTCGCGGCAATTCTCATCGGAGCTCCGGTAGTACGCAGATTGCCGTTGCGACATCAAGCGCAGGACGCCTCGGTCGCGATGCTGATTTTCGATTGCAGACTGGCGCGGTACCGATCCAACAGGTTCTCCAACCGCCATTCATGGATGTCAATCGCGAACATGCAAGGGTCAATCAAACTGCCGCGAAATTCCTGCGCCGGATCCGGATCGGAGATCGCCTCCCGGAGACGACCGATCAGATCTTGCCACAAATGTATCGGCACGAAGCTGCTCTTGCTGGGGTAAGCATAGCGGAACAACAAGAGTGCCCAAAGAAGAATCTCCCAATGTTCACCGGTCCGTTTCAGTATGCGCTGCCAGTCGAGCTCGCCTCGAGTGGCATAGATTATGTGCGCGATGTCGGCGCCATCAAAGCGCTCGCGGCGTGTGACAAACAGTTTGGAAACCAGCATTTCCTCTGGCGCCAGTAACCGCGTAGCAATTCCTAAAACATCGCTCGGGTACGAATGCTTGATCCACGAAGAGTCCACCACAATCGTGGCGTTGCTCATGCCGGTAATCAGGTCGACAAAGTACCGATCGCGATACGCCTTTGCCAGCCACACGGGATCGTTCACTTCACATTCGAACCCTTGCTTCATCAGGCAAGCGAGCGCGGTCGAGGCGTCTTCAGCTGAAAGAAAAATGTCGAGATCTTTGGTGTCGCGACAGATGCCGGTATGGTGCTGCAGCGCAAACGCGCCCGCGACCGCGAAGGGTACTCCTTCCGCTTCGAGCAACACGAGCACATCGCGAAACATTTCCGCCTGCTTCCTCGGAAACTTTTGCGGCATAGAGGAAGTCACACAACCACTCTCCGGCGATAGGCGACGTTTCGACATGAGACAGTTCGATGTGATTCATACGATTGCGGTTGCCGTGAAATAGGGCGGTTTAGGCCCGAAGCCACAGCCCAACGGAAAAGTTGCCCAAGGCCTGCGAGACACTCATCTGCGCTTCTAGATCCAGGACTTCCCCGGTTAGCACATTGCGATACTTTTCGCGGCAACCACACGGCAGCAGGATGTGAGTGTCTCCCCAGATTTGGAGTCCGATGGGCGGCAGGTCGCTCTGGTTGGGATTGAGTAAGCCAGCCACCAGACGGGGAACGATCACGAGCAGTCTGCTGCTTTCAAATCGCCTGGCGAACGCGATCAGATGATTCGCTTTCGCGCCTGCGACCTCTAACGGCACGTATTCAGCCTGTTGAAAAAGGTTCGGTTGCAGTTTACGAAGCTCCAGCGTTCTCCAGATCAAGTACAACTTGATTTGACCGTCCTCAGGCGCCTCCAGCAAGCGACTGATCGAGGACGCATCGGGAACATTGCTTCCCCCACGGACACCTTCGAACAATTGTTGATGGCGAAGATAATCGACCTGACGACGATTGTCCGGATCAACCAGACTGAAATCCAACAACTCATTGCCCTGATAAATATCGGGGACACCGGGGCAAGTGAGTTTTAGAAGCGTCTGCGACAAGCTATTCCACAAGCCGATGCGAGCCACACGCCGCTGAAACGGTACAAAATCATTCAGGAACCGATTCTTCTCACCGGGAGCCAGTAACGCCTTTACGAAAGAAGAAACCGCCGCTTCGTATTCCGTGTTGCGATTGATCCAACTGGTGTTTCGCTTGGCTTCGCGGATCGCTTTCAGCATGTAGGCCTCGATCCGGTCGGAGAAGCTTTTCCAGCCGTCGTCGTTACCATTATGGTCGCGCAGATCGCTCTCTGGCGGCCACGCACCGACCAGTGTCTGGTAGAGCAAATATTCATCATTCGGGGAAGGGGCAGGTTGGTCATTCACTACGCGCTTGTGGCGGCGATTGAAGCGTTTCCAGTCGCGGAGGCGAAGCCTCCATAGTCCGGAAATCTCGGAGAGTACGTTGATCCGGGCGCGCACGTCTTCGGATCGCTTCGAGTCGTGCGTACTCGTGGCCAGCATGGTGTGCGGCCAGGAGCGCAGGCGTTCCTGGTTTGCCGAGTGAAACTCGGCGGTGCTGAATCCAAACCGGTGAAGATCGGCTCCCACATCATTTAACGAGACCAGCCGGTTGTAGCGATAAAAGGCGGTGTCTTCCAGGCCTTTCGCCATAACCGGGCTCGTGAACTGCTGGAATTTCATGGCAAAGTTTATGACGGCGTCGCGATAAGCTTGATTTTGTCCTTCGGCGATGCGATTCAGAAGGACTTCGCTGATGAAGTCATAGATAGTGGTATCAGCGGCTGGACTCCTCCATTTCGCCGCGGCAATGGCGAGGCGGATGTAACGCGCGTCCTCCTCCGAAACGCCGGCGGGGCTTATATAGGTGCGGTAGACGGGAAAGGCGGCGACGACTTCCGTCAGCGCATCGCGCAGGTTGTTGAGTGTGAAGTCACAGGTGCGACGCTTGGCAAGGGCGATCCGAGCAACGTGATTGGCCAGCACATTCAGTTCGCTGGCCAAGGCAACCCGCATAATCAGCTTCCGACTGCGATAGGCGAGATCCTCGAAATCCGTTTCTTGCCCGGTAAAGATCCGGTAAATGCGGTCCAATCGTTTCACGGCTGCCTGGTCTACAAACAGGCCGTTCACCAGATTCGAAAAATCGTAGCCGGTAGTGCCACTCACCGGCCACTCGGCGGGCAGTCGCTCCGAACCAGTAAGAATTTTTTCGATGACTACATAGGGTGAGCCTGCGTCTACCTCGTTGCTAATTCCGGTCGCGGAAGTGTTCGTAGCGGCAGACAGGCTGTGCTGGAGGCGTTCGAAGTATTGCGCTGGATCGTAGAGGCCGTCTGGATGGTCGAGACGCAAGCCATCCACCTTCCCTGCTGCCATCAAACTGAGGACGAAACGATGTGTCTCTTCGAAGACCTTCTCATTCTCCGTACAAATGCCGGCGAGATCGTTGGTATCGAAAAAGCGCCGGTAATTGATGTCATCGGACGCCACGCGCCAATTCGCCAAGCGAAAAGCCTGCGCCTTGATGAGTTCGTGAAGGTCTTCGAAACTTGCGGGATCGGCGGGATTGCCATTGACCAGATCGACTGCTCGGTGAATACAGCCTGCGATCTCAGGAGAACGTGTACATAGTTCAGCTAGTCGGCGCTTATGGATCTCCTTATCGCGGTTGCGTTCGGCGACCCGTTCGCCGCTGAGTTCTCTCCTTCCAGGCAAGTGCCGGAAAGCGGTAATCAGGCTCTGAAATTCGAGCAGATCGGGATTTTGTTCCCCGAGCGTTTCGGCCGGTTGCGTTCCGCAGGCGTCGAAAATGCGAGGATATTCTTTGGGATCGACGGGAAAACGATGTTCGCGATAGGCGATGTCGAATGCCCCGCGGTCATCATGAAAGACGAGTGTGAGCTCGCCGCTTTCCAGCACCGCACCGTAATGATCATGCAGCACGGGTATCAGTACTTTTCCTTGGAGCTCCTCTTTCAACGGTTGCCAGTCAATGTCGAAAAAACTGGAGTAGATTGACGATTCACCGTTCTCCAGCACATCGAGCCACCACGCGTTGTCGCTGCCCATCACGCCCATGTGGTTGGGGACGATATCGAGAATCAGCCCCATGCCGTGCTCGTGGAGCGTGGATGTGAATCGGTCGAACTCGTCCGCGCTGCCGATCTCGGGATTAAAGGAGTTGTGATCCACGATGTCGTATCCATGCATGCTGCCGGAACGAGCCTTCAGGCACGGAGAAATGTAACAGTGACTCACACCAAGCGCTGAAAGATAGGGAACAATTTCAGTGGCCTGCGTGAATGTGAAATCACGATTGAGTTGCAGGCGATAAGTCGCGAGTGGGATGTGCGAACGCGGCTTCATGACTCCAGCAACCATACTACCGACCAAGGGGGTAGTGCTCCCTGCTTCAGAACGCCCGCGCGAACTTCCTCGCTAGCATAGAGAATCTGTGGCCCCGGGGATTTGAAGCCTGAGAGCGGAGCCGCTCCTAGATTCGCCAACAGAGTGAGCTTCGAGTTGTCCGCGAACTTCCAATACGCGCTCAGGCCGCAGTCTCGGTGGACCTCGTAATCCGCCTCGATCCGGCACGCATTGGAAAGATGGGGAACAATGGAGTCCGACCTTAATTTCAGCAGGCGGCGATAGAAGCCGAGCCAGTCGTCAGACTGCGATTGGCCAATGATGCTCCAATCGAGGCAGGAAGCTTCGAAAGTTGTGATTGCGTTCGGATCGGGGATGCGCTCCCGTTCGACAGGGTCATTGAACCGAGTGAAATGGACGAACTCGTTTCTCCGACCTGTGGTAACTGCCGCAGCCAGGTCCTTCCCGAAATCGCAAAAGAAGAGAAACGGAGTTTCCGCTCCGAATTCTTCGCCCATGAACAGCAAAGGTGGCGATGGGGCAAGCAGAAGAATTGCCGTCGCGGCACGGACCGCGCGCGGTTCCGCAAGCTTGGTGATCCGCTCGCCGAAGGCACGGTTTCCAATCTGATCATGATTCTGCAGGAATGAGACGAATGCGGTGGGCGGCAGCGCTTTGGAGGGCTCACCACGGGGTGCACTGCTCCTGTGGACAGAAGGCTCTCCCTGGTAAGCGAACCCCTCGACCAGGCAGCGGCCCAATTGTTCGAGAGGGCTTTCGGCGTAGTCCGAGTAGTATCCATCCTTCTCATCAGTGATTAATACGTGCAATGCGTGATGGATATCGTCATTCCATTGCGCGGTGTAGGTTCGAGGGTGGCAGCTTCCATTGATCGCACGCTGAAGGTAATGTGCCTGGTTGCGGTCGTTTTCCAGGACGAGATGAATCTGGCGCTCGGGCGCAAAGGAGTTTCGAACCGTATCTGCCAACTCGGTCAGAATATCGGGCGAGGACTCATCAGCGATGGCATGAACCGCGTCCAGGCGAAGTCCATCGATATGGTATTCGGCCAACCAGTAGAGTGCATTGTGGATGAAAAAATCCCGGACGGTACGGCTTTCAGGACCGTCGAAGTTCAGGCCATCGCCCCACGGCGTAGGATGGCGATCGGTAAAGAATTGGGGAGCGTACCCACCGAGGTAATTTCCTTCGGGGCCGAAGTGGTTGTAAACGACATCGAGCAAAACCATCATTCCGCGGCTGTGGGCGCTTTGCACCAACTCTTTGAGATCTTCGGGCCGGCCGTAGTTACTGTCGGGAGCGAAAGGGTAGACACCGTCATAACCCCAATTTCGCTGTCCCGGAAAGTCGGCGACCGGCATCAGTTCGAGCGCAGTGATTCCGAGGTCCGCCAGATAGTCGAGTCGCTCGATGGCGGCGGCAAAAGTGCCGCCCGGCGTGAACGCTCCAACATGCAATTCGTAGATGACAGCTTCTTCCCACCTTCGGCCGCGCCAATCGTGGTCCAGCCAGAAGAAAGCATTGGGATCGATCACTTCACTCGGGCCGTGGACGTCGCGGGGCTGAAACCGTGAAGCTGGATCGGGGACTTTCTGCGCATCATTAATCTGGAAACGGTATTGCGTCCCGGGCTTCGCTGCATCGGTGACTAACTCGAACCAGCCATCCTCTCGGCGGTCGAGAGGGATGTGCGTCGATCGGTTCACGTCGCCAAGGCAGAGCTCCACTTGACGGGCAGCCGGGGCCCAAAGGCGAAAGCGCACGCTTCCGTCGTCGCCGCACTGCGCACCGAACGGCATGTCATGACGCCGCTTCATTCGGCTCTTCTTTCTTGCCGTTCTTGCGGCGCTCCATCAAAACGACCAGGGAGCGCGCTTGGAGGGGATAGACGGCACTTCCGTCGTAGGTGTCGGCGGGACGCAATCCACCGTCTCGAGAGGTGTCCATCCAGGCGCTCCAGCGAGCAGGGGAAGAGGACGCTGGCAGAGAGAATCCCACATCCTCATGATGAGCGTTCAGCAGCACGAGAAAATTTTCGTCGACTACTTTCCGTCCGCG
This sequence comes from Terriglobales bacterium, assembly GCA_050010155.1. Classification (GTDB taxonomy): domain Bacteria; phylum Acidobacteriota; class Terriglobia; order Terriglobales; family Acidobacteriaceae; genus Acidiflorens. The sequence continues at coordinate 31,782 of JBEKLO010000021.1, forward strand.
TTCATCGGTTTCGTCCAGTCCCTGGCCAGAGAGGAACATTCCCAGGCAGCGAACCAAACCGTCGCGCCACTCGTCTTCGCTCATCTCGGTACCGCCAGGGTTCAGCCATTGCACATCTTTCACATTTGCGCCTTTGATCGGACGCCCTTGGAAAAAGCGCCGGCGGCGGAAGATGGGATGCCTCTTGCGCAGACTGATCATGCGCTGAACAAACGTCAAGAGGTCGCGGTCCTGGGGCTGTAGATTCCAGTTCAGCCAGCTTATTTCGTTATCCTGGCAATAAGCATTATTGGTTCCCATTTGCGAATGCCCGAATGGATCTCCTGCAGAGATCATGGGCACGCCCTGTGACAGCAGTAAAGTTGCCAGCAGATTCCGCTTTTGCTTCGCACGCAGGGCTTGGATATTCGGATCCTCAGTTGGGCCCTCTGCTCCGCAATTCCAGCTTCGATTATCGTTGTTGCCGTCCCGATTTTCCTCGCCATTCGCTTCATTGTGCTTCTCGTTGTAACTGACCAGATCCTGCAACGTGAAGCCATCATGCGCGGTGACAAAATTAACGCTGGCGTAAGGACGCCGACCGCTGTGGCCGTAGAGATCACTGGAGCCAGTAATGCGGTAGGCGAGGTCTCCAGCAAGGCCGCCATCTCCTTTCCAGTAGCCACGAACCGTGTCGCGATAGCGATCGTTCCATTCTGCCCAGCCTACGGGGAAATTCCCTACCTGATAGCCGCCTTCACCCAAGTCCCAGGGTTCGGCAATCAGCTTAACCTGGGAGAGTATGGGATCCTGATGGATGATGTCGAGAAACGCCCCGAGGCGATCGACCTCATGCAGTTCGCGGGCGAGAGTTGCGGCTAGGTCGAAGCGGAATCCGTCCACGTGCATCTCGAGCACCCAGTAGCGCAAACTGTCCATGATCAATTGCAGAACGCGCGGATGTTGCATGTTCAGCGTGTTACCGGTCCCCGTGTAATCGTTGTAATAGCGTAGATTGTCGGGGACGAGGCGGTAGTACGTGCTGTTGTCGATCCCTTTGAGCGAGAGCGTGGGACCGAGGTGATTCCCTTCCGCCGTATGGTTGTAGACGACATCCAGTATCACTTCGAATCCCGCCGAGTGCAGGGTTTTGACCATTGTCTTGAACTCGCGGATGGAGTTGGTCGCCAGGTAACGAGGCTCGAGCGCGAGAAAACCAATGGAGTTGTATCCCCAGTAGTTGCGGAGACCGCGATCCACAAGTTGACGGTCGTCCACGAAGCCATGCACCGGCATCAGTTCGATCGAGGTCACTCCCAGCCGCGCTAGGTGTTCCAACACTGGGGCAGTCGCCAAACCCGCATAGGTTCCGCGCAAGTTGGCCGGAACATCCGGGTGACACATCGTGAACCCTTTGACGTGCAGTTCATAAATCACGGTTTCGTGCCAGGGGATTCTGGGTGGCGCATCCGTTCCCCAAGTGAAAGCGGAGTCGATCACTCGATTCTTAGGCATGCCGGCAGCGTTGTCGCGGCGATCAAACGACAGGTCCTCTTGCTTGTGTCCGACTTTGTATCCAAAGTGCGAATCGGTCCAGTTCAGTGCTCCTCGAAGCTGCTTGCCGTAAGGATCGAGCAGAAGTTTGTGGGGATTGAAACGATGGCCTTGTTGCGGGGCATACGGGCCATAAACGCGGTATCCATACAACTGGCCGGGACGGACCTCCGGCAGGTAGCCGTGCCAGACCATGTCGGTTTGTTCGGGAAGCGAGACTCGGAACGTCTCACGCTTTCCGGAAATGTCGAAAAGGCAAAGCTCCACTTTCTCCGCGTGCTCCGAGTAGAGTGCGAAGTTGACCCCCTCGCCGTCCCAAGTTGCGCCCAAGGGATACGGTCGGCCAGGCCACACGATGGTTTGATGCTGGCTGGGCATTTATTTTAGAGTCGTGCGACGGGAAAGAATGGGGCCTCCGGAGCGGAACAAATTCGAGCTTACGATAGCCGCCGCTTCGATCTGCCGTACATAAGGCATTCTCTGTAGCTACCGAGGCCAAGTCCGGTATACGCAACGTTACTTCCTCACAACGCTGAGAGTGATGCTCGATGGAAACTGCGTTGAATGGTGAACTTCGTTGTGGGCAACGACGCCTTGGGATTCATTGTAGTTGTCGCCGCCGGTATTCAGATTGCGGTCGAAACGTGGAAAGTTGCTGCTGCTGACTTCGATTCGCAGTTGGTGTCCAGCGGCAAAGTAGTTGCTCGTTTGCATGGGCTGAAGCGTGACTTTGTACACCTTGTCCTTCTCCATCCAGACGGGCGGCTTGTCATATCCTTCGCGGTAGCGGACGCGCTGGATATTTTCGTCGATGTTGTAAGCGGTGCCATCCGGCAGCACCTCGATAAGTTTCACAGTAAAGTCGGTATCCTTTGCATCGCTCGACACGTAGAGCGTTACGTCGATGGGGCCGCTGACCTCCATGCCTTCCTGGAGCGGGCCGGTACTGTAGACGAGGACGTCGCCGCGCGTTTCCACGCCACGTTGGTCGAGCGCTCCTGCCTTGTATTCTGTGCCCATGCAGCAGAAGCCTCCACCGTGGGTGGGGACGGGATTCATCGGATCGTAGACGAATTCGTCAGGGCTGTCTTTCGGCTGCGGCGAAGCGAGCAGAGAGCCATCGCCGTTGAGGGAATTCGCGTGGCCAGCACTGGCCAGGTAATAGGTAACCGGCTTAGCGCTTTCTGGCGGCCAGACGTCGGACGACTGCCACTTGTTGCTTCCCATGGTGTAATAGCGGACCTTTGCCGTCTTGGCGAGGGAGCCGTTGTCCTCCCCTTTCAGAAAGTGATCAAACCAGCCATAGGTGATGGCGTCGTAGTCCAGGCGTGCGTCGCCCATATCGCGATCGCCTACCGTCGTATGTTCGGTGGCGCGCTTGTAGCTGCAATGAGGCATGGGCGCGATGATGGCATATTGCTCATTGGCTACGGCCGGACTGGCGGTTTTGCGGACGTAGTTGTATGCGGCAAGGTTGGGGCCGACGCTGATGTCATACCAGGTCATGAGCCAAAGGCCAGGAATGTCGATGCGCATACTGTCGTTCCAAAGACCGCCCTGGTACCAGGCGGGATCGTTCGGAGTGCGTGCGATCATACCGGGCTTGCCGGAAGGCGTAGTGTCGGCGTAAATTCCGTGCGGGCTTCCGGCCGCGGCGAGGATGTCGTTTTCTGGCAAGTGCCAGAGGGCCTTCGACCAGTCCACGGTGGGCGGGTGCGCAGAGAGATCGTAGGACTTGGCGGCTGTGACCAGAGCTTCCTGTGACATGCCCGGTGGCAAGGTGGGACGACCATCCTTGGTTTCAAGTCCGTAGTCGTAGAGCCACGAGCCGAAAAGCATTTGCACAGCGCCACCGCGGTACAAGTTGCCTTGCTCGAAGTATGGGCCAACGCGACCGACTCCGGCGCCGAAGCTCTCGGGGATAAAGGTAGTAAGGGCCTTGTTGCCGCGCGATGCCACGGCTAACTGCCACTCTGCAGTGGAGGAGCAGCCGATAAGACCAACCTTGTCGGCGGACCACGGCAGCCCGCCCATCCAGTCCAGTTCGTCGTCGGAGTCTGTGAGTGGCGGGCCGAGAATGTCGTAATCGCCTTCGGAGAAGTAGCGGCCGCGTTCATTCATCTCAACGTAAGCGTAACCGTGCTTGACCGCTTCCAATTCGGCCGTCATATCGCGGGGCGCGCCCAGTTCGACATCCCAATAGTTGAAGTTGTAAGGAGTGCGGACAAAGATGATGGGATATTTCTTCGACTGGTCTTTGGGGCGGTAAATGTCGGCCTGCATGCGCTTGCCGTCGCGCATGGGCACCATGACCTTGCGCTCAATGATGGCGATGGACTCGAGTTCTTTTTCGGTGGCGTTGCGGCGCGCGACCGTCGCGGCGTCGGGTGTTCGGCCCTGCGCCCGTGCATTGGTGATGATGCCCGCATAGATAGTGCTACATAAAATGAATAGCCACACCGCGTTCACTACTCGTTTCATTCCGGTCTCTTTCTTCAGATCGGTGGGATAGGACCCGCGCAAAACACTATAACTCAAATCGCTGGGGTTCTCGTCAGGTGCCGCGCCAGCAACGCCTCACGAGGAAGAAATCTCCAGACGTGCCGATTGGGATTGCTACGCTGTGGTGATCAACCGTTCACGGCCGCGGACAGGCCGCTGCCGAAGGCATCGTCTTCAACACCGGCCTTCCGCCATAGTTCGAGAAAATCGAGAAGTTCATCGGGGGGCTGCAGCCATGCTTGGGCGGCTGTCAACCGCCAAGTGGGACGCACCAGCACGCTGATACCGCGCCCCTCCATAGCCCGGAAAGCGGATTCGTCGGTGGCGTCGTCGCCGAGATAAGCCGCGGGCGTATCGGGACTGATTTCACTCAGGAACGTTCGAACCGCGTTCCCCTTGTTGGCCTCGTGCGCGCGAATCTCCACTCCACCGTCGAATTCCAGCACATTGAGCCCGCTGTGCTCTGCAATCGGACGCCAACCGAGCAACACGCGCGACCGAAGATCCTCCGCGTCAATTTCGTTCAATCCGCGCCAATGAACGGCAATACTCCCGCTCTTGAATTCCGCAACGTCGCCTACTTGCTGGTAGCCGAGCCAGCGGTTGGCATCCGACAACGCATCGAGCGTGCGCTCGTCGAGGCGCGGCATCTCCATAGTTCCGTCTGTCTTCAACCGTTGCAAGCCGTGGACTCCCCAAATTTCAGGACGTGGATGAATCGTCAGAAAGGGGAGAACATCGTTCGCATCCCGTCCGGAAACGACAACCAATCGAGTGCGGCCGTTGCGCACGATCTCTTGCAGGAGCGTCATGACTCCGGTGTAGGGATATGCCTGGTCGCGCTGGACCTGGAATGGCGCCAGAGTTCCGTCATAGTCGAGCATCAGGACCGCTTCGGACGCCCGCGCTACAGTTTGTAGAAACGGCACGAGCTGCGATCGAACGATGGCCCTCAACCCGCGTTCCTCCTTATTCCTAAGCTCTGACCTCTGGCGAACCGCGCCATCACGCTACTGACGCATTGGCGCGAAATCTCTCCTGGACATCTTCCGGAGCGTCCAGCCGGACCTCGCAAAGTTCGGTGACCAGGTTCCCCGCCCACCGGTAAATGTTGTGCTCCTTGATGACCTTGCGCATGCGATGAACGCGTAACTGTTTATCTTCCGGTTCCATCTCCAGGGCGGCGCGAATGGCTTCGGCAGTCTGATCGATGTCGTAGGGATTGACCAGCAAAGCGTCGCGCAGTTCGCGGGCTGCGCCGGTGAATTGGCTGAGGATGAGCACTCCCCGTTCATCTTTGCGCGCGGCCAGAAATTCCTTGGCGACCAGGTTCATCCCGTCGTGCAACGAAGTCACCAGGCACAGATCGGCGGCGCGGTAATAGGGCTCGATCTCCTGATGGCTGTGCGAGCGTTTGAGAAACACAATGGGCTTCCATTTGCCGCCCTGAAAACGCCAATTAATGCGTTCCGCTTCGGCCTCGACTTCGGCCTCGAGATCGTGATAGCGCTTGATATGCGTACGGCTGGGCGCTCCGATCTCCACGAATGTGAATTTTCCCTGATAGCTTGGGTACTTATCGAGGAAGCGCTCGATCGCCAAGAAACGCTCCAGAATTCCCTTGGTGTAGTCAATGCGATCCACGCCAATTCCCATGAACGTCGCCTCGACACCTAGACTGCGCAGCAGAGCGGAACGTTCGAGGTAGTTGAAGCCGTGATCGTTGTTTTCCGCAGCGTCATCGCCTGTGAACGCAACACTGATTGGAAAAGGCCGCACCATGGTGCGGTGGTCCTGGCGGAGCACGGAAAAATGCTCCCAGTCGACTCGTGACTCGACCACGCGGTCGACGGTGGCCAGGAAGTTGTTGCAGTGCGACTGAATGTGAAATCCAATCAGATCGGCGCCGAGCAGACCATCCACCAACTGGCGCTGCCAGGGACAGATACCAAAGGCTTCCGGATTCGGCCACGGAATATGCCAGAAAATCGCCACGCGCGCATCCGGCCGCTTTTCCTTGATCAGCCGCGGCAGTAAGGCGAAGTGATAGTCCTGAACCAGCACCACCGGTTTCGCAACGCCCTCGATTTCCTCGAGCACAGCGGTCATGAACTTGCGGTTAACATCCTGGTAGTGCTGCCAGTCGGCAGCTCGAAACAGCGGACGTGTGTGCGCGATGTGGCAGAGCGGCCAAAGTCCCTCGTTGGCAAAGCCGTAGTAGTATCCTTCCTCCTCCTCTTTACTTAGCCACACGCGCCGCAAACTGTAGCGAGGATCGTCGGGAGGAACGCGCAGCCGGTCGCCAGAGTCTACCATTTCGGCGTCGGCATTGCCGCTGCCGTGCGCTATCCATGTACCATCGCAGGCGTTGAGTACCGGCTCGAGCGCGGTGACCAGGCCGCTTGGCGGAACGACCACGTCGACCGCCTTGCCGTTTCTCTGATGCATGTAGGGCTCTCGGTTCGACACGACGAACAAGTGGCCGTCGTCAAGACGGGCGCGAAGTTGCACCGCAAGCCGATCCGCGGTCCACAGGGATTCTCCCGCTTCGCGCAGGCGCGCCTCATTTTCGGCTGCGTTGCGGGCATGGTTGAGGCTCTCAGCCATGGTGGCAACCTCGCGCGCCAACGGACGGAACATGTCGAGGTCCGGCGCTTCCTGGCGAAACGGAATCTTTCCTGTGCGCAGAGCGCGCATCCATAGTGCCGCCCGAGCTATTGGACGGGTAATGCTCCAGCGGACAATCAGCAAGGTAATCAGAACGATAAGGAAAACCTGAGCCAGGACACGGAAAAATGTTTGCCGCCAGACGAGAAGAATCTGGGCATGGATATAGCTCACATCGTGCACTACGGCCAGGCCGCCCAATACTTCATCCTGCCGGCGAACCGGCAACGCGAGAATGTGAACCGGCACACTTCCCAACCGGACAAACGAACTTTCTCCGCGGCCCTGCGCCATGGCCTGCGTTACCGGCGCGGGAATCGCGGTCAACATCTTCGCCAGTTCGGGAGTCATGGCCACCAGTGCGCCCTGCCGGTCGTAGATGACCACACCCAACAGGTGTTCGCGGTTCCCGAAGCGCTGCACCAGGCTCTCGAGTTCCTTGTCCGAGCCCGTAGTCCCCGAGATAGCTCGCCACGACCCCTCGACATTGTCCACGAGGCTTTCCCCAAGGATTTCGTCGCGACGCTCCAGGTCGCTACGCAGAGCGCGCTTCTGCCCCAGCACTTCGTAATAGGAAAAACCAGACGATATGAGGGTGATGCCCAGAACCAGAGAAGCAATAAGGCGAACACTTAACAATCGCATGCGTGGTTCCTTTGGCCCAGGTTTTTGACGCGACAGCACTCAGACTGGTTGTTCGTCAGTTTGAATTCCAACGGTACGGTCCATTTACGTCAACGAGCAAAAGAAACAAAAGAAAGAAGAAAAGATGGTTTGTGGCACTATCCCGTTCTCCCCCTTGGCGACTGCCTGAGGCTCGCATTTCGAGGGATCACATTGGGTTGATCGCGCTCACGCGAATTGTTCCCGTAGAGGGGTCGAGCGCTCCAGTGATCCTTACCCTTTGATTGAGGAAATCCTGAGCCTTTTGCTGATCGTCGAGCTGATAGGTGGTTTTGTTGTCGAGGTCCGTCAGAACAAGTTTGGCACCGGATTTGACAATCTTGCCGCTGAAGGTCGTCTCCGGGGCCGCGTTCCCGGCGTTTTGATCGGCGTTCTGATCGGCGTTCTGATTATTGTCCGGCTGCATGGGCTGTTGCTGACTTGTGGCATTGCGAGACTCGGCGATCCGCGCCAGCGTCGGCTGCCCGGCGAGACACAAAATAACGCTCAGGGCCACTACCGACAACATCACGGAATCAGCGAATTGCATTTTCTTCATCGCAGTCTCCGAGTCAAAGAGTTTTCTTGGGGCGGAGGTGCAAGTGCGCTGCCAAACCCATAAACCTGTCTTTACCCTATAACTTCCACATAGCGGGAAGTGAGCGATTTTGCACAGTGCAAGGATGACCAAATAGGGGAAAATTGTTCCTTTTCCTCACCATTTTTTAAGGTCATTCACACTTCCTGCATCTGCATCTCAATGTGAGACGTCGCGTGTCTTTGGTCACCGCAGATTGTTCAAATCGTCTTGCCCCACACCGTCATCTTGTTAAAATCTAAGGAGATCGTGGGATGCACCAGTGCAGCCGGAGGTCGATCCGATCTGCGGTTTCAGACAGAGAAGTAGGAGATCGCATCTAAGTTGGGAAGGATAAAAACACTCAAGAGGAAGGATATGCAGTCAGGCATCAGCCAGAAGTGTATTCGCTATTTGTTCGCCATTGCCATACTGCTTTCGGGGCTGGCGTCGTATGCCCTCGCCTCGGCGACTCTTCTGGTGGAAGAACCCTACGGCAAGATGGCTTTGTTCACTGCGACCGGTCACGCGGCGGTGTATTTGTCTGATGTTTGTGCTGACTCCCCCGTGATCCTGCGCGTCTGCCTTCCCGGTGAAACAGGCGTCGTCCTGAGCCGCTACGATGGCGTAGCCGGATACGATTGGATCGCCGTCCCGCTCATCCCTTATTTGTACGCCGTGGAGCGCTCGGAAGACGTGCCACTGTTCGCTGACGCCAAACTGGTCGCCTTTCTGCGCGACCGCTATCGACGGAAGTATCTCGAAACCCTCGCCCCCGATTTGCCAAACGGAGAGAGACCCGGTGGAAACTGGTACCAACTCGTCGGTTCTTCCTATGATCGGACCATCCTCGGCTTCGAAATCGAAACCACGCCGGCGCAGGATGCCGCACTGATTCAGAAACTCAACACCTCGCCCAACCGGTCCCATTTCCACTTGGCTTCGAACAATTGCGCAGATTTTGCCAAGGGCGTGTTGAACTTCTACTACCCGCATTCCCTGCGCCGCAGTGTGGTTGCCGATGTGGGAATCACCACGCCCAAGCAGATTGCGAAAAGATTGCTAAAGTTCAGCAAAAGCCATTCCGACTTGTATTTCTCAACCATCGTTTATGCGCAGGTTGCCGGCACCATGCCTCGCAGTACAGCTGTACACGGCGTGGTGGAATCATTCTTGAAATCCAAGAAGTACATCGTGCCCAGCGCGATTGCGAGTCCGATCTTTGCCGGGTGCGTCGCCACGGTTTACGTATTCACTGGCGCGGGTCGATTCAATCCGACTGCGAATGCGCCCCTGTTCAGCGCCAACGGCCCTGAGTTGCCCCTGAGTCGCGAAGATCGACGAGCTTATCAGATCGAACTAAAGCATCTGCTGGCCGAGACTCATCCCGAGACTTCAGGGAAACATCTCGAAAAAGTGTGGGGACACATGCAGTCCCGAGCCAAAGCCGATCTCGACGAGGACGACGGCCCGATTCTCCAGATGCGCGTTGGCCCACAACTGGTCAATGTCGGCGTCTCTGCAGGCAATGTCTTCTCGACCGACACTCCTCCGCAAGTCGTAGAACAACTCCTAGAGGCCAGACTGCAGACGGAACTAAATCGGAAGACACAACCCCATGTCTCCGAGAGCGAGGTCGCTCGGGACTGGACGCTCTTGCGGGAAGCCATGATTGCAAACGAAAAGGTCATAAGGGAGAAGACGGCAAGTGAAAGCGGCGTGCCCTTGACCGCCCTTGCGGCACCCTAGATCGGCTCAGGCTTGCGAGGCTGACTTCTTCTCAAGAACTGTCGAGAGCGCCCAAAACAAAGCGATGCTCGCCCCGAGGATTACAAAAAACAGCTTGACGTTCAGAGTTATTGCGAACGCCACAACCGCTGCAGCGAATCCCCAGTACCAGGATTCCGCTTTGAATCCCGCCTTCCAGTTGGCTTCGCGTCCCGCTGGAGCAATACCTGGCCACACCAGCGGCCACAGACGAGGCACCGCTCGGCGGTATCGCTCATACATCTCCCCCTGGGTTGCCTGCAGTTCGGACTCTTCACGGAAGATCAGGCGATAGCAAAACACCACCATCGCCACGACGGCCACCACGAATCCGACCCGACTCATCATCGAGCCCATGCCTATGACCATCAGCACGTTGGCAAGATACAGTGGATTGCGAACGCGCCGGTATGGCCCATCGGCAACCAGCGACTCCGTCTTCACTTCCGCGGCATACACGACGTTGGCTTGAAGGTACGACGAGGCCCAGGTTCGGATAAGAGCAGCCACAACGAGCACCAGAGCGGCACAAGCAAACAGGACGCGTGCAATCAGATCTGCGTTTACTCGGAGTCCCACTTCGAGCCGGTTGGCAATGGCGGCGGTGACATTTTGAGGGTCCAAGAAGTACAGCGGAAACGTGAAGCCAAAGATGAGCCCGAAAACCATCGCTCGATTCTTGAATTCCCAATCCGTGGCCTTCATAAGAGGAAAAAGGTATCGTTCCGTGCAGAAAATGTAAAGCCATGCCGGAGGATCGCGTCTGACATCACTTAGACGATGCGCCCCAGAAAATCCCGATTGCCTTCATTCGCCTGTGACGACTTGCCTCGCCGGTTTGCTGTGCTTTCTCACGATCTCATCCACCAGAAACAAGTCGGTGAGCAATGCGCGGAGGTGGATGGAAGCGTTCAGGTTGTCTATCAACTGGGAACTGATGGAGGGCTGAGCGAGAACCAGTTCAAGGGCGGCTAGAGAATCGCGAGCATCGCGATCGAGCACGGCGAAGAAGGTCAGATATTTATCGAGAGGCCCAAGTCCTTCCGTTTTGGCTGCGAGCGCGCAAGCCTCCGCCAGGCCTGTCAAAGCGTTCACAGCGCGCTGCAGAAATTCACGCACTTGCGCACCCGATGTGCTGCCGTGGTCATTCGGCAAACCCTGCGCCGCGTATGCCAGCATGAACTCGTAGCACTCTTCCACGGCGTTACAACGCTTCGAGATCTCAGCCAGCATCGCTTAGCCCTCGAGACGACGACGTAGAGGCGCGACTTGCCGTGTCTCCGCCGTTCGATAATGACGATGAAGACACCGTTTCGACCACCCAGCGCTTGGGATCGTGCTCTTCGAGATAAAAGTCGCGGTCCATCCAGCCGAAAATCATCGATTTTGTGATGGGCAGCTTCTCCGGTCGCAATCCGAAGTAGACGTGCATCATGACCAGCGCAATCAGTCCCACGCCCGCCAGCCCGTGCAATACGTACATCAGGCCCCAAGTCATGTCGCTGAACAGATATGGGTTGCGGGGAAAAAATTTGGTGCGAACGCGAAACATCATGAAGACGCCGGTAAAGATTACCGA
>JBEKLO010000022.1:0-67057 GCA_050010155.1 Terriglobales bacterium
CGCTTCCCTCGCGCACCTCCGTCAGCACCGGAGTAGCGCCCTGCGCCTCGGCGACAAATTGCAGCCACGCGCGCGTCTGAAAGACGGTGCGATCTTCGAAGCTGTCCAGGAGCTTCCAGTCGGCTGCTTTCGAATCAATCTGGTGAAGCTTCATCGGTCTCCCAGTCGCTCAAGCTCAACCACTTGCCAATACTATAGGGAATCTTGTGGGACGAGGTTCGCCCCCAGAGTGGAGTGCAAGTCGCTTTCCATTGGACGCGCTCGCGGCCTTCAGGGATTAGTATAACATCATTATTTGCAATAGGTTACAGGTATCATCGCGAATGCCGTTTCGTCAAGTCCGAGTACCGTGGCAAAAGTGGATAAAGTTTTTCCACCCGAGGAACAGTTCTGGGTCGGTTCAAGTCCTGGGCCCAGGCACCAACCTCAAAGGCGACGTGGTCCCGTTGTTGGTGACGTCGATCAGCGTAATCGAGGTGTTACAACAGTTACCTGCTGGGGGCAGCTTCGTTTCGATGCCCTGTCCTGATTAGGGCGACGCACACGACAATGGCCAGTACGGCTCCGATAAAGACACTCATCAGCATCGCAATGTTGTCGGCTTGAATGTCTCGCGGCCACCATTTCGATACCAGTAACGTAGCCGGTATAGCAGATACGATAAAACCGGGGAAGAAAAACAGCGCTCCAAGAATAAGTGCGCGTGCCCTCGGATTCACTCGGAAGAACTTCCCAGTGACGCAGTACTTCAAGAAGTGAATGCCCATGCCAAATGCGCCAAGGGTCAGTAGCCACATTATCCCGGTACCCAATATGGCGGTCAAAAAAGAAACATTCGGGTTACGAAAATCGTCGGAGGCCATGCTGGCGTAACCGTAGGCAATCACCCCTGCCAGAACGGCTAATGTGCCCAAGATGCCTGCTAGGACACGCCTCCACATGGATGCACCTCTCCAAAAGCAAGTCATTCGACGTCCGTACCTTCAGAACGGACGAACAGGAAAGCTCTTGCAGTGATTAACTGTCTCTCACCTTCGGCCCTCCCCGAAAGTCAACGCACGGCTAGACCGAGCGCCCCAGAAAAGTACACTGCAAGTTCCAGGTGAATTGATTCAAGTCCGCCGGCGTGTAGATCCGTTTGAGCGCGAGCGGCTCGTCTCCCTTGCGCACCGGCCCGCAAGTGGTCAGCGCGGCCGACTTGAAGCCCGCTTCCCGCGTAATCTCCAGCGTCTGTTTCGACCATTGTGGATTAAGCGCCGGGTGTGGATAGGAAAAATGTTCGATGGGTTCGCCGATTTCCTGCTCGAGCCTCTTCTTGGAGCCGGCAATCTCCGAACGCGCTTCGCTGGCGCTAACCTGCGCCACATTGGGATGCGAAAGCGTATGCGCCCCAATTGTATGCCCCGCCTTTTTCAAGCCTCGAACCTGTTCCCAGTCCAGCATGAATCCGTGGGGAGCGTGGGCGTCGACGAAGGCCGGGTCAATCTCCAGCGCCTTTTCGACGCGGCCAATAAATTCCTGCTGCACAGCTCCCGTCAATCTGGCGCCGATCTCCCAAGCCGCAGTCAGTGCCGCCTTGCGCTGCTCGGGCGAAGCGAGACCGTAGGTCCGATTCCTATCCGAGTCGCTCCACTCGGGCTTCTTCGTCGTGTTAAACGCGTAACGGAGCCGGCAGTACCACGGTAACATCCCGTTTTCGACGGCATCGACCATAATGTAAAAAGTTGCGGGGATGCCATAGCGGCTCAGAATGGGGAGCGCTACCTCGTAGTTGTCGGCAAAACCGTCATCAAAGGTCACGGCAACCGCGTGGGGCGGAAGCTGGCGGCCAGACTTGGCAAATTGGGCAACGTCCTCGACGGTCACGGGAGAAAAATTTCTGGCAAGCGTCTCCATGTGCGCCTCGAAGCTGGCCCGGTCGCGCGAAATCCCCAGTATGTGGTCGGTAGTTTGCGTGTCTTCAACAATGGAGTGGTACGACAGAATGACGGCGGTGGGACTGGAAAGGCGGCTCGCCGCCCGGAGAATGTTACTGCGGACCAGCGCTTTCTTAAACCAGCGCTTGGATTTAGACCTCAGCACTCAGTCCCCCAGGCCCCAAAATACGGAGAAAAGACGCGTTAAAAACCCATGATAGCATAGGGTTTTGGGGTTTCCGGCCAGCGACAATCGCGACGCCAATTGATATCAATACGAGGATTCCGTGAGTTCTAAAGAGCAAGTTAACGAGCTGTTTACGCAAACTGTAGACGACTGGGCTCGCTTCTACGAGAACCCGAAACCAGCCAACCTTACCGCGCAAAACCTCGTCTCGCGTCGGCGTTTTGCGATTGAGATGATCGAAGCGAAGCTGCCCGCTGGATCCAAGATTCTGGACGTCGGATGCGGCACAGGACACTTGGCCGCCGAATTGGCTCGCCGCGGCTACGACACTTGGGGCACCGACTTGTCGGAAGGAATGATCGAATACGCTCGCCACCACTACAATCCAGAGCGATTTCAGCCCGCCGACATTGAGAAGATTCCTTTCCCCGACAATACGTTCGACGGCATCGTTTGCCTGGGCGTTATGGAGTATCTAGGCTCGGACGATCCGGCGCTTCGCGAGATGCACCGTGTGCTGAAACCGGGCGGTTACGCTGTCATTACTACTCCGAGCAGCATTTGTCCATTTTTCTATGGAGATCGCGCCTTGGTTCGGACGCGGTTCTTCGTCCGTCCAGTGATCGGCGCAGTGCGGCGCATGTTTGGAGGCAAGTTGCGTCCCGCGCAGCCTTACCCGAAAGTTCAGCATCGGCGATATCGCCGCGGCCCTTGGGTAAAGCTGATGCGCTCACACGGTTTGGAGCTCGAAGACTGGGTTTGTCATTCCTGGGGATGGTATGGCGTGGAACGATTCTTCCCGCAGGGAGGATTCTGCCGCGCCAGCGACCGCTTTGCCCGCAACGGATTGATAAACTGGGTCGCGTCCGACCAGCTCTCTTGCGTGCGCGCAGTGAAGTGACGACAACTTACAGGAGTTCGACGCCTCTTCGCAAAGAAAAGGCCCGGTTTCCCGGGCCTGAAAATCGAAACTAAAAGTAAGAACCGGCTAGCGTGCGATCGGAGCCGCGTTTCGTTCGGCTACTACTTTCTTGGCATTGTCCGCCAGAGCGCGTGCTTGGGGCATCAGATCGAGAGCCTTGATTACGTCGGGATCGGTCTCCGCGCGCACCTTCATACCTTCTTCCTGGCCGAAGGCATCGACGAAAAGCTCGCTTTTGAGGTTGGAGCGCAGCCATTCGTTATTCTCGAGCAGTTCACCTTCGGTATACGTAACCTTTTCTTCGTCGAGAAACTTGCGGAAATCCTGCAGCAACGCGTCGTCGACTTCGAAGTTCTGCGAGATTTTGTGCGTGATCGTGTAGCGCTTGGCAAAGTTGAACAGAGCGTAATGCTGCAGCAACTCTTCCTGGAACTTGTTGGACTTGTAGGGAGCAAGTTTGACATCGGGAGTGATGCCGCCACCACCATAGACCGTGCGTCCACCGTCCGTGAGTTTGACTTCGTGGTTGGCGTTATTCTCTTCGCTCTCGCGATTGTAGTAGTAATCGTAGAGCGAGAGATTGGAGTAATCGCGCTGGATCAAGCGTCCGCTGGGGGTATAGTACTTGGCGGTGGTAAGCGCCAGGCCGGTGTTTTCGGCCAGCGGATAGACGGTTTGCACCAAACCCTTGCCGAACGTGACTTCGCCGACGATCAAGCCGCGATCGTGGTCTTGAATCGCCCCAGCGACAATTTCAGCGGCGGATGCGGTGCCGCGATTGACCAGCACTACCAGCGGATAATCCTTGCCCCCGTTGCCGTGGGCCGCGGTGTATCGCTTTTCAGGAGATGAGCGTCCGTGGTGGGAAACAATCAGTTGTCCCTTCTTTAGAAATTTGTCGGCGACGCCCACGCCTTCGCTGAGCAAGCCTCCGGGATTCTGGCGCAGATCGAGGATCAAGCCTTTCAGATCGCCCATCTGATCGAGCGCTTCGGCGACTTCATGCTCGGTGGTTTCCTGGAACCCGGAAACGTGCATGTATCCGATGCCGGGCTTGATCATGAAATGGAGGTCGACGCTGTAGCGCGGAATCTCGTCGCGGACGACCGCGAATTCGAGCGGATGGTCGGAACCCTCGCGCAACATGGTGATGCGAACCGTGGTGCCTTTCGGTCCCTTGAGAAGATCGGCCACGTCGGAGGTGCTCATGTTGTCGGTGGGCTTGCCGTCGATGGCGGCGATGATGTCGCCGGGACGGATCCCGGCGCGGTAGGCCGGAGTGCCGACAAAGGGAGCAATGACGATGACCTTATTATTGCGCGGCCCGACCGTCATGCCCACGCCGTAATACTTGCCGCGCTGTTCTTCGCGTAGGGCGGAATAGGACTTCGGATCGAAAAAGTTCGAGTGCGGATCGAGCTGGTGCAACATGCTCGGAATGGCGCCGTTATAAATTGCCTTGTCGGCGTTCACGGGATCGGCATAGTTCTGCTCGATCGTTTCGTAGACTTCGGTGAACTGCTTCAAGCTGTCGCGGACGTCGGAGTCGGTGCTGGGCGTGGATGCCGGGCTGATTCTTTGCGCAAACAGCATGCCCAACAAACCGAACAGGGCAAGGACGAAAACGATGAGGAAAAGTGAACGAAAGCGTGAACGGCGAGCACTACTGGCCATGTGTCGAAATCCTCGGGCAGGGACGTAGAGGGATCCAGCCACCCCTTTGAGCGCAGTATACCATGCGAAAGCGCTTGTTTACTTGGATGCAAACGGTCGCTGGGAGTTACATCCGGGCGACATCTTTTGCGTGGGGCTGGGTTGTGGTAGGGCCGAGTTTTCCTCGATTTTTTGCGAAATCATCGGGATGGCGCGTTTGATTCCCCCCTCGTCCGCATCCCGACCGGCCCGGCCTTCGTCTAATGGGGCGAAGGAGACTCTATGCCTCTGGTTCGGATTGACCTGATTAGTGGAACCTCTGCTGCTTACCGAAAGGCCATTGCCGATAATGTGCATGCGGCAATGATTGATGCGATCGCCATTCCACCCGACGACCGCTTTCAGGTGATCACGGAACACGAGAAGGACGGCCTTATCTACGACCCCGCGTACATGGGCATCCACCGTTCTGACAAAGTTGTATTGATTCAGATCACGTTGAGCACCGGGCGCAAACCGGGACAAAAGCGCACCTTGTACCAGCGGATCGTGGAGTTGCTTGCCAAATCGCCCGGAATTCGGCCTGAAGACGTCTTTGTCAACCTTGTCGAAGTCGCATGGGAGAACTGGTCGTTCGGCCGGGGCGAGGCACAGTACACGAAAGACTGAATTGCGGCCTGATTGAGGTATAACGACGTCTGCGGGTAGAAAACATGCAAGGCGCGCCGTGGTGCTGAAGATCGGACGCCGCGAAGGGCGACGGTTTAGCACCGAGGGCGTCTTTCGATTGGGTCCTTCGACTCGCCCGCGTTCGACACCGTAGCGAGTTGGGCGTTACAATCGCCTGCGTATCTCCAAACCCATTTCCATATCTCTGTTTCCTCAAAAGGAGGCCTTGTGAAAATTTCCAAATTGCTAATCGTGCTTTTCGTAATCACTTTGTCCGTATCGTTGGCTCTGCCTGCCTTCGCGCAAGACGGTGGCGCTACATACAAAGCGAAGTGTGCCATGTGTCATGGCCCCGAAGGCCAAGGCAAAGTCGGTCCCAAACTAGCGGGAACCGCCCTCACCGCCGATCAGATCACTGCCCTGCTCACCGCAGGCGATGACGCCAAGAAAGCACCACACAAAAAAGCTATCTCCGGTCTTTCCCCGGACGACGCCAAGGCTGTCGCTGGTTTTGTGAAGACTCTGAAATAAGCTCTCAGTTTGGTTTGGTAATTTCCGCGCGCTCCGCAGATGTTTTCTGGGGAGCGCGTTTGTTTGTCCGGAGAATCTCGCGCGCCGATTCATACCTTGCAAAACCCTTCGTAAGCAGTACAATTCGGACGAATCCAGACTTCCAAGAAAGTGCTGTTGGAACGCGACTGGATCGCCACGGATCCGACCGTCCGAGTGGTGTGACACGGTATACGACAGAGTAATGGAGCAGAAAATACTCCAGGAGGTAGGGAGTATGAAGTTACGTCGTTTTGCAGTTCTCCTCAGTGTGATGGGCGTTGCCATTCTGATGGCAGGGTGCAGCTCAACCGCAGACAAACCAAAAGAGGGCACGTCCGAAACGCCGGCCGCGGCACCGGAGAGTAAGGCTCCCGTGCTGTACACCGGCCAGGATGCTATGAACCGCATGATGGGTCTGGCATTGAAGTGGTCGCCGGATGCGCAGCCGGCCCGGTTGGAATCCGTTTTGACAACGGAAGCAGCCGGTCAGGATGGGAAATCAACCGTCTGGCGAGGGTACTTTGTCTCGCCCACCCGCCGGTCTACCAAGACCATCGTGTGCTCGGGAAGCCGTCGGCCAGACGCGCCGCCGTTTGGGGTTTCCGCCGAGGGTAATGAAGGCGCTTACAACGCTGATGCCGCGAATCTTGCTTTCTTACCATTGCTGCTCAAAACCGATACCGTTCAGGCGTTCGCGATCGCGCAGCAACACGGAGGCGATGCCATTCTCAAAAAGAATGCCCAGCAGCCGGTCACCTACGTATTGCTCAAGGACCGGAGGCTGAACGTGCCTGTGTGGTTTGTCATTTACGGTACGAGCGAGACGGACAGGAAAGGCATCGGCGTGATCAACGCGACGACCGGAGCATTCGTCAGCGCTGGCAAGTGAGGCAGTGGGGGAAGTTCCCGGGATGTTACGACAATCGACCTGTCGCTAACACATCAACTGCTCTTCCTTCATTGACTTGGCTTACCTGTGGCCCTAAGATTTCCGCCTAATGATCGGCCAGACCATCTCGCACTACCGCGTCGTCGAGAAGCTCGGCGGTGGCGGGATGGGCGTCGTCTACAAGGCTGAAGATACCGAGCTTGGTCGATTTGTTGCGCTGAAGTTCCTGCCCGACGACCTGGCCAGCGACCCGCAGGCGCTCGAACGATTCCGTCGCGAGGCGCGCGCCGCTTCCGCGCTCAATCACCCGAACATCTGCACCATCTACGAGATCGGCAAGCACGAAGCGCAGTCGTTCATCGCGATGGAATATCTCGATGGAATGACGCTCAAGCACCGGATCGGCAGCAAGCCGATGGAAATCGACGAGGTGCTAGCGCTGGGCATCGAAATCGCCGATGCTCTCGATGCGGCGCACTCAGCGGGTATTGTGCACCGCGACATCAAACCAGCAAACATTTTCGTGACGAAGCGTGGGCACGCCAAGATTCTGGATTTTGGATTGGCAAAGGTGACGTCCGCCCAAGGCACGTTGGGCGAGGCTGGCGCGACCGCCGCTTCGACCGTGACGCTCGAAGAACACCTGACGAGCCCCGGTCAGGCGCTTGGCACCGTCGCCTATATGTCTCCGGAACAAGTCCGCGCCAAAGAACTGGATGCACGCACAGATCTGTTCTCATTTGGTGCGGTTCTCTATGAGATGGCGACGGGCGCCTTGCCTTTTCGTGGTGAGAGTTCAGGCGTCATCTTCAAAACTATTCTGGACGGGACGCCCACGCCAGCCGTGCGGCTGAACCCGGACCTTCCGCACAAATTGGAAGACATCATTAACAAGTGTCTGGAGAAAGACAGAAACCTTCGCTACCAGCATGCCTCGGAGATTCGCGCGGATCTGCAAAGACTAAAACGGGATACCACGTCTGGAACCGTACCCGTGCCGGCCGTGGAGAGACATGCGAACTCGGCTGGTTCCCGTCGCAACTGGGCGGTGGGACTCGCGCTCGCCATCTTCGCTCTGGTTGCGACAATAGCGTGGCTCATCTGGCCCGTTCCTCCGCCACGTGTTCTGAGCACGACCCAGATTACTCACGACGGTGTCCCGAAGCTCCAGGTGTTCACCGACGGTTCGCGGCTTTATCTCTCCGAAAGGAAAGTGTCGGACGAATTTCTCGTGCAGAGCTCGGTTGCCGGGGGTGAGACATCTGTGCTGCCGACACCGTTTGCTGATGTTTATCCTACCGCTGTCTCCCCGGACCACAGCCAGCTTCTCATATTCGAACGAATTGGGAGCGAACGGGAACACCAGGCTTGGTTGCTGCCTCTGCCCAGTGGATCTCCACGTCGTCTCCCCGAGGTGACAGGTCGTTGGGGCACATGGTCGCCCGACGGCGAGCAACTGCTTTTCGCACGCGGCAATGCACTCTTTCTCAGCCACGGCGATGGAAGCAATGCGCATAAACTGATCGATTTACCCAGCGTTGCCTTTTACATTCGATTCGCACCTGACGGTCACCGCATTCGATTTACGCTGCTCGGGGAAAACGCCGTCTCCATCTGGGAAGCCCGTCCCGACGGCACGAATCTGCATCGCGTTTTTCCTGAGTGGCAAGGTTCCCTGTCGGAGCACGATGGGGTGTGGACAGTAGATGGCCGCTATTATTTTTTTCTCGCCAAGAATGGCCCGCTGTTTGAGATCTGGGCGTTGCGCGAAGGCTCCGGAATCTTGCGCCAAGGCTTGCCAGTAAAATTAGCGTCCGGTCCGTTGTCCTATGGACAAATGGCGCCCAGTCCCGATGGCAAGAAGTTATATGTCGACGGATACGATAATCGCGGGGAACTGGTTCGCTACGATCCGGCCTCGCACCAGTTTGTACCGTATCTGTCAGGAATCTCAGCCGGTGAACTGGATTTCTCGCGCGATGGAAAATCGGTGACCTACGTTTCCTATCCGGATGGGTCGCTTTGGCGCTCTCGCACCGATGGAAGCGACAAGCTTCAACTCACCTATCCGCCGCTCTCCGCCGTTCTGCCCCATTGGTCGCCAGATGGGACTCAGATCGCATTTGTCGATCAGGAGCGCGGCAAGCAATGGAAGATTATGTTGGTGCCTTCCGGTGGAGGCACGCCGACCGACGCTTCCCCTGAGAACCTGAACCAGGTTGACCCGACCTGGTCGCCGGACAGTAAGCGGTTGGTCTTCGGGCGGTTAATGACACCAGGAACGACAGACAAAGTGGATATCCGAGTGCTCGATCTGGCGTCGCATCAGATCGCGGTCATTCCCGGCTCGGAAGGTTTATATAGCCCGCGCTGCTCCCCGGATGGTCAGCATATCCTCGCCCTGAGCGAGAATTCCAAGAAACTCGTGCTTTACGATGCCAAGACCGGGAAATGGTCGGAGTGGCTCAATGAGCCGGGAACGATCGGGTTTCCGGCGTGGTCGTGGGATGGACGCTATGTTTATTACGACAGGGTCTCCACCGATCAGCCCAGTTCCCGGCGCGTCCGTCTCGGAGAGAACTACTCAGAATTGCTGATCGATCTGAAAGACTTGCCGCGATATTTCAGTCCCATTGGTCCGTGGAGCGGGCTCACGCCCGAGGGATCGTCTCTTTTCGTGCGAAATCTGAGTACGGACGAAATCTACGCGCTGGACCTGGATCTGCCGTAGTGCGTACGGAAATCAAGGGCAATTTCCCCGTCCACCGGCCTCAAAAAATGTGGTAGACGAAATGAGCGAATCCGACAGCTAGCAGTAGGACTGCGATGCCGCAAACCCAGAAGAGAAAATGCTCCGTCAACTTTGGGGAGTTGATTTCCTTCTTGTCCATTTTCTTGTCTTTCGGAAGTTCGACCATCCGGGAAGGATACTCTTTAGCGTTGGTCGATGGAAAGAGTTAAAAGAAGCGGGTGATGCCCTCTTCGAGGACCACGACTTTGTCTTTCACTCCGGCAGCCAGGGCCTCTTGCGCCAGCAACTGGAGCGGCTCTTCGATGGGCTCATGCGACAAGCGAAAGGTTCCGTAATGCATGGGGACCATCCAGCGGGCATTCAGATCGAGGAAGGCGCGGGTGGCGTCGGCGGGACTGGTATGGACGTTGCGGAATTGCGGCGGATTGTAGGCGCCGATCGGGAGCAGCGCGAGTTCGGGCGACAAGCGGCGCCCAATTTCGCGAAAGCCGTTGAAATAAGCCGTGTCGCCGGCATGGTAGACGGAGTGCTTGCCGCTGCGCAGGACATAACCGCCATATCCGCGGTGAGAATCTTTGAGAATGCGCGCTCCCCAATGGCGCGAGGGCACGTGGGTGATGTCGATGTTGCCATGGCGATACGTGTTCCACCACTCAAGTTCGACAATCTGTTCGAAACCAAGATCGGAGACCAGATCAAACAAATGATGCGGAACCACTAGCGTGGGCGCGGTTCCGGTCTGGCGGCGAGTCTGGCGCGCGATGGTGCGCAGCGACTGGCGATGCAGGTGATCGAAATGCGCGTGTGTCACAAGAACCAGATCCATGGGAGGCAGGTCGCGCAGATTCAATCCCGGTTGCCGCAGGCGTTTCAAGACAAAGAGCCAGCGGGCGAAATTGGGATCAATGACGACGTTCTGCCCGCCGATCTGCAGAAAAAAGCTGGAGTGCCCGATGAAAGTGACGCCGAACTGGCCGTTGGTGACTAGTTTCGGTTTGTGGGTTTCGCCCGTGCGCGGCGTGACTGCCGAATGACGCACCAGTTGAGTGAACTGGCCGGCCCGTTTGCGCAAAGCGCGATTTTTCAATGAGGACTTTAACATTCGTTTTCGACCCGTAGTGGCGCAGGACTTGACCGGCGCACCGTCGGGTGGACTTTGAATCCATTATCGGCCTTGTCGGCTCAACTCTCTAGTGTAATTGGATGCTCCCGGGCACGGCATCGGCGCAAGGGCGCGCAGTTACCTTCGCTTCTTGATCTTCCGCTGTAAAGAATTGTGTTTTCCTTGACCGTGGCGTGACTGGTCCTATTTATAATTCAAAGCTCAGGAACAGAGGGCGGAGGAATCGTCATGCGTGTCGCTTTTCTTGGTCTGGGAATCATGGGACGGTCGATGGCCGCCAATCTGGTCAAGGCCGGACACGAGGTTGCAGTTTGGAATCGCTCGGCGGGCAAGGACGTGGAAGGCGCACGGAGCGCGGCTTCGCCCGCGGATGCGGCAACGGGCGCGGAAGTGGTATGGATGTGCCTTTCCGACACGAAAGCCGTCGAGAGCGTCTTGTTCGGCACGAACGGCGCGGAGCAGGTGCTAGCTGCGGGCACGATTATTGCCGATTCGAGCACGATTTCGCCTTCCGCCACGCGGCAATTTGCCGCGCGTCTGAAGACGCGCGGGGTGGATTACGTGGACGCTCCCATGACCGGCTCGAAGATCGCTGCCGAAGCGGGAAGCCTGATTTTTATGGTGGGCGGCGACGAGGCAGTGCTTGCTCGGCTGCAACCGCTGTTTCAGGCGATGGGCAAGCAGGTGTTCCACATGGGCGAGACCAGCAAGGGACAAGCGACCAAGCTGGCCATGAATCTGCAGATTGCGCTCATTTATGAGGGCTTCGCCGAGGCTCTGACGCTCGCTGCCAAGTTGGGCGTGGACGTCGATAAACTGCTGCCGCTGATCCAGGCCTCGATGGTGCGCTCGGGCGTGGTGGACTACAAAGCTCCGTTTATTTTGAAGCGCGACTTCTCGCCGAATTTTCCGTTGCGGCTAATGCTGAAAGACATTCGACTGGCGCTCGCTGCCGCCAAGGAATCGCGCGTGCGCCTGCCCGGGCTCGAAGCCGTCGAAGAGGTGTATGACGTCGCGGCTGAGGAAGGCCAGCAGGATCTGGACTATGCCGCGACACTTACTCTGCTGGAGAAATGGGCGGGGGTGGAAGTAAAGGCTGCGGCTAAACAAACCTAGCGCGCCTGCCCGGTAACTACTCCATCTGACCGCCGGCGGGTATTGTGCATCTCGAGAATTGGGGCTCTCCGCGGCTAAAGCTCGAACTCGGAACCATGCACTTATCGCAGCGCTGAAGCGCTGCGCCACCCAAAAGCAACGGCAATATCCCTAGTTCGACACTACCGTGGAATCCCACTCTTGCGCAAAAAACGCGCAAGAATGGGGCACCCGGTCCGGAAACTGTGTGTTCTGCGTCACAGCATGGCCGATAGGGCGGACGTACAATTCAGCGTTCGCTAACTATAAAGGGAATCACATTCCATGGTCACTTCGACTGCTTCCAACACCCGAGTTTTAAATCCCAGTTTGGAATCCCGCATTATGAGCGCCGACGAAGCGGCGGCCCTGATCAACTTCGGCACGCGGATTGGCATGAGTGGCTTTACCGGCTCCGGTTATCCGAAGGCCGTACCCATGGCGTTGGCTCGCCGCATCTCTGACGCGAACCTGCGTGGTGAGAAATGTCAGGTCAGCATTTTCACTGGCGCTTCAACGGGGCCCGAGTTGGATGGCGCGCTGGCCATGGCGGGCGGCATTCAACTACGGCTGCCCTATCAGTCCGATCCAGAGACTCGCAAAAGGATTAACGCCGGTGAAATGGAGTACATGGACATCCACCTCGGCCACGTTGCGCAATACGTGGAGTACGGGTTTCTCGGCAAGATGGACTGGGCACTGGTCGAAGTAACGGCGATTCTCGAAGACGGGCGGCTGATTCCCAGTTCCTCACTGGGCAACAACCGCACCTGGATCGATCAGGCGGAGAAGGTGATTCTCGAAGTGAATGCCTGGCAGCCGGCCGAACTGGAGGGCATGCACGATATCTATTACGGGATGCAACCGCCGCCCAATCGCCAGCCGATCCCGCTGGTGCATCCGGGCCAAAGAATTGGCACTCCTTATCTTAAGATTGATCCGGAAAAGATCGCGGCCATCGTGCTGACCGATTCTCCCGACCGCAATAGCGCGTTCAAAGCCCCGGACGAGGCCTCGCGCCGCATTGCTGGCCACATTCTGGAATTTCTCGCGTGGGAAGTGAAAAGCGGACGCATTCCCGCTTCCCTGCTGCCTCTGCAATCGGGCGTAGGTAATATTGCCAACGCCGTCTTGATGGGTCTGCTGGAAGGGAAATTCGAAAATCTGACTTCCTACACTGAAGTCATTCAGGACGGCATGATCGAACTCCTGCGCAGTGGCAAAGTCACATGTGCGTCGGCCACCGCGTTTTCGCTTAGTCCGAACATGCTGGCTAAGGTCAATGCCGAAATGGCAACGTTCCGCAAGCAGATCGTGCTTCGTCCGCAGGAAATCTCCAATCACTCCGAAATCATTCGCCGCCTGGGCGTGATCGGAATGAATGGCATGATTGAAGCCGATATCTATGGCAACGTGAATTCCACGCACGTCATGGGATCGCGGATTCAGAACGGGATTGGGGGTTCGGGAGATTTTGCGCGCAACGGATACCTGTCGATCTTCATGGCGCCATCGACGGCACAGAAGGGGGCCATCACAACGATCGTGCCCATGGTGTCACACGTGGATCACACGGAACACGACGTCGCGGTGGTCGTGACTGAGCAGGGGCTCGCCGACCTACGGGGATTGTCGCCGCGGCAACGTTCCAAGCTCATCATCGAGAATTGTTCGCACCCGGACTATCGTCCTCTGCTGCGCGATTACGAGGAGCGCGCGGAACGGTTGTCGTTCGGCAAGCATACTCCTCACCTGCTCAAAGAAAGTTTGAGCTGGCATGACCGTTATGTGCGCACTGGACGGATGCTCCCGCACGAGGAGTGAAGGGTATTAAGTTTGCGTAGAGACGGAGCTTACCGCGTCTCCTTCGGGCGAGGGAGACGGGGCAAGCCCCGCCTCTGCATTTGAACCTGCCTGTGGTTACTGTCTCGGAGTGACTGATTTCAAGTAGGCAACCACGGCTTCAGCGTCGCTGCGGTCCAGGCGAAACTGCGGCATGGGAGCACGAAGACGATTGCCGTTGGTCCAGATGCCGGTCGTCAGGAGCTTGATCATGTCGGCGTCGCTGGCCGGTGGGGTACCTCCGATACGCGGCGCGTTGATCGGCCAATCCGCGTCGGGCCTCGCCGGCAGGTAGGGGACGGAGGCACCCTGAAGCCATCGCGTGCGGTCGGGATTTCCGCTGCTGTCATGCGGGGTGTGGCACTCGCCACACATGGCCACGCCTTCGACGAGATACTTTCCCCGAGAGACGTCTGGAGACGAGCCCGCTTTTTGGCCCCCTCGCGGCGCGGGATTGCTTTGGGCACGTGCCATCGCAACGTCATTCGAGAGCAGGGCGAGAATGACGGATCCGGTAAGCGAAAGGATAACAACGAGTGAGTAGGTTGATCGTCGGGACATGAATCGTCTAAGCATGGATCGCCTGAGTATGGATTGTAGAAATCAAGATCGTTGGAATAAACACCGTCGGAGCACGATTGTACCCCGTTTCGGGCATGGAATCATTAAATCAATGAGCTCTTGAATCACCATTGCAAATGAGCTTCACAAAGATTCCGTTGCTTCAATGCTGTGATGTGCGGATGCCTCAAGCTACTCGCAGGCACTGCGATTGGCGGGCTCGAAGCTGTCCATTTCCGCATCGCGCTGGCTGGTGAAGCGGCCGTCAGCGGTCTTCCCGTACTGCTCTTCGCCGGGACAATAGTAGAGAGCGTGGTGGGGATCGACCCAGACCTCGATGTTCGGGTCGCCCTGGAGATGAACCGCGGATGTGGGAGCCTCCGCAATTCCCAGCGCGACGAGAGCTCTGTCCACCGGTCCGAGCGAAGCTCGATGCGGCGAACTCGCGGCCGGCCAAAGCACGCCCAGCACAGCCACCAGGATGGCCGTTGCCAGATAAATATCGGCGCGATGAACGTGCAGCGTCTCACGCAAACTCAACGAGCGCGCCGAGGGACTTGCCGCGTCGCCATCGTTGATTTCGCTTGCCGCATCGGCGTTTGCCGATAACTGCAACGGCGGGACAACTTCGTCCGTGTCCCGTAGAGCCGAGTCTTCCCGGTTCAAGTCCCTTTCCGTGGACCATTCATTTGCCGCCTCCGGCTTGTCGAACTCGTCGACAGCTGGATCGTCAAAACTCGAATCGTCGAAATCCGATGGCTCGAGCGCCCCATCGCGCGTGGCCTCGGTCCGCATCTTTGCCGATGCGGTCGTTTCCCTAGCCATAGGCTTGGCCGTCGGCAAACCGAGAAGGCCATTGCTCGCGGATTGGGACGTCAGACGTGGAAGTTTCCGACGTTCGATCGCAAGCGGCGCAACCGCTTTTGGCATGGCTTCTTTTGGCGTGTCTTCGCTTGCCTTTTGTGTATCTTCGCCTACCTCGGACGCGCGCCCCGGCCACAGACCTTGTTCCTGGCTCATCAGCCACATCGAGGCCCAGTTGTGCTGCAAGCGCTCTCCCGGACGAAACTGGTCGGCGTTGCAGTTCCGGCAGCGCCATTCTTCGGCGCGCTTCGGAGCGCCGCATTGCGGACAGAAGCTCGCGCCTTCCGCTTCAAGGGGTACGTCCGATGCCGCGGACTCTAGTCGAGCCTTTCTTAGCAGGTCGTTATGTTCCTGAATCGTGAAGGCGGCAGAGAGCAAACCTTGAAAGGATTGCTCGTCCAGTCTCAGGTCGGGTCGTTTCAAGTTGGGCCGGGACAAGGGCATAGAAACGGAGGGAGGAAGATGCTCTAGGCTAACACGATTGTAGTGCAAAGATGGGTGGCGTGAAAGTAAGAAAACGGGGAGCATTTCAGGATTAATTCCCGTTTAGGAACGCCATTGTGGAAGCGCTTATGAAAACGGTCTAAGACGTGGCTGCGGGAAGCGGAGGTCAGGAGCGTAACTCTATGGTTTTACAGGGGCTGCGAGAAGCGAAGATTTGGCGAATGGCTTGCATTGGCTCAGGATGGGTCGCGACCCCAAGACTGAACTGAAGGAGCAGACTTAAAGCCAATGATTAGCCTTAATGAGATCAAGATAACGCCGCGTGACCAGCAGGTGCTACGTCTGCTCGTGCAGGGATGCAGCAACAAAGAAATCGCGACTCATTTGAATATCAGCCCGCGAACCGTAAAACAGCACCTGCGCACGTTGTTTTTGCGCGCAGGCATTAAAGAAGGCCGGAAGCGAGTAAAACTCGCGACTGCCATGTTCATCAAGGAGCAGGTGCAACCATGCAACCCCGCGATCGGCTAACCGCCAAGGAAATTCAAGTCGCGACCCTGGTCTGGCAGGGTCTGACCAACAAAGATATTGCCCGTGTGCTCATCACCAGCGAGCAGGTAGTGAAAAACTACCTGCGCACGGCCTTCGACAAGCTGGGAGTGTGGACCCGGCTGGAACTAGCGCTCTACGTCGCCGGCCACGGCGGCGCTAATTGGCACCTGCAAGTGGGCAACGGATTGGGCTTGCCGACCGCACCCTGGGCCGCAGCCGGCACCGAAGATGCGGTTGCCTTTGCAGATGCAGAAAGAAAGGCGGCTGCGGCGGCGGCTGGTGGCACTCGCTAGAAACTGGCAGCAGCGGCGGCGCATCCATCGTACCCCGATCGTTTCCAAGTAGGCATCAGGCCTCAGAAAGAAAAGTCTTCTGGTGGTGGCTTTACCTTCCTGAGACCTGCTGCCTGGAAATCCGTGGGCATGGCGAGACTTTTTGTTTTGGCGACGGAAACGGATTGCACACGGGTTCCGGAGCATCCGTTTCCCAGCGAGCCGTTGGATTTGCGAGATTCCTACCCTAAGGAATTTGTTTTCATTGACATGCCCCTCACGATTCTGTAGGAAGCGCCAACGCGGAAGGCGCGACGACCGCCCCGATCCCGGTAATCAAATTGCTCTCGTAGCTGTGGACGAGTTCGGTCTGGTTCATCAGCTTTTCGATTCGTCCGTCGCTTTCGCGTTTCGGAACCAAGAAGCTCTTAGCTTTAGAAGCGTGCCACGGCGCGCGCTGAGACCTAAGATCTGGACTGGGTGGTGGGTATGGCTTACAAAGACGTCTTCTGGATGGCTTGCGATTCGACCGAGCAACTGCGGGCCGAATATGGGCCGTTCCACACCCGGGAGGAAGCTGAGGTCGAAGCCCGCAGGCTTCACTTCGGGTACTTGCTGCGTTACGAGCACATTCTGAGCCCCGACGACGAGATCCAGGAAGTGCGTTGCATCTTCATTGAGCTGCAAGATGAAGAACTGCACGACGAAGAGCTGCAGAACGAGGAATTACAGGACGCGGCGCGTGCTTCCACGCAAGATGTCCCAAGGCCGGGCGTCACTTATCACACCCGCTGTGCCAGCTGCGGCGAAGCTGCGGCCCACGAAAGAGGTTGGCAGGCGGAGGTCTGGGCAGACATCCACGAATTCGAGCACACCCGCCATAAAGTCAGACTCTTCGAGCATGCCCGCGGAGAAGGTCTGAAAGAAATCGCCGACTGGCGCGGCTTCGCCGCGTAGACGCAAGCAAACAAAGTATCAGCCCTCAGCTATCAGCCCTCAGTAAAAACAAGCCGACGTCCCTGCGATCCCTACAAATTATTTTTCGAAATCTCTCCAGCGCCGCCCATCGCGCTCCATGAGCTCGTCGGATTCTTTCGGGCCCCACGTTCCGGCGGGATAGTTGGGGAAATCCCGTGGAGGCAGGGCCTTCCATACATCGAGTACAGGATTGACGATGCTCCAACCGGCCTCGACCATGTCGGCACGCTGAAAAAGGGTGGCATCGCCGATCATGCAGTCATGCAGCAGGCGCTCGTAGCCGGTGGAAGAATCGACTCCGAAATAGTCGGCGTACTCGAAATCCATGTTCACTTCGCCTAGTTGCATGGTGGTACCGGGCGTCTTCGCAGCGAAGCGCAGCGAGATGCCTTCTTCCGGCTGAATGTGCAGCACCAGTTGGTTGGGCATCATGTTCGCGACCTGGGTCTGGCGGAACAACATGAAAGGCGCGCGCCGGAACTGAATCACGACATGCGTATTGCGGCCCGGCAACCGCTTGCCAGTGCGCAGATAGAACGGAACACCCGCCCAGCGCCAGTTGTCGATCAGCAGGCGCATGGCAACAAAGGTTTCGGTGCGCGAGTCGGGAGGCACTCCCTCTTCGGAACGATAGGCGGGCACACGCTCACCGTCCATGATGCCTTCTCCGTATTGCCCGCGGACAGTTTTGCTGAGCACGTCCTCGTTACTAAAGGGTTGAATGGCGTGCAGAATTTTCGCCTGCTCATCGCGGACCGCGTTGGCCTCGAACGAAATGGGCGGTTCCATCGCGGTGAGTGTTATCAATTGCATAATGTGGTTCGGCACCATGTCGCGCAAGGCACCGGCGCCATCGTAGTAGTCGCCGCGCTGCTCGACCCCGACGGTTTCAGCCACCGAAATCTGCACGTGATCGATGTAACGCCGATTCCAGATGGGCTCGAAAATGCCGTTGGCAAAACGCAGCGCCAAAATGTTCTGCACCGTCTCTTTTCCCAAATAATGATCGATGCGGTAGATCTGTTTTTCCGAGGCAACTTTCAAAAGTTGCTGGTTCAGAATCTTGGCGGAATCAAGATCGTGGCCGAAGGGTTTTTCGATAATCACGCGCCGCCAATGGCTGTTCTCTTCGTTCATCAGGCCAATTTTTGCCAGGCGCTCGACGACATCGCCAAAGAATTTCGACGCTGTGGCCATATAAAAGAAATAGTTGCCGTGCGAGTTGTGCTCCTGGTCAACCTTGGCCAGAGTTTCCTTCAGCTTGTCGTAAGTTGCAGGATCGTCAAAATCTCCGCTGATGTAGCTGATGCGGCGGACGAACCATTCCCACAAATCGGCATCGACGGAGCCGCTGGCAAACTGCTTGAAGTCGTTCGTGACCTTCTTGCGTGCGTCCTCATCGCTCATCGCGCTGCGCCCTATGCCGATCACGGCAAACTCGCGTGACAGCAATTGCTGCTTAGCCAGGTTGTAGAGAGCAGGAATCAGTTTGCGTCGAGTCAGGTCGCCAGTAAAGCCGAAGATCACCATCACACAGGGATCCGCCGTGCGTCCCGGCTGAGGTTTGGCTTGTGCTGGCCGTGGGTCGTTTAGAGCCATCGTTCTCCTCGTGATAGTTCGTAGGATGGTGCGCTCCGAGCTCCGAGCCACGAGCTGCGAGCAAGCACGTTGGGTTTTGGTTTCGCGAAGCTCGGAGCTCGAGGCTCGCAGCTCCTTACTTCTTGGCCGGCGGTTTGAGTTCGATGTGACCGCCGAATTTTTGCCGCATAGCGGAAAGCATCTTCTCCGCGAAGGTATGCTCCTGGCGCGAGCGGAAACGCGTGTACAGCGCCGCCGTCAACACTTCCGCCGGAACCGCTTCTTCAAGCGCCGCTTGAATCGTCCATCGTCCTTCGCCCGAATCCTGCACGTATCCGCTGTACTCGGAGAGCGTGGGATTCTCGATCAACGCCATGGCGGTCAGATCGAGCAGCCAGGAACTGATCACGCTGCCGCGCCTCCATACCTCGGCAATATCCGGCAGGTTGAGATCATAACGGATATCTTCGGGAAGTTCTCTGCTGGTTGCATTCTTGAAGATGTCGAAGCCTTCGGCATAGGCCTGCATGATGCCGTATTCGATGCCGTTGTGGACCATCTTCACGAAATGCCCGGCACCGGAGGGGCCGCAGTGTATGTACCCGTCCTCGGCCGTAACGGCGACTGCGGCAGAGAGTTTTTCGCGTCCGGGAGTGCGTGGAATGTCGCCCCGTCCGGGAGCCAGCGTCTTGAAAATCGGATCCAGGCGCTGGATAGCCTCTTTCGGGCCGCCAATCATCATGCAGTATCCGCGCTCGAGTCCCCAGACGCCGCCGCTCGTGCCGACGTCGACGTAGTGCACGCCCTTGGCAGCACACAGTTTGGAGCGGCGAACATCATCTTTGAAATACGAGTTGCCACCATCAATGATGGTATCGCCCGCCTGCATTTTTGCCAGCAGGGTCTGCACGGTTTTTTCTGTGGCGTCGCCTGACGGCACCATGATCCAGGCAGCGCGCGGGGCGGTCAATTTGCCGACCAGGTCGTCAAGCGAAGAGGAGGCAATCGCACCTTCTCCCGCCAGATCTTTTACCGCATCGGCGCTGAGATCGGAAACCACCAAGGTATGGCCGTCGCGCATCAGGCGCCGCGTCATGTTGGCGCCCATGCGCCCCAGACCTACCATTCCCAGTTGCATGAACACTCCTTAACGCATATATGAATTTGTCCCTGAGCGAAGCGAAGGACCTGCTTCTAGCGGTGAACAGCAGGTCCTTCGCTCAGGATGACAATTCAATTCAAGCTACTGTCCCGTGCAGGAAGCGCGACCCGAGAACCCAGGCACGTCGCCACGCGTTTACGATCACGCACTGTCATGTGCAGTCTTACAGTGGAGATTCGGGTTCGACGTTCATCCTTGGCGCTTCGAGCTCTTTTCGACCACGGCCAGCAATGTGTCGAAGGCGTCGGCAAAGAGCTTTACGCCGTCGGCTGTCAGTTTGTCGGTCACGTCTTTCATGACGATACCAACGGCGGCCAGATCGGCCATGGTTTTGCGCGCGCCGTCCAGGTTTTCAGTCAGACTCGCACGCGGCTTGCCGTGATCGCGAAAAGCATCGAGCGTTGCCGGAGGAACGGTGTTGACAGTGTCGGGCCCGATCAATTCCTCGATATAAAGCACGTCACGATAATTCGGATTCTTCGTGCTGGTGCTCGCCCAGAGCACGCGCTGCGTTTGTGCGCCCTTTGCGGCCAATGCCTTCCAGCGCGGAGAAGAAAAGATTCGCTGGTAAGCTTCGTAGGTCAGCTTGCCGTTCGCGATCGCAACCTTCCCGAGAATCCCCTGCAATTTTGCCTTGCGGGACGCGTCCGTTTCTTTCTTCAATTGGTCGCCCACCAGCGAGTCGACGAGAGAGTCAATGCGGCTGATAAAGAAGCTGGCCACGCTCGCCAATTTGCTCACGTCGCCGCCGCTCGCGGCAAATTTCTCTACACCATCAATAAAAGCTGCAGCCACTTCCTCATAGACTCCCTGCGCGAACAGCAGGGTCACGTTGACATTGATGCCTTCGCCAAGCAGTTGCCGGATTGCCGGTATGCCCTCGGCTGTCCCGGGAACCTTGATCATCACGTTGGCGCGGGCCACGCTCTTCCACAGGCGCCGCGCTTCGTCGATCGTGCCTTTGGTATCGTGCGCGAGATACGGAGACACTTCGAGGCTCACGTAGCCGTCGCGTTTCTTCGTGCTCTGGTAGACGGGCGCGAGCAGGTCGGCCGCATCCTGAATATCGCGGATCGCCAGCAATTCGTAGCGGCCCTTGGCATCGAGGTCGCTACGACCGGTGAGGGTGTCGAGGAAATCCTGATACTGGCCCCCGGCAATGGCTTTTTCAAAAATTGAAGGATTCGACGTCATTCCGCGCAGGCCGTCTTCGGTTATCAGGCGCTGCAGTTCCCCGCCCTGCATCAGGTCGCGTCGAATATAGTCGAGCCAGATGGATTGGCCGAAGGTTTGAAGCTGGGTGAGAGGATTGGCGGCTTTTGCGGTCTCGAGCGTGCCCACTGGATTCATCAATATCTCCTGACTGAGCCAGGCAGAAGAATAATTGCCTGACGTTAATAAATTGTTACTCCAATAAACCTTACTTCCCGAGCAGTTCACGCGCTGCCTTCGCGACAGCATCGGCACTGAAGCCGAATTTCTTCTGCAAATCCTTCAGTGGCGCGGACGCTCCAAAAGTGTGCATGCAGATAATGCTTCCCTCGTCTCCCGCGTAGTGCGCCCATCCCATGCCGGAAGCTTGCTCCACTGCCACTCGCGCCGTGACTTCGGGTGGAAGCACCAGGTTGCGATAAGTCTTATCCTGACGTTCGAACAACTCCCATGATGGCATGCTGACGACACGCGCCCGGATGCCCTCAGCCTTCAGTCTTTCGTAGGCATCGATACAAAGATAAACTTCGCTGCCGGTGGCCATCAAAACGACCTGCGGCTTGCCCCCTTCGGCGTCGGCCAGGATGTAGGCGCCGCGAGCGACGCCCGCCGCCGATGCGTACTTCGTGCGATCAAAGGTGGGCACGGCCTGCCGCGTCAGTGCCAACGCCACCGGCTCCTTCGTTAGCGTCATGATCACTTTCCAAGCCTCGAGCACTTCGTTGGCATCCGCGGGACGAAAAGTAATCAGTCCGGGAACCGCGCGCAGCGTTACCAGTTGCTCGATGGGCTGGTGCGTAGGCCCGTCTTCACCCACGCCGATAGAATCATGCGTGAAGATCCAGATCGAGGGGACCTCCATGATGGACGAAAGGCGTATGGGCATCTTCATGTAGTCGCTGAAGATGAGGAACGTCGAACCATAGGCTCGAATTTTCGAAAGCACCATGCCATTTACGATCGCGCCCATGGCGTGTTCGCGAATGCCGAAGTGGAAGTTGCGCGCGTTGTAATGATCAACCTCGAAATCGCCCGCACCGTCAAAAGTGAGCCGCGTCTTAGTCGAGGGATACAAGTCAGCCGAGCCCCCCATCAGCCACGGATCGTTTTTTGCAATCGCGTTCAGCACTTTGCCCGAGGAATCGCGGGTGGCAAGTCCTTTCGGATCAGGCGCGAAGGTCGGCAATTCTTTGTCCCATCCCTCAGACGGTTGCCGACGCTGCATGCGTTCAAATTGCGCCGCTAAATCGGGATACTGCTCACCGTATTTTGCAAACATCCCATTCCACTGTCCGCTCAATTGCCGTCCGCGCTTGCCCATTACGTTATTGAAATTTTCACGCACTCCGTCGGGCACGAGGAACTTGGCATCTTCCGGCCAGCCGTAGAATCGCTTGGTCAGCTTCACTTCCTCTTCGCCGAGGGCTTCACCGTGAGCTTCCTTTGTGTCTTGGCGGTGCGGCGAACCGTACCCGATGTGGCTGTTGACGATGATCAGCTTGGGGCGATCCGTTACCTTGAGCGCTTTGCTGAAAGCATCGGCGAGCGCCGCCAGATCATTCGCATCACGCAAGTGCTGAACGTCCCAGCCATAGGCCACAAACCGGGCGGCCACATTTTCGTCAAACGCGAGGTCGGTGTTGCCTTCGATCGTGATGTGGTTGCTGTCGTAAATCCAGCACAGGTTCGAAAGTTTCAGGTGGCCGGCGACCGACGCGGCTTCCGAGGAAATTCCTTCCATCATGTCGCCGTCGCCGCAAATTGTCCAGATGTTGTAGTTAAACAGTTCGAAGCCCGGTCGATTGAAATATGTAGCCAGCCAGCGTTCGGCGATGGCCATGCCCACGCTATTCGCCACGCCCTGACCGAGCGGGCCAGTGGTCGTCTCCACGCCCGTGGTCAAGCCATATTCAGGATGGCCAGGGGTTTTGCTGCCGAGCTGGCGGAAATTCTTGATCTCATCGAGCGATAGTGCCGGTGTCGAAAGAATCTTGCCGTCGGGAGTTACTTCACGCACGCCTGCCAGATGGATGAGCGAATAGAGCAACATCGAAGCGTGTCCGTTGGAGAGCACGAAACGGTCACGATTCGGCCAGAGGGGATCCTCGGGGTCATAACGCAGAAATTGCTGCCACAAACAATAAGCGACCGGAGCAAGCGCCATCGGCGCGCCGGGATGGCCCGAGTTCGCTTTTTGCACCGCGTCGATCGAAAGCGTGCGAATCGTGTTGATACACAACTGATCGAGCTGTGCGCCGGTGGCGACGGAAACGGATTGATCACTGACAGCCATCATGTCTCTCCCCGTGAGTTTTTTTAGATGAGATCGAGCGCCAAATAGTTACATCTACTCCAACCCGCCAAGTTTACATCGTGATCGGGAAAGAACGCGACGCTCGTGAGGACGGACCAGCGATTTCACACAGGCGGTAGCTCACTAGGCCGAAATTTCCACCACAAAGGGCACGAAGGTACACGAAGGGAAAACCAGGGAACAAGGGCGTTCGCGGCACTTCGCATTCTTCGTGGTTCAAAGATTTTCTGGGGACCGATCTTAGGTGTGAAAAGTTTTGTCCTGAGTGATTCGGTGTTGCAGGGTAGCGGCCATCTCGTCCACGTCGGTGGCTGTAAGGTTCAACACTCCAGACTCGAGCATCGGGATGTGATTCGTTCCGACCGCGTCGCGCCGGACCTGGATCATCAAAGCCTGCAGCGCCTTAGGGTCGTACTTTTCCGGCGTCATGCGGATCAATTCCTGCAGGGCGGCTCCGACCGACAGGGATTGGCGGTAGGGACGTTCGCTGGTCATGGCGTCAAAAGTCTCGGCCAGCGCCACGATGCGCACCGTTTGCGGGATTTCGTCCCCATGCAAACCGTCTGGATATCCAGAACCGTCAGCGCGCTCATGGTGCCAGCGCACAATTTCGGGAATCTGCGGCCAGGGAAACTGCACGTGGCTGACGATCTGATGGCCGATGACGGTGTGGTCTCTCATGTTGCGGGATTCTTCGGCGTCGAGCTCCGCAGCTTTTCCGAGCAGCCGCTTATCGACGGCGACCATGCCGATGTCGTGCAGATAAGCTGCCGAACGCAGGGCGGCCACGTCGGCGGAGTCCATGCCCAGCGCTTCGCCGATGGCCTGGGAGTAGCGGCCCACCCGCAGCGAGTGTCCGTGAATGTTGATGTGTTTGATGTCGATGGCAGTAGCGAACGCTTCGAGCGCGTTGTCATAGAACCCGTGGAGCGAGGCCAGAAGGCGCAGGTTTTCGGACACCCGTTGGGCCAGTGTCTGGCCGAGCGTGTGATTCTGAATCGCCAGCGCCACGAAGTGACTGAGCATGCGGAACGCGTCGAGCGCGTCCTCTTCGTAGGCCTCATTTCCGGGCCGGAGTCCGAGGGCGATCACCCCGACAAGTTTTCCCCGGACTTTCAACGGGCAAATGCACTTGAACAGTTCGGGTGCAACATTGCCCATCGCACTCAGAAAGAGATCATTATTGGAGCGGTTGAGCAGCACCGGCTCGGCGGCCGCGGTCAGGCTGTGAACGTGGCGAGGAAGTAAGGGTATCAGCGACGGGTCGGGGAGCAGCGCAAATCCATGGGCATCGACCGAGGTTAGCAAAGAAGGCCGTTCCCCGAATGAAAACAGCACTCCCTCGCGCGCGCCTGCCGCTTCCATGACGGCCGTCAGCATGGCTCGAGCGGTGTGGCGGAAGTCGCGGTCCGCCGTAAGTTCGGGACCCAAATCCGCCAGCGCTTCGACTGTCCTTAACAGCTTCTTGAGATTGGTTCCCTGCAATCCTCTTGCGGAGGCAGATGCGAGAAACCAGAGCGCTACCAGCGTAGCATCGCGTCTGCGACGCGATTGTTAGTTAGTTTGGTGCGAGTGGAGAACGGTGCCGGGATCGAATCTTCGGGTCATTTTCCCGTGCCTGAACCTGAGTTCATCCGGCTATTGCCCAATTCGCCAAATTATCACGACGATGAGTGATACCAATCACTGCTCCACCGTGGGGTCGAGTTCACAATAAAGCTGGATTTGTGTCGTGCGTCAGGGTCCTTCCTGGCAGCGGCGCACTCAAGGAAGAGCAGCGGGGCGCGTCGTCAGCGGAATGCGACATGCGCAGTTCAATCGAGAGGAGGATCTCGATGAACAAAAAAGTATTTTTCCCATTTGTTCTGATTCTGGTTTCTTGCCTCTTTTGCGGCCTGGCCCTATCCCAAACGGGTACGAAGAAGAAAAGACCGCTTCCCTACGAATACGGCCGGGTCGTCATCGACAACTACTCTAATAAGGCAGATCTTGCGCCTGTCGTCTTTGAACATTGGATCCACCGCTCGATGTTCACCTGCCGAGTCTGTCACGTGGATATCGGTTTTGCGATGAAAGCCGGAGCAACGGACATCAAGGCGGCAGACAATGCGCACGGTTATTACTGCGGCACCTGTCATAACGGCAAAATGGTCGCGGATGGAAAACCCGTCTTCCAAGCATGTTCCCGGAAGGCGAGCATGGATGACGAGAAGCGATGCGAGCGCTGCCATTCCTACGGACTGAAAGTCGCATCCGATTTTGACTTCTTCCAATTCAGTCAACCGCTTCCGAAAGAACGCTTTGGAAACGGATTGGACTGGGAAAAATCGGAAGAGCTGGGACTCATCAATCCCGCAACTTTTCTTCCTGGCGTCTCTCCAAAGAAAAATTCTCTCGTCGTGCAGAAGGACTTTGCGCTGAACGCCAAGGTTGAGGGAATGCCGGACATCATCTTCTCTCACAAGAAGCATACCGTCTGGAACGGCTGCGAACTCTGTCACCCGGATATATTCATCGGCGTGAAACGAGGCACGGTGAAGTACTCCATGGTGGATATCTCGCAAGGAAAGTCCTGTGGCGCGTGCCATACCACGGTGGCGTTTCCTTTGACGGATTGCCAGCGCTGCCACACCAAAGCGGTACAACCCTGACCAGAGGGGCTCATGGTCAACCCGACATTCTTTAAGGGAAAGTTCTTTACGGCACGGCTGGTTACGACAACAGTCAGCACGACGATCATTGCAGCACTGCTATTCCTGGGGCTCGCCGGCTTGTGCGCCGTGCCTGCAATTGGCGAGCCCTCCGCATCGGCCGCGCAGGCGGACACGACGCAGGAGTCTTGGCGAACGGAGTTCGATAACGTTTGCGCGAAGACCGAGGATGCCATGACGTTCTCGCAGGAAGAGCTCATGGATCTGATTCGGAGATGTGACACTCTCCAGCCGCGGATTGAAAAGCTTGATGAGTCGCGGAAAAAGGTCTTTCTCGAACGATTACGAAAATGCCGAGGTCTTTATGCCTACGTCCTCGATGCAAAAACGAAAGAGAAGAACTGAGTGCTGGCTTCGCCTGTTCATGGCAGCCTGCGGAATTTTATTCCTCGCCGATTTCGTATCAGCCCAAATCTATTTGCCCAAGCCCGCACCTGCGCCATCCGAGTACGGGAAAGTGATTCTTGACAATTACGCCGGAGCGGAGCCCGGTGCAGTCGTATTTGATCATTGGCTGCACCGGTCGAAGTTCACCTGCCGGGTGTGCCATGTCGATGTCGGCTTTGCCATGGAGGCGAAGGCCACCGGCATCAAGGCGAGTACGAACCGCGAAGGTTTCCATTGCGGCGCCTGCCATGATGGCAAACGGGTGTTCGAGGGTAAGACCGTTTTCGCTGCCTGCTCCGATGCCGCCCACGATCAGCAGTGCGACCGCTGCCATTCCCTGGGTAAAAAGGGCGTCAGAAAATATGAGTACAAGGAGTACACGGCGAAATTCCCGAAAGGCATTTACGGCGTGAATTGGGAGGTAGCAGAGAGATCCGGCGTAATCAAACCTATCGATTTTATTGAGGGCCTATCCGTCAAAAAAGCGCCCATGAAAAGCCGCGAGGATTTTACCGTCCAAGCGAATTATTCGTGGGTTCACCCGATTGAGTTCTCGCACGAGAAGCATTCGATCTGGAATGGCTGCGAGCTTTGCCATCCCGAAATATTTCCCACCGCTAAGAAAGGCACGGTGAGTTACTCGATGTTCTCCAATATCGAAGGGCGATACTGTGGCGCCTGTCACGGAAAGGTCGCTTTCCCGCTCAACAACTGCCAAGGGTGCCACGCCAAAGCTCCCTCTTGGGTTCCATAACCGGGCAGGGGGAGTCGAGAACTCCCCCTGCGCTGTTTACGACCGTTTAAAAGGTGCACTACCGGCGCATCTCAATCACATCACTTTCCTTGACAGGCGCGCCAAGTTGGCTCATACTCTGGCGAAATCGCCCCAGCCACTTGCGTTCCGCCGTGTTTGGATCGGCAACTTACCAGTCGAGAGAGAGCTGTGGTCGTGCCTGAGTCCAAACCGTTTCGCTCCACAAAAAGCCGCAGCGATTCTTCGCCAGAAGCCTCCCAGGATCGCTCCGGCAACGCCTCGGGAAATCTCGACGAGAGCTCTGATCTATCGTCCCTGAAAAGGCTGATCGCGACTGGAGACCATCGCCTCGATCCGATGCTGGGGACGATCGCGGATGCGGCCCGGCAACTGACGGGCGCCTCCGGTGCGGCGCTAGCGATGTGGAAAGACGGGGCGATGGTGTGCCGCGCGCGCAGCGGCAAAACTGCTCCCGCTCTCGGGGCTCAGTTGAGCGCGGACACGGGAATCTCAGGGGAGTGTTTGCGCACCGGTAAGATTCAGCATTGCACTGATACCGAGCACAATCCGCTGGTCGATGTGGAAGTCTGCCGCACGCTCGGGCTGCGCTCCATTGTTGTCTTGCCGATACAGGGCTGGCGTGAGATGAGCGGAATTCTCGAGGTGTTTTCCATTCAGCCCGCGGCCTTTACCGAATCCCATATTGCTCTTCTTGAGCAACTCGCGGCCCTGGCGGAACGGGCGCGCGCCACGCAACCACACGACGCATCGCCGACGCCCCCGAAACTACCCTCTGCCATCGGGAAAAGGCAACCCTCCGGTTTGCTGCCGGCGTCCGACCGCCTCGGGGACGTGGCGATGACTTTCATCCCGTCGGGCAGGCGATCGCGAGCTCTGGTGTTGGGTGCCATCGGCCTCGTCGCCATCTCGTTGCTCGCCCTGGTGATCTGGCTGGGCTGGAGCGGTGCGGATGACGGTGAAGCGAAGGCACATGCCGCAGTGCCTGCCACGATCGATGCCGCCCGGGTTAATCCCGTTAGCGCGAATTTTTCGGACTCGCATTCTGCCAACGCGCATGTCCCCGACCGTGACCGTGTCTGGGAGGCGAATCCCGGCGGCAAAACACTGTTTTCGTCCGGCGGAAAACCTTCCGCTGGAGCTCCCGTGAAGCTGGCGTCTAAAGTGGATGTAATTGCAGGGAAGAAGAATCCGGCGGATCATTCGACAGCAGAGCGTTCGCCAGCGCGCACCGATTCTGCCGATCGCGGTCTTGACAAAGCTGCCGCCAAAGCACCCACGCTGCAAGTGGCGTCCGATTTGCAGTCTGGATTGCATCGCGACGCTGAGCCCGCTGGATCGAGCTCTCACGACTCGAACTCCGGTGACGCCGTTTTGTCCGAGCCCCCGCCGATTACCGCCAGGGAGACGAACCCGTCGTCACTCACCACAGTTCTATCTGTAAAGGCGTCCGTCCCCGGTTTGTCTGTGCCGGTTTCGATGGGAGTTACCGGCGGTCAACTCTTGTATCGTGTCGTGCCAGCCTATCCGAACCAAGCACGGCAGCAGCGCCTTCAGGGCACGGTCGTGCTGGCCGCCACGATCACGGAGGACGGAAGGTTGGGCGAGATCAAAGTAATCAAAGGCCAACCGTTGCTCGCCCGATCCGCCATGGACGCTGCGAAGGACTGGCGCTACCAACCTTTTCAGCTCGATGGAAAACCTGTGAGGGGCGAGACCACGATCACGGTTGACTTCAAGTACCCCGGGCTAAATCATTGAATTACTGAGACATGTTTCACTGAGTCGACCTCTACACGCCGACCGGGAATGGCTTAGAGTGGGTTTCCGAGCCTACCGAGAGTCCCGCGAACCGTCCCTGTAGTAATGACATTGTTCCCGTGACCCAGTAACCAACCACGAACAACAGCAGGAACGGAATGGTGAAGTAATTCTCGTTGTTGACAGCGTACACAATCGCGAGGGCAAAGTAAGTTCCGATCATCAGTTCGATCCACGGAACCCATCCCAGACGCTTGCGGTATTTTTTGGCGCCGACTTTATCTTTCTTCGACTCGACGCGGTATTTCGGAGTGCGGACGAATGAAGTCTGCTTCCCCACCAGCGCTTCCAGCACAGCCCGCGTATTGGTGATTGTCAGCCCGATTCCGAGAGACATCAACAGGGGCAGAAAGAGCAGCGATCGCCACCAACTCTTGGGAAACAGTTCCTTCTGCGAAACCAGATAGAAGCTCGAAATGGAGAACGTCGAAGCCATG
The DNA here is from genome assembly GCA_050010155.1 of Terriglobales bacterium. GTDB lineage: Bacteria > Acidobacteriota > Terriglobia > Terriglobales > Acidobacteriaceae > Acidiflorens. Next base: position 29,705 of record JBEKLO010000022.1, read on the forward strand.
AACAGGGGCAGGTCGATGTAGAGCATCTGGAACCATCCCTGGTAGAAGCGGATAATCATGGCGGGCATCAGCAAGACTGAAAGCACGATCATCAGCGGATAGCTGAGGTTGGCCGTCAGGTGATAGACGGCTTCGATTTTCTGATGCCGCGATACGTTGCTCTTTAAGATTCGCGGAAGTATTTTCTTCGAAACCTGGATCAGGCCTTTGGCCCAGCGCGCCTGCTGCGTCTTGAAGGCGGTCATTTCCACCGGCAATTCGGCCGGACATTCGACGTCCTGCAAATAAAGAAACTTCCATCCCACGAGCTGCGCGCGATAGGAAAGGTCAGTATCTTCGGTGAGCGTATCGTGCTCCCAGCCCCCCGCCTCGTCGATCGCGCAGCGCCGCCACATGCCGGCCGTGCCGTTGAAATTGAAAAAAACGCCGCTGCGTGCGCGCCCGGAATGTTCGAGCACGAAATGGCCGTCGAGCAGGATCGCTTCGACCTCGGTCAGTAGCGAGTAGTGCCGGTTGATGTGCGTCCACCGCGTCTGCACCATGCCGACCTTGGGATCGGTGAAGTGATGGATGCACTTCAGCAGAAAGTCGGGAGGAGGAACAAAGTCGGCGTCAAAGATCGCCACAAATTCGCCCTTCGCCGATTTCAACCCTTCCGCTAGAGCGCCGGCCTTAAAGCCCGAGCGATTATCGCGGTGCAGGTACTTGACGGGATGCCCCAAGGCGGCGTAACGATCGACCAAAAGGCGGGCAACCTCCACGGTTTCGTCGGTCGAGTCGTCAAGCAACTGGATGTCGAGCTTATCTTTCGGATAGTCGAGGCGGCAGACGGCATCGAGCAATCGCTCCACGACGTACTGCTCGTTAAAGATCGGGAGTTGCACGGTAACTCGCGGCAGGTCAGCAAAATGGGCCGCGGGCTCGGTCGTCTTGTTCTTCTTGTGCTTGTAATAGAGATAGACCATCCAGTAGCGGTGCGCGCCATAGGCCGCCAGGATAGTCAGAACAATGAAATAAGGAATCAGCAGCGCCAGATCAAACGCATTGACCTGGTAAAGCCCCTGGAAGGTTTTATCCAGGAAATGGTGGCGGAGGTAAGACATCAGGCCCTTGGGCGCAAGAGTTATGACCAGTGCGAGTTGCGCCACCGGGGAAGAAATGAGTGTCAAATCCATGAACTCAAGAGCACCATGAGGAACAAAACGGCAGATCGAGTATTGTACCTGATCGCCGTTGGACCGATGCCCAGGCCTCCGAAACCCGCGTAGAGATGGGGCTTTGCCCCGTCCAGGCGAGACACAGCGCGGCTTCCACACGTAGGGGAAGAAAGCCCCGTGACTGCAAGAAAACACTTCCCTAGGTATGGCTTTCGACCCTACACTGGAGCCAGGCAGGCCCGAGGGCCGTTCCCAGCCCTCGATCCCCGGGGGTTCTGTGCGAGTACTGGTGACGGCTGACACGTTCAGCGGAGTTTGGACGTACTCGCGCGAACTGATTTCGGGTCTCGTGACCCATGGCGCGCAGGTCACGCTCGTCAGCTTCGGAGAAATTCCGCTTCCCCATCAGACCGCATGGATGGACGGACTGCACGGCCTCGAATATCATCCCACCGCGTTTCGTCTCGACTGGATGCAGGAAGGCGAGCAGGACTTTGATGCAGCACAAGACTACCTGTGCGCGATTATCCGTGACACACGCCCTGATTTTCTGCATTTGAATCAGCTGAGTTTTGGAGCGTTGCCGGTGGCGACGCCGCGAGTGGTAGTCGCGCACGGCGATGTGCTCACGTGGTCTCTGAGCATTCATGGACACGAACCCGCCTCCTCTGATTGGCTGCGCTGGTATCGCGAGACGATGGTTGCCAGCCTGAAGCGCGCCGACGCCGTGGTCACCGCTTCGCACTGGATGGAAGAGATGCTGCGCCTGGCGTACGGCGACGATTTCGATGGTCACATTGTTCCCCCGGGGCGCAATCCGATTTACTTCAATCCCTTTGTGACCAAGGAAGAATCGGTGCTGGCGATCGGTCGTCTGTGGGATACCGGAAAGCAGGTGGCCTTGCTGACCCAGCACCCGCACGGCCTGCCGGTGTGCATTGTGGGAGCGGATAATCCGATTCCGGCGCCGCCGGTTCCGATTCGCGCCGATGTGCGCGTCTCGACCGGCGAACACGAGATTTCGGTCAAGGGCGCGCAAACCGAATCTCAATTGCGCACGCTCTACAGCAAATCGAAAATTTTTGCGGCCACTTCGCAATATGAGCCCACGGGACTTGCCTCAATCGAAGCTGCGTTCTCCCGTTGTGCGCTGGTGGCAAACGACACCGAAGTGTATCGCGAACTGTGGGGCGATGCCGCTTTGTACTTCGAGCGCAATAATGCGGAGAGCCTCGGCGAAGTGCTTAGCCAGTTAGATGGAGACCGCGAACTGGCACGCCTTTACGGAACCCGCGCCTACAATCGCGCGCGCGAGCGCTTCACGGCGCGAAGGATGGTCGACGACTATCTGCGGCTGTATCGGCGGCTGCGGACGGCGAAAGTCGCCGTGGCATGAGTTCGGACATACGCTGGGGTGTAAGTTCGGCGATCGCCAGCGCATGCTATACTTTTTAAGCATCTTTTCTGTCAGGTTATCGATAGACGGAGGACAGTATCGACAAACGTTTTATCCGCATGAACGAGCGCATCCGGGCGCGGGAAGTTCGCGTGATCGGTGACGAAGGGGAACAGATTGGCGTGATGCCGCCCTTCGAGGCGCTCAAGATGGCCCGCGAAAGAAACCTCGACCTGGTGGAAATTTCCCCAACCGCGCAACCTCCGGTTTGCCGCATCATGGACTACGGGAAGTTTCTGTACCAGAACGAAAAGCGCGAGCGCGAAGCCAAGAAGAAACAGAAGACTATTACGGTCAAAGAAGTGAAGTTTCGTATCAACGTGGACGATCACGACTACGAAACCAAAAAGAATCACGTGCTGCGCTTCCTCGACGAAGGAGACAAGGTGAAAGCGACCATCTTCTTCCGTGGACGCGAGATGACGCGGCAAAGCCTGGGACGCCAGATTCTGGAACGCCTAATCAAAGACGTTGACCAGAGAGGTTTGGTGGAGTTTCGTCCGCGGCAGGAAGGCAATACGCTGCATCTGATTCTGGCGCCAAACAAGAAGGAAGGCGCACCGAAAGAAAAGCCGCACGCTGCGCCGAAGCCCGCATCGCCTCCTGCGCCACAAGGCGGCGCACAGACAGCGTAGAAGAGCAGCCATCAGCCATCAGTTAGGTCTTGTGGTGCAACGGCTGCGAGTGGACGAAACGCTGTGCTGCGTAAAATGTGAAAACCGTAACTGAAAGTTGAAAAGCTACTTATGCCTAAACTAAAAACACACAAGGGCGCTGCCAAGCGCTTTAAGAAAACGGGTACGGGTAAGATTGTGCGTCACAAGGCGGGATTGCGGCACATCCTGTCGTCCAAAGCGAAGAAGCGCAAGAAGCAGTTGGGCCAATCCACTTTGGTGAGTGACGGGGATTACAAAAAAGCGGCACGAATGATCCCGTACATGTGATGGAACGACGGGCGTTCGCGCTCGTCCATAGCAAAGTCTGCGGAGTGGCAACACACCGCAGCGGCGTGTGAAGAGGTCGGGCTTTAGAAATCCAGCTCTCAACAGGAAAGCGCGGTATAAGCCTCTCTTACCTCCAGCCGCCAGAAGTAAGCAAGACACTCAAAAAGGAGAACAGCAATGCCTCGTGTAAAACGCGGAACCAAACGCCGCGCCAAGCGCAAAAAAATATTAGAGCGCGCCAGTGGATATTTCCTAACTAAATCCAAACTCTACCGCTCGGCGAAAGAAGCCGTCGATCGCGCGCTGAAGTTCGCCTACTCCGGCCGCAAGCAGAAAAAGCGTCAATACCGCTCCATCTGGATCGTGCGCATCGGAGCCGCCGCCCGCCTGAACGGACTGAACTACAACCAGTTCATCAGCGGACTGAAAAAAGCCGGCGTGGAACTCGACCGCAAGATCCTGGCGGATTTGGCGGTGAACGATCCGGCGGGATTCGGCAGTCTGGCCGAGCAGGCGAAGAAGGCAAACGCGGCAGCCGTAGCGTAAGACAGCCGTCAGCTCTCAGCTTTCAGTCGTAATTAAGTTCTGTCATCCTGAGCGGAGCGGAACGATTCGCGAAAGCGGATCGTTCTGCGGAGTCGAAGGAACCCTACTCCCAGCAAACTTTTGCAGCGCGTAGAGGTCCCTCGCTTCGCTCGGGATGACACCTCCTTAAGAGTTTTTTGAGAAGCATGCCGTACGTCGTTCCCAAGTTAAGCGACTTCTCGCCCGCCGCGCTCGACAGCGCTGTCCGCGAACTTCTGTCTGCACTTGACCAGGAGTCGGCAGCCGTCGCGTCCGAGAACGACTGGAAGGCCTTCCGCGATCGCTGGATGGCGCGTAAGAACGGCGTTCTCACCCAACTCAACGATCTGTGGCTGAAAGGCTCGCCCAAAGACGCCAAGCGCGAAGTTGGCCAGCACGTCAATGAACTCAAAACCAAAGTTGAGCAAGCGGTGGAAGCAGCGCTCGCCCGCACTCAAGGCGGAGCGTCCTCCGGCAAACTGGCGGCCGAGCGTCTCGACATCACCCTCCCCGGCATTCGCCGCCCCATCGGCGCCGAGCATCCCGTCATCAAGACGATGAATGAGATGATTGCCGTCTTCCGCAATCTTGGCTACTCGGTCGAGGAAGGTCCGGAGATTGAAACCGATTTCTACAACTTCGAAGCGCTGAATTTTCCACCGAACCATCCCGCGCGCGACACGCAGGATACGCTCTTCATCGCCGGACAGGAATCAAAACCGCCGCGCGACCGTCTGCTCCTGCGCACTCACACCTCGCCGGTGCAGATCCGCACGATGCAAAAACTGAAGCCGCCGGTGCGCGTCGTGTGTCCGGGAAAAGTTCATCGCAACGACGCGCTCGACGCGACGCACTCACCTATCTTTCATCAGATCGAAGGCCTGGCAGTCGACACCAACATTACGTTCTGCGATCTGAAGGGCACGCTCGACCACGCCATGAAGGCGATGTTTGGATCAAGCGTGAAGACGCGCTTCTACCCTTCGTTCTTTCCTTTCACCGAGCCCAGCGCCGACGTGCAGATCAGCTGTATTTTCTGCGATGGCAAAGGCACGCGCGACGGCGCTCCCTGCCGCAACTGCAAGGCCAGCGGATGGATCGAACTGCTCGGCTGCGGCATGGTCGATCCGAATGTGTACGGCTTCGTGGATTACGACGCGAGCAAGTACTCAGGCTTCGCCTTCGGAATGGGCGTGGAACGAATCGCAATTCTGAAGTACGGCGTGGATGATATTCAACTTTTCTTCCAGGGCGACGTAAGGTTTCTGGAGCAGTTCGGGTAACCGCTGATCGCTGTTCATCGTTGACGGTTCGCTAGTTTACGTGGCGAACGGCGAATAGCAAACAGCGAACGACGATCATGAAAATTTCTCCTCAATGGCTGCGCGACTTCGTTGATCTGCCGGTCGACTACTCCAAATTAGCGGACGAACTCACTCTCGCGGGTATCGCCGTTGAAGGTATTTCCGGCGAAGGCGGAAACACAGTTTTCGAGATGGAGATCACAACCAACCGCCCCGACGCCATGAATCACTATGGCGTGGCGCGCGAGGCTTCGGCCCTCTACGATCTGCCGCTGCGTCCAATAGAGCCGAAACTGCCTGCCCCGCAAGGCAAGTCCGAAGTCACCATCGATATCCAGGAGCCGGAACTCTGTCCCCGCTTCACGGCGCGCGAAATTCGTAACGCGACCATCAAACCGTCGCCGGCCCACGTTGCCCATCGCCTGCAACTGCTCGATCAGCGCCCCATCAGCAACGCAGTCGACGCTACTAACTACGTCTTGTGGGAGAGCGGCAAACCTACGCACGTATTCGATCTCGATCTGCTCGAAGGCCGCCGCCTGGTCATTCGCAAAGCCCGGGCCGGCGAAACTCTTAAGACGTTGGATGGCGTGGTGCGGAAGCTCTCGACCGAAGATCTGGTCGTGGCCGATGCGAAAAAACCCGTCGGCCTTGCCGGCGTAATGGGCGGCTTCGACACGATGATCACAGAGCGCACAAAAAACATTCTGATCGAATCCGCGTGGTGGGACCCGGTCACTGTGCGCCGCATGTCGAAGCGGCATGGCATTCACACTGACGCATCGCACCGTTTTGAGCGGGGCGCGGATTTCGAATCGACCGTCCCTTCGACCAACCGCGTTGCGGAACTGATTCTCAACTCCGGTGGCGGCACGCTCGTCGGCGACGTCATCGATGTGATCGCCCGCAAGCTTGATCTTGCTCCCGTAGAACTCGATCCGCGCGAAGTGCACCGCATTCTCGGCGACAAACTCAGCACGCTTGAGATCAACCGCATCCTGACTCGCCTCGGTTTCACGGTGCTTCCCGGCAGCGAAGATACGTACCTGGTCCACATTCCAAGCTGGCGGCTCGACATCGAGCGCGAGATCGACGTCATTGAAGAACTGGCGCGACTGCACGGCTACGATAAATTCCCGAACACGCTTCCCGCCTACAGCGGCGAAGTGCGGGATCTGCCCGATGCGCACAAAGATGCGCGTCTGCGCTCATCTCTCCTGGCGCTCGGCTACAACGAAGCCATTTCGTTGACTTTCATTTCGAAAGAGGATGCCCGGCGCTTCTCGACCGCGGCCGAACTCGACCTGGCCAATCCGCTGAGCGACGAGGCTTCGGTGATGCGCACGTCGATGGTTCCAAGCATGCTCAATATGCTGGCCTACAACCTGAATCGCGGCAGCGATAATGTTCGCCTGTTCGAATCCGGAAACGTATTTGAGGCGTCGAGCGCAGACGACAAGTTGGCAAATATGCCGCGGGAACTGAAGCGCATTTCGATCGGCGCAACGGGGAATGTGGATGCAGAGGTCGTGCGCGGACTGGCTCCGGGAGCGGCGACTCGTCCCTTGTCGTTCTTTGATTTGAAGGGTGATGTCGAAAGTCTGCTTGGTCCCTTCAGCCGTTGGACGCTTTACTTCGATGCGCAAGCATCTGACTACTATCATCCCGGCCGCTCGGCCCGCGCTGTGCTGGATGGCACGCCAGTCGCCCAGTTTGGCCAGATCCATCCTGACGTAGCCGCGGCCCGCAAACTACGGCAGGATGTTTTTGTCGCCGAAATCTTCCTCGACCGCCTCTACCAGCATGATCTCCGCCAGGCGCGTTATGAAGCGCTGCCGCGCTTCCCTGCCGTCGAGCGCGACTTTTCGTTTGTGTTTGATGACGGCGTGGAGTTCGAGAAGATTCACCAGAGCGTTAACGCATTGGCGATCGCCGAGTTGCGCAGTTTTATTCCCGTAGAAGTTTTTCGCGGAGAAAAAGTTGGCGCGGGCAAGTACTCGTTCCTGATGCGAGCTACGCTTCAGTCCTCTGAGCGCACACTGCGGGACGACGAGGTGGCGCAGTGGGCAGAACAGATCGCCAAGGCGCTGGAAGGACTGGACGGAGTGCAGAGAGCGTAGACTGTCCGCGTGATAAGAAGTCTTTGCTCGATGCATGATTGAGAGCTATAAACAAAGGGCATCCCAAAACAACCTTGGGATGCCCTTTTAATTTCAAACCACTTACAGAGCCTGTCTCTACGCGCCCGGCGGCTTCTCTTTCTTCTTTTCGTCTTCCTGCTTTTTCTGCTGCGGTGTTTGTTTCGGTTGCTGATGCGGGGCAGGCGGCGCGGGCTTCGCTTGTGCAGGCGGAGGCGTGCGCGGTGCCTGACGCTCAGCCGGAGGTGGCGTTTGCGGACGCGGCGCGGGCTGGTTCGGTTTCGGCTCGGGCCGGTTATTTGGCTGCGCCGCGGGCGGACGATTATTCGGCGCCGGCGGTTCCGCAGGACGATTCGCCTCGGGGCGATTGTTCTCCGGACGCACGTTCTGCGGACGCATGTCCTCGGGACGCTCGTTGTGCTGTGGTAGCGATGGCGGCGTGGGCCGATTCTGCTGCGGCGGATTCACCGGACGCTCGTTGTTCGGGCGGGCGGCGGGAGCCTGCTGTGTCGGCGAACGGTTTCCTGGCTGATTCGCAGGCGGCGAGGCGGGCTGTGGTGGTCGGGCAGCATTCGGTTGGTTGCTCGGATGTCCCATCGCCGGGGTTGCGGGCTTGCCGGGTGGCGCCTGCTTCACCATCGGACGCGCAGCCGCGGCGCCGGTTGGACGCAAGCTTTGCAGTTCGTGCCGCGCGACGGGCTGTCCGGGATGCGCCGCTAAAGCCTGCTGCTGTTTTGCAAAGGGCACCGGCGGCGGTGGTGGAGTGTGATTCGCGACCACCTGACGATTCATCGTGGCCGCAGGTGGCGCGCTCACGTGTCCCGCGGTTGATGCATGGGAACCTAGAACGCTTTGCCGCGTGGGAACCACGGCGACGCGTGCGCTTACCGACGCGTTGGCAAGTTGCTGCGGACTGACCGTGACGGCAGCACGAGCTACGGGCTGAGCGCTGGTGAAGGCAGCTTGTGGAACCGCCATTACCGCGCCCTGAACATTTCTGTTTGCATACGTCACGTTGGTGATAGTTGTGCTCTTATTGATGATGGTGGTGTTGTAGACGTTCGTGATGGTTGTGACGTTGACCGTCGTGTTGCTCACGTTCACCTGGTTCATGTAAACGCGGCTGACCTGGTACGGCGGGACATAGACTTCGCGCGGGCCCAACGGAAACCATGCAATGTTGCCGCCGAAACCCATGCCGCCGCCAACAAAGACAACCAGCGCGGGAGCATACACAGGCTGCACATTCACGGGTCCGGCCACCCAACCCCAGCGACCTCCGACCACTACCCAACGTCCGTAGTGGAACGGTGCGTAGCCCCACGGCGAATCATCGACCCAGGTGTAGCCCCAGGGAGAAATCCAGGCCCAATGCCCCGTGTGGTACGGCGCCCACCCCGCATCAACACGGTTCGGGAACCAGATGTGCCCGTAGCTCCAATCGTCGCGCCACTCGCCATAGTCATCCAGATCCTCAAACCCGACGACATCGCGGGACAGATAGCGCGCCGAAGGCGACACATCGTAACGGTGATCGCGGCCGTACGCCCAGTTATCAAACTGGTCGGGGCCACCGATGTCTTCAACATCCGCATTCAGCGAGTCGGTTCCGCTGAACGTGCCCCGTTGTCCGCCGTAGAGAGTGTAAGTCTGGCCGTTGCCAGTGGCTTGACCTCCACCGTCGCGCAGGCTGACCACGCTGTAGGTGCCATCTTCGCTGGCCTCCACGCGATAGCTGCCCGGCTGCGAAACCGTGAACGCGAGGTTCGGCGTATCGATCTCGAAATCATCGTTCGAATCGAGGCGGCGCACCCGAATGTTGATCGTTCCCGACGTCAACTGGATCTGCACGGTATGGTCATCCAGGTTCAGGAAGGAAAAGCCCGTATTTTGATTCAGACGAATCACGGCCGATCCCAGTTGCAGTTCGGCGCGCGAGTCGCGGTCGGCCCAAAGCTGATCCCCGGTCGTCATGGGACGATTCGGAACCGCCTGCACCCAGTCCGTTTCGCCGGCGGGCTGGAATGAAACCGAGCCCTCCATGTAGCCGAGTCGCGCCACTCGCGTCGGTGGATCGTCCTGTTGATCGGGGTCTTGAGCCGTGGCTCGTACGGTTAGGACAATGGCCGAAAGCGCTATGATGACTACAACGCTCCACCAACCTGACCTCTTATTTTCTCTTGTCATTGAATCTCTCTCTCCAAAAGTATTTTTTTTCGCAAATCCTCGTTGGGCTCGCGGAATTTACGTAGATGTTGGATGTGGAAATGAACGGCACCTGTGGTTTATTGAAGCCCGTCCGCCGAGACACAAGGGCGAGTTTTATGAACGGGCAAAGCGTTTGACTGACAGATCAGCGAAGTCTTTCCGGGAAGCACTAATCATAACAGGTAAGGACTTGGGGAGAACAAATAGGTCGTTCACGGTTCGAAGCGGATACCCGAGGATGCATCGCCCACGCTAGATGAGTACAGACAGTAAACTTTAGCGAGGTTTCGCGGTATACTGCCGGGCGAAAAGGCTGCGGCAAGCGACGGGGGGATGACATTGGAAGCGCTGCTTGGAAAAATCCAGAAGTGGACGGTCTGGGCGCTGGCGGCAATGCTCGTCGTGGTGCTGGTACTTTCCACCGCGCACCTGGGCGCCCTGATCGCAAAGGAAATCTGGACGCCGCCGCGGTTCCTGATCGCGGTACAGGGCCTGCTGGACATTTTCGGCTACTTCCTACTGGTACTGATCGGGGTAGAACTGCTGGAGACGCTGCGAGCCTACCTGAAGAAAGATGTCATTCATGTACGCGTCGTCCTGGAAGTTGCGCTCATCGCCATGGCGCGGAAGACGATTATTTTGGAAGCCGACCACGTGACCAGTTCGACGTTGCTGGGGATCGCAGCCCTGATTCTCGCCTTGGGCATTGCCTTTTACTTCGAGCGCCAGACGTCAGGATAGTCCGAGCCGCTGGCATCGGTTGATGGCAGCCGACTCTACCCGAAGCAGACGAAACCGTCCCTCCCTGCCTGATCCTTTCTTGTGCTAGCCTAATTTTCCATGACCCTAATTTCGGCTCCTACCAAGCACTTCCTCTCCGACAAGGTTGAGCATTTTACCGAGTCCGTGATTCGCGATATGACGCGGCAGGCGATGCAATATGGCGCCGTCAATCTGGCGCAGGGATTTCCCGATTTTTCCGCGCCCGCCGAAATCAAGCGCGCCGCCCAGGAAGCCATCGCCGCCGACGTCAATCAATACGCCATCACCTGGGGCGCGAAGAGCCTGCGCGGCGCGATTGCGCGGCAGATGAAAGAGTGGCAGGGGATCGAAGTGGATCCGGAAAAAGAAATCGTAGTGTGCTGCGGTTCGACCGAAGCCATGATCGCCACCCTGCTGGCGGTGTGCAACAAAGGCGATGAAGTCGTGGTCTTCGAGCCCTTCTACGAGAACTATGGCCCAGACTCGATTCTGAGTGGAGCCAAGCCACGCTTCGTCAGCCTGCGTCCGCCCCAGACGCCCCACGGCGAGTGGACGTTTGACGAACAGGAATTGCGGGCGGCGTTTCAGCATCAGACCGCGACCCATCACACCAAGGCGATCATCCTGAACACGCCCAACAACCCGACCGGCAAGGTATTCAGCCGGAAAGAACTGGAATTGATTCGCGACCTCTGCGTCGAATACAACGTGCTCGCCATCACCGATGAGATCTATGAGCACATTCTGTACGATGGCTCGGAGCATATTTCCATCGCGCGGCTCGATGGCATGCGCGAACGGACCATCACGATCAACGGACTGTCAAAGAGTTACAGCGTCACCGGATGGCGCGTCGGCTGGGCGGTTGCACCACCGGTCATCACGAATGCGATCCGCAAGGTCCATGACTTCCTGACCGTGGGTGCCCCCGCGCCTTTGCAGGAAGCCGGGGCGGCGGCTCTGAGCCTGCCTGCCAGCTACTACCGCGAACTAGCCGACCGGTACCGCACTCGTCGCGATCACTTGATTCCGGCGCTGGAGAAAGCCGGGTTCGTCTGTTATCGCCCGCGGGGCGCGTATTACGTGATGACCGACATCAGCGGCTTCGGGTTCGCGAACGACGTGGAGTTCGCGGCTCACCTGGTCAAGGAAGTCGGCATTGCGTGCGTGCCGGGATCGAGTTTCTACCGGCATCCGAAAGACGGATCCCAACAGGTACGTTTCGCCTTTTGCAAAAAACCTGAAACACTGGATGAGGCAGCGCGGCGCCTGGAAAAACTGGAGCGAAAGTAGCGTAAAATCCACAGCGAACTGCGCTATACTTCGCCTCAACGCTGATTTATTCCCGAAAGCGAGTGTCCATGTCCGTTAAAACCGTGGAAGAGGTATCTGCCGAGGTTCCGGCTGAAGATTTTCAGGCGCTGGAAGACAAAGTTTATCGCACCATAGAGCTATACAAGGCCGCAAAAGACGCGCGGGCAACAGCCGAGCGCGACTTGCAGCGGCTGCGGGAGCAATTGGAAGAGCGCGAGGAAGAAAACGAAACCATGCGCCGGGAACTTGTGCAACTGCGCAAGGATCGCGAAGACATCCGCACCCGCGTGGAGAAAATGCTGGGGCAGATGGACACCCTGACGCGCGAGCAGGCGGCCAGCTGAACGCCAATGGCGCAGGCAATGGCGACTGCGGGCTGAACGACGGCGGGCCGTATGACGGGAAAGACGCGCTTGGCTGTCCTTTGCCAGAGAGCGATCCGCCAAGGAGCGACATGGCCACTGCGAGCAAGCAAACCGGTGAGTTGACGAAAAACGCAATGACCAATGACACTGCGGCCAAAGACGTCCCCGCCATCAATTCTGTCAACGGAAGCGTGCGCGTCGAGATCTTCGATCAGGTCTACAATCTGCGGGGATCCGACGCAGACTACATTCTGAAGCTCGCCGAGTATGTGGATGGCAAGATGCGCGCGGTTTCCCAACAGACCGCAACCGTCGATTCGGTGCGGTTGGCGGTGCTGGCGGCACTGAATATTGCGGACGAATACCATCTTCTGAAGCGGAGGTTGGAAACGCCTTCTCCGGAAACGCGGCAGCGGGCGAGCAAACTCGCCAGCGCTTTGGACGAAGTTCTGGAAGATACGCGGCGCACGGGTTGATGCGGCGAGGCTGACTGCCCTGCTGCGAACACTGCGAATGCCAAACCTGAGTTTTTTCGCACCTTCCTGAAATCGATCGTAACCTGCGATTCACTTTCCAAAGGCGTCGGCCACCTTGGAATCCATTTGCAATCCGCCCTAGCAAACTTTCTGCCATCTATTTTGCATTTTCCCCTTGCGAATCTCCCTGGAGTTTCCTAGCATCCAAGGTGAAAGCCGACCTGCGGAGTTGGTGTTGGTGGCAACCGATTTTTGAACCAATGCCGAATGAACGGGGACTCGACTCGCAAAAAGATCCGGTGTGCTATGTTCCGCCATGCGGAAAAGCCTAATGGGTCGCGGCGGGTTCCCACCGTCTACACGGCCCAGTGGGTCGGCTTGTCTTTTAGCTGTCAGCTCTCAGCCGTCAGCTATCAGGAAGGGCAAAGCCTAAAACCCGCGCCTTTCCTGAAACCTGACACCTGCGGCCTGACGCCTCCGTTCCCTGCTAGACTCTTCTAGTACTCAGCCCACATTCGGAGCATCTAAACTAACGTGTTCCCTCGACTCTTTCACATTGGCAGTTTCTATCTGCCCACCTACGGCGTTCTAGTCGCTTCGGGCGTGCTGATCGGGCTTTGGATCAGCGTGCGTAACTCCGAGAAGCAGGGCATCAACGGAGATGATGCCTGGAACCTCGGCATTCTGGTCGTGCTCGCCGGAATTATCGGGGCAAAGATCCTTTACATCATTAACGACTGGAGCAGCTACGCCGAAAACTGGCACGAGATTTTCAGCCTCAACACGCTGCAAGCCGGGGGCGTGTTTTCCGGCGGACTCATTGCCGCGCTGCTGGCTGCGGCCTGGTACATGCGGCGCCATCATATGCCGCCCCTGCGCACCATCGACGGTTTCGCGCCCGGTCTCGCTTTTGGCCACGTCCTTGGACGCTTCGGTTGTTTTTCCGCAGGGTGTTGTTACGGCAAACCGACCAATCATTTCTGGGGCGTCATCTTTACGAATCCTCTGGCGAATTCGGTCAGCGGCACTCCGCTCGGCGTCAGGATTGAGCCGACACAGTTGATCGAAGCCTTTGCCGAGTTTTGCAATTTCCTGTTCCTGACCTGGCTGCTCGGGCGCAAGAAATTTGATGGGCAGGTTTGGGGAACTTTCATGATCCTGTACGGAGTCGAGCGTTACTTCATCGAGTTCCTGCGGGACGATCCCGGACGCGGCGAAGTCTTCGGCGGCCTGATGACGGGAACGCAGCTAATTTCGATTCTGCTCGTGATTGGCGGCGGATTGATCTGGTGGCTCAAGAGCAGTCGTCAGCCCTCAGCTCTCAGCCCTCAGAAATCGGGGACGGCTTGATGGACAAGACGTTGCTGATCGGAATCCGAAGTTCAAATTGATCGATCGCTACATTCTCGATCGCCACATTCTCCTTGCACCAGGTTCCTGAATGCCCGACTTTCCTCTCACTTTGACCGCATCTCCTGACGCAGTGGGTCAGCGCCTGGATCAATATCTGGCGATCCAACTCTCCGAAGTGAATCATACCGAGGTCAGCCGCGCCCGCGTTCAGCAACTCATCGCGAAGGGCGAGGTACTGGTAAACGGAACAGCGGCGAAGGCCTCGCAACGGCTGAAGGGCAATGGCGAAGAGCAGATCACGGTCACCGGACCGCCCCACGCTCCGCCGCTGCGCGCCATGGCCGAGGAGATCGCGCTCGACATTGTTTATGAGGACGACGACCTGGCCATCGTCAACAAACCCGCCGGCATGATGGTGCACGCCGGAGCGGGGGCCACCGACGACGCGCGCAATCGCGGGACCCTGGTCAATGCGCTGCTGCATCACTTCGGAACGCTTTCCGCAGTGGGCGGCGACCTCCGGCCGGGGATCGTGCATCGCCTCGATCGCGCGACCAGCGGACTCATGGTAGTGGCGAAAAACGATGAATCGCACCGCCGCCTGGCCAAGCAGTTCAGCGCACGCGAAGTGCACAAGACTTACCTCGCGCTCGTCCACGGCTGGCCCAAGCAGGATCGCGGCACAATTCGAAGCGCCATCAGCCGCCATTCGCAGCGGCGCACCCGCATGACGACGCGCGGCTTCGGCGGGCGCGACGCGGTGACGCATTATGCGGTACAGCGCAAGATCGATTCCCCTTACGGCAAATTTGCGCTGGTCGAACTCAAAATCGAAACGGGACGCACGCACCAGATTCGCGTGCACATGTCGTCGCTCGGGCATCCGGTGGTGGGTGACGCTCTCTATGGCGCGCCCGGCGAGTTGCGCTCCCAGTCGAACAAGCGCCGGTCCGCGGGGATGCCCGCGATACTGGCGCTCGATAGAAATTTTTTACATTCGGCGGTACTCGAGTTGGCGCATCCACGGACGAAGCAGCCGCTGAAGTTCTCCCGGCCGTTACCGGAGGAACTGGAAATCTTGCTCGCGAGCCTGGAAAGTGCCCGTCAGGAAGGTCCGCGACCAGAACCGGGTCAGTAAACCTTGGCCAGTAACCCGAGGACGAGGACTTACCGCTTCAAAGCAGTCGTTCCGTTGCGCGGAGGCAGCTATAATGAAGTTAACCTCGATGAAATTGCGCATCGCCCTGCTGCTCGTCGTATTGCTCGTTCTCGCCGGCTCTCTTGTCGGCCCGAGGATGTCGTTCGCACAAACGTCCGCTCAGACGACGCCCCAGGCGCCCACGCCCCCCGCGAGCGGAGCGCCCGCTTCGACGCCTCCGAGCCAGGCAGGACAAACTCCGCCTCAATCCAGCGATTCGGATTCCAATTCTGATGACTCCGTCGCTACCATCAAGTCGCGGGTCAACGAAGTTCGCGTTGTGTTCACCGTCACCGACCGGCACGGCCGCTACATCAAGGACCTGCAAAAAAACGACTTCAAAGTTATCGACGATCAAAAGCCCGCGGAGATGCGCAGCTTCCACAGCGAGACGGATCTGCCCCTGCAAGTAGGTTTGCTGGTGGACGCAAGCAATTCGGTGCGCGACCGTTTCAAATTCGAGCAGGAAGCGGCCATCGAGTTTCTGAACGCCATCATTCGCGCGCACTATGACAAGGCGTTCGTGGTTGGCTTCGACGCCACGCCGGAAGTGACGCAGGATTTTACTGACAACACCGAGAATCTATCGTCGGGCGTCCGCATGTTGCGGGCAGGCGGCGGCACAGCCATGTATGACGCGCTCTATTTTGCCTGCCGCGACAAGCTGTTGAAACAGGAGCAAACGGGGCCTGTCCGCCGCGCCATCATTTTGCTCAGCGACGGCGACGACAATTCCAGCCACGTTTCACGCGAGGAAGCCATCGAAATGGCACTACGCGCGGACACCATCGTCTACACGATCAGCACGAATATCAGCGGCATGAAGGGCAAGGGCGACAAAGTGCTCGAGCGCATCGCGGATGCCACCGGCGGCCGCGCCTTCTTTCCCTTCCAGATGCGCGATGTGTCGGATGCGTTCGTCTCTATTCAGGAGGAGTTGCGCAGCCAATACGCCGTGGCCTACAAGCCGGCGAATTTCGTCGCCGATGGCCGCTACCGGACCATTGAAATCCTGGCGCAGGATAAGGGCTTGAAAGTGCGCACCCGCAAGGGATACTACGCTCCCAAGCAGTAACCCGAAGCGCGGTCGCCAGAAACATCACGGCCGACACAAATTACGAGATGAATTCGAGGTTCGCGCCAAGCTATCATCATCCCTCCATGCCGGGATATTCTGGAACTCCGCTGACGAAAAAGTTAGGCATGAAAGACGACTTCCGCGTTGCCCTGTTGCATGTTCCGGACGACGTGAAGACCGAACTTCGCGATGCGCTAGTAAAATGCTGCATCCAAAACATCACGAATCGAGATCTCGACTTTATTTTCCTCTTTGCCAAATCGTGCGCGGGGCTGGAGCTCGAACTATGGCCTGCAGCAAAGGCGCTGGCGCCAACTGGCATGCTGTGGATTTCATGGCCGAAGAAGAGTTCAGGCGTTGCCACCGACCTCACGGAAGGCGCGGTTCGTCAAGCCGGACTTGATGCTGGCCTAGTAGACATCAAAGTCTGCGCGGTCACCGAGGTCTGGTCGGGATTAAAGTTCGTGATTCCGGTCAAGAATCGGCCAAAAGAAGAGCGCCGAAGCATCTAGCATGACCCGCGCTGATCCGCATAAGGCCTGGATACCGGTTCTTCCCCTCACGTCTACGCTCAGGCCGGTTGACTAGCAACGACGGTTCATAATGCGCAACTTGTATCCCGAAACTGGGTTTGCACAACGTAAATGCACTTCTAGAAGCACCGGAAGCCAGCGGTAACTTCTGACTTTGCGACGTTGGTAACTTGCCGAGGCGCCGCCATTGCGGCTTCCATAGATGCTGGAGAATAAAAACCCATGCGAATGAGGGCCCGGCTGGCGGCACTGGTGATGGCGGGAATCATGCTTTGCTGGATGGCATACGGCGAGACATTCGGGTTGCGGATGGAGCGGGAACTGTTCGCCTCCGTCAACCAGGCGCGGCAGTCGGCGGGACTGTCGCCACTGCGCTGGGATGAATCCTTGGCCGCAGCGGCGCGCCGTCACGCGGAGTTGATGGCGGAACACGAATCCATCCAGCACGAGTTTCAGGGTGAGCCCAGCCTGGCGGCGCGGGTCAAGCAAGCTGGGGCACGCTTCCGGTGGCTGTCAGAAAACGTCTTTCAGGGACCGTCAACCGAGTTCATTCATACGGGCTTCATGAGATCGCCTCCACATCGCGCCAACATTCTGGACCGGGATATGGATTCGATTGGAGTGGGCGTGGTCGAACGCGACCGGCAGTTCTTTGCGGTCGAGGATTTCTCGCAGGCGCGGTAAGCCGGCGAGTTGACCAAAACCGATTCACACAAATTTGAAATGAGCGGTCCACGCCTGGTCGTCACCGCGTGGGCCGTTTTTGTAAAGAACTCAGTTCGACGTCGTCCGACTATTGCCCCGTTCCCGTCAACTCGACCACCGCCGGCCCAAGAGGCGCACTGTATGTGACCGTGACGGCTCCAGTGATTGCGCCGGTTACGTTCGGCGTGAAAGTCACGGTGAAGGTGCATTTGGCTCCGGCAGCAACCGTCGCGCCACAGGACTTCTTGCCTGACGAAGTAGCCGTGAAGTCCCCGCTAGCCACGATACTAGAAATAGTCAGCGTCGCTCCCGAATCGTTGGTTAGCGTGACGGTCTTGGCGCCGCTGGTTGTACCGACCTTTTGATCTCCGAAAGCGATGCTAGCCGGAGACACTGCCACGGGAAGTTCGCCTGTGCCGCTTACATCGACAATCTGTGGGCTTCCCGCGCCCGAGGTGGCGATGGCGATCGCGCCCTTGTTCGATCCAGTGTCGGATGGAGTGAAGGTCACACTCGCAGTGCACTTCGCCGACGCGGCGAGCGCGCCACCACACGGCGAACTCCCGCTACCAACGACGGCGTAGTTAGCGCTGCCACTGAGCGAACTGATCGTTACGGAACTGCCGCTGCTGTTGGTGACGGTGATGGTCTTGGCAGCGCTGGTCGCGCCAATCCCAGTCGAAGAAAACTTCAGCGTCGTCGGATTGAACGTGAGTGGAACAGTTGGACCGGACTTGCCCTTTCCGGAAAGCGCGACAATCTGCGGACTGAATGCGCCGCCGGTGACGATGGCGAGTGCGCCATCAATCGTGCCGTCAGAAGCCGGCGCGAACGTCACCGTGATGGTGCAACTGGCGCCAGCCCCAAGCGAGGAGACGCAAGTTCCACCCGTGATGGAAAAGTCGGCGCTGGCGGAGGAGTTCAGGCTGATCGCCGTGCTTTCGTTATTCGTGACCGTGACCGTCTTCGATGCAGTGTGGCCGGCGGCGACGGTCCCTAGATTCAAGCTGGTCGGATTGAACGAAAGCGGAATCACGCCGGTACCGGTTAGCGTCACGAGTTGCGGGCTAGTGGCAGTGCCGTCATTGAAGGTGAGCGCGCCCGTAATCGCTCCGGCAATGTGCGGATTGAAACTCACGTTCACAGTGCAGCTGCTGTCGCCAGCGAGAGAACTGGAACAATTGTTCGTCTCGGTAAAATCTCCACTAGCCGTGATCGAACTGATGCTCAGCGCACTCGACCCGGAATTGGTAAGCGTAACGACCTGTGAGGCGCTGGCCGTTCCTGCAGCCACGCTACCGAAACTCAAACTGCTCGGGCTAACGGTAGCAGTCGCGTTGCCGCTCAGCAACACATAGAACGTAGTCGGCACGTAGGGGCCACAACCTGCCGTGTTGAAGTTGCCGACGGCGACCTGGAATGCGCCGGCCGTCGCAATGTCACTCGCAAGAATTGGGATCGTGATCTGGGTGGAACTGACAAAGGTTCCGATCGCTCGATAGAGTCCGTTGATGTAAACGTAGGTGTTCGTCGTGAAGCCCGTCCCGTTTATGGTCAGGGTGAACGATCCGCTGCCGGCCGTGGCGTTGGGCGGGCTGATGCTGGTGATCGACAGAGGCGTCGAGTTGACGTTGTAGTCCGCGGCGACCAGTACTTCGTCATC
The DNA here is from genome assembly GCA_050010155.1 of Terriglobales bacterium. Classification (GTDB taxonomy): domain Bacteria; phylum Acidobacteriota; class Terriglobia; order Terriglobales; family Acidobacteriaceae; genus Acidiflorens. The sequence goes on from JBEKLO010000022.1 coordinate 48,923, forward strand.
AACAGTAAGATTCTGCGGGCTACCTGTTCCGCTCAAGTCGTAGAGCCATCCGGTGAAGACCAACCCAGAGGCGGGTGTCTCGGCAAAAGTGATCAGGCTTCCGGTCGGGTAGTAACCGTTCTCGGTCGATGGCGGCGTTACCGTGATCGTGGCGGCACACGAGCCTTCCAGCGGGTAATCATCAACATAATAATTCCCCACAATGTTCGCCGTGTAGTTGGTACTGCTGCTCGGCGCGTCGATGGTCTGGGTCTCGGTTCCTCCGTTGCTCCAACTGGAGAAATCGAAATACGTGTTCGAACTCCAGGGATACTGCGGCGAATCGATGCTCAAGGTGTGAGAACTGCCCGCGGTCCAACTGGAATCATAGGGTAGGGCGAAATTTACCGGCGCATACCAAAAACTGCCGTCGACAATGACGCCCACGTTCGACTCCACCGGATTCGTAGTCACCGTATATACCGGCGAAGAGGTGAAGTAAGTGGTCAGGTTGATGGAACTGCCATCATCCATGACGTAAAAGGTCTTGGGATTCGCGCCGATCCCGCCCGGCAGGTAGTACGGAGAGTTGATGTAGTCCCAGAAATTCTGGCCTTGGTTCGGCGCGGCCGTAAGCGTCACCAACTGGCGGATGATGTAGTACTCGCCGGACAGACCCGTATACGTCAGCGGCGCGGGCGAAGGCGTAACAGTTCCGGTGCCAGCCGGCGAGATTACATTGACGTAGGGAACAAGCTGGATGAAGTTCGCCGAGTAGACGGTGACCGCCGGCGCGCTCGCTGGTTGCGTGATCATGTTATTGCCCGGCGCGACTGTAATGGTGTGGCTTTGCTCGGTCGAGTCGTTCCAGCGTCCGTAAATGTAACTGACGCCAGTGCTGCTGAGCGTCTGCGGAGACGTCGCGACATTCAGAGTGTGGGTTGAATTCAGCGCCCAGTTAAAGACCTGAGGAGTGGTCACGGTGGTTCCGTCGACTACCACCTGCAGTCCCGGCGGATTGCTGGTCACCGTAACGGCAGTCGGAATCGCTCCGTAGAGGCGCATGATGCCGTCAATATCGGCCGCGCTGTAGCCATTCGGATTCGAGAGCGGGATACCTGTGGGAATGGACTCAATGCAGGGCTCTCCGTTGCGTGAGAAAGAGAACGCCGGGTATTCCATGACCGAGGCATAGTCGTATGGAGTCAACTCCTGGTCGTTGTCGAGGAATTGGTCGAAGTTGCCGCGCGACGCCTTGATGACGGCGCCGTAATTGACGTTGACATAGGTATCGCGATCGGGCCGCGACTGTTCATGCCAGACGCCAACCGTGTGTCCCATTTCGTGCAGGATGGTCGCCGTGGTGCAAGTCCCCGACCCGCCCACCGTCTGTTCGCCGCCCACGCGACCTTCATAGGCCTCGCAGGATCCGCTGGTGTTGTTCGGGTCAAAATCGAAATTGATGTAATCGGTTTGGTTGGTATACGGAACGAGCTGGATCAATCCCGGAAACGCTGCGTTGAACGCCGTAATGGCGGCATTGAGATTGGTCAGATCGCCCGAGGACGGGTCGATCGTGTAAGGGATCTGAGAAACGCCGTCGACTGCTGGCCACAGATAACTGGAGTAGGCAACGCCCAAACTGAGGCTACGCGGACCGTTAGGCGATTCCTCGACGTGATCCAGCAGGATGTCGCCCTGATAGATGGCCTTGCCTTTGCCGTCTTTTCCGGGAACCCAGGTATAGGCGACCCTCATGCCTCGCCAATAGCCGATGCGAATTTGCGACTGCTCGCTCCGGCCGTCCCGACCCCAAAGAGTGGAGACAAAAAGGAACACAAAAAGAGCGGGCAGCGCCAAGCGCAGCTTGGTCATAGAACCTCCTGGGTAATCAAGACAGTTTAAGGAAAGACCCCTGGGTCAACGGACGTGGGGGACGCCCGGTTCGAACAGTTTGGAGTGAAAACGGAGCGCTGTCAAGGGCCGGGTAGTGGAGCCTCGCCGGAACAACCGGCTCTCCGCCGCCGCTAGTCTTCGTGGCGCGGCGTGGCGTAGTAGCCGCTGCGCGCCTGGATCTTGAAGTCGGACTGCTTCGGCTTGATATCGACCTTACGGAAAGAGCCGTCGCGCGCGCTATTGGTGGGCGTATAACCAATGTTGTACTGGCTGCGGAGTTCGCGGGAAATCTGGTCAAAGGCATCACGCAGCTTGTCGACCTTGTTGCCGACCTCGATCACGCGGCCGCCGGTCTCCTGGGTTAGCTTTTTCATCTCGGCTGGGCCGGTGTAAGGACCACCCCAGCCGCCGAAACCACGATCGGCGATGAGCAAGACGTAGCAGATGGCGTCCGCTTTCTGCGCCGCTTCGATGGCATCTTTAATCTTGAGGCGGCTGCCCTCGTCTTCTCCGTCGGTAAGCAGGATCATGGCCTTGCGGCCGACTTCGTGGCTGAGTTCGTCGTGCGACGCAAGATAGACCGCGTCATAGAGCGCGGTGCCACGCGGACCGCTTGAAGAACACGGTATCGGGCCTTGGGGACCAATCGGTCCGCCGGAACAGCTCACACCGCCCGTGTTGATCTTGGCCACATTGAGCGCATGCTTCAACCGGCTGACGGAGTTGGTAAAGTCCTGTAGTAACGTAATATCGACATCGAAGCTGATTACGAATGCCTCGTCTTTGGGGCGCAGCGCGCTTTCGAGAAAAGACCCTCCCACTTCTTTCTCCATATCGAGGACACGCATCTGGCTGCCGCTGGAATCGATCAGGATTCCGAGGGTCAGCGGTAAATCGGATTCAGCCTTAAAATACTTGATGGTCTGAGGCTGGCCGTCTTCGAACAGGCTGAAATCGCTCTGGTTAAGATTGGGAATTAGCGCGCCGTGCTTGTCTTTGACGTTAAAAAACAACTGGACGACTTCGACATTGACTTTGAGGGTTTCAACCGACTGGTCCTGCGATTGGCCAGCGGAACTTGGGGTGGCCGGAGGAACCGGGGCGGGACTGGGTGGCGTCGTGTTCTGGGCGGTTGCGGAGAGCGACAGCGCCAAAGCGAAAACACCAGCCGCAAGGTAGGGTTTGCATTTTAGTGTAGGCATCAGAGTTTTTATCCCAAGACTTTGCTAGTCTATCCTGTAACGGCCCGCAATGGTTAGATGCACCAAACAGGTGGGGTCGGGCATCTGAGTAGTGAAAAGCGGCAGGGACCCGCCCCACGGTAGCAGGCGCGCGTGCTGTAGACGAAGAACGAAGCGAAAGTAAAGACAGAGGATTACCGGGATGGCCACAAAGCTTGGCGTAATAAAGCTTGGCGCGATGAAGATTGGCGCGATGATGACGAGGCTGGGGCTGCCGTTGTTACTGATGCTCTTGCTGGCGGGCGCAGCCGCAGCGCAAGACAAGCCTGAGGACATCCCCGACGCCCCGTCGGCCACACGTCCCATCCCTCCTCCCGAGCAGCCCAGTCCGCGCCAGGAAGCGGAGGAGGAATCCAAGCCCGAGGCGCCGCCGGCCAACGCACCCAACCCGGGCTTTGGAGGGATTCCGCGAAGTAGTCCAGATTCGACGACCCCAGCTCCGCCTCCGATGCCTCCGGTCAAGACAGTTCCGGCAGGCAGTGTGCCAAAGGATATAGAAACCGGCGAGGACGTCGGCTTCACCATCAGGAAGGAATCGAACCTGGTGCTAGTGCCGGTTACGGTGAAGGACAGTGACGGGCGGTTGGTTGGCGGCTTGCGACCCAAGGATTTTACGGTCCTGGAAAATGGGCAGGTACAGAAGCTGACATTTTTCACCAGCGATCCGTTTGCGCTGTCAGCCGCGGTAATCATCGATACCGGCATGCCAGACGTAGGTTTGAAGAAAGTGCAGGAAACGCTCTCGGCCTTGCAGGGAGCTTTCAGCCAGTTCGACGAGGTAGCGATTTATACCTACAGCAGCACCGTAGGCCGCGACTCGGACTTCGATGGCTCGGGCAAGCAATTAACCGCGGTTCTTAACGAGGTCAAGGATTACAGCGGAGACAACAATGGGCCACCGGTGACGAGCGGGCCGCTTGGTCCACAAGGTCCGGTCATCAATGGCATTCCGATGGGCTCGCCGGTCGACCCGGTCTCAACGCCGCCTAAAGTCGCGCACGTTTTGAATGACGCTATCCTGATGGCGGCGCGCGATCTTTCGAAACGCCCGCGAGATCGGAAAAAGATTATCTTCATCATCAGCGACGGACGGGAGCAGGGCTCGGCCGCCAGCTACAAAGACACGCTGAAAGTCCTGCTGACCCAGAACATCACTGTGTACGCGGTAGGAGTGGAAGGCGCGGCCATCCCGATATACGACCGGCTGCAGCGAATCCACCTGCCCAAAACAACCGGCCTCATGGGCTACAGCGACATCCTGCCCAAATACGTCAACGCAACTGGCGGAGGCACTGTATATAGCGAGCTGACGCAAGCCGACATCGAGCGCGCTTACGCTAGCGCCATCGGAGAGGCGCGCTACCAGTACACGATGGGCTATTCACCCAAGTCGGCGGTCGGAGGCTACCGGGACATTGACGTGCAAGTGCATGGGCACCCGGGCGTGAAGGTCTATGCGAAAACAGGATATTATCCTCTGCCGACGCCGCGATAAATCGGTTTTGGATAGGGCACGTCTTTAGCCGAGGCATTCAGGGTCTTGAAGGAATGCGGGATTTAGTCCATGAAGGGCGCGCCTGACGGCACGAAAGCATCTAGGAAACAAACTCAGTAACCTGGGTAACCTGCACCAGAGCCTTCCGGTGTGGTATAAAAACCAGCAGGAACCGATACTAGATTCAGTTGGATTTGTAGCGAGAGGCTCGCGCCTTGAGGGAGTGGTTCGCGAGGGTCTTTTTCGCAGGAGTCTCTGAGGAAGCCTTTTGAGTTTCATCAACTTCGCAGCACGCGAGATCAACTGCAAGATCGTCTACTACGGCGCCGGGTTAGGCGGCAAGACGACGAATCTGCAGTTCATCTTCCAGAAAACAGCCGAACAACAGAAGGGCAAGATGATCTCGCTCGCCACCGAGACTGATCGCACCCTGTTTTTCGACTTCCTCCCGCTCGATCTGGGTACGGTGCGCGGCTTTAAGACGCGCATTCACCTGTATACGGTTCCAGGACAGGTCTTTTATGACGCCAGCCGCAAGCTGATTCTGCGAGGGGTGGACGGCATCGTTTTCGTGGCCGATTCCCAGCAGGAGCGCATGGACGCCAACGTCGAGGCCCTCGACAACCTGATGGCCAACCTGAAAGAACACGGCTACGACTTCAACAAGATTCCCTACGTCCTGCAGTTGAACAAACGCGACCTACCCAATGTAATGCCCGTGGATGCTCTCTCCAGGGAATTGCGAAAGAAGAACGAACCGGTGATAGAGGCCGTGGCCTTCCAGGGCGTCGGCGTATTCGAAACGCTCAAAGAAATCGCGCGCCAGGTCCTGAACGAATTAAAGCAGGGCGGATAGACCAGTTCTCGGCTGTCGGCTTACTGCAGCGCCCCAGACAATTCTTCCCATTCCTTCATCAACTTCTGCAGATCGCTCTTCTGCTGAGCCAATTGCTGAGTCTGCCGATGCGTCTCTTCCGCACTAACAAAGCTCTGCAGCTCCGTTTCACACAAGGCGATCGCGGCTTCGGCGCGGGCAATCTCTTCTTCGATCTCGTGCAACCGGTCTTCCATCTGCTGGCGCTTGATCGGATTCATGCGCTTGCTTTTGGATTCAGATGCATCGGCGCTGGACGCGCGGTCTCCGTTCACGGGCACGGATGAAGGCGCGGGTACGGGAGCGTGCGGCTTCGGTGTTTCTTCTGCAACCGCATCTCTTCCCTGCTTGCGCCAGAGGTAGTCTTCGTAATTCCCCGGATAGATCTCGACTTTGCCGTCGCCGATTTCGAACACGCGCGTGGCCAGCTTGTCGATGAAATAGCGGTCGTGCGAAACGAAGACGACCGTGCCCGTGTACTTCATCAGCGCTTCGAGCAGAACATCTTTGGCGCGGAGGTCGAGGTGATTGGTAGGCTCGTCGAGCAACAGGAAGTTGGCAGGGTGGAGCAGCATTTTCAGCAGCGCGTAGCGATTCCGCTCTCCCCCGGAGAGTACCCCAATCCGTTTGAATACATCGTCGCCCGAAAAAAGAAAACAGCCGAGCAGGCTGCGCAACTGGGTTTGCGTCGAGGCAGGCGAAAGGTCGCCTAGATCGTCGAGAATACGCGCTTCCTGGTCGAGTTCCTTGTACTGGTCCTGCGCGAAGTAGTCGAGATGCACTTCATGGCCGAGTTTGTATGCGCCCGCACTCAGTTTCTCTTGCTGCGCGAGCAGCTTAATCAGCGTTGATTTCCCTGCCCCGTTGACTCCAACCAAGGCGATCCGTTCGCCGCGCTCAATCATGAAGGTAACGTTCGTAAATACTTTGTGTTCGTTGACCCCGAGCTCGCCGTAACTTTTCGCGACATTCGCGAATTCGGCGACGATGCGTCCGCTCGGTTTCGGCTGCGGGAACGAGAAATGGACGGTCTTTTCTTCCTCCGGAATCTCAATCCGCTCCATCTTTTCGAGCTCTTTGATGCGGCTTTGCACCTGCTTCGCCTTGGTCGCCGTATACCGGAAGCGGTTGATGAAGACTTCGAGTTGCTCGATGCGGTCGTGCTGCGTCTTGTATGCAGATTCGAGTTGCTCCTTGCGTGCGGCCTTGCCCGCCAGGTATTGATCGTAGTTGCCGGCGTAGAAGTGCATCTGCTTGTTCCAGATTTCCACGATGCGCTTAACGGTAATGTCGAGAAAATAGCGGTCGTGAGAAATCAGAACGAACGCGTAGGGATAGGTGGTCAGGTACTCTTCCAGCCAGTTACGGGCTTCAAGATCGAGGTGGTTGGTGGGCTCGTCGAGCAGCAACAGGTTCGGCTTTTGCAGCAGAAGTTTGGCCAGGGCGATGCGCATCTGCCAGCCGCCAGAAAACTCTTCCGTCCGGCGCGTCCAGTCGTCGCGGCGGAAGCCAAGTCCGGTCAGCACCTGCCCGACCTGCGCTTCGAGGGTGTATCCGTCGCGAGCCACGAATTCGTGTTCGAGTTTCTGATACCGGTCGGCAACATTCGAGTATTCCACGCTCTCGTGGTCGAGTTCCGACATGCTGCGGGTAAGCGCCTCCATCTCCTTCTCGATGGCATGGAGGTCGGCAAACACAGAAATGCACTCGGCGAAAATCGCCTGGCCGGTCAGGGTAAGGCCGTCCTGTGGAAGGTATCCGCTGGAAATACCCTTGGCCCGCGAGATCGAACCGTAGTCGAGCGACTCGGTCCCGGCCAGGATCTTCATGATGGTGGACTTGCCGGTACCGTTGGCCCCGACCAGGCCGACGCGGGATTCTGGCGTGATCAGCCAGTCGGCCTTCTCGAACAAAAGCTTGTGGCCATAGCGCTTGCCGGCGCCCGAAAGTTGGATCATGGATGTCTCTAGTTAAATATAGCGGACGGGAGGGTTTAGCTCTCAGCTCTCAGTTGTCAGCTTTCAGCGATGGTGGGATCATTAGGCTGAAAGTCCCACAATTCGTAAAATGCGTAGCGTAAATATTCGCCAATTCGCGGACGCCGAGCGCCTGAAAACATGGCTGCGTGCTGGCAAAACTGTCGAACTCCTGGAGCGCGACAAGGTAATCGCCCGCATTGTTCCAGAAGGATCGTCTCGGCCGACCGGCGACTGGCCTGATTTCGCGGCCATGCGCAGGGAAATCTTTGGTGAGAGCGCTGTGCTCAGAGCAGATATTGCGATTGAGAAGCGTAGTCGCTATTGAGCGCTTGGACGGTCGAAATGTCCGTCCCCACTCAGATCTCAGCGAGCCACAGCCGCGCGCGCTACGCCGATGTGCTCCAGCGCCCGGTCGATCACCGTTTGGAGTTCGTGCGCGTATTTCACTTCGCGCCCTTTGGCCAGGATCACGCGCGCTCTTTCGGGATCGAACCAGGTCGGGTCGCGATCGTCTTCTTCGGGATGACGGGTTTGGCGGACTTCCATCAGGAAAGCTTTGACCACATACTCCTGCACGCCGCCCGGCTGCCAGAAGACTCCCTTGGAGTGCACGTAGATGTGAAAGTGGCGGGGTTCAATCACGCCGATGGCGCCCGCTTCTTCCTTGGCCTCGCGTTCCGCGGCCTGGCTGTGCGACAGGCGAGGTTCGGGAGCTCCTTTGGGAAACGTCCACTTGCTGCCGCCGTTGGTGTGCACCAGCAGAAACTCGGCATGCGCATTGACCCGCCGGTAGCAGACGGCAGCGACCTGCAGCGGGAGCGCAAAACGCGAGATGCGAGGCAGGCTCATCTCGTACAGTTTACTAAAAAGATATTTCAGGAGTGTTAAATGCAACGAAAATGGTGCATACCGTTAGTACTGAGCCTTTTAGCGAGGGACGTCCAAAGGCTTTCACTCAGAGCTGATAGCTAACGGTTCGGATCCGTGTCCGAACCTCAGTCCGCTCAGCGCAGCTATTTTCTCACCGTCGATGCCTCGGCTAGCCATCAATACTTGAAACGTTTCTCCCATGCCCACGGGAGTGACCAGATGCTTAAGCTGCAGAGCCACTTTGGCCCGTTCTTGCGGGACGCGACAATCTTCGAAGGCATCGGCAAACTGATTGTTCTCGCCAATGCCCATCAGGAATTGCGATTGCGTGAGCAGGTTCTCGCAGCGCATTCCGGCGCTCTTGCATGCAGCGGCTAGCGCGGTGAAATTGACGTGGGCGGTCAAATCTTGCTCGCCCGGAGCCTGATAGGCGTCCGGACTCGCGGAGTGCTGGCGATACGCCATGAGCGTCCCCCGATACCGGCCTGCGAGTTGCTCCTTGCGTGTGTAACCGTAATCTACGATGAGCAGCAAGCCGCGGCGGATAAGCTTCGCGACTTGCCGCACGCAATCCTGCGCGACGACGGGCACTTCGATCCGCTCTCCCGGTTCGGGATGGACTCCGAAGCGGTCGAGGAAATCCAGTTCTTCAGCAAGCGGCGGGAGCCAAGTTTCATGCAGGCGATTATCTTCGAGCGCGATATGAAGTTTGCCGTGTGGGCCGAGAATCTCAACGGGAAGAGCATCGAAGAATTCGTTGGCGAAAATAATCAATGGAGTTTCGGGCGCGAGAGCCCGGCAGGAGCCGGCGGGCCGTTCCTCTGTGATGGCGGCGATTACGGCTCGGCCGGCATCGAGATGCTGCCCCAGAGTTCCCTGGAGTCTTGCTCGCAACGCGGGCGAAGTTTCCTGCAGAGTGTAAGTGAGGGCGCCGAAGAAATCCCCGAACTTCTTGTTCGACCAATCCAGCACATCGCGCGCAAACAAGCCTCGACCCGGGCCCAGTTCGAGGATCTCGATTTCAGGAGGGCGGTCGAGCGATCGCCAGATTTCGTCAAACTGCCGCGCCAGCAACCGTCCGAAAACGGCGTGCACGTCGCTCGAAGTGTAGAAATCTCCAGCTTTGCCGAACTGTTCAGCGTTAGCAGAATAGTAACCATGGGTGGGATCGTAGAGGCAAATCTGCATGTAACGAGAAAACGGGATGGGGCCGCGCAGACGAATCTCCTGCTCGATTTGTTCGCGGACGGACAAGGCGCCTAACTTCCCTCTTCACCCGGCGTCGAATCGCCCGGCACAACGCGATCCTGTGGAGTGCGGACGAACATTTCGACGAAATAATCGTGCAGACCATCATAAAGCTGACGCTGCAAATGCCACGCAAACTGGGGATGTTCGAGGTCCCGTGGATGAATTGGAAGCACGTAGGTGTGCACCGGAATAGAGGAGTTCTTCAGATCGATCAGCACTTCGATAAGGCCATTATTCGACCGCGCCGAAAAAGCGAGCAGCGGATGCTCGTAGAGCCGGAGGTGTTCCTGAACCATCCCAAGTTTGCCGCAGTCGGACACGTACCCATTCTACTCAGGGTGCGGCTATGCGGAGATTCTTTGGGTTTCGCCTGAGACCTGGCACCTGAGACCTGACAACTTCTTATTCGTAGCGCAGCGCCTCGATAGGATCGAGCCGCGAGGCCTTTATGGCAGGCAACATGCCGCTGACCACGCCGACAAATCCGAGGATCAGCGTGGAGGCAATCAGAGTGGCGGAGTCGATGGTGAGATGAATGTCGCCTTCGCTGCCATTCTCCACAAAGGCGCTCCACAGGGTGAGCGATCCAACCGACCATGAAACGATATACGCAAGCACCACGCCGGCAATCCCACCCAGCAGGGTAATCACGAGGGCTTCTGCGAGAAACTGGACAAGGATGTGCCAACCCCGCGCCCCAAGCGCTTTTTCAACGCCAATCTCGCGCGTGCGCTGGGTGACGGAGACCAGCATGATATTCATCAGGCCAACGCCACCGATGCCGAGCGTCAGCAGTCCGATAAAACCAAGCAGAATCTTGATGCCGGTGGTGATCACACGCAGGTCGAGCAGATCGGCAAAAACATCGAACACAAACACGGCCCGCTTGTCCTTGGGATCGAAGTCATGGTGAAAAGCCATGGACCGGCGCACAGACTCGGCGACTTTCTCGTGGTCCCCTTCGTATTCCATGGCGATCGAGTTGAGGTTATAAGTGTTGATAAGGTCGCTCATGGCGCTGAATGGGATATATAAATGGCTATTCATGTCGTCATCGCCATTTTGGATGACGTGCTTGAGCACGCCGACGACTTCGTAGGAAATGCCGTCGATCCGCACTTTTTCGCCCAGCGCATTCTCGCCTGAGAACAACTTTTTCTTGACGTCGGCACCGAGGATCACCACGCGGCTCCGCGTGTTCTCGTCGAGCTCGGTGAAAAATGTGCCGTCCGCGATGTCCATACGGCGCATGCGCGAATAATACGGATACACTCCGCTGACTCCGTAACTGCCGCTCCGCGTTCCAAAGGCGATCGTGCTCTGTTTGAGTGATTCGGGCGAGATGCGCTTCAGTAGCGGCACCTCGGCCTGCAGGTATTCGAGGTCGTTGACGGTGAGTTTAATTTCGCTGCCAGCCTTGGTGCCGCCCGCTTGCAGCGAGGTGCGTCCGGGAAAGATGAAGACCAGGTTCGTGCCCCACGAACGAAAAGCGACCCAGAGGCCGCGCTCGAACCCAGAGCCGTAGGCGAGCAGCAGCACAACGGTTGCAATGCCCCAAGCCATGCCCAGCATGGTAAGAATGCTGCGGCGACGGTTGTGCCGCAATGCGCTGTAGGCCTGCCGGGCGAGTTCGAGAAACATAATCAGTCTCCTTGACCGCTAGTCCTTGACTGCTACTCCTGGGGCCGCTACTCCTGGCGCAAAGCCTCCACCGGTTGCAGCAGCGCGGCCTGACGCGCTGGATAGAGTCCAGCAACGATTCCAGCCAGCGCCAGCGACAGAATGGCAATTGCAGCTGACGACGGAACGATGCGCGGAGTATCGAATCCTTCGGGCGACGGCAAAGCCCCGAGCACCGTGACTAATGCGGTAGTGATGGCCAGCCCGATCCCGCCGCTCAGTGCGGTCAGGAATGCGCCTTCCACAAAAAACTGGGTCAGAATCGCGCGGTGAGTAGCGCCGAGCGCCTTCCTCAGTCCGATCTCGCGCGTCCGCTCGGTGACAGACACGAGCATGATATTGATAATGCCGATCGCGCCGAGGGCGAGCGTGATCACCCCGACCACCCCGAGAAAATAGTCCATGCCGTCGAAAATTCTGGCAACGCGCTGGTTGTTCTCGATCGTGTCCCAGTCCTCAAATGATTCTTCGAGTTTCGGGTCGAAGCCGTGGCGCCGAGCAATAATCTCGTGGACTTCCTGTTTCGCCGCCAAATGATTGGCAGGTGTAAAGGGGCGGTAGTTCAGGAACGAAATGGCGTCTTCCGTGTTCTGCTCTTTCAGCCGGAACAGATTGCGCATGGTCTCGATCGGAATAAAGATGCGAGCGTTGGTGCCGTTATTGCCGTCTTGTCCAACTTTGCTGAGCACACCGACAATCTCAAAGCGGATCCCATTCAGCAGAATCGCCGAGCCCACCGCCGGGCGCCCGGGAAATATGTTCTTCAGAAGTTCCCATCCCACCACAGCCACGCGACGGGTCTCGCTATTGTCTTCGTCGTTGAACCACCGGCCCGGTCCGACGGGAACGTTCCGGATCTGGTTATACTCGGGCGCAACTCCAAAAACCTGGCCGTTGGTGGAACCATAATCGCTAACGGCGCGAATGTCCTCGCGGTTGAGCACGGGAGAAACGTACTTAAGCGAGCGAGCCTCGTTGCGAATGGCGAGGTAGTCCGCATAGGTGAAATGATAAGTCTGCCCGGACTGCGTGCTGCCTTCCACGGCCGGAACACGGCCCGGGAAAGTGAACATGATGTCCTGACCCAGATTCTTCAGTTGCTTCGCCTGCCCACTGCGAAAGCCCTCGCCCAAGCCGACCAGCAGGAGCAGTGATCCGACGCCCCAGGCAATGCCGAACATGGTGAGAAACGAACGCAGTTTGTGTGCCCAGAGCGTAGCGACCGACTGTCGCACGATTTCGATCAGCATCCGCATAGTTTCATCGTCAGGCCGTCATGGGCCGGAAGGCAAAGCCCGTCCCATGCAATCTCCTGCACCCTATATTGTCTAGTACGACATGAGGTGCGGCGCGGTTCCAAAAAACACACGTCACCTGTGCCGTTAGACGTTGCAACTGGCACCGGGGTTAGCTGGGACCGTCCAACACGCGTTTCTCGAAGCAAAATCCGTTACCCTGCTTACCATCGGAACCAGAGCGCGTCTAAGAGGCCAACCAGGGGTGGGCCCGCGACTCGCGGCCCGTTTCACACAATGCAAAGAACGCACATCGAAGGAGGCATTCCCATGTTTCGAGAAATGTTTGGAAAACCGCGTCAAGCATCTTTGCCACTAGCCCTGTTCTGCCTGCTGATAACCGCCGCATCGCTCACAGCGTCGGCACAATCGTTGGTGCTCGATCTGCCGCTGCCAAGCCAGCATGCCGAGGTTTCCCAACGCGTCGGCATCACCGATATCACGATCAGCTATCACCGGCCCCTCGTAAATGACCGCAAGATATGGGGCGGGTTAGTCCCCTACGGACAAGTGTGGCGCGCGGGAGCCAACATCAACACGACGATCACCTTTAGCGACCCAGTGATGGTCGAAGGCAAACCGCTCGACAAAGGGACCTACGGGTTGCACATGATCCCAAACGCCGACGAATGGACGATTATTTTTTCCAAGAACTCGACCTCGTGGGGCTCGTTTACTTACGACGAGAAAGAAGATGCTCTGCGCGTGACGGTGAAGCCAAAGGCCGCCGACATGCATAATGCACTGACCTACGACTTCGATCAGTTGCAAGCGAATTCGGCGCTCGTTGAAATGGAATGGGAGAAGGTCGCCGTCCCCTTCAAGGTTTCGGTTGACGTGCACGATGTGGTCGAGGCCAGCCTGAAGAAACAACTCCGCAATCTTTCGCAGTACACGTGGCAGAGTTGGGACGATGCGGCCAACTACCTGCTGGCGGAAAAAGTCGATCTCGACGAGGCGCTGACGTACACCAACAAGTCCATAGAAAACGAAGACCGCTACGACAATGAGACGACCAAGGCGAATGTACTGACGGCGCTCAATCGCAAAGACGACGCCGCAATGGCGCAGAAGAAGGCGTTGGATCTTGCCAACCCGTTGCAGCTCCATCAATACGCTCGCCAGTTGATGGGCGAAAAGCGCAATGACGAAGCGTTCGCGATCTTCCGCGAAAATGCGAAAAAACATCCCGACCAGTGGTTCGTGCATACGGGACTAGCCCGTATGTACTCCGCGCAGGGCAAGTTTGACGACGCCACGAAAGAAATGCAGCTGTCTATGGCGGCGGCTCCGGATAACCAGAAGAACTACTTGGGTGGGCTGCAGAAGAAACTGGAGGCAAAGCAGGACATAAACCAGTAACCATCGGGGCGACGCGGAAGTTCCGCACTCCGCGTCGCGCCTTTCAGGAGTTCGCTTTCGCAAGATAGAACCGATAGTTAAAGGTGTCAGCGATGAACATCAGACACAGAAGACGGCAAATTAATATATGGTGCTTCCAACATTCATTCTGACGCCCACGCTTCTCTTGCTTCTCGTTCCTTCGCAGCTCTCTGCTGAAAATGTTTGCAAGCAGCCAGCTCTGATGCATCAACACCGAGATGTTGCGACCGTTCTGCAACTCGAGGATGCGTGGAACAGCGCTTACATACGAGGGGACACGGACTTCGAGCGCTGTCTTCTAGCGCCCAGTTTCACGGAAATCCTCCGAACCGGCGACCTTCTCGACCTCGCAGGCGAACTGGAACTAGCAGAGAAGAATCGAGGTAAGAATCCTGCGATTCCAGAGATGCCACAGATCACAGTTCTGCTGCACGGCAACCTGGCAGTCGCGTACGGGAAATCCAGCGCGACAAATTCGGACGGCAAGCCACAAATCAAGTTTTATTCGGACTCTTATCTCTGGGAACATGGCGGCTGGCATGTATTCTTCGCCCAGCAGACTCAGACCCAAAGTCGGTAGAATGCTCCAGGGCCTTGATAGCTTGTCACCCGATACGACCGCTAATAACGCCCGGTACCTCATGTAACACTTTAACTTCTTTCCCCATGCGCTTGCCAACCTCGACAGCGGCAGCTAGAGTCTCGTCATCGGTTTCGGACGCGCGCACAATCTCGAGGCCTTTCATCGCGTGTACGGGATTCACAAAACGCATGCCGACACACTGCTTGGCGCGGTACGTGGCACTCGCAATCTCCGTCACGCTGAGCCGCGACGTATTCGCGGCCAAAATCGTCGCCGGACGGCAGAACTTATCGAGCATGATAAAGATTTCCAGCTTCGACTCCATCTCGTCGGGAACCGCTTCGATGACGAGATCGGCCTGGCGCGCGGCTTCGTCCACCGAACCGGCATACTCGATGCGCGAAAAAGCCGCGTCGGCGTCAGCAGCATGAACACTGCCAAGTTCAACGGCTTGGTCGAGGTGGGCTCGGATTTCCTTCTCGGCCTGGCGCAGCGTGTTCGGAAAAAGGTCTTCGAGGATGGTGCGATACCCGCCCAGAGCCACTGCGTGTGCAATTCCCCGGCCCATGACGCCGCCGCCGATAACAGCAATCGTTTCGACGACCTGTCGAACCTCTGTCACTCCTTGCCCTCTTTGCCTGCTCGCTCGAGGTGCTGCACGACGCTCTCATAGCTCGGCTCGGACTTGCGGATATATTCTCCCAGGCGGGCGGACTCCTCCTTGGTCATAGCTGGAATGCTGGCGCTGATGCGGCGCAGGGTGGTTGCGATGTCGTCAATGTAATTCATGAGGCGGATTAGTTCTCCGGTAGCGGGCATGAAGGCTCCTTGCGTGTTTTCTGGCGCGGCAGCGAAATCGAGACCAGGCCGCCGCAATCCATGTAACTACTCATTGTTTAACAGCCGGGCAGATTTAGCAAAGACCGTCTGTCCGAATCGAGCGCGGTTTACCCTTCCAGTTTGAAGCGGGTCTCGGCCAGACGATATAGCCGCCGCCAGAGCAACCGATTCGTAGTCACCACCACAGCGGCCAGCGCAATCGTACTGGCAAGCAGCAGATTGAAATTCTTGGCGTCCGTGGCCGCGGAAATCATGGAGCCGATGCCTACCGTCGAATAAACCTGACCTTTGAGATGCGCATATTCGGCAACGATGCTGACATTCCACGCGCCGCCTGACGCCGTGATCATCCCCGTGACTAGAAACGGAAAGATCCCAGGCAGTATCAGCTTCCGCCAACGCTCCCAGCCGCGGATGCCGAAAACGCTAGCTGCTTCCTTCAGATCGGTTGGAATAGCCATCGCGCCGGCGATCACGTTGAACAGTATGTACCACTGCGTGCCGAGCAGTAGCAGAACGATCGAGCCAAAGCCCAGGCCTCCACCGAGGCGAATCAGAACCAGCAGTACCACCGGAAACACCGCCGTAGCCGGAACCGAAGCGGCAATTTGCGTAAGCGGCTGCGCGATCCGCGCCAGTCGCGGATTGAATCCGATGGCGACACCGGCCGGGATCGTCCACAGCGCGCCCAGCAGAAGCGTGACATTCACGCGTAGCCAGGTTGCAAAAAGACCGATGCCAATCTGGCGGAAATCGGAGCCGTGCAGTCCCGTCAAGATCATCACTACCCGCACCATGGCGTAGCCAATTGCGCCGAGAACAACGACCCCCACGCCTCGCCAGAGCCACAAAAGTGCGCCGCTCTCGCCAACCGTTTCGGCGCGAACCTCCTGCCGCGGCGCAAAATAATGCACCATCTGCTCCCGGAGGGGACGAACTGCCCGCTTGCGAAAAAATGCGACGCCCCGCGAACGCCGGAGAAAATCAAGCACCCATGAAGTCGGAATGCTCGCACTTTCCACTTGCTCCATTTTGAATTTCTCAGCCCAGGCAATCACCGGACGCCACACCAACTGGTCGATCAGCACGATCACGGCGACCATCGTGACAATCCCCAGAAGTATGGAGCGAGTATCCCCGTCGTCGGCAGCCGCCTGAAGGTACGATCCAAGCCCGGGCAGCCGGAAATCGCCAAATTGCTCGCAGGCCATCAGGAAAAACCATGCCCCGGCAACCGACATCATCGAATTCCACACTAGTCCGATGGTGGCAAAAGGCAGTTCGATCTGCAGGAAGCGCTGCCACCAGTTGAAGCGATAAATCGTGGCCGCTTCCCGCATCTCGCGCGGAATACTTTTCAGCGAGGCATAAAAACTGAAGGCCATGTTCCAGACTTGGCCGGTAAAAATGAGCAGGACTGCCCCCAACTCGACGCCCAGTTGACGTCCGGGGAAAAGCGCAGCCATGGCCAGCATCACACCCGGAAGGAAGCTCAACACAGGAATGGACTGCAGAACGTCGAGCAACGGAATCATGAAACGTTCGGCGCGCGGGCGATAAGCGGCAACGTACCCGTAACCGACCGCGAACAGCAGGCTCAGCACATAAGCCAGGGCGATGCGCAGCAGCGAGTATCCGGCATAGACGGGGAGCGCGCCCAGGGTGCGGCTGATCTCAACTTGAGGACGGAAGGGACCAAGCCAGTTGCGTCCGATTTCTACGATGCCATAGAAGAGCGCAAGCCCGCCCGAAAACATTACGAGATCCGGCAGCCCAGCCACGCTCGCGCGCGGCAGCACCGACCAGATGCGGACCAGGGGACGAAATGCGATTCGTTGCGGACGTTTCACGACTGCACCGGAGTGGTGGTTGGCGGATGCGGCTCTCCCACCGGCTCGGCCAACACCAAGCGGTGTGCTTCGCGATCGTAATCGAAAATCTCAGCGTAGCGGCCCCAGTTCATGGCCGTATCGAATTGCCGCTCCACTTCATCCTGGCTGAAATGCTCGTCGAGAATGTCGTAGAAAAACTCTTGTGAAATCGAGTGATCCGTCTTGGCGTGCAGGATGCTGTCAATCTGCTGCAGGATTACGACGTGGGTAAGCGCGGCCTGGCGGAAAAGAATCTTGCGGGTGAGAATGTCGGCCTCCGCAAAGCGAGCACCCTCAGCCGTAATTTGCACATCACCTTCTGTCAACGTAGCGAAGCCCAGCAGCACCGAAGCCTCAATGATCGGGAGTAGGTCTTCCGCGTCCATGATGAGGACTTCGGAAAGACGGTGAAGATATTCCTTTCCGCCGCGGTCCTGCAACAGTTCGAGAAGCCCCGCGATGCCTCCAACGCGCGCATGCGGAATCATCTGATATTTCTGGCGAACAGGCTTTGGCACGGCTGCAGTAGCGTCAGGCACCGGCAAAGCAAGTTGGGGCTGCGTCATGATCTTGTAGATGTAATCCACCAGTTCCACAAAGCGCGGCGACTTGCGATCGCGAGGATGGGTCAGTTCGATGGGAAAATCAGCGCGCACCCATGCCGGATTTCTTGCCAGGACGATGACCCGATCCGCCAGCAACACCGCTTCCTCGATATTGTGCGTAACGATGAAAATGGCGCTCGTCGGCATCTTCTTTCCCAGCCAGAGCTCAAGTAACTCGTTGCGCAGGTTTTCGGCCGTGAGTACGTCGAGCGCCGAGAAAGGCTCATCCATGAATAAAACTTCGGGTTCCACTACCAGGGCGCGCGCAAATCCAACGCGCTGTTTCATGCCGC